>CAJUDM010000005.1 GCA_910584915.1 uncultured Lachnospiraceae bacterium
TACAGGTAAATCCACGAGATTACAAATGCGGGGTCATTACATATTGTCTGTTACGGATGGCCAAGTAAACTCCATTGGCAAGCACTTTTATATGTGCTATTATAATTGTCAGGAAGGAATAATACATGAAAAGTTATTCATCTCGGGAAGTTATCAAAATGCTAAAAGCGGCTGGATGACAACCAAGCAGAAGGTTACCTTATGAAAAAACAGAACGCTATTTTTATCCAGCTATCTTCATCTATGAGCCTTGGAAAGATATTGCTATCGATTTTCCCGATTTAAAATGTGCTGCCAGTGGCACAAATGATGATGCACTTTTGTCAGCGCGGGAGCTTCCTGGCTGCGTCCTTAACGGGCTCGAAGAAAATAGGGAAGAAATCAACCTTGGATAAGTGATCACACTTAATATATGCTTCATTCTGTTGCGACGCGGCAACGTCAACTGAGTATAAAATTGTTCCGGGGCATATTGCAAAGGAAATCTGCATATGCTATAATGCCTGTAGGCAAAATGTTATGAGTAGTCCAATGTAGGCGACAATAGAAAGCCCCGGAGTCTCGACCACTCCGGGGCTTTCTATTCCTATTTTGTAAATGGGAAGGCTTAAACCCATAGGCTAGTTACCGGCTACTTGTCACCGGTTTCTAAATTCCTGTCATCTCCAGCACATGCATCCTGCCGATCCGAAAGAGCAAAACGACAGAGGCGGACAGACAGGCTCCCACCGAGAGGGCGGATGCTTCCAGAATCGGTGCCAGTGGTACTGCGATCCACTGAAAGGCACCCGCCGTCCCCGCCTCCACAAGAAGCAGTCCCAGATACCCCAGAACGCTCCCCGCCAGCGCAGCGATCAGTCCCATATAGGCGCTTTCCCACAGAAATACCCCGTACAGGCTCCCTCTGCTCATGCCGATGGCGCGCCAGATGCCGAGCTCCGCCATCCTTGTATGGATATTGGTGTAGGTCGTATTGACAATATTCAAAAGCCCGATCAGTCCCACAAACAGGATAAGCCCCCACGCCAGGAGCCGGATCTGCTCAAAGCTCTCCGCAAGCTGCCTGTCCATATCTTCATAGGAGAGCCAGGTGGTGCCCGGCAGATCCTCCGCCAGCTCTTCGACCTTCCGGTCAAAGATATCCCGGTCAGCCCCTTTGACAAGCGTGGGGATCATTTCATTGTAATTGACTTTTTGGGTCAACTCAGTGTACCGCTCCTCGTTGACGATCACCTGCACGCCGTTGACAAAACCGTTGTTCCCGATCGAAAAATATCTGTCATACCCATCCAGTGTATGCAGCACAGGCAGCTTTTTCCCCGCCGCTGCGATCTCCTCCCCCGCATGGAACTCTGACCGCGGTATCTCCTCCCCGTCAAAGATAAGGGGAATCGGATTTCTTACCACACAGCCCTCTCCCGCCAGCAGCCGCTCCATCTCCTCCTCCGAAAGGCAGTCCCCGAGCCCCGCCTCCATATATGCCTCGTTCATGCCGATGATCTGGAATGTCTCCCCGGGTTTCAGCGCCCTCTCTAAATCGATACCGACCGGCGCGCAGTCCTGATCGATATTATAGAGCGTGAACTGAAGTGCCGCCACGGAAAGGACCTGCTCATCCTCCTCCATCGCCCGCAACTTATCCGGCGAAAAACCTTCTCCCTCCCGGATGATCGAGTAATCCCCCGGATGCTCCGCCGCAGAGCCCGCTCCGTTCAGCAGAGAAACGCTGCCCTGCAATGTGATGAATACGGAGATGCTCATCACAAGCGAGAGCACGGTACATGTCGTCCGCCCCGGATTCCGCCTCAGATTGAGTCCGGCATAATACCGCTCAAAATGTCGGATCGTTTTCACCCTCCGCCCTCTCCGCCTGACTTTTCCGTCAAATCCCGCCATCTCCTCCACCGGCGATACTTTCGCCGCATGCCGGACAGCCGGCAGAGACGCCGCAAGGACCGACAACAGCGTGACAAGGACACCTGCCAGCAAAAATCCCCCTCTGCCGGACGCGTTTTCTTCTATCAGGCGGTTTAATTCCGCTCCGTCCTGTACCAGAAAGATCTCCGGTGAGAGCAGTCCCGTGGCGGCTTTTAAAATGCTCTTCGCCGACAATACCCCCAATAAAACCCCCGCCGGGATTCCCGGTACACATAGAAGAAGCGTCCGAAACAGCACCAGAAAACAGAGCTGCCCCCTCCCCGCCCCTATCGCCCGGAGCACACCGTACTCACCTCTTTTTCGGACGATATCGATTTTCAGGATATTGACGATCACAAGCCCTGCCGCAAGAAGAAACAGTCCTCCCACCATCACTCCCGCCGCCGCAAGAAGCGAAAAACCCTGATCTGAGCCAAAACCTTCCGCTCCTCCTTCCTCCGATTTATAATCAATCCCCAGCGCCTCCAGATAAACAGTATTGTACATCGTATCCAGTTCATGGACGGACAATGTATCGATCAGATCGTCCATTGTATCCTGAAATGTCTTTTTGTCCGCAGTGCGGACATCCACATTATAATAGAGATAACGCTCCGGCAGAAGCATCTCTGCCGTCCCCTCCCCCACAATGCCCGTCACGGCGCCGCCGGTGTAGTGCAAATAATTGTCCTCCAGAATCCCTGTCAGCACAAACTCCGCCGTGACCTCGCACTCCTTACTCTCGATCCCGTGCCGCAGGGCTTTGGAAAACTGTAGCGGTATCCGCTCCCCGAGTTCTCCGGCGGCGCCCAGATATCGCAGCACATGCTCCGGCAGAGCGATCTCCATCGGTTCCTCCGGCAGCCTTCCCGCCCTCACAGCGGCAAGCGCCGGATAGACCGCCGCCACATCCTCCTGATATTCGTTCAGCCCCAGCGATAAGGAAGCGTTCAGTTCCGCTGTACCCAGCGTGATATATCTCCCCGCGAAGGACAGACGCCGATCCTGCTCCAGCTTTTTTGCCTGCTCTTCCCCCATCTGCACAAACGTCGCATAGCGGTCCCCTCCGATCGTCACCGCCTGTTGTGCGCGCATGGCTGAAAGTACACCGATGGACTGACCGACGGCTGTAGTCATCGCGGTGGATAACAAGATGGCGAGCAGGATCAGCAGGGAGATCACCCGCTGCCCTGTTATTTCTCTGTACGCATAGCCCTGATAATGTCTCATTGCCGCACCTCCTGTACCCTGTCATGATCCATCGCCGCCTCTCTCTGCGCTGACAGGAACCTCCGCGGCGCTGTATTTCTCTCCTCAGCATGATCCGCAGAAACCTCTTCATAACGGACGCCCACCGGTGCGATCACGCCATCCACAATATCAAACCGCCTTTGCGCCATCCCGGCAATCCTGTCGTCATGCGTGATGACAACCAGAGCCGTTTCTGTCTCCTCCCTGACATGTTTTAACAGCGCCATCACCTCCCCGCCGCTTTTGCTGTCCAGATTTCCCGTCGGCTCATCGGCAAAGATGATATCCGGCGCCGCCGCCAGCGCTCTTGCGATCGCCACTCTCTGCTGTTGCCCGCCCGAGAGTTCATGGGGCATGTGGGAAAGCCGCTCTTCTATGCCGAGCAGCTCCGCCAGCCTGTCAATATACGCCTCATCCGGCTTCTTTTTATCGAGGAGCACTGGCAGCAGGATATTTTCCCGCGCCGAAAGGACAGGCAGCAGATGAAACTGCTGGAACACAAAGCCGATCTTTCTGCGCCGAAAGGCGGACAGTTCCTTGTCGGTAAGACTGTACAAATTTTTTCCATCGTACAGAAGTTCTCCGGATGTGGGATGATCCAGCCCCGACAGGAGATGGAGCAGCGTACTCTTTCCGCTGCCTGAAGCCCCCGTCACAGAAATAAAATCCCCCGCAAAGATTTCAATATCCGCCTCTTTCAATGCCGTGACCTGCCGCTCCCCCTCCCCGTATATTTTTGTCAGTCCTTTTGCTTCAATATGCATAAAAATACACCCTCCTTTTGTCTGTTGAGAAGAGTGTATTGTATAAATCTCAAGAAACGCTCAAGATTTTTGTGATTTTCCATGTGAAAATTCTGATTTCGAAAACCATCGCAAAATGCCTGAACTTTATTTTAAGGCTTAACTATTATCAAAACACGCTGTCACCAGCGCCCCGCCTTTTTCCCTGTTTTCCAGCCGCAGATTCCCGCCCTGTTTTCCGCATAAAAGGCTGCTGCTGTAAAGCCCCATCCCGAAATGCCGGCTCTCCCCCTCTTCCCTTCCAAAAGGTTTCGGCCCCTCCTTCAGCATCTTTTCCGAAAAGCCCGGACCATCATCCGCCACGGACAACATCAGCGTGTTATCCTGCACCTCCAGGGCAATCTTTATCTCCTTCTCTGCAAAACGGGCGGCATTGCAGATCAGATTCTCCGCCACAGTCAGAAAGATTCCATGATCCAGCGCCACTTTTCGCTCATCCGCTTTCTCACGTTTTTTTCCGTCACCGCTCTCTTTCTCCAATCTCCGGCTTTTTCCGGCTCTCCTCCCTCTTTCCGCCCCATAGCCGCCTTCTCCTATCAGGCTCCTCTCCGCTTCATCATCATCTTCTCCTCTCGGGCTTCTCTCCGCTTCACTGCCTCCTTCTCTCCCCCGGCTCCTTCCGTCTCTACTGCCGCCTTCTCCTATCAGGCTTCTTTCCATTTCATCTTCCCCTTCTCCTCCCAGGCTTCTTTCCGCTTCATCATCGCCTTCTCCTCTCGGGCTTCTCTCCGCTTCTCCGCTCCGGCTCTCTCCGCCCGCCGCGCAGGACACTTCCACCGCCAGAGAGGGACACAGAAGACGCGCGGTCTCCTCCAGTTCCCCGCAGAGAATCGAAAGCGGCACTTCCTCCTTCCTCACCGGTATCTGCTCCAGCTTCTGCACGCTGCTCATCGCCTCTATATACTGCTCAATCCGCATCGTATAAGCTTCCAGCCTCTCTATCGCCCGGGAATCCTGCCGGTTTTCTTTCAGCAGCCGCACGGTTCCCTTTAAGACGGTGACCGGATTCCGCAGATCGTGGGCAAACGCCGCATTCAGCCGCCTGCGCTCCTCGCTCTGCCGCCACAGTTCCCTGTTTGTTTTCTCAAGTTCCGCCCGCATCTGCTCAAATGCGCAGCAGACCTCTCCGAGCTCGTCCCCGCCCGCAGACGGGAAAGTGAAATCCAGGTCATGGCGCCTGATCCGCTCCGTCCCCTCCCGCAGCAGCGCGATGGGTGTCTTCAGTTTCCAGCGGTAAAAAATAACACCCGCCACCCCCAGGGAGAGAATCGGAAGAAAGACCCCCGCCGCAAAAGGAATGACAGTCAGGATCTCCTGTATCTGTGCTTCCTCTTTCGTGGGCTTCTCCAACTCCGCCATCGTCCCGTCCGGATAGATGGCAATGCCGCCCGAAGGATATTCCCGCCGCATCCCGGCGCAAAATACCCAGACCAGCCAAAGCAGCGCCGCAGACACCAGTACTCCACAGACGGAAAGCAGGAAAAAGGCTTTTTTCAGGCTCATATTATCCCAAAAAGATCTCCCCTCGCCTTCTCCTCTCAGCCTTCCCATTGATAGCCGCACCCCCAGACTGTTTTGATATACTGCTTCTTCGTGTGCTCCGCCAGCTTGGAACGAATCTTTCTGACATGCTCCATGATCGTATCGCTGTTTCCCTCCCCGTCCACGCCCCAGATGCGCTCATAAATGCGCTCTCTGTCAAAGACCTGGCCGGCATGCAGGGACAACAGTTCTATAATATCAAACTCCCGTCTCGAAAATGAAATCTCCTCGCCCTCTATCTTTGCCGATCTGGCGGAATAATCGATGGACAGTTCCCCGAAAAACCGCACCGCGCACTCCTCTCTCCTGCGCAGCTCCCTTCTCAGATGGGCGGCGATCCTCGCCCTCAGCTCCTCCGGCTCAAAGGGTTTTACGATATAATCATCCGCCCCGGCGCCGAATCCTGTGATCTGGTCGGATGAATCCACCCGCGCCGTCAAAAACAGGATCGGGCACGCCACATATTCCCGTATCTGCCGGCAGACGCTGATGCCGTCCAGATCCGGCATGTTGATATCCAGAAGGATCAGATCCGGCACGGCGGAAACCTTTTGAAGAGCCTCCCGCCCGCTGCCGGCGGTCAGCACTTCATACTCCGGCGTAAAATAACTTTTCAGCATCTCCACGATGCCAGGTTCATCATCCACGATCAAAATTTTCTGCCTTGTCATCTTTCAGTTGTTTTTCCTTTCAAACTTGATAAAAAAGAGAAGATCGCCAGCCAAAAAAACTTTACATTGAGTATAATAACACAAAAAAGGTAATCGAACATATGTCTGATTACCTTTCTGATTACTTTTTGTTATGCAATTGCCGGAAACTCCAGTGTCTATCCGGTTTCCCAAAAGCTGGAAAAGGGACTTGAACCCTCGACCTACTGATTACGAATCAGTTGCGCTACCGACTGCGCTATTCCAGCATTTCCTGCATCTGTGCCACGCGGCTCAGACAACGATATTATTATAATAGGTTTTCGTATATTTGGCAAGAAAAATTTTCAGATTTTTTAAGCCTCCGCTCACATCAACCGTTACTCTTCACGGTCTGTGGACCGCTCATTGTAACGATTCGGGGCGATATTCCGAATTTTGCTATGCAAAAATCGCCCCTCTTCCTGCATCATATTCTCACGGAATGCGCAGTTCAGCGCATTCCTGAGCCGTGAACAGAAACTATCAACCTCTCAGTCAGCCGTCACATTCTGTTTTCCATATCCCTTAAAAAAATCATTCACCGCGTCCAGTACCTTCATCAGTACCGGCAGATCCTGATCATCCAGCTTTTCCAGCACCGCCTCCGTCATCTGGCGGTGATATTCCTCGTGATGTCTGTATGCCGCGATGCCCCTTTCCGTCAGCTTTACCAGAACCACTCTTCTGTCCTCCTCGCTGCGGCTGCGCTCCACGTACTGTTTCTTCACAAGATGATTGACTGCTGTAGTCAAAGATCCCACTGTGATGTTCAGCTTTTTTGCCACGGAAGACATATTTTTGTCCTCGCTCAGCCCGATCGCCTCGATCACATGCATATCGTTGTTTGTCAGGTCCTTGAATTCATCAGTGATGATTGCCTTCGCCTCCAACTCCCAGATCTCATTCACCAGCCGGACCAGTATATAGTTGATTTTTCTGTATGCGTCTTCCATTTCTTTTCACTAACTCCCATTCGCCCGCCTGGACGGGCACTTATATCAGGATCATTACATTCCTGATTTCATGCCGGCTTTTTACTTTTTTCATTTACTTTTTCTGGTATTCCCTCCGGTAAAAACCGAACATCCGCTGGTATGAGTATACAATAAAACAGCGTCCCGGTCAAAAAAATCTTTCCCCTGCATCGATCAGGAGAGCAGGGAATCCATCACTTCCTTTACTGTCTCCAGCTTCTTCGCCTTATATGCATAGGCGCCGCAGAACAAAAGGGCATCCTCCACCTCGCCCTTCGCCGCATGGATCAGAGAATCCGTGATACAATAGGGAATCTCCGATGGATTGCAGTTTCGCAGGCATCCGTGGCAGGGACTGTGGGGAATCTTTTCCCCGGCGTTCACCTTTTTCATAAAATCGTTCAGGATCGCTCTGCCGGGCATTCCCACCGGGCTTTTCACGATCACGATATCTTCCTTTTCCGCTCTCAGATACGCCTCTTTATAGCGGATATCCGCATCGCACTCCTCGGTGGTCACAAACCGGCTTGCCACCTGCACCGCATCCGCCCCCAGGGAAAAAGCATGCTGCACCTGCTCCCTGTTCTCGATGCCGCCCGCCAGGGCAACCGGTATCTTCCTCTGATACCGCCCCTCATACTCCCTCACAACGGCAATGATCTTCTTTACTTCCTCATCATAATCCTGCGCACCCTCATCCAGATATGCTGAGAGCTGCTCCCTTGTAAAACCCAGATGTCCGCCGGCTTTCGGTCCCTCTATCACGATCAGGTCGGGGATTCTTTTGTACTTTCTGTCCCAGAATTTCAGGATCACCCCCGCGGAACGCGCCGTGGAGACGATGGGCGCCAGCAGCGTCCCCGCATCGCCGGCAAGCTTCGGCAGTTCCGTCGGCAATCCCGCGCCGCAGATAATGATATCCGCCCCTGCCGCCACAGCAGCCTGCACATACTCTTCATAATGCTTAAGCGCCACCATGATATTAAAACCGATCACCCCTTTCGGCGCGATCGCTCTCGCCCTGTCATACTCTTTTTTGATGGCGCGGAGATTTGCCGCCAGAGGATCTCTATCGAAATCGGGCTCACGATAGCCGATCTGAGCCGCTGAGATAATGCCGATACCACCTTCTTTTGCCACGGCTCCCGCCAGATTTCCGAGGCTGATCCCGACGCCCATGCCTCCCTGGATGATCGGTTTCTCCACTGTCAAATTACCTATACTGAAAGATTTTATACTCATGACCGTTTCCTTTCGGCAGTTCCGCTCTGCCTTCTGAAATGCTGCTTCTCTTTTTTATCCATCCGCTACATACTGCGGAACCTCCGGTATCTGTGCTCCCGAAGTTCCTCTTTCGACAAAGCGCCGTATTTTTCCAAAAACGCCAGCATCTCCCCGTCCATCTTCTCCGTCACAACATCGATATTCTCTGCGGTAAATTCCTCCGGCTCCTCAAAAACCTGCTCCACGATATGCTGCTTATACAGATTTTCCGCCGTTATCTTCATGACCTTCGCCGCCTCTTTCGCCTTGCTGCTGTCCTTCCACAAAATGCTCGAAAATCCCTCCGGCGACAGGATCGAATAGACCGCGTTTTCCAGTATCCACACTTCATCCGAGACAGCCAGCGCAAGCGCGCCGCCGCTGCCGCCCTCGCCCACGACTACCGACAACACGGGCACTGAGAGCGCCGACATCTCATAGATATTCCGGGCGATCGCCTCGCCCTGTCCGCGTTCCTCCGCCTCAATGCCGCAGAACGCCCCCGGCGTATCCACAAAACAGATCACAGGACGGCAAAATTTTTCCGCCTGTTTCATCAGACGCAGTGCCTTCCGATAACCCTCCGGCTTCGGCATCCCGAAATTGTGGGCAATATTTTCCTTTGTCCCCTTGCCCTTCTCCTGGGCAATGACAGTCACCGGCATTCCATGGAATCTCGCCACGCCGCCCACGACCGCCGCATCATCGCCAAAGTATCTGTCCCCGTGAAACTCGATAAAGTCCGTGAACAGAGCTCTGATATAATCGCTGCCAGAGGGACGGTCGCTCTTTCTGGATTTGAGCACCCGGTCCCACGCCTCAAGGCGTTTTTTCTTTATTCCCGCCTGCACGGATAGCTTTTCTGAAAGAATTCTTTTTTTATCCTTTTTGTATCTCTCTTCCGCGATATCCCTGTTTCTCACTCCGGCCGATACGCCTCCTGCCAGGGCGGACTTACTTCCCGCTCCAACCGATTCCTTTGCAGTCCTATCCGATGCGCCCTTCTCCCCGGAGAGCCTCTGCGTCCCGTGAAGCTTCAGTATACGGGATAAAGTATCTCTGAGCTGCTTCCGCTCCACGATCCCGTCCAAAAAGCCGTGCGCCAACAGAAATTCTGAGCGCTGGAATCCCTTCGGCAGCTTTTGCCCGATGGTCTGCTCGATCACCCTCGGCCCTGCAAAGCCGATCAGCGCGCCGGGCTCCGCCAGAATGATATCTCCCAGCATGGCAAAACTTGCCGTCACGCCGCCGGTGGTCGGATCTGTCAGAACGCTGATATACAAAAGTCCCGCCTCGCTGTGGCGCTTGAGCGCCGCCGAAGTCTTTGCCATCTGCATCAGGGAGACGATCCCCTCCTGCATCCTGGCGCCGCCGGAACAGGCAAACATCACCACCGGGAGCCTCATCTCAGTCGCCTTTTCCACAGCGCGGGCGATCTTCTCCCCCACGTTCTGTCCCATGCTTGCCATCAGAAAACGTCCGTCGCAGACGCCGAGCACCACATCGCTCCCATCTATCTTCGCCTTCCCTGTCACAACCGCTTCTCTCAGTCCCGTCTTCTCCTGCTGGAGTTTCAATTTGTCCAGATATCCTTTGTACCGCATGGGATTGACCGGGCGCATCTCCGCATCCCACTCCTCAAAACTGCCCTCATCCGCAATCATCCGTATCCGTTCCATGGCGGGCATATGATAGTAACCGCCGCACTTGGGGCAGATGTAATATCCGTTCTCCACATCCTCCGTGAGAATGACTTTCTTGCACAGATTGCATTTCCGCAAAAGCCCTTCCGGCACTTCGGATTTCAGTTCCCGCTCCCTGTTTTCGACGGCGGAAACCTGACTTTTTTTGAACATGTTATCCAGCTTCATACTCTTATACCAGACTCCCGGACAAATAACTCTTTTTCATTTATCCGGCATGCAGACACAAAAATTGCAGGAATTCCTGTCCGCATGTATCCTTCCTTTCCGATTTTTCTCAAAACTCCTCACAAAGCAGTATCACTTACAACATTACTCAAAACCGAATCACTGTCATTTCGTTATACCTCACGGCGCCCGGCATCATTGCCTTAATGACATACAAAACGAAACTGCCACCGTTTTCACGGCAATATCAGCCCCCCGAAAATCTCCTGATAAACTCCACATCGATATTTCCGTCCAGATAATCCTGATCGTGCAGGATCTCATACTGGTAATCCACGTTGGTATCGACGCCCTCGATGATCACTTCCCCCAGCGCGCTCTGCATCTTGCGTATCGCCTCTTTCCTGCCTTTGCCCCAGACGATCAGCTTCGCTATCATGGAGTCATAATAGACAGGGATCGTGTAGCCGCTGTAGACTGCCGTATCGATCCGGATTCCCTTGCCGCCGGGCAGATACAGATCCTCTATTGTCCCGGGTGATGGGCGAAATCCCTTCTCGGGGTTCTCGGCATTGATCCTGCACTCGATCGCGTGCCCCTGGATCTTAATATCCTTCTGGGCAAACTCCAGCTTCTCCCCCGCGGCGATCTTGATCTGCGCCTTCACAAGATCCACCCCCGTCACCCACTCCGTCACGGGATGTTCCACCTGGATCCTTGTGTTCATCTCCATAAAGTAAAAATGATTCTCTTTATCCAGCAGAAATTCGATGGTGCCGGCATTCACATAGCCTGCCGCCTTCGCCGCCTTCACAGCCGCCTCCCCCATCTCATCCCGCATCTTCTCCGTCAGCACCATGCTGGGCGCCTCCTCGATCAGCTTCTGATGATTTCGCTGGATGGAACAGTCTCTCTCTCCGAGATGCACCACATTTCCATAGCTGTCAGCCAGAATCTGAAACTCGATGTGGCGGGGATTTTTCACCAGCCTCTCCAAATACATCCGCCCGTCCCCGAAGCCGTTTTGCGCCTCCTTCTGCGCCGTCTTAAAACATTCCTCAAAGTCCGCCGGATCATAGACCTCCCGCATCCCTTTACCGCCGCCGCCCAGCGCCGCCTTGATCATGATCGGATAGCCGATCCTCTCCGCCGCCAGAAAAGCCGCACCGCAATCCTCCAGCGCCTCCTCGGTACCCGGCACCACCGGCACGCCAGCCGCGATCATGGTCTTTCGCGCCTCCTGCTTATTGCCAAGCTTCTCAATGACTTCCGCAGGAGGGCCTACGAAGATGATGCCGCACTGTCTGCACAGATCCGCAAACCTGCTGTTTTCCGACAAAAAGCCAAAACCCGGGTGCACCGCATCCGCCCCGGAGACGACCGCCGCGCTGATGATCCTCTCCATGCTCAGATAACTCTCCGACGCCGGCGCCTCCCCGATGCAGATCGCCTCATCCGCCAGCTTCGCGTGCAGTGCCTCCCTGTCCGCCTCGGAATAAACCGCCACCGTCTGAATTCCCATCTCCCTGCAGGCACGGATGATCCGCACCGCAATCTCCCCTCGGTTCGCAATTAATATTTTCTTAATCATGTATGCCAAACATCCTTCCGGCTATCCTCACGCCATAAAATCATATGGCAAAATCCATGTTCTTCTCCATGGCTCCTGCCCCAATCTCCATTCACTTTTTCAAAGGCTTCCATCAAATTCCTTCCCTGCCTTCAAATCCTGCTTCCTCTGCGCTCTTGTTTCCGTCTCAGGAGTTCCCGCTTCATCCGATCATAAATGTCAGTTCCGCGCTCACAACAACCTTGCCGTCCACACTTGCCACAGCCTCCCCGATCCCCAGAGGGCCTTTCTGTTTTATGATCTTCGTCTCCAGGCGCACCTTGTCTCCCGGCACTACTTTCCCCCGGAACCTGCAATTCTTGATACCGCCAAAATACGCTGTCTTTCCGCGGTTCTCCTCCACGCTGAGGATTGCCACCGCCCCCGCCTGCGCCAGTGCCTCCACTGTCAGCACCCCCGGCATAACGGGTTCCGCGGGAAAATGCCCCGCAAAAAACTCCTCTCTGTAGGAAACACACTTATACCCCACCGCATACTGCCCCGGCTCGTAATCCTCTATATAGTCTAACAATAAAAAAGGATGCCTGTGCGGTATAATCTCCTGTATCTGCTTTATATCCAAACGATTCATAATATCAAATTAACCTTTCTAATATTCATCCCGGCGCCCCCTCGGCTATCCCTCTCACCTGATGCGGAACAACTCCTGCCCAAATTCCACCGCCTGCCCGTTCTCGGCAAGCACTTCCGTGACAACGCCGTCAAACTCGCTCTCGATCTCGTTCATCAGCTTCATCGCTTCCACGATCGCAAGCGTCTGTCCTTTTTTCACCGTGTCGCCCACCTTCACAAAGGGTTCCGCCCCCTCCTCCGGCGCCGTGTAAAAGATGCCCACCAGCGGACATGCCACCACGTTGTCCGCTGCCGCCTCCTCAGCCTGCACTGCCGCCGCTGTCGCCGCGGGCACAGGCACCGCCGTCACCTGAACCGCCTCAGGCTTTTCCATCTGCACCTTGACTCCGCCCTCCTCGTACTCAAACTTTGAAAGGCTTGAATGAGACACTGTTTCAATGAGCTTTATAAGATGATCCATTTCCATAGATGATTGCTCCTTATTCCTCAAATTTTTTCACCACCAAAGACGCATTGTGCCCGCCGAAGCCGAGGGAGTTGCTCATCGCATAACAGAGCTCTTTCTCCACCGGCACGCCCAGCGTATAATTCAGATCGCATTCCTCGTCCGTCTCGGTCGTTCCCACGGTCTGGTGAACAAACTGATCCTGCAAACTCTTGACGCAGACAATAAATTCCACCGCCCCCGCCGCTCCCAGCAGGTGCCCGATCATGGATTTCGTGGAGTTGATCTGCACATCCTTTGCCGCCTCCCCGAACGCCAGCTTGATCGCCCTTGTCTCAAACAGGTCGTTGTGATGGGTGGCTGTGCCATGGGCATTGATATAATCCACCTGATCTGGCGTAATCTCCGCCTCCCGCATCGCGAACTCCATCGCCTTCGCCGCGCCGCTGCCGTCCTCCATCGGCGCCGTGATATGGTAAGCGTCCCCGGTGGCGCCATAGCCCACGAGTTCCGCATAGATATGCGCCTCTCTGTTTTTGGCATGTTCCAGCTCCTCGAGCACTACAACGCCCGCGCCCTCTCCCAACACGAAACCGTTCCGCTCTCTGTCAAAAGGAATGGAAGCCCGCATGGGATCAGGCGTCGTGGAGAGCGCTGTGAGAGAAGAAAATCCCGCTATGCCGGTGGGGCACACACTGCTCTCCGTGCCGCCCGCGAGCATCACATCCGCATCACCGTACTGGATCGCCCGGAAGGCGTCCCCGATACAGTTCGTGCCCGTCGCACAGGCTGTCACCACATTGGTGCATTTTCCCCTGAGCCCAAGCTGAATGGAAATATTGCCGGCAGCCATGTTGGAGATCATGAGGGGCACCATCAGCGGATTCACACGGTTCGGTCCTTTCGTCAGTATCTTCTCGTACTCCCGCTCGATCACCTGCAAAGAGCCGATGCCGGAACCTACGATCACGCCGGCTCTGAAAGCGTCCTCCTCTTCCATATTAAGTTTCGCATCCTCAAACGCTTCTTTCGCCGCCGCCACCGCATACTGTGAAAAAGGCTCCATACGTCTTGCCGCCTTCGCATCCATGCGCTCCTTCGGATCAAAATCCTTCACTTCCGCCGCCAGTTTTACTTTATAATCCGAGGCGTCAAATTTTGTAATCTCTCCGATCCCGACCGTTCCCTTTTTCACGGACGCCCAGAACGCGTCCACCGTATTGCCGATCGGGGTCACTGCCCCAAGGCCTGTTACAACTACTCTTCTCTTCATTTTCTTTACCCTTTCACTGCTATGGTTTGCCATCTGGTATATGTTCAACCCGCGCTCCTTGCGCAGTTCAACCCGCGCCCATTGCGCAGTTCAACCCGCGCCCATTCGCAAAATCGCACCTTCGGTGCTCTGCGCTGCTTCGCAGCTCCTTTTGCTCATGTACGGGCGCTCCCTCAGAGCTGTAAAACTCCGTCAAATTCGTGCGAGCACGATTTGACGTCCTTTTACAGCTCTGGTTGAACTTGAAACGTTCACATGTCCATCCCGCCGTCTACGTGGAGGACCTGGCCTGTGATATATGCCGCTTCGTCGGACGCCAGAAATGCTGCCGCATAAGCCACGTGCATCGGCTCGCCCAGTATGCCGAGCGGAATCTCCGCCGCAATTTTTTCTTTTACTTCCTCTTTTAGCTGTCCTGTCATATCCGTGCTGATATAGCCCGGCGCAATAGCATTTACCGTGATGCCCCTGGACGCCAACTCCTTCGCCGCCGACTTGGTGAGCCCGATCACGCCAGCTTTGGACGCCGCATAGTTTGCCTGCCCCGCATTGCCGGATACGCCCACCACCGATGCCATATTGATAATCCTGCCGCTTCTCTGCTTCAACATCTGTCTGGAAACAAACCGGATCATATTGAATGTCCCTTTCAGATTTACCTGCACCACTTTGTCAAAAGCTTCCTCAGACATGCTCATCAAAAGTCCGTCCTTCGTAATACCCGCATTGTTCACCAGGATATCGATCCTGCCAAACTTTGCCGTGATCTCTTTGACAAAACTCTCACACTGTTTAAAATCAGATACGTCACACTGATAAATGAACGCTTTGCCGCCCAATTTAATGATCTCTTTCTGTACTTCCTTTGCCTTTTCCTCTGATCCGTTATAATTGATGATAACCTGTGCGCCGAGCTTCGCCATATACACTGCGATCGCCCGCCCGATTCCCCGGGACGCGCCGGTTATCACTGCTGTCTTATCTGTCAACATAATTATATTTAAACCTCTATTCCAGTTCCGCGAGATCACTTCCAGCACATTCATCCCAAACTGGATTCGCAGCTGCTTTGCATCTACAAATCCAGTTATGCGCTTACAGTGACCTCGCTGTTTCCAGTTCCGCATCAGCGCCTACAGTAATCCCGCCGTTTCCAGTTCCGCCGTCACTTTCTCCAGGTCTTCCCACTTCGCCACCTGCAGCATCTTTGCTCCGGGTGCGATCTTTTTCATAAAGCCTGCGAGTGTCCTGCCGGGACCGATCTCCACGAAGGTGTCTGCGCCCTCCGCCAGCATGGTTTCCATGCTCTGCATCCAGCGCACCGGCGAGTACACCTGTCTTGCCAACAGCTCTTTGATCTCTCCGCTGTCCGTCACCTTTTTCGCAGTCACATTGGTAATATAGGGAATCTCCAGAGCGGTAAATGCCATCTCCTCCATCTCCGCGCGCAGCGAAGCGCCCGCCTCTTTCAAAAGGGGAGAATGGAAAGGCCCGCTGACATTCAGCATGATACAGCGCCTTGCGCCCGCCTCTTCCAGTTTTTCCTTTGCCACAGCCACCTGGGCTGTCTTTCCGGTGATCACGATCTGTCCAGGACAGTTGTAGTTGGCGATGGTCACATCCTCGATCCCGCCTAAGATCTCCTCGATCACCTTTTCATCCAACGCCAGCACCGCACACATGGCGCCCTCTCCCGCCGGCACTGTGTTCTGCATTAAGATCCCGCGCTTTCTGACAAGCCTCACCGCCTGCATATCCGTCATTGCGCCCGCCGCCGTGATCGCCGCATACTCGCCCAGGGAAAGCCCTGCCGCAAGGTCCGCACGGATGCCTCTGTTCACCAGTTCCTTTGTGATCGCCAGATAAGTTGTGACAAGCGCCGCCTGGGTGTACTCCGTCAGATCCAGCCTGTCATTTTTCTCAAAACACAGTTCCTTCATATCAAGCCCCAGGGCATCCGAGGCATTGTCAAACACTTCCCTCGCGAGGGCGCTGTTGTCATAAAAATCTCTGCCCATGCCCGCTGCCTGAACCCCCTGCCCGGGATAAAGAAACGCCAGTTTACTCATATTTCTATTCCTCTCTGTCTGTCAATTCCAGCCCGCCGATTGGGCGCGGACAATTTCCCGTACTCCTGTCCGCCTCCCGACAAATGTTTTGACAGGAAGCGGCTATGATTCTTCGGCGATCGCCGAAAGTTCTCTACGGAAGCAGTGCCTCCGCCTCGGAAACCACCTTCTCGATCAGTTCCTTGCAGCTCATGCTCTCCTTCACTAGCCCGGCGATCTGACCTGCCATCAGGCTTCCGCCCTTCACATCGCCATCCACGACAGCTTTGCGCAGTCCGCCCACAGCCAGAAGTTCCAGTTCTTCCAAAGAAGCGCCGTTTCCTTCCATCTCCAGGTATTTTCTCGTCATCTCATTGCGCAGGGCACGCACCGGATGCCCCGTGCTTCTCCCTGTCACTCTCGTATCGATATCCTTTGCCTTCAAAATACGATCTTTATAATTCTGATGCACCTGGCATTCCTTTGTCACAACAAAGTGGGTGCCCATCTGCACGCCCTTTGCGCCCAGCATAAACGCCGCCGCCATGCCTCTTCCGTCCGCAATGCCGCCCGCTGCTATCACCGGGATCTGTACCGCATCCGCGATCTGGGGCACAAGCACCATAGTCGTCGTCTCTCCGATATGTCCGCCCGCCTCGCAGCCTTCCGCCACCACCGCGTCCGCGCCGGCGCGCTCCATTCTCTTTGCCATGGCGACGGAAGCCACCACAGGGATCACCCTGATCCCGGCATCCTTCCATATGCTCAGATATTTCTCCGGATTGCCCGCGCCGGTCGTCACCACCGGCACCTTCTCCTCCACCATCACCTTAGCCACTTCATCCGCATAGGGGCTCATCAGCATAATATTGACGCCGAACGGTTTATCCGTCAGTTCTTTCATCTTCTGCACCTGGTCCCTCACCCAGTCCGCCGGCGCGTTTGCCGCTCCGATCAGGCCAAGTCCCCCGGCATTCGAAACCGCGGACGCCAGATGGTACTCCGCCACCCATGCCATACCGCCCTGGACGATCGGGTATTCGATCCCCAGAAGCTTTGTTATCTCTGTCTTCATGTACAGCCTCCGCCTTATTCCTTATGTTCTTCGATATATTTTGCCACTTCCTCGATACAGGTGAGATGCTCCAGATCCTCCGCCGGAATCTCGATGCCGTACTCCTCCTCCAGAGCCATAGCCAGTTCAAACAGATCCAGGGAATCGATCTCCAGATCCTCCTTAAATTTAGCCGTCGCCGTCACTGTCTCCAATTCCATGTTCAGATTCTGTGCCGCGATCTCTCTGATCTTTTCTACCATTTCATTCATTGTCTTATCCTCCATCCATATAATATCTGCTTTATGATAAACCGGAAATGCTCCGGATTCATCCCTGCCTACATATCCCACACAAGTATATTGCCGCTCCATGTCTGCCCTGCCCCAAAGCCGGCAAGCAGGATCTTATCCCCTTTTTTCAGCTTTCCCTGCCTGTTTATCTCATCCAAAAGGATCGGGATGCTGGCTGAGGATGTGTTGCCGTAATGCTGCAGGTTCATCGGAAATTTCCATGACGGTTCTCCGATATGCCTTGCCACCGCCTCCAATATCCTGCAATTCGCCTGATGCATCACAAACCAGGTGATCTCCTCCTGCTGCACTCCGTTTTTCTGCAGCACCTCCCTGATCAGCTCCGGCACCTTCCGCACCGCGAATTTGAAGATCTCCTGCCCGTTCATATCAATATAGAACTCTCTGGAAAATTTTTCTCCCTCCGCATTCGTCCCCAGCCTGTTCTTGCAGGTCAGCGTCCAGCCCTTCTCCCCGTCGGAGTGGGTGACGGACAGAAAATGTTTCCCCGGAGAATTTTTCAGCACCGCCGCTCCGGCGCCGTCCCCGAACAAAATGCAGGTGTTCCGGTCAGTCCAGTCGGTCAGATGGGACAGACTCTCAGCCGCCACGATCAGCGCTGTCTTAAACTGTCCTGCCGCAAAAAAGGCGTCCGCCATATTGTAAGCGATCACAAATCCGCTGCACGCGGCGTTGATATCAAAGGCTGCCGCGTTCTTTGCTCCGATCTCTTTCTGCACCTCGCAGGCGCTGCAGGGCAGTATAATATCAGAAGAGAGAGTTGCCATAATGATCAGTTCAATCTCCTCAGGGGAGATCCCCGCCTGCTCTATCGCTTTTTTAGCCGCTTCCGCCGCCATATATGTAGTCGTCTCCGCCTTTGCGATATGGCGCTGTCTGATCCCTGTCCTCTCCCGTATCCACGTATCGCTCGTCTCCACCAGTTCCGCTATCCTGTCATTGTCCATGACATATCCGGGCGCATACGAACCTGTTCCACAAATCACTGCTGACATATTTTCTCCTCAAATGTTTAAATCATCAAATATTTTGAATTTATTTATATTTGATTATCAAAGTATATAACTGTTTTGTTTGATTGTCAAGTATTTTTATGATCAAATTTTATGAAATTCAAACGGCATCCTCCAAAGTCCCCCTTATCGGATGCCGTCCCATCTTTCCCTCAAAACTCTCTTTCGCCTCTTCTTACTCAAACTCTCTTCTCAGCGCTTCCTCCATCACCCGGACAGGCGCCTCCTCGCCGGTCCAGAGCGTAAAGTTTAATGCCGCCTGCTGTACCAGCATACCGAGCCCCGTCACTGTTTTCGCCCCGCGCTCTGCGGCTTCCTTCAAAAAAACCGTCTCCACCGGATTGAATACCACATCGCAGACACACATCTTTTCCGTGACCGACGAATAATCGATATCCGGTCTGTCGTTCACATTCGGGGAAAATCCTGCCGAAGTGCCGTTGATCAGGATCTCCGTATCCTCCGGGATCTTCATCCCCTTCTCCCAGGCGAGATATTCTGCCGCACATTCAGTCTTTTCATTTAACAATGCCGCCAGTTCATCTCCCCGCTCCTTGTTCCTGTTCACGATCGCGATATGCCCTGCCCCGTTTAAAGCGCACTCCACACTGATCGCCCTCGCCGCACCGCCCGCTCCAAGCATGGTGATGCGCTTTCCCTCCAGGGATATCCCCTCATTTTTCAGCGCGGTGACAAATCCCTTTCCGTCCGTATTCTCACCGATCAGCCTGCCCTCCCGGCGGATCACCGTATTGACCGCTCCGATAATGGATGCCGCCTCACTCAGCTCATCCAGATAAGCGAGCACCTTTACTTTATGCGGCATCGTAAGGTTTACCCCTCTCATGCCAAGCACACGGACGCTGTTCATCGCCGCCTCGAGGTCCTTTGGCAATACCTTTACCGTCAGATAGCGGTAATTCAGCCCCTTCGCCGCAAATGCAGCCTCCTCCACCACGCCGGTAGGGTTGTCATCCACCGGATCGCCAAACACTCCTGTCAATTCCGCGCGATAATTTTTCATCTCTCTCCTCCTTTCACTTCATAACACGACAAACAACCATGCAGACATACCTGTTTTCCTCGTTTCCCCACAAGCATCGCTGCTTATCAAAGCGCACAGCACAAACCACCTTATCTTTGTCCTGCCGCTTCTCACCTCATATGCACATCCACCTGCGGATAGGCGATCTCGATCCCGGCCGCATCAAGCGCCAGCTTTGCCTCCTCGGTCATGCGCCACTTCTCCTCCCAGAAATCCTCCTGGGCAAAATAACAGCGCATATTTAAGATCACGGCGCTGTCCGCCAGTTCCTCCACAAACACTCTGTACTCCCGCTCCTTTAAAACCTTCTCATTCTCCTCAAGCAGCGAGTACAGCACTTCCTTCGCCCTCTTCAGGTCCGCCCCGTAGGAGATCCCCACCTGCACATCCATCCGCCGCTCCCTGTTGCCCGAAGCATTGGTCAGGCTCGTATTGGCAAGGCTGCCGTTTGGCAGGATCACCACCTGATTGTCTATCGTGCTCAGCTTCGTATAGAAAATCTGGATCTCCGTCACTGTCCCCATATTGCCGTGGGTATCCTCCCTGATAAAATCCCCCACCTTAAAGGGCTTTAAGAGCATGATAAGCACACCGCCCGCCAGGTTGGACAGGCTCCCCTGGATGGCAAGCCCTATCGCCACACCCGCGGAACCCACAAGCGCCACGATGCTCGCCGTGTCCACACCGAACCAGGACAGCATCATAAAGATCAGCAAAACATAGAGCGCCGCCTTCATAAAAGAATCCACAAAGGAGCGTACGCCCTCCTCCGCCCCCGCCCTCTGCATGGACTTCTGCAGCATTTTCCGGAGCAGATTGATAAGCTTTACACCGATCAGGAACAAAAGCACACAAAGCAGTACCTTCACTCCCAGATTCAACGCTTTGGACGGCAGTTCCTCCAAAAAAGCTTCGATCACCCCCGGCTTTAAATTCCCGTCTGTCATTTCCGCGAGGCCTTCCATCAGTTCCGTATTTTCCAATGATATATTTCCTCTCTCTTATTCTATCGGTTCTTTCCTGTCACACTGTCACCTGCCAGATGCTCACGCTCAGCGCAGCCATCTTCACCCTGATCGACCATTCACAGCCGTCTGCCTTCTTCTCAAGCGCCTTCTTCATCCGGGGATTGATGTAGCCCTCTCCGCCGTAGCGCACATCATCTGTATTGAATATCTCCTTGTATTTGCCCGCATGGGGTACGCCGATCTGCACTTCCCTGTCAACGCCCGCAAAATTGCAGGCCACGAACAGCTCTTCCATACCGGTTTTCGGTTTCCCGGCTCTTCTGATAAAGGTCAGCTTGCAGTTTTCGTGATCGATGCAGTCCACCCACTGGAACCCGGAAGCCCTGAAATCTTCCTGGTACAGCGCCGGGTGCGCCAGATAAAACCGGTTCAGCTCTCTGACCATATTCTGGAAGCCCTCATGCCCCTCTTCCTGTAAGAGTGCCCAGGATATGGCGTTTCCATGCCTTCCGGCAGGATTTACCCCGCCATCCGGCTCTCCATCGCAGAATATGCCGTCAGTTGTCCTTTCCACCCACGGCGCGCCGTCCTTCCACCAGCTTTCCCTCTCCCCTATCTCCTGCCCCATAAACAGAAGCTTCTTGCCGGGATGCGCCATCTGATAGGCGCAGGTCAGCCGCAGCCCCGCCATTTTATCTCCTTCTTTTCCCGGCATCTTCCAGTACAGCGGTCCCTCCTCAAACATCACATCATGTCCGAAGGGCAGAATATACTTCTCGCTGTAGGCGTAGACCATGCTCAGCGTCAGCTCCTCCTGATGATGAGACCTGAAATAAGGATCATATACGATATAATTCAGATAATCCTTCGCCCAGCTGATATTCCATTTATAGTCAAAACCCAGCCCCTCCTTCTTTAGTTCTCCGGTCACGCCCGCCCAGGCGGAATGCTCCTCGGCGATCATCAACACACCCGGATTTCGTTTTTTCATCATGGAATTTAAATGCTTGATAAACTCCACTGCCTCCAGATTCTCATTGCCGCCGTACATATTGGGAATCCACTGACCTTCCCCTTTGCCGTAATCCAGATAGAGCATACTGTCCACGGAAACCATGCGGATACCGTCCGCGTGATATTTTTCCACCCAGAACATGGCGTTTGCGATCAGATAATTTTTCACCTCACTGCGTCCGTAATTGTACAGCCTCACATTCCGGAACGGATGGTTTTTCTTTTTCTCGTCCAGATGCTCATACAGACAGGTTCCGTCAAAATCGGCAAGCCCCTCGTTCTGTTTCGGGAACCATCCCGGCACCCAGTCCAGGATCACGCCGATTTCCTCCTGATGCAGCTTATCCATAAGGTACTGGAAATCCTCCGGCGTGCCGCAACGGGAAGCGGGCGCATAGTAGGCTCCGGTCTCATACCCCCAGGGATCATTCCCCATGCGCTCCATCACCGGCATAAACTCCACATGGGTATACCCCATATCCTTCACATAGGGGACAAGCTGATCCGCCATCTCCCGGAATGTCAAAGGCAGGGCGCACTCTTCCCCTTCCTTTTCCGCCGCCGCAAAACTGCCCGGATGCACTTCATAAATATTGAGCGGCGCTGTCTCCGCCTGTCTTTCCCTGCGCTCTTTCAGCCATTTTTCATCATGCCACTTAAACCGCCCGATATCACGTATCACAGAGGCCCCCTCGGAACCGCCCTCCGAGCCAAAGGCAAAGGGATCTGCCTTCAGATAAGTCAGTCCGCCCTTTACTTTCAGTTCAAATTTGTAACAGTCCCCCTCCTTCGCCTCCGGTATAAAGATCTCAAAAATACCGCTGTCCCAGAGCCTGCGCATCTGATGCACCCTGCCGTCCCAGCCGTTAAAGTCCCCGACAACGGAAACTCTCACGGCATTAGGCGCCCACACTGCGAACTCGCAGCCCTTAACCCCGTTATTCTTTGTCAGATGGGCACCCAGTTTTTCATACAATGTGTAGTGGATTCCCGCCTCCAGTTTATCTGTATCCTGGGCGTTTATCTGCGGCAGGAACCGGTACGCATCCTCCACGATCACCTTTCTGCCGTCCTCGTAGCACACCTCATACCGGTACGCCCCGATCTTCCGGTAAAACATCATCGCCGCAAAATACCCCGCCTCATCCACCAGTTCCATGGGCAGGATCTTTTTCTCCTCATGCAGAAGCACATTCACCGAGACAGCCCCCGGCTGAAATGTCTGAAACACCAGAGTCGCCCCTATCCTGTGCACACCGAGAATCCTGTGCGGATTATCCTCCTCCGAATAGACCACCCCTTCGATAAAACCCCAATCCATCATCTTATACAATTTTTCCTGCATCTTCCCCCTCCTGTCTTTATTGGAATATGTGTCAAACAGCAATGATATCCTCCGGCTTCACTGTCACTGTTTTAAATCCGGTACTGCATCTTAGTCTGTAAATACATCTTTTATAAGAGTTCCCCGTCCCTGACTATAACCTCCCACAAGCCCTGCTATGCCATGCCTCACAGCATATGGATAAATATCCCGCTCCGCAGCTTCGGCTCAAACCATGTGGATTTCGGCGGCATCAGGCGCCCTGCGTCCGCCACCGCAAAGAGCTCCCGGATGTCCGTCGGATACAGCGCAAAAGCCGCCTCACAGTCTTCCCTGCACCTTCTCTCCAGCTCGTCAAGCCCCCTGATCCCTCCGACAAAATCGATCCGTCCATCCGTCTTTGGATCTTCAATGCCGAAATACGGCGCAAATACCCTCGTCTGTAAAATGGAAACATCCAGATTCTCCACCGGATCTTCCGAGAAACAGTGCGGCTTTGCCGAGAGCTTATACCAGCTTCCGTCCAGATACAGGGAAAACTCTCCCTTCCCCGCAGGCCTGCGGATATCTTTCGCCCTCCTCCCCTCCGCGGCATCCCTTTTCGATGTCTGCTGTTTCACCATCTCCGGTTCTGATCCTTCCGCCCCTGATACCGGTATCCTGTTCTCCTCTATCCGATTTTCTGCCGATCCCTCCTGCAGCGTTTCCATTTGTGACAGATATGTCAGTTTTTCTATCGCAAAGTCCGCCTCCAGCTTCCGCAGCAGTTCCTCCGCACTCATCCCGCCCAAATCTTTCAACACCCTGTTGTAATCCAGGATGCGGAGTTCCTCCTCCGGGAACAGCACCGACAAAAAGAAATTAAACTCTTCCTCCCCCGTACAGCAAGACAGCCCTTCCCTGCGCTTTAAGCCGACCCTGACCGCAGACGCGCAGCGATGATGTCCGTCTGCGATATAGACCGCATCCATTTTTTCAAACGCCGCCCTGATTGCCTGCTGGCTCTCCTGATCCGCCACACGCCACACCTGATGTCGGATGCCGTCCTCCGAAACCCAGTCGTAGAGCGCATCCTCCGCCGTCTTTTCCCTCATGACCTCCCGGAGCGCCGGACACTGCCTGTACGCCAAAAAAATCGGTCCCGTCTGGGCATTGCAGGCATCCACATGGCAGATTCTGTCCTGCTCCTTGTCCGCCCTTGTGTTCTCATGCTTTTTGATCACCTGCTTCTCATAGTCATCGATGGAGGCACACGCCACAAACCCGTGCTGGGTGCGCCCCTCCATGGTGAGCGCATAGATATAGTACATCGGCTCATCTTCCATCACAAAATCGCCCGCCGCGATCCGCCCATTAAGCAGTTCCTTCGCCTTTTTATAAACCCGCTCATCGTATGTATCCACGCTCTCATCGAAAGAAGTTTCCGCCCTGTCGATCGCCAGAAAAGAATCCGGGTTTTTCCGCACGATCTCCGCCGCCTCCTTTCTGTTGTAAACATCATAGGGAAGCGCCGCGATCCTCTCCACCTTCTCCGGCACCGGCCTTACCGCCCGGAACATTCTGATATCCGCCATGTTTTTCCGCCTTATCCTCATTCACAGTTTCAATAGCAACGATTCATCACCAACTAATGACATTGATTACTGAACTCACCACTTATATATCAGTTTACCAAAATAAACTATACAACACAAGATTTCAGTGCTAAAATAATGAAAGAATAGATACATGGCAAAATATAAATTTGACAGGAGATTCTAAAATGACGACCGAAGACAGGGAAATGTTCAACCGCATCAGAGAATATGCCGAGAAAGCTTTGGAAGGCTTTGACACCGATCCGCAGAAAACACCGATCTCTTTCCAGCTTCAAAAACTCCGCCCCGTTATGCAGGAACTCGCTATGGAAAAACAGATGTCCGTGGAAGATATATTTATAAAATATATGGATCTGGCAAGCGAAGATGCCGTGGAGAGAGAAAAACAGTTTCAGGAGAGCCTGGATGACGACAACAGTTTTTCAGGGCGTGCAAACCGGCTCGATTGAGTTTTCTGTCTGCCGGGGCAGGATTCACTGCCCCTCTTTCTCTATCTTTATCTCCCAATGAATCAGAAATGTCAGAGCCGCGCGCACCGCAATGATCGCCGCGACCAGCGCAACTTCTGATAATTCCCGCACAATTACCGTGCGCAGGATCTCGCTGCCCAGTTTGAACTCAAGCCCCATCGCCATCCCCTGCGCAAGCTGTAATCTTACATCGGGGGCACGGCGGAGATACCGTATCACGCCCTTGATACCCGATATGACAATAATGATCATCCCCACCAGTTCAAATCCATGTATGGAAACGGAGGCTACTGTTTCCAATATCGCTGTAAAAATCTCATTCATACAAATTTTCCTTTCAACTTCTTCCGTTAATCTGTACCTGTGCCGCAAAAATGCTCTGCTGCATGCTGCAGTTTAATGAAATTATATCGTTTCATTCCCTCTTTGTCAAAATCCTCCGCCCATAATATTTATATACCTTCATCCTCCTTATCCCGGAGCACTATATCATTCCACAAGCCGGCTTATCTCTTACCTGTTACAAACCTGCCGCCGTCCATAGTACGCTCCACTGCAAAGAGCCTCCCACATCAACCGTGGGAGGCTCCTTTTGCATCCATATATCTGAAGTTTCTTTATTCTATTCGCTGACAATATTTTTCGCGGCTTCCTCTTTTACCTCATCAGTTTCTTTAATGTGTCACAAAGAACATCACCGCAAACAGTGCGCCGATCACCCATGTACCGGCTTTGATCTCCTTCGCCTTACCGGAAAACAGGCTGATAAAGATATAGGAGAGGATCCCAAAAGCGATACCATAGGAAATATTGTAAGCCATCGGCATCATTGCCACAGTCAAAAACGCCGGCACAGCCGTATCCGCGTTTAACCAGTCAATATTCCTGACACAGTTCATCATCAAAACGCCCACATAGATCAGCGCAGCCGCCGTCGCACAGCCCGGCACAAGCGCCGCGATGGGACTGAAAAACATGGCGATAAAGAACAGCGCGCCCGTCACCATGGAAGACAGGCCGGTCCTGCCGCCCTCCGCCACACCCGCGGAAGATTCCACGAAAGTAGTGACGGTGGAAGTGCCGCACACCGCGCCGCAGGTCGTCGCGATGGCGTCCGCCAGCATAGCCTTGTCCATGTTCGGCACCTTGCCTTCTTTTGTGAGAAGATCCCCTCTCGCGCAGGCGCCGTACAGTGTTCCCAGCGTATCGAACATGTCCACCAGACAGAAAGCCAGCGCCGTCGTGATGACCAGCACGATCAGCTCCGCCTGAGAATGCGCCGCCAGATATGCGGAGAAGTCAAAGCCTTCCGTAAATACCTTGCCAAACGCCTGGGCGCCGAAATCCGCGAAAGCCGTCAGCGGATTAAAGCTCAATGTCGCGCCGAATCCCTCGTAAAAACCGGGAACCGTAAAGCCCAGGATATAATAAGCCACTGCGCCGCCCACAATGCCAAGCAGTACAGAGCCCTTCACGCCGCGCTTCGACATGACTGCGATCGCGATCACGCTGCCGAGCGTCACCAGGATCGGCATCACCGAACCCCATGTCGCCGTTCCCGAAAAAACATTCAGGGAAACCAGATTCACACAGGTCGCCGCGTCATTTACAATGATCCCTGCATTCTGCAACCCGATAAAAGCGATAAACAGGCCGATACCGGCAGGGATCGCCACCCTCACCTGATCCGGGATCGCCTCGAAGATCTTTTCCCGAAGCCCCGTCACCGTCAAAATGATAAAGATGACGCCGTCCACCAGCACCAGTACCAGCGCGTTGGCATAGGTCAGCCCGAAGCCGAAGCATACGGTATACACAAAAAACGCGTTCAGCCCCATGCCCGAAGCCTGCGCCAGCGGCAGATTGGCAAGCACGCCGATCAGTATCGTACCGATCACAGCGGAGATCGCTGTCGCGATATAGATCGCGTTGTAGGATACCGTGCCCAGATCGGAAAACATGCCGGCATTTACCATCAGGATATACGCCATCGCCATAAATGTTGTCAGCCCCGCAAGCACTTCGGTTCTGACGGTGGAACCTTTTTCTTTCACCTTGAAGAAATTCTCCATATTCTTTTCTTCTCCTCCTTTGAAAGGTGTGAGGAAAAGCTTATCGAAATCGTATCGGGGAAAAAACGCATCTTTTGTACTTTATCTTTTCTTCCGATAGTCAGATATTTGCGGTATCTGGTAGAGACTCCGGAACCATATTATCCGGATTATATCGAAAAGCCTTCCTAAAGTTTATAAAAATTTTATAAATACTACGTTCCAAGTATAGCATGTGCAATGTATGTCTACAATCGTCATATCTTACAAAGTTCCATCGGAATTTATCTTTTTTCTTTCCATGCTGTCCGCATAATATTTAAGCCAGCCCTCCGCCTGATCCTGCACTGAACGTCAGATAATGATGCAGATCATCTTCCCGTTGCTCTCATTGACGATCCTCTGCATCGTATCCTGGAGCTTTAACTGGCATTCATCCCCCATCATGCCGATCTTTCCGTGGATGCCGTCCTGCACAAGCTGTTCCACAGTCTTTCCGAAAATGTTGGTCTCCCAGATCCCGTTTTCCGCCTGCTCCTCAGCTTTGATAAACTCGATCAGATCCTTCGCCTGCTCCTCGGTGCCGACGATCGGAGCGATCTCCGTCTCGATATTGGCGCGGATCATATGGATGGAGGGGCTTTCCGCCTTGATCTTCACGCCGTACTTATTGCCGTGGCGGATGATCTCCGGCTCCTCCAAAGAGATCTCCCCCTTCTCCGGCGCCACAACGCCGTAGCCCTTTCTTCTGACGCACTCAAGCGCCTCCTCCACTTTCACATACTCCCGCTTCATCGCCGCAAATTCCCGAAGGAGCTGCATCAGCTGAAATTCATTCTCCACTCTCTGCCCCATCATTTCGCTGAGCAGCTCATAGTAGTAACTTTCCTCCACCTCCAGAGCGATCCGAATCGTACCGTCCGCAAGGGATATCTGCTCCAATTTCACATTGTTGATATATGGGCTCTCCAGCACAAGGTCCTGTTTCATAAACTGATGCATCGTGCTGACAGACTTCATCAGCTCACGCACTGTCTCGATCAGCGCCTGTTTCATCTCATGATCACAGGGCAGCATCTCCACCCATCTCGGCATATAAAACTCGATCTGGGACACCGGAAATTCATAGAGGGCTTCCTGTAATATCTGCTGCACATCCCCCTGTTTCATCTGCTCACAATTCACCGGCAATACCGCCACACGATATTTTTCCTCAAGCTCCTTCGCCGTCTGTCTTGTCTCCTCGCTGTAGGGTTTCGCGGAATTTAAGATGATCAGAAAAGGCTTGCCCATCTGTTTTAACTCCTGCGCCGTCCTCTCTTCTGCCTCCCTGTATTCATTCCTGCCAAACTCCCCGAAACTGCCGTCGGAAAAGACCGCGATCCCTATTGTGGAATGGTCTTTTATCACCTTCTCCGTCCCGATCTCCGCCGCCTGTGTAAAAGGGATCTCCTCCTCAAACCAGGGCGTCTTTACCATCCGTTCCACATCTTCCTCCAGCGCTCCCGCCGCCCCGGGGATCATAAAGCCCACGCAGTCCACCAGACGCACTTTCATATTGATCCCATCCTGCAGACTGATTTCCGCTGCCTCCTGGGGGATAAATTTCGGCTCCGTCGTCGTGATCGTTTTACCGGTGCCGCTCTGGGGCATTTCATCCAGCGCCCGCAGCCTTTCATGCTCATTTTCCATATAGGGCAGCACAAGGAGGTCCATAAACCGTTTGATAAATGTGGATTTTCCTGTTCTGACAGGCCCCACCACGCCCAGATAGATCTCCCCGTCCGTCCGGAATTTAATGTCCCGGTATAAATTAAATTCTTTCTCTTTTCCCGCGGCTTCCCCCGCCGCCACTGCCGTATTCAAATGTTCCATAAAAATCCCCTCCATAAACTGCCTGCTTACCATTATCTTGTAACAGTTTATGAAGGGGATAGTGCCTGTATGACTCAAAATTATTTCTTTCCCTGCCGTGCGTATTTTCGTATCACTCAGAATTCATAAGTCCTGCCCTCTTCCCTTAATTCCACGATATTCTTTCCCTGCGGCCTCTTATTCAAATACGCCCTGATGATCTCAGGATGTTTCCAGAAATGCATCGGAAACACAACCTTCGCCTCCGCCGTCTCCAGAAACAGATCCATTCCGCCAAAGGCAAACTCCTCCTGCCGCGGATCAAGGGGAACAAACGCGGCATCGAAATACCGCCCTTTTATCCGCTCCATCTCTCGCCTGAAATTCGCTTCCATGTTATTGTTGTGCGCCTTCGTCTCCTCCGCCCACTTCCAGAGGTTTAAATCTCCCGCGTGGTAAAAGCGGTACTTTTCCGTTCCCTCGGAGACAGTGACAACATATGCCACGCCCGCGTCCGTGGAGCGCAGCGTCTCTATGATAACCACGCTCTCCTCCAGTGAATATGTCTCATGGGCTTTTACGAACAACAGCTTATCCTTCCTGCCCACAAGCTCCTCCGCCTGCTTTCTGCGGATATCTTTCGACAGCACATAGGTCACATTTCCATCATGCCAAAGCGCATAGATCTCTTTGTTGTAATGATCCTGATGGCTGTGGCTGACAAACACAGTCAGCTTTTTTTCCGGTAAAAACACCGGCAGCTTTCCGGTATAGTAGTCAAAGAGCAGATAGTGCTCCTTTGTCTCCACCAGAAAGCCGCTGTGTCCCAAATAGGTGATCTTCATTCTGTTTTCATTCTCCATGCGCCGTATTGTCAGCATTTGCATTACCATATAGATAGACATGGTGCGCTTCGCGATATACATCCGCTTCTTTCGACGCTGATATCATACCTTTTGAAGTTGTACCATACAGCGCTTTATAGGCTGTTTTGATTTTGTCCTCAGCCTTCTTTCGTCAGAGAACCCTTCTTCGCCCTTGTCTTGCTGTAGGCAAACAGCAACAGGGAGCCGATCACACCCGCGGAAATGGCATTGAGCAGCGTCGCCGTGATACCCTGCGTAAATACCAGGTTCACGGGCTCCGCATAGATCACGATATCCAGCACCGGCGCCACGATGATCCATGCGATCGCGTTGGATACAACCTGATAGATATTGAACATCAGAATGTCCTTGCCGCCGAAAATCCCTTCATCCACTTTCAGCCTCGGGTATACAAGCCCTGTTCCGAAACATGCGACGCCGCTGGCGATTACCCAGCTCCACCATGCGGAACCATACTGCACGGAATCAGACAACGCATGGCCAATAAAAGCGATGAGCCCCCCCGCAATAGGTCCGAACAGTGCGCCGAAGAACGCGCCGATACCGTATGCGGTCTGGATTTCCGTCTCGGGAATACCGGTGGGAACCTTCACATACATGAACAGCAGTGTAAACAGCGCTGCGCCAAGGCCTGTCGCCACGATAGTCTTTGTCTTAAACTCAAACATTTTCTTTTGCATCTTACATCTCCTCCTTCGTCTGCGGAATACCGCCGCATCGGTTTTGGCATCCTTCTCTTTCAGAAAATGCCGCCACAAAAAGAGTACATAATATCGAGTGGTTTGTCAAGTGTACCGGAATGATTTAATCCAGCAAATATCCTTCCCTGTAAGAAGATTCCAGATAACTCGGATTCTGATAATAAACATCCGTCTGAAAATCGGATATCTTCCCGCTGTCCATCTGCCATTCATCAATGCACAAACTCCACCGTCCACTCAGGACCATAGTTCAGCCCGTACTGCTCGCAGAAGCTCCCCTGGGAGACCGCCATCGCCACCTTCATCAGCTCATTATTGTAGACCATTGGCGCGCCCTTCTCGGCATAGCCGAAGCTCTTGTGGAACAGCACGCTCTGGTCAAATTTGATTTCTCCGTTATGGCGGACAATCACGCGCACATTCTCCCCGTACGAAAACCCTGCCTCCTCAAACGCCTTCAGCGGGATATTCGTCCAGAGATTGCCGAAATTCGGATCATTGATTTCAAAGATGCCCTGCACCTTTCCGGGCTCGACCACCGGCTCCAAAATCTCATGCTCTACGATCTCCTCCACCGGATACTCGGGGCCTACTCCCGCGAAATCGATGATGCCGCTGGCAAGGCGCGCCGCCGTATAGCCGAACAGGTCCCTTCCGTGGAAGATCGCAACACCCTCCGTGCCCTTCCCGCGCAGGCGGTTCACACTCTCATCGATCTCCCGCACCGCCTCGATGCCGATAAAGCGCTTCACATGCGTCAGCGAGCCGTTGTCCGGCGTCACAATATAGTAGCCGTCCACGGTCTTTGCCACACAGGCGCGGCGCTTCGTGCCAACCCCCGGATCTACCACCGACACATAGATCGTCCCCTCGGGCCAGAACTGCAAACTCTGATACAGCCGGTAGCTGGCGCTCCAGGTATCGTACTGGGGCAGTTCATGGGTTCCGTCCATGATCTCCAGCTCCCTGTCCACGGTCTTTACCACCCCATACATGGAGCTCACCGCCCCCTCTTTGTAAGTAAAATCTGTCTGAAAAACTAAAATGGGTTTCATATTTTTCTCCTTATATACTTTTTATATCTTTATTTACACAAACGGATTCCAAAACCTCGATCCGTTGACCAGAAACGACATGCACAGCGACCCCGCTAAAATAGCCGCCCCGAACACAAGGGCGCCCCAGTCGCCTTTCTTCATCGGCTTTGCCACATACCAGGTCCTCTTTTTGTGCTTTCCGAATCCCCGCAGATCCATCGCATTGCTGATCAGTTCGATCCGGTCCAGCGTGGAGAAAATAAGCGGAATACAGATATTCATCGTATTTTTCACCCGGACGCCGAACTTCTCCTTCCTGGACAGATCTAAACCTCTGCTCTGCTGCGCCACCGCGATATCCTGATAGCTGCGGATCATGTCCGGGAAATACCGCAGCGTCAGAGACAACGCGTAGGACGCCTTATAGCTCACCCCAACCCGGTTTAAGGAAGCCGCAAACTCGCTGGGGTTGGTGGTCAGAAGAAAGATCATCCCCAACGGCACCACGGAAGCGTACTTCGTCGTCTTTGTGATCTGGTACAAGAGCTGCTCCTTCGTCACCACATAGAAATTCGTGATCTGAAACAGCTCGTGTCTCGTCCCGTAGATCTCCGTGCCGTAAGTCGGGCTGAACAGAAAAGTCAGAATAAAATTCATCAGCAGGAAGATAACGACATAGACCAGCATGATCTTGATCTGTTTAAACTGCAGCCCCGAAGCTTTGAAGATAATCGCCGACACCACCATGATAAACAGGATGTACCTGATGTCGTAGGAGAACATCACCGAGAAAGTCATAAAAATAAAACAGAACAGCTTGGTCAGCCCCGACAGGTTAAAGATAAAATTGTCCCTGTCCACATAGTCGAACAGTTTTGCCTTCATGATCTCATGTTCCTCCTCTCGTAGTCGATAAATTTCTGTACAAACCCCTGGGCATCCCCGATCCCGGTCAGTTTTGCCAGCTCATAGAGGGATGTCACTTTCAGGTTCGCCTGCGCCGCGATCTCTTCGTTCGTCAGAATCTCCACCGCGCTGGCATCCCCGATCTTTTTTCCGTCACAGATCACGATGGCGTGGGAGGTATATTCCAGCATCAGATGCATGTCGTGGGTGATCATCAGGATCGTCACGCCGGACTCGTTCAGGCTCTTCAAAAACTCCATGATCTCCGTATAGTGGTGGTAGTCCTGCCCCGCTGTGGGCTCGTCCAATATCAGGATCTTCGGATTCATCACCAGCATGGAAGCGATCGTCACCCGCTTCTTCTGTCCGTAGCTCAGCGCGGAGATGGGCCACTTCCGAAAGGGCGCAAGGCCGCAGATCTTTAACGCCTTCTCCACCCTCTCCTCGATCTCCTCCTCCGGCACATCGTTCAGCCGAAGCCCCAACGCCACCTCATCGTAGATCATGGGCTTGCAGATCATCTGATTCGGGTTCTGCATCACATAGCTGATGATTTTGGAGCGCTCTTTGATCGTCTGCCCTTCCATATCCGCCCCGCTGTAGAGAAGCTTTCCGCCATCCTCCTTTACAAAGCCGCAGATCACCTTCGCGAGCGTGCTCTTTCCGGCGCCGTTGGTCCCGACGATGCTGACCATCTCGCCCTCTTTTATCGCAAAGTTAATGTCCTGCAAGATCCTGCGCTTTTTCGTATACTGAAAGTCCAGATGTTCCGCCGAAAGGATCACCTGCCGCTCTTTCTTATCCGGCTTCTCCGACGCCTCGCTGTTCCACTTGAGCACCGCATCCTGCACCGCGGGAATGTCCAGCGTCGCAAGCCTGCCCGCGCGATGCTCCTCCTTCACTTTCACGCCCGCATACTTTAGCGCCGTCACATACAGAGGCTCTCTGATACCGTATTTCCCGAGGATGTCCGCCGCCATCATCTGATCCGGCGTCATGTCCGCCACGACTTTTCCGTCGTTTACCAGCACGATCCTGTCCACATCCCGGTACAGCACATCCTCCAGGCGATGCTCGATGATCACTACAGTCTTGTGGTACTCCCGCCACACCCTGTCGATCAGGTCGATAGCCGTCTTTCCCGTCGCCGGGTCCAGATTGGCAAGCGGTTCATCGAACAGCAGGATATCCACATCGTCCACCAGGACTCCCGCGAAGGCGACCCTCTGCTTTTGTCCGCCGGAGAGCTCAAAGGGAGAAGATTTGAGCAACTTTCCCATGTCCACCATATCCGCAACCTTCTGCACTGTCTCTTTCATCTCATCCTGCTTTACCAGATCATTCTCCAGCGCAAAGGCGATATCCTCCCCGACGGTCAGCCCGATAAACTGTCCGTCCGCGTCCTGCAAAACCGTGCCTACCCGTTTGGAGAGTTCAAAAATATTCATTTCCTGCGTCTCTCTCCCGCAGATCTTCAAAGAGCCCTCCACTTTCCCGTGGTAGGAAAACGGGATCAGTCCGTTCAGACAGTGCCCCATCGTACTTTTTCCGCTGCCGCTTGGCCCCACGATCAGCACCTTTTCCCCCTCGTAGATCTTTAAGTCAATGTCATGCAGCGTGGGCTCCGCCTGACTGAAATACTGGAATGAAAACTTTTCAAACTCAATGACCGCCTTTTTGTTGCCGGCTTCCTCCATTGTTTCTCCCCCCTTCTCTCTTTTATCTTAACCCGTGACACTTTTCGCTTCTGTTTTCATCATTATACTCATGAGTGATAAAATCTTCCATATCGCCCGAAACGGCAACATTCGCAGACCGGTGTTATGGAGAAAATCTTATTGCTCGTCTATATAGATTGCGAAAAGCACCGACTGCCCACCGGTGCTTTTCATATATTTTTAATACTATTTATTTCACCACTCTCACGCGGAATACACCCTTCACATCGCGCAGCTTCGCAATAAGCGCCTCATCCGGCCTTGTCTCCACATCCAGCATCGTGTAGGCAAACTCGCCACGGGACTTGTTTGTCATATCGGAGATATTGATGCCCGCATCGCCCAGAATAGAGGTGAATTTTGTGATCATATTGGCGATATTCTTGTGGAACACCGCGATACGCCCCTCCTTCGTGCAGATACCCATGTCACAGTTCGGGAAGTTGACGGAATTGACGATATTGCCGTTCTCCAGATAATTCCGCAGCTCTTTTACCGCCATTTTGGCGCAGTTATCCTCAGACTCCTCGGTGGAAGCCCCAAGATGCGGGATCACGATACAGCCCTCCTGCCCCGCCGTGATCGTATTCGGGAAATCCGTCACATATTTTCTGATTCTGCCGGAATGGATGCCCTTCAATACCGCCTGTTCATCCATCAGCACATCCCTGGCAAAGTTTAAGAGGATCACCCCCCGCTTCATCTTTGCCACCGCTTCCTCATTCACCATGCCTCTTGTGGCGTCCATCAGCGGCACATGGATCGTGATGATATCACAATACTCGTAAATATCGTCCACGTTCAGCACATGATGCACATCACGGCTCAAATTCCACGCCGCATCCACAGACACATAGGGATCGTATCCGTACACTTCCATACCCATATGTTTTGCTACGTTCGCCACCCGCACGCCGATGGCGCCGAGCCCGATGATGCCGAGCTTCTTGCCTTCCAGTTCGGTCCCCGCAAACTTCTTTTTCTCCTTCTCCGCCGCCTTTGCGATATCGGCGTTGTCCTTCTCGGACTTCACCCACTCGATGCCGCCCACCACATCGCGGGAGGCAAGCAGCATACCGGCGATCACCAGCTCCTTCACGCCGTTGGCATTCGCCCCGGGCGTATTGAAGACAACGATGCCCCTCTCCGCGCATTTTTCCAGCGGGATATTGTTGACACCGGCTCCCGCTCTCGCCACAGCCAGAAGATTCTCCGGCAGTTCCATCTCATGCATGGAAGCGCTTCTGACCAAAATGCCGTCCGCCTCGGCTATGTCGTTTGTTTTCGTGTAATCCGGCGTAAACCGGTCAAGCCCCACCTTTGCGATGGGATTTAAACAATGATATTTATACATAATAATCTCCAATCTTATTTACTGTCAACGGGAACCACCACAATTCGCTTCACAAATTGTGGTGTAGCGAATAGATTCGCTTATCAACTCATCTATTCTTTATTCCAGTCCCGCATTCGCCTTCCCGGTATCATTTCCGCAGAGAGATTTCCAGCCGTTTATACGTCTGCAAATCCTCTGGATACCGTACAGGCTCATGCTGTTTTTTATTTCCAGTTCGCCCCATCACTATCTGTGTTCTTCCTCAAACTTCCGCATGAACGCCACTAACGCCTCCACGCCCTCCTTCGGCATCGCATTATAGATGGAAGCGCGCATACCGCCGACGGTTCTGTGTCCTTTCAGATTTTCAAATCCGGCTTTTTTCGCCTCCGCCACAAACAGCGCGTCCAACTCTGCATCCCCCGTCACAAACGGCACGTTCATCAGAGAGCGATCCTCTTTTCTGACAGTCCCTTTAAACAGCTTACTCTCATCGAGGAAATCATAGAGAACCTTCGCCTTCTCCTCGTTGAGGCGCTTCATCTCGGGAAGTCCGCCCATGGCTTTCAGCCACTTGAACACCTTGCCGCAGATATAGATTCCATAGCAGGGCGGCGTATTGTAGAGAGAATCATTGTCCGCATGTGTCTTGAATTTCATCATCGTAGGAGTGCCCGGCAGCACCTCGTCGGAAAGCAGATCCTCCCTTATGATCACGATCTGCACACCTGCAGGCCCCACGTTTTTCTGCACGCCCGCGTAGATCAGACCGTACTTTGTCACATCCACAGGCTCAGATAAGAAACAGGATGAAACATCCGCCACAAGAAGCTTCCCCTTGGTATTCGGCAGAGTGTGGTATTTTGTGCCGTAGATCGTATTGTTCTCACAGATGTAGACATAGTCCAGATCGTCCGGAATATCCAGATCGGAACAGTCCGGTATGTAGGAGAACGTCTGATCCGCAGAAGAGGCAAGTTCCACAGCCTCACCGTATATCTTCGCCTCCTGATATGCCTTTTTCGCCCACTGGCCGGTCAGAATATAACCCGCCTTTCTGTTTTTCATCAGGTTCATCGGCACCGACGCAAAGATAAGGCTCGCGCCCCCCTGCAAAAACAGTACCTTATAATTGTCCGGAATATTCATCAGTTCCCGCAGATCCGCCTCCGCGTCCTTGATGATCCTGTCAAACACCTTGGACCGATGGCTCATCTCCATCACGGACATCCCGCATCCTTTGTAATCCAGCATTTCAGCAGCAGCCTCTTTCAATACTTCCTCCGGAAGCACCGCAGGTCCGGCTGAAAAATTATATACTCTCGCCATTGTTATTCCTCCCGTCTTTTTGGTTCACATACCTGTAGAATCCATACTTTGCATCCTATTGTCATCAGTTTCGGCACTGGCACATACACTGCGCCGCGCATCTGCCCCGCCAAATATTTATTCTACCTTTTCAGGGCGGAGAAGTCAACTTTGAATCCATACAAACGCCTTAAAAATACCACGAAAATACCACAAAAAATAATGCATAAATACTGCATAATTATAGCAAAAAGTAACATCCCGTCAAAAACCGGTCTGTCATCCTTCAAATTCTACTTATCCTCTTCCTCCTCATAGTACATCACCACCGGCACTCCCACCTCTATCATCCCGTAGAGTTTCTCCGCCGCCTCAAGCGGCAGGTTGATACAACCGTGGGAACCTTCCTCTTTATAGATTTCCCCGCCGAATTCATCCCGCCAGAGCGCATCATGTATACCGACGCCGCCCTTCACCGGCATCCAGTAATTCACATGGGAAGCGTATCCCGGGCCTCTGAGAATCCGGTTTTTCTGTTTTCCGTATACATAATATACTCCCTCCGGCGTCGCCCTGCGCCGCATCATATTGCCTGTCACGATGGGTGTCTCTATCTCCACCTCTCCCGCCTGATAAAACCAGAGTTTCTGTTTCGTCATATTGATCTCTATAAAGGTATCCCCTATATCATTCTCCCCTCTGGCGTAAGCCTCCCGGCTGTAGGAGGGCGTATGGGTTTCGCTCCGCCTCTCGGAGAGCGCCTCCGAAAGCCACGCGGCTTCCGCCTTCCGGTTGAGCTGCGTCCCGTAATTTCCTTTTTCCAGCGTGATACTGCCGCCGCCCGTCATGGCAAACTCCCTGGGCTTTCCGTAAGTATCGTAAACATCGGCAAGGGTATCTACCGCCGCCTTCACCTTTTCCTGATCCCAGCAGAAATTCCCCTCCTCATCCCGGACAAATGCAAATTCCATGCCCCCTTTCTGCGGAACCGACTCAGCCTTTTCCCCCTCCTTTCCGGCGCCCTCCGCCTTCTCTGCCTCCTCCTTTCCGGCACCCTCCGGTCTCCCGGTTTCCTCCACAGTAAGCAGTTCCACCAGCGCCTTCCTGTCAAACCTCACCTGCTCCGCGCCCATATCGTATATGATCTCAAAATTCAAAAAATCCTGTAACTCCCGATAAAGCGCCTCCTGCTCTTTTTCCTCCGCGCTTATCTCCTCATCATAATAGCATGCGGAGGAAAGGACAATGCTTTTCTCCCCCTTCTCCACAGCCTCCAGGCATTCCCTCAACGCCCTCTCCACATCCAGACGCCTCTTTTTCCCGTCGTACAATAAAAATCCTTCCTCGTTGTCCTTTCTCAGCCTGATGCACGCCTCCCTGTCCAGTTCCGCCCGCACCGTCTCATCCGTCAGAAACTTCTTTTCAAATTCTTCTTTCCCTTCTTCTGTCAGAATAACTGAAGGTTCCAGTTCATAGCCACCCTTTTGCAGAAACAGGTTCCGCGCCCACATAAGAGGTCTCTGTCTTTGCAGAAGCTGTCCCAGTGCTTTCGTGTAATCCTGTCCTGCCATCTGCCCGTCCAGCACAAAATGACTGCTTTTTCTCTCTTCATCGGGCACCTCCTCCCCGCAACATATCGGGTAAATCACCTCCAGCTCCGGCTCCGGCGTCAGAGCGAGCAGTTCCGCATTGACCTCCTCCACGCTTTTCCCGGTACAATAGACGCCGTTGATCCAGGTACCGAAGGAAAAACCTCCCATATAATACAGCGCGATCCCCAGATAGGCACCTGCACATAATAATATCAATATGACGATGGCATAACGTATCTTTTTTCCTGTTTTCATAACTTCATCTTTTGTTTTCCCCATTACTTTTGCCGCTTTCCTTCTTCTGTCTTATTCTCTTCCGTTTCAACTACTGTCTGACTTTCTACCTGGCTTTTATCCTCTGCCATATCATTTCATCCCGATTTGCCATTGCATCCCGTTTCGCGATCCGTGCCCACTTCTCTGCAACGATATCATATCTCCTGCTATTATACCAGATATTTTGTTATCTATATCATATTTTTTATTTCTCTTGCCAAGTATTCACTCATCTGCTATACTCGTCTTGTGAAAACAAAAAGATGATATTGAATCTGTATGCAGAATATATTACAGGAACCGCTGCGCATCTTCCCGCAAGTTATATTCTGTAACACAGCATCTTTAGACGCAAAAAGCAATTCGGACACGTCTTCCGCATGTCCCGCATATCGCCTTGGCTTTCACTGTATTTTCACAGACTGTACATCATTTAACACTAAATATGACTAATAGCAGATCTTTAACAGTGAGATGAGAAATCGGATGATTTATCACTAACTGCAAGGTATAGGAACCTTAAATTATCAGCAGAAAGGATTTATATGTCTTCACAAAACATGATCGGCGACAGGCTGTGGGATGAAATTCTCAAAGCCATCGTCTACACCATGCCAAACCAGCTCTTTCCCCTTATCAAAGAAGTCTACGGCAGAGAATATCCGCCCGACACCCAGATCAAACTGCTCGGCACAGAGCACTCCACCTACCTGGATGATCCCGAAAACACTCCTTCCTCCAAACTGATGGACATTTCTCTTTTGGTCGCTGATACAGACTACTATCACATCGAATGCCAGATGGGAAACGACAGGCTGATGGTAATCCGCATGATCTCCTACGACCTGCACTATGCCATCGAACACTGTATGTCGAAAAACCGTACTGATGATGAGATCACCATTCGCTTTCCACATTCCATCGTACTTTATCCCGATCAGAACAACAGCATTCCAGACAGTCTAAAATGCCGCGTCATCTTTCAGGATAACAGCGAACATCTTTACCATGTCCCTGCAGTGAAAATTCAATCATATTCCCTCCGGGAAATCCACCAAAAGCACCTAAACCTCTTTATCCCTTATCTGCTGCTCCGGCTAAAGCCTCGTATTACATCAAAAAGGAATCCTCTGACCAAAAAAGAATTGACAGATTTTGTGGATGATATTATAGTTATATTACAACAGGATTTAACCAATGGATATTTAACCAGGCGGGAATGCAGCGACTATATCAACCTGCTCACCCGCGCTTCCGAGCATATTTTTTACCATTGTCCGAAATTTTACAAGGAGGTGCAGCGTATGACAAAACCGCTTATTGTTCTTCCCAGCATGGAGATTGCCGAATTGAAGGCAAGCATTGCCAGAAAAGATTCCGTTATCGCCGAAAAAGACTCTGAAATCGCCGAGCTTCGCGCGAAACTTGCCGCGCTGGCCCAGTCACAGTCAATCCGCTAAAATTTTCCGCCATATAAATCATTTTCCTCTATGCTTTATAAAAAAGCAGCTGCTCTTCCTTATCGGAATATGCAGCTGCTTTTCAAAACACAATTGAATATTATGTTGTTCTTGATAAACCCCTCTTAGCTTTTGATCTGCAGGTAATATTTATATTTTTCCTCATATCGTTCATATATCGGCAAATTAGGTTCATAATATCTTTCAATTCCAATCATTTTTTTTGATGCTTCCATATGATTTTCATATAAACCGGCAGCAACAGCTCCCAGAATTGCTGCGCCAACTGCAGAAACCTCAATATTCTGCATACATTCTATCGGTCTGCCAAACATATCAGCCCGCAGCTGCATCCATTGCTCTGCCCTCGCCAAACCGCCGCCTACCCGAACCACTTCAAAAGAATTCTTCCAGAATTCCATATAAGAATTCAATATTGTTTTAACCTCAAAAGTAACTCCTTCTATCAAAGCTTCAAATAGATCCTGTTTATTATTTGAAATGCTCAACCCAATGATCTTCCCTTTTGAATCAGTAAAATTAGGTACAATGAACACAGTACCATCACCGTTTAATTTTACTTTTTGCCACATTGCCGTATACGCATTCTGGCTGGTATCTCCAATTATTTCCCTCATAAACCATTCAAGGACAGAGCCTGCTGTATCAAGGGAAGCTGAACAAGTTGAACTATATGAAAATGGTCCCCTTGCCCCACATGCCATTGTATTTGTCTGTACTGCCATTGGATTTACATAGCCATCACAGATCAGCCCCATATGATCGTATGTACCAGTGATATTTGCCAATATTTTATGATCTGCATCAAATGCTCCTGTCCCTATTATACCGCATTCACAATCATGTGCGCCAATTACAACCTTCACTTCTTCCGGCAACTGTACCTCTCCATAAGAACCAATCGTACCGATAATCTGCGTTGATTCTACCGTTTCCGGCAACAACGATCTATCAACTCCCACAGAGTTCAAAAGTTCTTCTGACCACATATTCTGGGCATTATCAAACAGATTGTACCTTGCCGCCATTGTACAGTCACATAATACTGGAAGATGTAAACGTTTTAATATATACTGTTGGATGCTCCAAAACCCATTCGCCCTTTCAAAAATTTTAGGTTCATTTTCCTGAAGCCATAAAAGTTTAGATGATGCAGAATACAATGTACATGGCTCACCAGTCAATTCAATATGCCTTTTCCCCAGCTTTTCCGCCAAACGCGAAGCCTGAGCGGCACCTCTTGCGTCAAAACAAAGCATCAGATTCGTCATCGGCATCCCATCCTTATCCACTGCCATAATGCTATCGCCGAAATATGAGAAAGAAACAGCACATAAACGTACATTCTCCGGCAGTGAACATATGACTGCCCGAACGCTGATTTCTGAAGCTTTCCAGACTTCCTCGGGGCAAAGTTCCGACATCTGCGCACTTGGATGATACATAATATATTTTTCTGCATGTCCACAGATCATCTTTCCATCCTGACAATCTATCACATTAACATGAACATTTGACGTTCCAAAATCAATTATCAAGACAGCTCTTTTACTATTCATGAATTTATCACATGTTCCCATTCTCCTGTCTCCAAATACCTTCGCAATGTTTTCTCCATAATATCAAATGTCATTCTGAACTCTTCTGAAGAAACGCCAGCCATATGTGGTGTAAGTGTCACATTTTCCAGCTGTGTAAATTTTGTATTTTCCGGCAGTGGTTCCTGCGTAAAAACATCAATCGCTGCGCCCCCTATACGTTTTTCTTCCAATATCTCCAGAAGATCCTTCTCATTCACAAGGCCTGCGCGGGACGTATTAATAAAATATGCTGTCGGCTTCATAAGATCAAAAAGTTTTTTTTCTATCATATTTGTCGTCTTTTCAGTTAAACGATAGTGCAGAGAAATAATATCAGACCTTTTACAAAGATCTTCCAGAGACACCGGCTCATAACCACCGGCACGGATCACTTCCGCGCTCACATACTCATCAAACACAAGAACTTTTGCTCCCATAGCCGAAAGAACTCTTGCAACTCTTTTTCCAACAGCCCCGAGACCGATCAACCCAATTGTTCTGCCCTCAATATTATATGAATAATCCTTATTTGTGTAATAATTAACCCACTTTCCCTGCATTAAAGCCGCATGGCTTCGCGCAATATTTCTGATTTCTGACAACATCAAACCTATCGTATATTCCGAGACGCAGACTGCTAAACGCCCCGGCGTATTGATAACTTTGACTCCGTGTTCCTTGGCATGCTGTATATCAATATTTTCCACCCCGCTGCGAAGAACACAGACAGCTTTCAGCTTTTTCGCCTGAGATACTGCAGCTGAAGAAACCGCACTAAAATAACTTAATACAACATCTGCATCTCTCATCTCCAACAGCATATCCTCATTCTGCGGAACACTGTCCGGACCATCTGTCTCAAATTTTAATTGGTATTCAACCAATTCTTCATATGTAAATTCCGGATGATCTTCCACAATTTTTAATTCTGCACCATATTCTTCTACAAACCGGAATAATTCCGCTTGTTCCAAACTCATAGCAGAATCGCGGATCAATAATATTTTCTGTTTACTCATACGATACTCCTCTTCCCATCAGCTTCCGGCAATCTATGCCTCCCATCAAAACATTTTTACTCTCCCAGCGACTGCATAAACTTCTCAACATCGAGCAGATTATCCCTGAAATCTCCGCCCGGCACAAAATCTCCTGTAAAGAAAGCACCCCCGATGGTATAACCCCATACATTTAATTTATGCATCAAAGAAATCCTCTCATGAGAATTAATACTGCCCGCAACTATTGTCGGCAAATCCACTTCCGAAAAGTAACGATCCATCAATTCCTGCTGATCACCCTCAAACCGATAAAGAAGCAGATCTGTTCCATCGATGCCAAGATCCTTAAACATTTTAGCATCCGCGATAACATCATCCGGTGTCTTTCCGAGAACAGACGGACTATTCCGAACCTTTCCGCAGAACGGAAAGAATTTCAGATCAGTGTTTCTGATCTTTTCTAAAACAGAAGGATAATATACTGTTCCAAGCAAATAATCAACTCCACAATCAATCGCCGTCTGTGCCGCTTCCAAACATTCCTCCTCGCTGTAAGTTACAACTTCCATATACGCAGTCTTACCTGCCGCATGGATATCTTTAGCCAATTCGATCAGTACTTCTTTCTCCACGCCCACATTTTTAAATCCCCAGTCCTGCGTACACGTATCTTTACAAGCTGCAAATATTTCTCTTGCATTGGGAACCGTTTTATCATTATGTGTCAACATTACAATTAATTTCATGATTATCTCCTTTAACTCAACTCTTTAAAGACAGGTTTCATCACCTGAAAAACCGTCTTATATCTGTTTAGCAGTTCACCATAGGCCTTTCGATTTTTCTCATTTGGCACAAAATATTTTTCTTTTTTTGCAAATTCAGTTGCCGCATCGGGGATTGATCTCCATACTCCGGCGCCAACACCTGCCAAAATTGCCGCTCCCAGGCATGCAGCATCCTCTGTATTGGTCATTGTCACCACCGGACTGCCAACAGCGTCTGCCTTTATCTGACACCAAAGATTGCTCTTTGCACCCCCGGAGAGTGAACGAATCTCTTTTATTTCAATCCCCATTGCTTGAACTGCTTCTACCATTCGGACTAAAACCATTGCAACGCCTTCCATAAAACTTCTTATAATGTGTCCTTTTGTATGGCGCAAAGCTAATCCATACAGCATGCATGAAGCTCTCTGGTCTGAATCAGGCGCTCCCGAACCTTGAAAATGAGGTAAGGCCAAAAGCCCTTCTGAACCTGCAGGAACAAGTTCTGCCTGCATATTCATGAACTCGTATGCACTCATACCACTGCGTTCCGCAAGGCTGAGCTCCTCCGAACAAAGTGTATCCCTCAGCCATCTGTATGCGATGCCGCCGCTGCTAAACGAATGGATCATATACATACCAGGAATAGCCGTATAAAAACACGGCATCTGGCGATTAGGATCAAAAACCGGTTTACCCGCCATGGCGCAAACAGCGAGTGCAGCACCTGTACTTTCAGAAAAGATACCTTCACATACATTGCCTACACCGATTGCTCCACAGGATTGATCTAAACCGCCCATAACAAGCTTCAGAGACGGACTAAGCCCAAGTTCTTTCGCCACATCAGACAGAATAGTTCCTATCGGTGTACTGGATTCTACGATCTGAGGAAGCTGATCAGATGTAACCCCCAATTCATCCAGCATCTCTTTCCAGTATTGTTTCGTTGTAATATCCCACATAATAGTAGAACACCACAGCGAACCTTCCCCATAAAAACTGCCGCCCAGACGATAAAAGAAATAATCCTCCAGCAATAGATACTTTGCTGTTTTTGCATATATTTCCGGCTCATGGTTTTTCAGCCATTTGATTTTTGCTGCCGGCCACATTGCCATCATTTCCACTTGTCCGGTGACCGCATGGATTTTTTCATTTCCAAACTTATCAGTCAGCTCATCAGACTCCGCCTGTGCGCGGTTATCCATCCAAACTATCGCATTGTAAAGCGGCTTACCATTTTGATCTAAAAATATAATCGTTTCCCCCTGTGCCGATACGCTCAATGCTATTATTTCAGAACTATCAACTGCAGCTTTCTCAAGCACTTCTATCAAACCATCTTTAAAACAATTCCAATATACTTCCGGTTCCTGTTCCACAATAACCTCTGACGGCGTAATCAACTTATGTTCTTGCGTCGACGTTGCCAGAGCAGTTCCATTTTCTCCAAACAGTGCAACCTTTATCGCTGTTGTTCCAAGGTCTACTCCCAATAAATATCTCATTGTCCACCTCACAATTCACTCGGTGCCAGTGAAAAACTGACGACAGCCAGTTCTGTGCCAATATTGGTCAATTCATGCGGAACTGCTTCCGGCATTAAAATCGCATCCCCCTCAGACATCTGATAACAAACATTATCATGCGGCGTCCGCAAAATGACAGTTCCCCTGACCACAAAAAAAACTTCATGCCCATTCGGATGTCCATTATCGATTGCTCCAGTTTGTCCAGGATGCAAAGCAGCTGTTCCAAATGTTATCTTTTCAGTTCGGAAATACATTCTGTCCAGTTCTGGGCCTTCAAAAAAAGCTTTTGCTTCTTTTGCACTCACAACTTTCATTTCCATAACCATTCTCTCCTTTCCCGTACAATCTCTTGAATCCAAATCCAAAGATCTTCCTATTAAAAAAATAATGTCCTTCAACTAAACTCAACCAATGCCTTCATGTAGTCCGCATCTCCGCAATGATGCATCATATCGTCCAAAGTATCCAGCGTACAACGATGTGTCAAAATCCTCTCAATGCCCAGATTCCTGTCCATCAACATAGAAAAAGACTTATTGAAGCACTGAGGCGTATTCACCATCATACCAACATAAGTGGCATGCTTTGCACACAGATCAGCATGCGGATCAAACGTTGTGGGATTCGGCTTCATAGCATTTCCTGTTTCAATAAAAGTTCCCAGACGTTTCATACAGGCAATTCCCTCGCGAAACGCCATTGCAGAACCTACACAGTTAAATACGACATCCGCTCCACGCCCATTCGTCATGCCATAAACGATCTCCTGGATCTCCTCAATTTTCTTTCCCATACAATCGATTGTTTCATCAGCGGAGGCAATCTCCTTTGCCAGCTTCAGTTTCTGTTCGCTTCCTCCCGCTATAATCAGTTTTCGGATACCGAGTTTTCTTGCCACCATCGCAGTTAATGTGCCAATTGCTCCATCGCCAATGACAAGCACTGCAGAGTTCCAGTTAAGAGCGTCTTCCATAATGCCGGGAGATCTCTGCGCCAACTCAACGCTACGGACGGCAACCGCCAATGGATCAAGCAAAACTGCCGTTGTACTTGGCATATCATCTGGTAATTTCCAGACATATGTCTCCGGATAAACATACATATATTCAGAAAATCCACCTGTCAAATACGGGAACTCGTCTATATGGGTACTATACGGAGATTCTCCTTCGCCCTTAAAAATGAATGGATCACCATAAGCAAACGCATTGTCACACATGCTATAAGAACCATTTCCATAAGTCAGGCAATTATAGCATTTACCACAGGTTACGCTTGGATATAATGCGATCCTGTCGCCGACATTCAACGGACCATAAAAACAATTAATCCTTTTATTTGCATTTTTACCCATTTCAATTACAGTACCCGTAAGCTCATGTCCCATTATAAAAGCATGCGGAGGTACTTCTTTATATACATGTGTGTCGGATCCACAAATGGAAGCGAAGTCCATCTTGATCAACATACCATCATCACGTACCTCGGGAATTGGAAGCTGGAACACCTCAATCTTCTGCGCTGCTGTCATGACAGCAGCCTTTGAAAATTTACCCATAGTCAAAATCCTCCTTGATTTTTATTAATTGTTCTTAAGCACACCTTTTTGGAAGTTATCAAATGAAACAGCAAAAATTAAAACAATGCCTTTGGCAAACCACTGCCAATATTCGGTCAATCCAAGTAAAACCATGCCATTTGTTAAAAATCCCATCGTCAATACACCTGCAACAACCGTAAGAATCTTACCTTCACCTCCACTGAGGCTTACACCCCCAATGACCGCCGCTGTAATACAATCCATTTCAAAATTGACACCGATTGACGGCTGCCCTGAGTTTACGCGCGAACACATAATGATCCCTGCTAATGTTGCCAAAGTTGTACTGGCTACATGTGTCAAAAAGATCACTTTTTTCGTGTTAATACCCGAGAGACGCGCAGCCTCCTTATTGCTTCCGGTAGCATATATATGGCGTCCAATAGACGTTTTTTCAAGCACCCAATAAGTAATCGCAAAGACCACTACCATTATGATCAATGATACAGGAATTGGACCGAGATACCCTTGACCGATCGTCTTAAACGAATCCGGAAGCGAATAAATCGGGATACCAGAAGTCAACAAATAAGCAATGGCTTTCGCGACAACTTCCGCTGCAAGTGTTGCAATCATAGGCGGCATTTTGAGTATCACGATACAAAAACCAATACATACTCCAAAACATGCTCCTATTAACAATGTAATCAAAATCGCAGCAGGAATAGGAAGGGACGCCTCTACCATCAGCTTGGATACGATAACACTAGCAAAGGCCAACACCATGCCGACAGAGATATCGATACCCCCAAGGATGATACAAAGGGCGACACCTATTGATGCAATCCCCGTTGATGCAATCTGCCTGCCTACACTCAGTAAATTCGATCCGGACAAAAAGCTCTCCGTCATAATTGAGAAAAAAAGCATCTCAATCAACAACGTAAAAAAAGGACCGTACTTTTTTAATTCATTTTTCAGACTATGTGATTTTAATTTTGTTTTCATACAAGAATTTCCTCCACCTAATTGCAATCTCCACCTGACGCCAAATCCAGAATTTTTTGCTGAGTCATTTCACTGTCCACAACTTCTCCCATCTTTTCTCCTTCATAAAGAACCACAACACGGTCACATACACCGATCAACTCCAACAGTTCAGAAGACACTACGATTATTGAATGGCCCTCTTTTTTCAGTTTATTGATCAGCGAATAAATCTCATGTTTAGCCCCAATATCAATGCCGCGTGTCGGTTCATCCAGCATCAAGATCTCGCACTCTGCCGCCAGCCATTTTGAAACAACAACTTTTTGCTGATTACCACCAGATAAGAAATTCAATAACTGTTTCACAGATGGAGCTTTGATAGATAATGTATTTATATACTTACTAATAACTTCCTTTTCCTCTCTCTTTCGAATTGTAAAGAAAGTAGTAAGCTTATGAATAATAGGAAGCGTAATGTTGTCCTGTATATTTAAATTTATGTGACAACCCTGCAGCTTTCGGTCTTCCGGTATCAACGCAATGCCATTATTGATGGCATCTTTGGGAGATCGGATTTTCATCTTCTTCCCGTGCAGCATGATCTCCCCGGACTGCAATGCATCAGCGCCAAAAATTGCTCTAACAGTTTCTGTTCTGCCTGCTCCTACCAAACCGCCTAAACCAAGTACTTCTCCTTTATGCAAGTCGAAACTGATGTCCTTAATCTTTGTTGTCGTTAAGTTTCTTACACTCAGCACTACTTCATCTGTAGAAACTTTAACTTTTTCATAATAGTTGTCATCTATTTCCCGACCACACATCATGTTGATCAATTCCGCTCGATTTGTATCCTTTGTATTAAGCGTTTTGATAACCTGCCCATCCCTCATGACCGTAACCTTTTCAGCGATCTGAAATAATTCTTCGATTCTGTGTGATATATAAATAAGCGTAACACCCTGTTCTTTCAGATTTCTGATTAATTCGAACAGGACATCTACCTCATTTTCAGTCAGTGGAGCCGTCGGTTCATCCATAATTAAAATTTTTGCGTTCTCCGACAATGCTTTCGCAATCTCGACAAGTTGTTTATATGCAATACTCAGCGTACGAACTTCAGCCATTGGAGGTATCCTGATTTTCATCTTTTCAAATATCGCATTCGTCTCAGCAACCATATATTTCTTATCCAGCATCAATCCTTTTTGGGCTTCCCGCCCAAGAAATATATTTTCATAAACAGTCAATGGCTCAATCAAATTGAGTTCCTGATAGATCATGCTGATACCTGTCTTTTTCGCACTCTCCGGTGTAAACTCTTTATATATTTCTCCATCAACAATAATCTGCCCCTCATCTGCTGTCTGTGCACCGGACAACAATTTGCAAAGTGTTGATTTTCCAGCACCATTTTCCCCCAACAACGCATGTACTTCACCTGGATAAAAATCAATGTTGGCATGATCAAGCGCACGTACACCAGGATAAGCCTTCGAAAGTTCTTTTACAGTAAGACTAGGCTGCATAGTAGCCCCCCTTCCTAGATATACCGGAGAGGCATCATTTGAACTATCAAACATACCTCTCCAAACATATTGATCTAACAGTTATTTCGCCGCACGATCGATAAATTCCTGAACATTTTCACCATTAGCCGCCAAAACATTCAAGTAATACACCGGCTCTAATTCTTCTCCTTCGAGCGCCTTGACTGCCTGCTGAACCAAAATTTTACCTACTTCCTTGTTCGCAACATCAAATCCAACAGATGCTCGGTAAATAGTACCATCTTTAATTCTTTGCAAAGCCTCTGTAGAGGCATCTCCGCCTCCAATAAAGAAATCATCTGTATCTTTGCCAGCTGCAATAACAGCCTCCATCGCGCCCAGCGCTCCGGCATCATTAATGCCGCAGATTACTTTACAGTCAGGATGGGCTTCGAGAATCTCCTCTGCAGCTTTCATACCGGAGTCATTCAACCATGCCGCAACAGTCGCACAGCAGGTCGCATTGGGCGCATTCTCCAAAATACCATCCTTAATTCCATTTTCACGGTCAATAACCTGAACTAATGTTGGCTGATTTAAAATTGCAAATTCAGCCTCGCCATTTTCGAAATTCTCAGAAATCCATTTACCAGCTTCAACTCCCAATGCATGTCCAAAAGAATATTCATCCATGATAACTCCCTGTGTTGCCGTTTCAACCAAAGTTGTCTCTGTAATAACCGGAATACCTTGTTCAACCGCTTCCCCTATAATCCCTTCACTGGATTCAGCATCAAGCGCCGCGACTAAAATCGCATCACAATCAGCAGCTATAAAATTTTCAATGTTACTAACCTGTTTGCTGGTATCTGAAGCAGGGTCACTGACAATCAGTTCATACCCCATCTCATCACAATACTCCTGTGCTCCATTTGAAAGATCAACAAAGTATTCATTAGATAAATCCATAACTGAAAAGCCAATCTTGATCTTCTTTTCTTCTGTCCCTTCAGCCTCTTCTGATTCAGCTAGAACAGATACCCCGTTTGTCTCATCACTTTTTGATTCAGCTGGATCAGCTTTAGAACCACAACCTGTTATAACAGACAGGCTCACTGATGCAACCAGTAAAAACGCCCCAACTTTTTTCATCCTCATTTTCAATTGCCCTTCCTTTCTTTTAACCTTTTGTACATTCTCCTCTTTACCATATTCAGTTTTTAATTCTTAATCTTTTCACTTCCCTCCTTCCCAATATTTTGTTTTTCTTTGTTTTATTATTTGTTTTTGTTTATTTTTTAATGTTATTACGTTTTTATTTGTTTGTCAATACTATTATTTCTATTTTTAACTTTGTTTTAATTATATCATCTTCTGTTAATGTCAAAAATTATCTCTTTTAAATCACTATTTTTTGTATAATTAAATAGTTATCCCATTATTTTTTCTTTAAATCATTAATTTTTACAAATAATAATTTGATTTTTCTTTTTTTATTTTGTTTTTATCCTTGACATAATTTGTTTTATATGGTATACATAAATTCATACCTAAATAAGGAGGGATGTATTATCTATGGTTTGCTTTTCAAAAGCCGCTGTGCAAACAAAAATCAGAGAACTCAAAATCATGAACCTGCCAATACCTCAGGTCGGAGATGGCGGTATGCTGATCAAGGTAGACGCCGTTAGTATTTGCGGCTCCGATGTGCATTATTTTCGAAACGAGCCTGCCTTTCCTGCTGTTCTCGGTCACGAAATCTGTGGAACTATTGTTGAAATGGGGAAAAATGCCGCTGATACGATTCACGCATTTTACGGTCCATTAAAAATTGGCGATCGAATATGCGTCTATCCCGGTGTCACCTGTGGAAAGTGCTCAGATTGTCTCACTTATGGAAATGGTGTCTATACCATGTGCCGTGACACATTTGCATACGGAGATTTTTTTCAATATCAGGGCGAAGGTTCTCTGCCTTTTACAAACCACATTGATGAATATCCGTATTTAACCGGCGGCTTTTCCGAATATATGTATATCTATCCCAACACCTATGTGTGGAAAGTACCTGATCAGATGCCAAGCAGGATTGCTTCTCTTTTGGATCCTTTAGCATGTGCCTGCAGGGCAGTCGAATTAGCCCAGCGTTCTCCCGGTGTTTTAGAAGACTCTCTTAATGTGAATTCTACAGTGCTTATCATGGGGGATGGCGCCATTGGTCTATTTGCTGCTTTTTATGCCCGCCTTCTCGGTGTTCGGCAAGTATTAATGATCGGCGCAAGCGAATATAAACTCAATGCAGCTAAGGATTTCTCCGGAATAGATGCGGGTATCAACGCATTGACGACTACCTTTGAAGACAGGCAGGAAACTGTCTGGTCTCTCACCAGCGGAAAAGGTCCTGACACTGTGATCAACTGCGTTGGAAGTTCTGCAACATTTCGGGAAGGTGCCACCCTTATGAAACGCATGGGAACCATGGTTGACATCGGCAATGCCATTAACCCCTCTCCGGTAGAATTTGATATTCAAAAAGATCTGACTTTTAAGCATGGCACATATATAGGTATGATGGCCACTACGCCTTCTATCTTTAATAAAGCGTTTACTTTGTTAATGCAGCATGACAAATTTCATTTTGATAAAATATTTACCGGTAAATACACACTTGAAAGTTTACAGTCAGCTCTTGAGGATGCGAACAGCCCTGAATACATTAAAGGATATGTAATGTTTGATTGAGTTTCCATCTTCACACTTTCAAATATTTTACAAGAAACGAACCTTGACAAATAAATACTATGCAGGAAAACAAAAAATTCAGGAAAAAAACATAGAAAATAGACATAGTCAATGTTATGATTTAAAATAAAGTTATATGGTCCGATGTCCCCTATCAGCAGGATATTTATTATCCTTGGATTATTTTATATATTTATCAAAGATTCAGACAAAATCAAAAATTTACTTACAGAGTGAGATCTCAACGCCTTATATTTTATGTGCTAAGGTCCAAGACCCCACCAACAGCTTACTTTAAATTTAAGGAGGATTTTATGAATACTAAAACATTAAAACAACTTTTACAGGAAGCGGATGCCGGCGGATATGCTATCAATGCTTTTAACTTTACAGATGTTTGGGATATGCTCTCCATTGTAGAGGCTGCCGAAGAAGAAAAAGCTCCAGTTATCCTTATGGCACATCCTGAAAATTTCACACAGGAATCCATGGGTATATGTGGTGCAATGGCTCTACAGGCCGCAAAAGAAGCTTCTGTACCGGTTATTCTGCATCTTGACCACTCCAACTCTGTAGATGTCTGCAAAGCAGCAATTGATTTTGGTTTTCCGTCCGTTATGATAGACGCTTCTGCCCATCCTTTAGAAGAAAATATCCGCAGAGTAAAAGAGGTTGTTGATTATGCTCATTCTGCAGGCGTCTTTGTTGAAGCTGAAATGGGGCGCATCAAAGGCGGTGGGATTGAAGGCGGATACTACGGAAAGGATTTCTTAGCACAGGTCAGCGATTGTGTTGCTCTGGTCGAATCCACTGGAGTTGACAGTTTAGCTGTCGGTATCGGAACTGCGCACGGTTTCTACACAGAAAAGCCCGAATTAAACTTCGAACGTCTTGCCGAGATCAATGAATCTGTTTCCATCCCTTTAGTTCTTCATGGTGGAACAGGCGTACCGAGAGAAGACGTACAAAAAGGAATTAAGCGAGGTCTCAACAAAATCAATGTAGGAACCTGCATTGCTGCCACTTATATGAACGGCATGCGCGATGAACTGATCCGATTTGGAGAAAATGCATTCACCATCGACATCGTTGGTCCGGTTAAAGAGCGCGTTAAGGCAGTCGTAAAGGACTGGATAGGCGTCTGCATGAGCGCCGGAAAAGCTTAATCTGTGATCATCTTATTAAACTTATATAATTCAAGGAGTATATGATATGGCCAGTAGTACAAAAAAATTATCCGCCGATGAACGGCAAATGCAAATTTCCCGCATCTTAATGCTGCGTGACAGAATCACCGTAAATGAAATTGCCTCAGAGTTTTCTGTCACAACAGAAACAGCACGAAAAGATCTTTCTATTCTTGAGCAAAAAGGAATTGCCAAAAAATTTCATGGAGGAGCTACTAGGCAGAATAACTATCTTTCAGGTATGTTTATTAATGAAAGAATGGAACAAAATATATTTAATAAACGCAGAGTTGCAGCTAAAGCTGCCACTCTGGTACCTGATGGTGCTACCATTTTAATGGATTCCGGCAGCACCACCTTCTTTTTAGCTGAAATGTTGACTTCAAAAAAAGGGTTGCTTGTAATCACAAACGCTCTTTCGATCGTAAATCTAATGGCTAATCATAACATTCGCACTATGATGGTGGGTGGAGAAGTCTTTAAATCCGACATGTCTGCAGTTGGTTCCTGGTCTGAATTATGCCTTTCAAATATTACTGCGGATATTGCATTCATTGGAGCAACAGGACTCAACAGCCTTTACGGTCCCAGTGTAGAAAATTTTTTAGAATCTAATGTCAAAAATGCAATGATCCAACATTCAAAGTCTTGCTACGTTATTGCTGACAGCAGTAAATGTTCATCGATTTCCCTTGTTCAGTTCTCAAACTGGCAGGATATCACTGGTCTTATAACAGACGCAGACGCTTCTCCATCCTTTCTCGAAAAAGTCGGAAAGGAAACAAACATTATACTATCTGAATAAAGGAGTAGCTTCTATGAAAAAAAATATTGTCGGCTTGATCATTGCCGCAAACAAAACAGAACTCGGCGGAGAAAAAGCGTTAGAACTGCAAACTAATTTAGCCTCTGCCCTAGAGCGTAATCAAATTGAATATATCCTTGCAGACAAGATTGTCTGGGATGCAGCAGATGCCCTACATGTTACAAATACGCTAAATACAAAAGGTGTCAATCTGATTGCTCTTATCCATGCGTGTTGGCTTAGGGATGATGTCCAATATCTAATCTATCACAACAGCAATTGCCCTGTCGCTCTTTTAAGTGTTCCTGCGATTGAAACATTTTCTATGGCTTCCGTACAGCACTTTGCTTCTGAACTTTCCAGAAGTAATTTATTTTTCCGTACTATTTGCTCTCCCTTGGACAGTGACGAAACTGCCTCCAGTCTACGCAGCATTTTACAGGGCATATCTGCAGCACAAACTATAAAAAAATCTGTTGTCGGCTTAATCGGTCCCCGCCAGACATGGAGAACTGCAGGGGCACAAGATCTTACCAACGATGAATGGGATCTAACCCAAAAATTTGGTGCCCTTATCGTTCATATAGAAAACAGTGAATGGTGTGAAGCAATCAACGCCCAGAGTGATGATGCCGCCCATCAGGTATTGTCATCTCTAAAAAATGACAAACATCTTAATATTGCTGTAACAGATCAGCATCTGCTCTACAGTTGTAAATCATATCTGGCAATAAAAGCTTTAATAAAAAAATACAATCTAACATGTGCCGCAGCTCAATGCTATCCTGAATTTGGCGGTATGTCAAACCTTGCTGCATGTCTATTGGCAGATGAAGGATTTGTTTTGGATACAGAGGGAGATGTGTCTCACGCTTTAATTATGTCCGCTTTGAATACAATAGACAAAAAAGCATCCGTTCTCTGTGAATGGGGTACAGTTGACGAAACTGCAAATACTGTCTACCTTACCCATGAGGGAAGCAGCGCTTTATCCAGAATGCCCTCTGATAATCAGGCATATATACAGGAATGTGGTGATGGTGTAATGATAGGTTTTCCATTGGAAGGGACGGAAGAGGTTACAGTTGTGGATTTTTCCGGTCAGTCTGGCAATTATCACATGGTCTCATTCCCTGCTTCATTGACGATCTGTCCTAAAGCGGTCTTTGAAGAAAATTGCAGAAGACTTACTGTTGCAATTAAGACCGATCTTTCTCCTACGCAACTTTACAACAGACTTATTTCAAACGGTTCCGACCATCACTTTATTTTAAAATCCGGAAATTTAACCAATGAAATCGCTGTTATGAACGATCTGCTTCATATTGAATCGCGCACATTATAAACCATATATATTTTAGAAAGGAAAAGGACAAAATGAAAGAAATCAATATCAGCCAGGCAGTTAAGCTCACCTCTCCGAATCCATTGACTCTTATCTGCACAGAAAATAAAGATTTCTCTACAAATATAGCACCTGTTTCTTTTGTAAGCTTTTTTTCATTCAATCCTCCTGTGATGGGATTCGCAATGGGAAAATCTGCTTATACCGGTGAACGAATCCGCCAAACAGGTAAAGCTATTATCACGATTCCAGGGACATCTCTTGCCGAAGCTGTCATGCACTGTGGCTCTACAAGCGGAAGAACAATAGATAAAGTATCCAAATTTAATATTAAACTAACCCGTCTTCGGGACACAGCTATTCAAATTCCTGTTGAAACCAGACTGGCATTTATCACCTCACTCCATCAGGTAGTTGAAGTCGGTAATCACGACCTGTATATCTGCAATATAGAAAAGATATATGGAGACGAATCTAAAGAAGCTCTTTTTGCCTGGTCCGGATATCAGGAAGCTGCTCCCGCTGTCAAAAAAATATTATAAAGAAAGAGGCCGTTGCAAAAATCAGTAATCCTACAATATATATCCAATATCTGGAGGTATTGGCACTATATACTGTAGGAATCTGCTGTTTTGCGACGGTCCCTTATCATTTCAAAATCATTCTTTTCTCGCCAGATCCTCCGCGTCAAACGCCTCGCTGATCGGTCCGCCCGGAGATACCATCGGGAACACCTTGTCGTCCTCATCGATGATACAGTTGAGTACCACAGGCTTTCCGAGGGACAGCGCCTTCTCGATCGCCGGCGCAACCTCCTCCTTCTCTGTCACAAGGATCGCCTCGCATCCAAGCCCTTCCGCCACCTTGCAGAAATCCACCTTATCCTGCAGGATAGTCTGGGAATAGCGCTGTCCGTAGAACAGCGTCTGCCACTGCCGTACCATCCCCAGCACATGGTTGTTGATCACCACCTGGATGATCGGAATATTGTACCTGCTGGCGGTTGCCAGTTCGTTCAGGTTCATGCGGAAACACCCGTCCCCCGCGATATTGATGCAGATCTTGTCCGGCCTGCCGGATTTTGCGCCGATGCAGGCGCCGAGCCCGTAGCCCATCGTGCCGAGGCCGCCGGAGGAGAGGAAGGTCCTGGGCTCCGTATATTTATAATACTGCGCCGCCCACATCTGATGCTGTCCCACATCTGTTGTGATGATGGCTTTCCCTTCTGTCAGCCTGTCGATCTCCTCGATGATATAGGGGCAGGTCAGCGTGTTTTTGTCATATGTAAGAGGATATTTCTCCTTCAGCTCCGCGATCCTCGCAAGCCATTCGGGATGCTTTCTTCCTGTCAGCCTCCGGTTTAAGATCTGCAGGACTTCTTTCAGATCCCCCACTACCGACACATCCGTCCTGATATTCTTATTGATCTCCGCCGCATCGATATCGATGTGCAGTACCTTTGCCTTCTCCGCAAACTTTTTCGGATTTCCCACCACACGGTCGGAGAACCTTGCCCCCAGCGCGATCAGAAGGTCACACTCGCTGACGCCCAGGTTGGAAGCCTTTGTGCCGTGCATGCCGATCATGCCCGTGTAGGCCGCGTCCCTTCCGTTGAAGGCTCCCTTGCCAAGGAGTGTATCGCAGACCGGCGCATCCACCTTTTTCGCAAACGCCGCCAGCTCCTCGGAAGCCCCGGACAAGATAATGCCGCCGCCCACATAGAGGTAGGGGCGCTCCGCCTTTTCAATCAGCGCGATCGCCGCCTCGATATCTGCCTCCGAATATTTCACCTTCTTCTCGATCGGCTCCGGCGCCTTCGGCGTAAACTCGCAGGTGTTCGCCGTCACATCCTTTGTGATGTCCACCAACACCGGGCCGGGACGCCCAGACTGGGCGATATGGAACGCCTTTCTGAGCGTCTCCGCCAGCTTCGTCACATCCTTCACGATATAGCTGTGCTTCGTGATCGGCATCACCACGCCCGCGATATCCACCTCCTGAAAAGAATCCTTCCCCAATGCCGGCAGATTCACGTTTGCCGTGATCGCCACGACCGGAATGGAATCCATATAAGCCGTCGCTATCCCTGTCACAAGATTGGTCGCGCCGGGGCCGCTGGTCGCCATGCAGACACCCACCTTTCCGGTCGCCCTGGCATACCCGTCCGCCGCATGCGCCGCCCCCTGCTCATGGCTGGTCAGAATATGCTTTATCTCGTCGCTGTGTTTGTACAGCGCATCATACACATTCAAGATCGTTCCGCCCGGATACCCGAAAACGGTATCCACCCCCTGTTCCTTCAAACATTCTATCACAATTTCCGAGCCTGTAAGCTGCATATATATTCCTCCCATAAATCAAATCTTATTTATTTTTATCAAGATTCTGAATAAACATTATTCAGTTGTGTCTGTAAGCAGCCGGGAGGAAAATAAAATGCTCAAGGAGCCCGTTAAAAAGCGTCGGCACTTAGCGAATGCGGAATTTTGGTACAAAATTTCGTATGAGCTTAGTACCGTTACGCTTTTTACCGAGCGAGAGCATGGCGACGGAGCATTTTATTTTCCTCCCGGCGTCCGCACCACCAAACACCCTATTGTTTCTCCAGAATCGCTCCCCTGTTGCCGCTCGTCACCATCTCGCGGTATCTCGCCAGATACCCCGTATTCACCTTCGGCTCCCTGGGCTCCCATTTCGCCCTTCTCTCCGCCAACACTTCATCGGAAACCTTCACATTCAGGCTGTAATTCGGGATATCGATGCGGATGATATCCCCCTCTTCCACCAGCGCGATGGGACCGCCCACCGCCGCCTCCGGCGATACATGCCCGATGGAAGCGCCTCTGCTGGCGCCGGAGAAACGTCCGTCCGTGATCAGCGCCACGCTCGAGCCGAGCCCCATCCCGGCGATAGCCGATGTGGGATTTAACATCTCCCGCATACCGGGTCCGCCCTTCGGTCCTTCGTAGCGGATGACCACAACGTCCCCCGCCACGATCTTACCGGACTTGATCGCTTCGATGGCGTCCTCCTCGCACTCAAACACTCTCGCCGGTCCCTCGTGCACCATCATCTCAGGCACCACAGCGGAGCGCTTTACAACGGAACCGTCCGGCGCCAGATTGCCTTTCAGCACCGCCAGTCCGCCCGTCCTGCTGTAGGGATTGTCGAGAGGCCTGATCACCTCGGGATCTCTATTTACCGCATCCTTAATATTTTCACCGACCGTCTTACCTGTCACAGTCATGCAGTCCTCGTGCAGAAGTCCCAGCTCGGACAGCTCTCTCATCACCGCATAGACGCCGCCCGCCTCGTTTAAATCTTCCATATAGGTAGGGCCCGCCGGCGCCAGATGGCAGAGATTCGGCGTCTTTTCGCTGATCTCGTTCGCCATCGCGATATCAAAATCAAAACCGATCTCGTGGGCGATCGCCGGCAGGTGCAGCATGGAATTGGTGGAACATCCCAGAGCCATATCCACAGTCAGCGCGTTCAACACGGCTTCCTTCGTCATGATATCCCTCGGGCAGATGTTCTGTTTCAGCATCTCCATCACCGCCATACCCGCATGTTTCGCCAGCTTGATCCTCTCGGAGTACACCGCCGGGATCGTACCATTTCCTTTAAGCCCCATGCCGAGCGCCTCGGTCAGGCAGTTCATGGAATTTGCCGTATACATGCCGGAACAGGAACCGCAGGTGGGACAAACCTTCTCCTCAAACTCCCGCACTTCCTCCTCACTCATGGTGCCCGCCGCATGGGAACCTACCGCCTCAAACATCGAAGATAAGCTTCTCTTTTGCCCCTTCACTCTCCCCGCCAGCATCGGACCGCCGGACACAAACACCGTAGGCACATTGATCCTCGCCGCCGCCATCAAAAGCCCCGGCACATTTTTATCACAGTTGGGCACCATCACCAGCGCGTCAAACTGATGCGCCAGCGCCATACATTCCGTGGAATCCGCGATCAGATCCCTTGTCACAAGGGAATATTTCATGCCCACATGCCCCATGGCGATACCGTCGCAGACCGCAATTGCCGGAAACACCACCGGCACGCCGCCGGCTTCCGCTACGCCCAGCTTCACCGCCTCCACGATCTTATCCAGATTCATATGTCCGGGCACGATCTCATTGTAGGAACTGACGATGCCGACCATCGGCTTTCTCATCTCCTCCTCCGTAAACCCTAACGCATTGAACAAACTTCTGTGGGGCGCCTGCTGCATCCCGGTTTTCACATTGTCACTCTTCATTGTCTCATCCTTTCTCTCTGATGTATTTATTTTCTGTTGTATTCATTTTCTGATGTTTTCATTTCCGTCCATCAAAGCATTCCATCTGCAGACATTTCGACTTTGCCCATATCTGCCGCATATGGCTCAGTCTATTTTAACACAATGTTTTACTTTTTTACAAGATGCAGCAGCATATAAAAAAATGGATCATAGTTTTGTATACTCCGTCTGCGTATCCGCAATATGATCACATCCTACATTTTTATACCCTGTAAAGTTCAAATTCTCTGTGCAGAGTTAGCTGATTATTTCCAACATAGCCGCGATATCCTCCTTCACCATTGTCACTTTTGACTTTTCGATCAAAATATTTCCCCCCGTCATGATGTAGGACGGCATCACTCTGATACCCTTATAACAGATTTCACTGTTTCGCAGTTTATAGGTGGAGACGGCGGGAATCACATTTTTCCCTGCCCATTTTTTTGTGATCATGTTGAAAGCTTTCTTTGCGATATCGCCCATGAGCATAATGACTTTTATATTGGTAAATAAAGAAAGTTCCGCCTCCAAATAAGGCAGGCTGCGCTCTATACTGCTTTTGTCAATGGCATACTCCGTTTTCGGGGTTTTTACGGCATTCGTGATATAGATACCCATTCGCAGGATATCCTGTATGGAAGCGGCACACACTCCCGCCCCCCGGAAAAGCGGGATCGTTGTTTTCAGATAATCAGCGTCAGGGCTCCCGTAAAAATCCTGTGAGGGATCAGAGGGGACAACCTCATTTATCATAATCGCCCTGATCGCAGCCGGATCGATCTCAAGGTTGTTCAGATAGATACCGTCCGCTGTACCTGCCTTCGCTTCAAGTTCTTTTTTTATATTCATAGATTTATCCTCCTTCAGGGCGGCATCCTGTCGTTTCACGGCAGCTTTGTCAATGTCACTAAGTGACAACACCGAGTGCCGTGAGAAAGGCTCAGCCCAATAACACTGGTTATATTATACCAGACAAATCATGACAATGTATGTCAGTATTGCTGTATAAATCCCGCGCCTCTTCCTGTAAATCGCGGCTTTTTTAGTAAACAGATACAGCAAAAACCACCCTGCGCCATGTGCCGCGAGAATCGCCATATCCCTCCCCACCGTTTCGATGCCCCCGCCTGCCAGATCCATGATCCCCTCGAAGGCGGCGCTTGACGGGACAAGATAACAGAGAAAAGAGAGGACTCCCTGTTCCACGCCTGTCAGATAGTACACCAGGGGAACCGCCATAAACACGATCATCACTATTTTGATCCACACCACCCCCGCCATCAATCCCTCCGATATACTGCCGATCAGCATGCCGACCAGAGAAGAAACAAACGCCGACAGGACGATCAGCGCCGCCATGAGCGCCGTCCGGGCAGGGGGCAGCCTGAAACAGATAGCCGCGGTGAGAAGGGCGGACAGCATACCGCACCAAAAACCGACCACAATTTTCTGCAGCATATATTCCCCCGGGGACATGGGCAGTATCTCATTGATAAACACCACGCCGTCCTCCTTCTCGGAGATCATGTTCATCGCGTTGAAGGTACAGCCCATAAACATCGCCGTCACCAGCGTCATCGCGATAAAAATATTCTGATAGCCCGCCAGTATATCGGAGCGCTCCAGAACCTGCACCCTGACCTGTGCCGCCATCTCCCGCTGTTCATAGAGCGCCGGAAGCGTCCCCGCCGCCTGCTGCCAGATCGCCAGTTCATCGCCGGCTATCATGGTCCTGATACCATCTTTGTCCCTCTCCACGCCGATCAGATTGGTGGATGGCTCCCTGACCGCCGAAATAAGCTCCTCCCTCGTCCGATAAGTTGTGACCGCACCGTACCGGTAAAGCCACTCTTTTGTCTCCGGCATCATGTCACCGTCAACGACTCCGAAATGATATTCCCCCAGGGAAGAAAGATCAATGGAACCTGCGGCATGCAGAATAACGGCGACCGCCACCGGCAGGAGGAAGGACAGGACACAGAATTTGTCCCTCCCCACACTCTTCAACTGATAGATCCATCCTCTCACTGTCATCCCTCCCTTCCCATCTCTCTGCGAAATGCCGCCAAAGCGATAATAAACAACAAAGCCACCGCGCACGCCGCGCAGATATAGTATGCCGAACCGCCGGCAGGCATGGCGAAAAACGCGTTTTTCAGCCCCATGTACACAGGATAGAAGGGATGAAAACCGATCCATGCCATCTTGACCGAAGTGTTTGCCGAGAGAAAAACAGGGGTTGCCGCAAACAGGGCAATCACCAGATAGGCGAGGGAAAACTGCTTGAAGTCTTTTAACAGCATCGCACAGTAAAACCCCGAGAGCGCCATGATCACAGAAAGGATCGCCGTGTAAACTGACACCGCAGGCATAATGCGCCCCGCCTCCGCAAATCCTATATTCAGTATCACCAACAGCAGGGCAAACAACAGATCCGCCACCAAAAACAGAAACACCTTTGATAAGACAAAAAGGCTTTTCCAAAACGGCATAATTGCATGGACGCGTATCACACCCATCTGTTTTTCTTTGAACAACACCGAAGCGATGCCCAGAAAGCCCACAGCAATGATCTCAACAAACAACAACTCGCAGGTGATCTCCCTGCGCTTTTTCATCTCCGGGCTATCCTCTCCCACCGTCTCCGGCATCGTTTCCCGCAACGCCCCGCCGGAATGCAGGAGGGAGAGCGCGTAATCCGCCCTGTGGCGGTCGATCTTCTCCGAACCCGCATAGAGTACAATATGGGGCACACCGTCGTCCACACAGATCCCGACGCCGTTTGCATCCTTCGCAAGCAGCCCGTCCATATCCTCCCGAGAAGAGACCGGATGAACAGCAGAGGAAACCGCCGTCTGCGTCCCCGCCGGATCATATAGATATATATTATATATCTCCATATTCATAAACTTCAGATAGCCAAACCGGATAAACAACGTATAGAGCACCAGCGATCCGAGCGCGATAAAGAAAAATTTCCCGTCCAGCATCATCCTGCAGTCCTTTTTCAACAGCGCATAAATCCCCCTGCCTCTCCGCCTGCGCTGCACCCTGCTTTTCTTCTCTGTCTGACAGCGGTCCATGCGGATATGATTGCCGCTCTCTTCCTTCTTTATTCTTTTCACGACAGCCTCCTTCCCGTACAGCGGATAAAGACATCCTCCAAAGTCGGCTCCTCGGAATGTACACTGATCAGTTCATCACAGGCAAAAGGAATGCCGCCCATCAGCTCCTGTGTTGTGAGCGTCTGTTCCTCCCGCCTGCCCTGATACAGATACTCCATGACAATACCGCCGCCGCCCTCCCGCTCTTTCAGATTTTTCGGCGTATCCAGGGCAACAATGTTGCCGTCCGCTATAAACGCCACCCTGTCGCAGAGCAGATCGGCATCCATCATATTGTGTGTCGTCAAAAACACCGTCGTTCCCCTCTGCCGCTCCTTTTCTATGATCCGGCGAAACAAAATCGCCCCGGCGGGATCAAGACCGCTGGTCGGTTCATCCAGAAACAACAGCTTCGGACTGCTGATCAGCGCCCTCGCCATACTGACACGCTGGCGCATCCCCTTGGAATAAGAAGACACCGGTTTCCTGCGAAAATCTTTTTTGAATTCCAACTCATCCAACACCTCCTCCCCGTCACGGAGCTGCTCCTTCGGATAAAAAGAAGAAAAATAACGCAGATTATCCAGGGCGCTCAAATTGGCGTACAGATAGGGGAACTCAAACAAAACACCGATCTTTTCCAAAAATTCCCGCGCATGACCGCCCTTTAATTCCTTTCCGAACAGAGATACCATGCCGCCATGCCCTTTCAAAATGCCTGTCAGAATCTTCTGCGTCGTGGACTTTCCCGAGCCGTTCGGCCCCAGAAACCCAAAGATCTCCCCGTCCTCCACCGTAAAATTCACGCCGTGCAGCGCCTCCTTGTCCTTCCCGTAGGAAAAAGTCAGATCCCTCACTTCGATCATTCCTCATCCCCCCATTTCCCGTTTTGCTCCCTCTTCTCCAGCTCCCGCCTGCTCCACCATTTCATAAACCTCACCTTAAACGGGATCAAAATTGCCAGTACAGCCAGAATTACAAGCCACCAGTACCACTCCAACCCAAAAAACATGCCGTCACCTCCTGTTTCAGTTCCGCATTCTACAAATTATCGATATGGTAATTGTAAAAAAGTGAGTTGAAGTTCCTATGAGATTGATGTGAAGTCTCTGTGAAATGTTGTCAGATATTAAATACCGCAGCCGCGACGCGGCAGTGATGCTGAAACTGCTACGCATTCCTGCCGCCGCCTTATTCCGCAGCAGGAACAGAAAAATAGAACGTCACCCCGTCCGGCACATTTTCGGCGCCGTAGGCTGCCCCATGCATCGAAAGGATCTGCGCCGCCGCCGCAAGCCCCAGCCCTGAGCCGGCATATTTCGTGTTTTTAACGCGATAAAATTTCATCCAGATGTCAGAAAGATTCTCCTGAGGGATCTGCTCCCCCTGGTTATAGACCGCAAAGTCCAGCATACCCTCGCGCTCTCGCAGCGACAGCTTCAAAACACCGCCCGGGCGGACATTCTTCTTCGCATTGATGATCAGATTATTGAGCACCTGCTCCATCCGCCTCCTGTCCAGATCCACACAGACAGCGTGATCCGGCAGGTCATATCGCAGGTCAAAATCAGCATCCGGGATATCGATCAACAGCCTCCCGGCAACCGTCTCCAGAAATTCAACAAAATCAAAACGCTCCGGGGCAAGCTGCGCCGCCCCGCTTTCCAGCGCTGATAAATCCAACAGCGTGGTGATCAGGCTGCCCATGCGCTCCGTCTCCGCGATGATAACTTCCGAGTATGTCCGCCTTTTCCCATCGTCCTCCGCATCCAGCATCCCCTCGGCGTAAGCACGGATCACGCTGAGCGGCGTCTTCATCTCGTGGGAGAGATGATCTGCCAGCTCTTTCCGTTCCGCCAGCAGACGCTCCTTCTGTTCCACATCCTCCCCCAGCATCCTGTTCACATGTTCCAGCTTTGAAAACGCCTCCTGCAAACTCTCCGCCATGGCATTCAGGCTGCCGGAAAGCTCTCCCAGCTCATCCCTGCCCTCCACCTCGCAGCGCCGGGAAAAATCCAGCTTTGCCATATCCCGGGCGGCATCGTTTATTGCGGAGACAGGTTTTGAGACAGCGTGCACCATCCACAGGTCGAACACACAGATCAAAGCGGCAACGAAGAGGAGCCAGAACGCAAAAGAAATATCCTCATCGAAGGGCATGCCGACGGACAATACATAGGATACCAGCAAAATGACGCCCATCAGTTTGGACGCCAACAGTATTTTTTTCCGTATGCTGAGACTGCCTTTTTTCATTCCGCCACCTCAAATTTGTAACCGGACCTGATCAGCGTGACGATATGCCTGCCCTCGCCGCCCAATTTCCGGCGCAGGGTTTTGATATGCGTATCCACCGTCCTGTCCGTCCCCTCAAAGTCATAACCCCATATTCTTCCGAGAAGCTGTTCCCGGCTGAAAACCTGGCCGGGGTTTGACATAAGAAAATAGAGCAGCTCATACTCCTTATAAGTCAGCGCAATCTCCTGCCCGTCCGAGCAGACTTTGCGGGATGCGGGCAGGATCGAAATCTTCCCGGCAGTCACAGTATCCGCGGGAAGCGCCGAGGAGCGCCGCAGAAGAGCGTTCGCCTTTGCCAGCAGCACCTTCGGGCTGAACGGTTTCGTCATATAGTCATCCGCGCCCAGATCATAGCCCCTCAGCTTATCCTCCTCACCGCCCCTCGCGGTCAGCATGATGATCGGAAGATCGCTCATCTCCCTCGCCGCCCTGCAGACCGAAAAGCCGTCGAGGCAGGGTATCATGATATCCAGTATCATCAGATCCACGGCATCCTGTCTCAGTACCATCAGCGCTTCCACGCCATCCGACGCCGTAAAACACTTATGCCCGCCCCGCCCCATATACTCGGCGATGATCTCCCGCATATTCTTTTCATCCTCAACGACCAATATGTTCGCCATGGAATATCTCCCCCGGTCTATCTGAAATATTCCGCCTTCAGCGGAGCAATGACCTCAGGGTTTTGTCTCACCCACGCCATGGCGCAGCTGCACAGAACAGCGGTCAATCCGTCTTCTATAAAACCCTTTTCTCCGTTTTCCTTCAGGATCTGCACAAGAATTCCCGCTGTTTTCAGATCTTCCTCATCAAACCCATTGCCCAACGGAAGATAGCCTAAAAACGCATCCAGCATTTTCTGAAAATCCTCGTCCCAGTTGATACAGCCATTGTCCAAAAACTCATGCTGTACCCTGCCCGCGATCCGGATCACTTCCCCCTGTGCTGTCTGTGCTTTCCCCGCGGGCGGGACAAGGTAGTCCCAAAACATTTGAAACGCCTTATCCTCATCCTCCTCTTCCGGAAGGTTTATCAGGGAGACGCCGTCATGAACCATTTTTTCTTTGGATGTTGCGTCATTTTCAGCCATTCTCGTTTCCTCCATTATAAAAGCTTCTGGAGAACCGATTTCCCGATCGTCCCCTCCGGCATAGCCACCCCGAAATTATCCGCGACTGTCGCCCCGATCACCGCGAAGGTATCCTCGTTTTCCAGTGCACCGCCGTGTCCCATCTTTTTGGAGTAAGCCACGAAGGGAACATACTCTCTCGTATGGTCGGTTCCCGTGTAGGTGGGATCGTTTCCATGGTCCGCCGTCAGTATCAGAAGATCATCCTCCCTCATCTTCTCCAGAAGGACGCCGAGGTTCTTATCAAACTTCTCGATCTCCTCCGCATATCCCTTCACATCCCTGCGATGTCCCCAGAGCGCATCAAAGTCCACCAGATTGACAAAACAGAGCCCCTTGAAATCCCTGTCCGCAATCTCCAGCGTCTGCTCCATACCGTGTACGGAACTATTGGAGTGATGGGTTTCCGTGATGCCCTCACCGCAGAAGATATCGTGGATCTTCCCGACGCCGATCACATCGAATCCCGCATCCTGCAAAGCGTTCAGCGCTGTGGGCCCGGAGGGTTTGAGCGCATAATCGTGACGGTTGCTGGTGCGCTTGAATTCCCCTTTCCTTTTGCCCACATAAGGCCTCGCGATGACGCGCCCGACTCTCCATTCATCCCGCAGAGTCAATTCTCTGGCGATCTCACAGCATCGGTAGAGATTCTTCAGGTCGAAAGTCTCCTCGTTGCCGCAGATCTGCAGCACAGAGTCTGCGGAAGTATAGACGATCATCGCTCCTGTCTCGATCTCCTCCTCACCCAGCTCTTCGATGATCGTCGTGCCGCTGCAGCTCTTGTTGCCGATCACTCTCTTCCCGCAGCGCTTCTCTAATTCCGCGATCAGCTCCGGTGGAAATCCGGTCTCCGTAAAGGTCTTGAAGGGCTTTTCGGTTTTGATACCCATGATCTCCCAGTGCCCGGTCATGGTATCCTTTCCGTTGCTCACTTCCCCCAGCCGCATATATCTGCCGACAGGCTTTTCCACAGCCTTCATCTCTCCACCGTTATGGAGGTTCAGCATGCCGAGTTTTGTCAGATTCGGTATCTCAATACTTCCCATCCGATCCAGAATATGCCTGAAGGTATCCGCGCCAGCATCCCCGAAATCCGCCGCATCCGGCAATGCGCCGATGCCCAGGGAATCCAGAACGATCACAAAAATTCTTTGATATGCACTCATATTTTTATTCCTCCTGCTTTTTTCTTTAAATTATTATTACCGTTTAACAAAATCAAAAATACACCAGGATCACAAGTTTTACACACGCAAAACCTGCAAATAGGCAAGCCCGGACCGGACCGTCACAGCCACCGGCTCATCTCCTCCCGCAGCTCATCCCCCGCAAAAGAAACCGCCGCCGCATTCTTCATGCACAAGAGTATCTCCGCATCGCTCACGCCGTACATCTCCTGAATAAACGCCAGTTCTCTGGTCAGCGATGTGCCGCTCACAGTCCGGTTGTCCGTATTGATCGTGACGGTGAGCCCTCTGTCCAAAAATTCCCGCAGGGGATATTCCTCCGGCCCTCTCACAGCCTTTGTCTGCAGGTTGCTGATGGGACACATCTCAACGCCAACGCCGGCATCTCTCACAAGCTTCTGCACATCATCCCGGCATCTCATGGCGATGCCGTGCCCGATCCGTCCCGCCCCTGCCTTCACCGCATCGATAATATTTTCCGCACTGCCGCATTCGCCTGCATGGATCGTATAGGGCATGCCCAGCTTTTTCACCTGCTCAAACAGGCTCATAAACGCAGACATCGGATAGACTTCCTCCGCCCCCGCCAGATCCACGGCGCAGACGCCCGCACCCAAAAACTCCCGCGCTGTCCTGATCATCTCCATATTTTGTTCTTCGCTGTAATGCCGCATGGCACAGACGATCACCTGACATGCCACACCGAACTTATGCTTCCCCGCATCAATCCCTTTCAGCAACGCCTCGATGGCACTTTTTATACCCATGCCTTCCGCCCCGCAGGCGATCGGATCAAAGCGTATCTCCGCATACCGCACATTCTCGCCGCTCATGGTTTTCAAAATATCGATCCCGGCTCCTGTGAGCCCTTCCTCATCCTGGAGACAGGCTATGGGCAGGACAAACTTCCCCAGATACTCCGAAAGGCTCCCGCATTCCTCAGACACCCTCAGTTCTTTGTCCTCCACCTTCCTCCTAAGTCTTCTTTCGATAAACTCCCGGCTCAGGGAACCATCCAGATGGCAGTGCAGTTCTATTTTAGGCAGTTTTCTCAGTTCTTCCTTTGTCATAATTCATTCCCGTTTTGTCTCGTTCTGTACAGCAAACTCTTCCTTCCGGCGATATGCACGCTCCCCCGCCTCACTGTCCCATCACGCCAGATTCGCCGGTCCGAAGCCCCGGGGAAGGATATCTTTCAGCGTATATATTTCATACTCCTGTCTGCTCTTCGCCATAATGATCTGGAAGGTGTCAGGATCACAAAATTCCATCATCACCTGCCTGCAGACACCGCAGGGCGCCGCATATTCTGTCAGAATCCCCTCTTTTCCCCCCACAACACAGATCGCGTCAAACTCCCGCACTCCTTCGCTCACCGCCTTGAAAAAGGCAGTCCGCTCGGCGCAGTTTGTCGGCGTGTATGCGGCATTCTCAATATTGCAGCCCGTATAAAGTTTTCCGTTTTTTCCGAGCAGCGCCGCGCCAACCCTGAAATGGGAATAGGGCACATAGGAAAATTCCATCTGTCCGATTGCCAGATCGATCATCTCTTCTATCCGCTTTTTATCCACTCTTCCACCTCCTGACGGCCGTTATCTCTTTCATTTCTCTTAACTTTTTCAACGGGAACCTTCTCAATACGCTTACGCTGATTGAGAAGTAGCGATAACTGAGCCTGACGGCTCAGTTATCTTCAGTATCCCTCAGCTTCCTCTTTATTCAACAGTTTGATGATACGGCTTGTGCCAAGGCGGTCCGCCCCCAGGGCAAGAAATTTCTCTGCATCTTCCAGAGAGGAAATGCCGCCCGCCGCTTTGATCTTCACATGCTCCCCCACATGTTCCGCAAACAGCTTCACATCATCGAAGGTCGCGCCTGCGGTGGAAAATCCGGTGGATGTCTTGATATAATCCGCCCCCGCCTTTGTCACGATCTCACACATTTTTATCTTTTCCTCATCGGTCAGAAGGCAGGTCTCGATGATCACTTTCAGTATCTTCTCCCCGCACGCCGTTTTCAATGTTCTGATCTCCTGTTCCAGCAGATCATACTTTTTGTCCTTCAGCCAGCCGATATTGATCACCATATCGATCTCTTCCGCTCCGTTTTCGATGGCATCTTTTGTCTCAAACTCCTTCACCGCCGTCGTCATATAGCCGTTGGGAAATCCGATCACCGTACAGACAGGCACCCTGCCCTGCAGATAGTCCGCCGCTTCCTTCACGTAAGAAGGCGGAATGCAGACGGAAGCCGTCCCGTATTTTACCGCATCATCGCAGATCTGCCTGATCTCCTCCCATGTGGAAGGCTGCAGAAGCAGCGTGTGATCTACATGTTTTACCATTTCTTTTACATTTACACTCATATTAATCCTCATTTCTGCGCACATCTTTTTGCGCATAACGAGTTTGTGTCAAGTGCGCGCAGACACAAATCTCGCGTGTGAAAAATCTATTTTTCACACTAACCTCCTGTTTCAGTTCCGCGTCTGCTCTCTAATTTTTATCTTTTTTCATCAACTCTCTGATCGCTTCGACCGCCACCTGGATCGCCATATCCGTATCGTGCACCACCGGGTTTTCCAGCCCCAGTTTCTCCCGCTCCTGGTTTGCCACGACAAGGAAGCAGGAACCCGCTCTCACCCGCAGATAGCCCGCCACGATAAACAGCGCCGCCGATTCCATCTCCGAGGCAAGGCAGCCCATCCTCTTCCAGGCTTCCCACTTGTTCATCAACTCATAGCTGACCGGCTTTGTCTCCGGTTCATGCTGACCGTAAAAGGCGTCCTTACATTGCACGACCCCTGTGTGGAAGGGAAAGCCCTTCCTCTTTGCCGCCTCCACCAGCGCGTTTGTCACAGTGAGGTCAGCCACCGCCGGAAATTCGATGGGGGCGTACTCCTTCGTCGTACCCTCCATGCGGATCGCGCCCGTAGCCACCACCACATCGCCGCTCTTCACTTCCGTCTGCATCCCGCCGCAGGTGCCAATGCGGATAAACGTATCCGCGCCGCAGCGGTACAACTCCTCCATCGCGATGGAGGCGGAAGGACCGCCGATACCGGTGGATGTAACGCTGACCTTCTCTCCGTCCAGCGTGCCGGTATAGGTGACATACTCCCTGTTGTCCGCGATCAGCACCGGATTCTCAAAGTACTGTGCGATCTTGGCGCAGCGCTTGGGATCTCCCGGCATGATGACGTACCTGCCGACTTCGCCCTGCGCCACCTGAATATGATATTGTCTGCTCGCATCCTCCGAATAATTCTTCATATACCTTCTCTCCTGTCTCCTTGTGATTTTTTACAGCAGTTCAATTTTCAATGTCATTAAGTCCAGGCATCCTGTCCGGTTATTGGCGCTGTTAAATGACATTATATTTTGAATCGTTTTTAAAAATTTTGCCGCATAATTCCCAGCCATCACACAAATTTTCTGACATATTATTATTTTAATATTCCAGCCGCATTTTTGCAATAACAATATGACATATACCCCGAAAGCAAAAAAGGACTACAGTCCTTTTTCGTAAGATCTAATCTGCCGGGAGCCAAACCACCTCACCGCCTCCGGCTTCTCAGGATGCTCTCCGATATGCTTTTCCATCCACACAAGATGATACCAGCGCCCGAACTTATAACCGCACTGATGGAACTTTCCCGCCATCCGATATCCCATATGCCCGTGAAACCGGATACTGTCGTAAGTGAGATACTCATCCTCCACCTCCGGGCAGGCGATACAGGCGTTCAGATTCAGGATATTCTGCAGAGACAGTTCCTTCTCCAGGGCGGTATATAACGCTCTGCCCACCCCGGTCCTCCTGCTGCCCTTCTCCACATAGATCGCCGTCTCCACGGACCAGGCGGCGGCTGGGCGCTCGTTAAAAGTTCCGGCATAGGCGTACCCTGCGATCTTTCCATCCCTCTCCGCCACCAGATACGGATATTTTTCCAGCGTATATCCTATCCTTCTCTTAAACTCCTCCACAGAAGGCACCTCGTACTCAAATGTGACCGCCGTCTCCCTGACATAGGGCGCATAAATCTCCAAAAGCCGCTCCGCGTCCGTTACCTTCGCCGCCCTGATGATACTTTGTTCCATCTTTCTTCACGCTTTCCATCATCTCCCTGCGGCAGTATAAATCTGCAGCCAGACCTCATTTGAACCGAAGTCATTACATCGTCGCCTCAGTACAGCCGAACGCCGTTGCCAAACATCCCGCACAGGAAATATGCTGTTCTACCTTATTCTCTCCGCAATGGCATCCCCCATCCCGGCACAGTTCACCTGCCTGCATCCCTCAGACATGATATCCACCGTCCTGATACCGTCCTTCAATACCTGCCGCACCGCCTCATCGATGGCATCCGCCTCCCTGTCCAGGTCAAAGCTGTAGCGCAGCATCATGGACGCCGAAAGGATCGTGGCGATCGGGTTCGCCCTGCCCGTGCCCGCGATATCCGGCGCGGAACCGTGGCTCGGCTCATAGAGCCCGAATTTGCTGTCATTTAAGCTGGCGGAGGAGAGCATGCCGATAGAGCCGGTCACCATGCTCGCCTCATCCGATAAGATATCCCCGAACATATTCTCCGTCAGGATCACATCAAACTGCGCCGGATCCTTCACGAGCTGCATGGCACAGTTGTCCACCAGCATATGCTCCAACTCCACATCCGGATAGTCCTTCGCCACCTCGTTCACGACAGTTCTCCACAGTCTGGAGGAATCCAGCACATTCGCCTTGTCCACGGAGGTCACTTTTTTCCTTCTCTTTCTCGCTATATCAAACCCTTTTACGGCGATCCTTCTGATCTCCGTCTCATCGTAGGTAAGCGTATCGATGGCTTTCCTCACGCCGTTCTCCTCCACGGTCCTTCTCTCCCCGAAGTAAAGCCCGCCGGTCAGTTCACGCATGATCATCATATCAAACCCTGCCGCGCTGATCTCCTCCTTCAGGGGACATGCCCCCGCCAGTTCCTCATACAGATACGCCGGTCTTAAATTGGCAAACAGATTGAGAGACTTGCGCAGCTTTAAAAGCCCCGCCTCCGGCCTTTTCTCGGGGGGAAGCTGATACCAGGGAGATGTGGATGTATTGCCGCCGATGGCTCCCATCAGCACCGCATCCGCCGCCTTACAGCTTTCTATTGTCTCATCTGTCAACGGGATCCCGTGTACATCGATGGACGCCCCGCCCATCAGCACATCCTCAAACGCCATCTCATGGCCGTATTTTTCTGCCACCTTCCGCAATACCTTTTTTGCTTCCGCCACGATTTCCGGTCCGATCCCGTCACCGGATATACATGCAATTTTACATTTCATCTTCTCTTTCCTCCGTTTACAGTTTCTAATAATTTTACTTTATTATATCTTCTCACAAAATTGGAATTTTTTCATTTAAGAAAGTTATACTTCTCCTTTTCCCTATTTTAACAGAAGCAACGGCTCCACGCAATGCAAAAAAATAAGACGCCGCAGCGCCCTATTTTTTGAACTGAATCACAGTCTGCAAAGCAAACCTTCTGCTGTTTTTCTTTTAACTCTCTGCTTTCTCCACATCCGCAATTGCTTCTTTTTTCATCGGAATGCGGCAGTTTTTATTATTCCCGAACTCAACGATGACGGTATCGTCCGTAATATCGATCACCACACCGTAAAAACCGCTGGTCGTACATACCACATCCCCGATCTCCAGAGATGCCAGCATCCCCGCCACCCTTTTCTGTTCTTTTTTCTGGGGCCTCATCAGGAAGAAATAAAAAAATCCGACAATGAGTACCAGATAAACAATCATAATCACACCGCCGCCCTGTGCGGCAGCATCTCCTGTCAATAAACTCAACATTCTTTCATCCTCATTTCCGCGCACATCCGCGCTTATCCGTTCTTTAAAGCTTCTGGCTCATTTTGCATTTTGCAGTCCTGTGCTGCAAAAACAAAGCCTGTTTAACTATCATACACAAGTTTTCCCTGAAATACAAGCCCTTTTTCTGCGCGGCATCCATATCTTCAGAGGTTTTCCCAAAAGAATGTCTCCAGTACCCGTCTTTCCTCTCTTTCGTTTCCGCCCTCCATTTCCACCGTAATTCTCTCTCCCTCTTTTACGCCAAGCCCCATCACAGCCAGAATATTCTCCGCATTTGCCTTTTTTCCCTTTGCTTTTAACGTCACTCTGGACTTCATCTCTTTTACCTGCTTTACAAGAAGACCGGCAGGGCGGGCGTGCAGTCCCACTTTATCCGTAATGATATATTCGAATACTTCCATAATATTGTCTCCAGAGGACAGGCCTGTCTCCTGTCCTACATCGCCATAAGCTCGTTTACTGTTTTCTCCGTAGTATCCTGTAATATATTGTCGAGCGCGGTGGACATGACCAGAATATCAAACCCGATCTTTCTCACAGCCGCAATATTTCCCGGTTTGATCCCTCCCTCCAGCACCTTGAATACATGGGTATTTTCCAGAAACAGTCCGAAGCGGTGGGTACATTCCTCACTGAATCCTGTCGCGCTCTGTCCCTGATAGATCATTCCCGTACAGAGCCCGAGAAGATCCACACCGGCACTTTCATAATCTTTTATCGCCTGAAGCAGCGTTTCATCCGTCGGCGCCTGTACTCCAAAGGTATCATACGCGGAAATATACGCTTCGCATAAAAGTCCTGCATTGTGCGCATATTCCGTTATCCTTGCCACATCCTCCACGCTGGATTTGTGCGTGTGCAGACAGTCCGCCCCCGCGTAGGCGATCCGAAAAGCGTCCTCCTGTGTAAAGGGAACAGGCTGTTCTTCCGTAAATGTCCCCCGGGCAGCGCAGGTGATAAAAATATCATTTCCGAGCGTTGCCCGCAGCCCCTCCACTGCACTCTCCATGCGTTCAAGGGGAACCAGATGTCTGATCGACTCCGCCTCATTCATAGTCGTTACTCCGAAAAGGCCCATCTGCAGCGCCATCGCAGGATGATTCGGCTCAAATATCCTGCAGCCGCCGCGATAAGCTCCCTTTGCGATCCTCATATCTGTTCCCATCAGCCCGCCCAGCATCAGGCCTGTCCCCTGCTGCTTCAGGATCTCCCGCAGCTTGTTCCGGCGCGCCTCACAATTCGCGTTTGCTTCATAATTTGTTGTCATAGACATCATCTCCTCACATTAATCTTTTTATCTCCGCGTCTTTATGCTCCCAGCCCGAACAGCTGACAGATAAACAAAAGTATCGTATACAGCGGATTCCCCGCACTGATACTGGATACAAACATACTCCCTTCCGGAATCATATCCGCCGCAAACTCCATGGAAGCCTGTGTATAGACGGAAGAGACATAGGTTCCGCACAGCAGATACAATGCGGCACCCACTGAGGACGCGACCAGCGCACGGAACATATTCCCCCTGCTCGCCACCACTGCCCACAGAATATACAGTGTCATGCTGGAGAGATCCGCAAAGGGCAGCATACGGTTTCCCGGCAAAACAGCACTCAATACGAGCATGATCGGTATGATCAGGATGCTGAGCAGCAGTACATTGGGATTCCCCACGCCGATCGCCGCATCCATACCGATACGGATCTCTCTGCCTTTCATCTTTTTGCTCACCATCTCCTGCGTTGCCTCCGCTATGGGAGCCAGTCCCTCCATCAGGATCGAACATACCTTCGGCATCAGCACCATTGTAGCCGCACAGACCATTCCAAGCCCGAGTATACCCGCTATATCAAAGCCGGCTCCCGCTCCCAGCAGGACTCCCAGGATCAGCCCCATCACGGAAGGTTCCCCAAAGACACCGATCCTATCTCCCAGCTTCTCCATATTGATGTCCCAGTCCTTCACTTTCGGAATTCTGTCCAGTATCCAGTTCACGCCAAAATAGACCGGCGCCATCGCCACAGTATCCTCATGGGGCAGCGTGATCCCTTCTGGGATAAAACCGCCCTCCCATGCCGGACGGGCAAATACATCCGCCAGTTTGGTCACCACAACAGAAGAGATGATAATGGCAAGCAGCCCTATCCAGTAGTTTCCCGTATACTTCTGTACCAGAACGCCTCCGGTGATCATGATCCAGTAATTCCACAGATCAATATTCAGCGTCTTCACAAACCCCACAAGGATCAACAGAATATTGACACCCAGAATGCCTACGATGGCAAGAGGCAGGAGCGTTGATCCAAAAGCCATCGCGGAACCCAGCATCCATCCCGCGTCGATCACATCCAGATGCAGTCCTAGATTTTCAGAAATGCCCACCGCCGCATCCGAAAGGCTTGCCATAAAATAATCCAGCACCAGCCAAAGACCGGCAAAACCGATCCCATACAGCAGGCCGGACTTAAAAGCTTCCATAAATTTCATCCCCACAAGCAGGCCGAGCACCGTGAAAATGACCGGCATCATAATCGTGGAACCCATTTCATTCACAGCATTAAAAATTGATACGATAATATCCATAAGTATGTAATCCTCCTTCCCCGTTGTCTATTCCATTTCCTCCAGAACCTTAAAAATTTCATCCCACGTTTCTTCGGCATCCCTTCCCGACAGAATATTTACGCCGTAAACCACCGGGATACCATCCGGCACTTTAATATTTTTTCCCGCATTGGATATGATGATATCCGGTTTAAAATTCTGTGCCTTTGATCTCACTTCCGTACTTGTACAGGTTTTTATTTCCGCAGATATCCCCCTTTCCTTAAATTTGTTTTTGCATTTTACAGATACCATTGTCGAGGTGGCCACACCGTTCGCACAACAGATCAGCACTTTTTTACCACTCATATTTCTCCCTCCTTTTTACAGCGGCAATCCGCTTTTTGTCTTTTCAAGGATCTCTATGATCCCCTCTTCATCCGCAGCCCTCTCCAGCTGTTCTAACAGTTCCTCGTTCGAGAAAAGTTCCATCAGCCCCGACAACAGGTCCATGTGTTCCGCACCGTCAGAGATCGCAAGAAGCAGGACAAAATATACTTCTATGGTCTCCTCTCCGGCGCCCATCTGCCGGAAAGATAATGGCTCCTTCAATCTCATACAGCAGATACCGCTCTTTTTGACAAACCTGCTGTCTGTATGGGGGATCGCGATCCCATACGGAACTGTGGGAAGCCCTGTGGGGAATTCCCTTTCTCTCTCCACCACAGAATCCGCATACCCTTCCGTGACATAGCCGGCGACAAACAGCTTTGCCGCGCCAAAGCGTATCGCTTCCTCCGCATTTTTAAAAAGCTGCTCTCCAAATACTAAATTCTTCTCAAACATTTCACACCTCCTTCCCCTCAGTATTTTCTTAAAATCCGGTGAAGCTTTTCCGCCGAATCCGCCTGTGCCATCTTTTTCATCTCCTCCGGGTCCCCGATGATACCTGTCAGCTGTGTCAGCGCTTTCAGATGGCTCTTTCTGTCCAACGCACACAATGTAAAGACCCAGCTCACCTCTATATCCACATCGTAGAGGCATACCGGTTTTTTTAACCGGATAATGGAAATCCCCGTCCGGCAGACATGATATCCCGCCATAGAGTGGGGCATAATGATACCCGGACCTATCAGCATAAATCTCCCGTTTTCCCGAACCGCCCTCTCGATCTCCTCAATATAGGCAGTTCCTATAAAGCCCTGTTTTTCCAACAGTTCCCCTCCCGCGCGCACTGCATCGGAAATGGAGCGATGTACGGCATCGAGACAGATGCATTCCTGCAGAACGATGGAAGAAAGGCTCTCCCCCTCCCTTTCGCACGCCTCCTCCGCGCCGGGCACAAAGAGCGGCAGCTTCTCCTGCTGAAAATTCGTCCTGCGGAGTGTAAAATAAGCGCTCAGTTTACCGATATCGTCCCTGCTGAGAAAATGCCCGATAAAAATGCACCTTGTCTTTCCCTGCAGGATCGGAACAGTAGATATAATATACTCCGGACAATATTTCTCTATCGCAGCGTTCAGCTCGTACACACTGACCACAGCCGCAATATGGATATCGAAAAACACCTGCAGCTGATTGCTGAGCAGCCTGGATATCACAGTCCCGCTGTTGCAGACCAGCAAAACTTCCGAATTTCTCTCTCCCCTCACATGCCGTTCATACAATTCCACAAAATTCAACATCAGATAAACGATCTGCCGCTGCGTCAGTTCATGCCCGAAAGCGGTGGAGATCATGCCGCTGCTTATCTCTACGATCCGGTAAAGTTCTTCATATTCCTGCCGCATCGTCCGCACTATTTTTTCATCCCAGATCCGCAGCAGCATATCCGGCTGAGTCAATAGCCAGAACAGTTCATTTTTAATGTCGTGTAAAAGCCGGCTTCCCACTGAAACCTCCAGACAGGAGCACACCTCATTTGCAAAATTGGCGGCAAGTACCCTCAGATCCACATTCCTGTTTAAAGAAAGGGCAAAATGATAGTCAGTTCCCGGCCGCAGCATGCATAAAGCCAGAAAGCAGGCAAAATCTTCTCTGCGGATACCCGACTGCAGATTCCCGATGTCTTCCGCGATCAGGTCAGCCGCATGCAATATCTCCGTATTCTCAAGCAGTTCATGAGCCTCCGAAAAAAGCGTTTCATTTGCCGGTATATGAAGAGCCGCCAGTACAAGCACTGCGCAGATACAATCATCCAGCATACGGCACGAAAATCCTTCCTGCTCTAAAACCGCGATCGCTGACGCCTCCACCCGCTTGAATTCTTCCTCCTCCAGATAATTGCAGTAAGGCATCCTCCTCCAGATATCAGGCTCTGTATAAATCCTTCCGAGAACATTGTTACAGCGGAGCAGGGTCAACAGATAATGATAGGACGCAATACAGATATCCTCCCTGATTCCCTCAAACCGAAATCCGCATCTTGCCGCCGCGGAAACTTTTATGCCGTATTCACTGAAAAACTGTTTCAGTGAATCCATATCATTCACTATGGTTGATTTTGAAACGTCCAGTTCTTCCATCAGGGAGGAGATCCTTATCACACTTCCATGCAAAAGCCTGTAGAGAATATAGAGGAGCCGCTCCTCCGGTGTATAGGCGATCTTTTCCTGACAGGAATCCACATGCTTTTTCCAGGCCTCCGCATTTCCGCCTTCTTCGCAGATACAGGAGACGAGCCCTCCCTGCACAGAGACTGTGAACGGCAGATGCTCCTGTTTTACATACCAGGAGAGTTCCTCCAGATCATAGTAGATGACTCTTCCGGAAACAGCATACAGAGCCGCGATGTCGCTTATCTTTACCCCCGCCCCGCTCCCTATGATATTTTCCATCAGACTCAGCATTCTGTTTGTCAACATACCTGCACCACTTACTCTTTCGCTTTTTTCCATTTTATATAGATATCTTTTTCTTCACAATTACAAGTTTCGTAAGCTTATTTTTGTACATTTTGTACTTTTCGATTCATCGCAGGCGATATATACTGGATATAATGACGGGGTTTTAAAAGGATAGGATCATTTTATGGTGAAAATTGATATTATTTCAGGTTTCCCGGGAAGCGGAAAGACAACTCTGATAAAGAAAATGACAGAACAATGGGATCCGCATGATGGTCCTCTTGCCATCATTGAAAATGATTTTGGAAATGTCAAATTAGATGCCCCTTGTCTTTCTCTCTCAGGCATCCATATCGCAGAACTGAATACAGGCTGTGTATGTTGTTCGCTGACCGGCAGGCTCTCTGAATGTCTTTCCGATATCCTGGACACAATACAGCCTTCCCGCATTATACTGGAACCTTCCGGCGCCGCACGCCTCTCTGATGTTCTCGCGACGATCGAAGCACTGCGCCCCCGTCTCCCCATCGAGTCCGGAAGCATCATCACTATGGCGGTTCCTTTTCGCAGCCCGGCGCACCGCACCCGCTTTTTCGGAATCTACAAAAACCAGCTTCTGAATGCCTGTCTGATCCTGCCTGGTCCTCTGAACCTTATGCCTCCGGAAAAAAGACAGAGGTTTCTTCAGACGCTGAAAGAAGACTCTGAAGGCGTACCTGTCTTCAATGCTCCCTGGCAGGAAGCTGACGCTAAAATATTATGGCAGCTTGGTTCACTCTCAAAGGCATCTCTGAAGAACAATGATCCATTCATCACCGTCTCACCGCCCAAAATGCGGGCTGTAAGCCGTACACTGAAAACGGGCCGGTCCACACGCTGAAAAACGGCATTTAAAAAGCCGGCTTGCGCCGGCTTTCCACACTTTTTATCTCTTTTTAGTTTTGTCCCTGCGCCATCCTTTCAAGCTTCTCCTTCTTATAAAGGGCGAACCTTCCCTCATCCAGCGCATCTCTGATCTCCGTCATCATCGTATTGTAAAAATACAGATTATGCAGCACACACAGCCGCATCCCCAGCATTTCCTTCGCTTTTAAAAGATGCCGGATATATGCCCGTGAATAGCGCCTGCAGGCGGGACAGGGACATCCCTCCTCGATGGGACGCATATCCTTCTCATATTTCTGGTTAAACAGATTGATCTTCCCGTAATTGGTGTACAGATGGCCGTGTCTGCCGTTCCTCGACGGGTAAACGCAGTCAAAAAAGTCCACACCCCGCTCCACCGCTTCCAGAATATTTGCCGGCGTACCCACGCCCATCAGATAGACAGGTTTATGCCCCGGCAGATAGGGCACTGTCTCCTCCAGAATATGGTACATCTCCTCATGCGTCTCGCCCACCGCAAGGCCGCCCACCGCATAGCCGTCCAGGTCAAGTTCCGCGATACGCTTCGCGTGTTCGATCCGGATATCGTCAAAGACCGCCCCCTGATTGATGCCAAACAAAAGCTGCTCCGGATTGATCGTTCCCTCCTGTCCGTTCAGCCTGCGCATCTTCTCCTGACACCGCACAAGCCACCTCGTAGTCCTGTCCACAGAATTCTGCACATACTGCCTGTCCGCCTTGCTGGAGGGGCACTCATCGAACGCCATCGCGATCGTGGAACCCAGATTGGACTGGATCTGCATACTCTCCTCCGGTCCCATAAAGATCTTCCTGCCGTCAATATGGGAGTGGAACGCCACGCCCTCCTCCGTGATCTTGCGCAGTTTTGCCAGCGAAAACACCTGAAAGCCGCCGGAATCCGTTAAAATGGGCTTCTCCCAGGACATAAACTTATGCAGTCCGCCCACGGACTTTATCAGTTCGTCTCCCGGCCTCACATGCAGATGATACGTATTGGACAGTTCGATCTGCGTCCCGATCTCCTCCAGATCCGAAGTGGCGACTGCCCCCTTGATCGCCGCCACTGTACCAACATTCATAAAGACAGGGGTCTGCACCACGCCGTGTACTGTCGTAAACTCCGCGCGCTTCGCCCTGCCTTCCTTTTTTAAGACTCTATACATATTTCCTCCATGTCACGCATATATCACTTTTCTACAGGTTCTCGACATACTCCTCCAGAGTCAGCCCCTGCTCCATGATCTCCTTTGCGGCAGTCCTGCCCACATAACGGAAATGCCACGGCTCATACTCGATGCCTGTTATATATTCCTTTCCCTTTGGATAGCGCAGGATAAAACCGTACTCACCACAGTGCTCCCGGAGCCAGATTCCTGCCGCCGTCTCTCCGAAGCCCTCGTCCAGCGTCTTATAGGAATCTGTATAGATATCCAACGCCAGTCCTATCTGGTGTTCGCTCGTTCCCGGCACGTTCACCACCCTCGCCGCCAGCTTATAGGCATCAATATAGGACATCCCCCGATTCGTATACCGCACGATCTTTCTGTCAAACAGATACTCCTGTCTGTCAAGCGTACGATAAGGGGAGCAGACCTCCAGATCGATCCCGTCCTCTTTTGCCGCCTGCAGCATGCTCATAAATTCCGGGATGATCCGCTCGTCACACTGCAAACTCCCGCGGATCGTTCCCAGCGTAAACTCATAGTTCTCCGGTATCGGATGCCTGCTGTTCACCAGAAGCAGATTCCAGTCATCCGCGGAAACCTCCCCGCTCACCTCTCCCGGCAGTTGCATATCCTCCGGATCATAGGCCGCCAGAATCTCATCGGCGGAATACTTATCAATGTCATCCCCCGCCTCCGCCTCCGGATTTACAGCCTCCTCCGCCGCGGCCAGCGTATCCCCCGACTCCTCCGCAGTCTTCTTTGCCTCTTCTATCTCTGTCTCTTCCAGAGCAAGAGTGATATTTTCTTCCTCCAGATGTTCTGTAAACACCTGCTGCTCCATCTCGTCATCCACCGGGAACATGGGCGCACAAAAACTACAGCTTATGGTATAAAATACCAAAAGCACCGTCAATGAAACAAGCTTCTTTGTATTGGAAGCAATCCCATTGCAGATATAATATAAAAGGAGCTTCACCGTAAGATCCAGTGTAATAATCCCCTTAAAAAAAGGGTACCTCCTCATCTTCCGCCTGGCTCCCAGTATCACGCTTTCTTTCCAGGTCTCGTTCATCTTGTTTTTCCTATATGTATATCCCTGATCCATGTACTCGGGTAATTATTATAACACATAATTTTTAATATTGCATTGTTTTTTTTAAATTATTTTATTATACTGGTAACAGTTCAGCCATGCAGAATTGATTTCCGCGGGCAACGAGCCAAGTGGGCATGTTTGCATGCACATTTGGCGGCCGCCGCGAGGGTCACATACCGCTGCTCTGCAGCGTTGCAGGCCTGATGCCCCGTTGCTTGCAGCGGGGTTGTTGACTGTGCAATTTGTACAATCAATTCTATAGGTCGAACGCCCGACATGAAATAAGTCACCCGCCAATTAATGATATTGTCAGACAAGAGGTAAATTCCGGTGACTTATGAATGGCATGGCTGAATATCAGGAAGCGCGCTATCCTTTACAGGCGGATAGCGGCTCATTCAGCATATGAGGAGGAGACATCAACTATGGCAGGTTCCACTTACGGCACTATTTTCAAAATAACAACCTGGGGAGAGTCCCACGGCAAGGCGTTAGGCGTTGTCATCGACGGCTGTCCCGCAGGGCTTCCGCTCTCGGAAGAGGATATCCAGATTTATCTGGACCGGAGAAAACCGGGACAAAATTCCCTCTCCACGCCCCGGAAGGAGAGTGATCAGGTAGAAATCCTGAGCGGCGTCTTTGAAGGAAAGACCACCGGTACGCCAATCTCACTGATGATCCCCAATACATCCCAGAAATCTTCGGACTATTCCCGGATTGCCTCCTGCTACAGGCCGGGGCACGCGGACTATCCCTTTGACGCCAAATACGGCTTCAGGGACTACCGTGGCGGCGGACGTTCCTCCGGGCGGGAGACCGCAGGGCGCGTGGCGGCAGGCGCTGTTGCCATGAAAATCTTATCCCTTCTCGGCGTCTCCGTCTGCGCCTACACGGAATCCATCGGTCCCGTCTCCATCGACTACGGCAGGTTTGAAGAATCCGCCATCCTGACTACTCCCGCCTGTATGCCGGATAAGGAAGCTTCAGCCAAGGCGGAAGGTTACCTGAAAGAATGTCAGATGGCAAAAGATTCCTCCGGCGGTGTGATCGCCTGTCGCATAAAGGGACTTCCCGCCGGTATCGGTGAGCCGGTCTTTGAAAAACTGGACGCCTCCCTCGCCAAAGCCATGCTCTCCATCGGCGCGGTAAAAGCTTTTGAGATGGGGGACGGCACCCTTGTCTCCACGAAAAAAGGCAGTGAGAACAATGACGCCTTCGTGATGGAAAACGGCGCTGTCCGCAAAAAAACAAACCACAGCGGCGGCACCCTGGGCGGCATCTCCGACGGCTGTGACCTGTTTTTCAGAGCCCATGTAAAACCCACTCCCTCCATCTTTCAGCCCCAGGATACCGTGAACCGGGAGGGTGAAAATGTCACCATACAGATTGAGGGGCGTCACGATCCGGTGATCGTGCCGAGAGCCGTTGTCGTTGCCGAGTCCATGGCGGCTCTGACTATTCTCGATCTTATGATGCTCAATATGAATGCAAGAATTGAGTATCTGGAAGAGTTTTACAAAAATTTTAAGTGAAAACAGTTCCGCACGATGTTCTGCAAATGCCTGTTTCACACAGCCGGTCGGCTCACTGACCGCACACATATCCCTGCAAATGTCCTGCATAAAAATCCGCGCCGGCAGCCATGTATACATGGTATCCGGCGCGGATTCCTATGCAGCGTCGATCACAGCGCTCTCGCATTTATGGATTTTTATAAATATCAGAAGATAGTCAGCAATCGCCATGCATCACCCCTATCCATTTTAACTTATCTCCAGCGTCTGCTTCAGCCCATAGTCCGCCCTGTCATAATACCGGACGATCTCCGGATGGGCGATATAAAAGCGATTCCCGATATAGATGCCCCGATAGTTTTCATTGTCATACCCGTCATCCAGGTTTTCCACAAGTATCTGCTCAAAGCTCTCCCCGCTCCACTGATACAGCTCATATTTCCGCTTCAAGCCTCTGTTATAGTTTTCCGTCGCAAACCCGATCAGATTCTCCCCGGGATCTGCCAGCACAGCCTTATAGTCATAGAGCGCCGGACTGTAAGCCGCGTCCTTCAGCACCCTGCTGCCGAGCACTTTGAGATTCGCCGGATCTGACATATCAAACATCACCAGTTTCAGCCCTTTCTGCCCGCCGGTCTCCGGATCGGTCTCATAGCCGATGCCGAGCAGCTTATCCTCTCCCCAGAAATGCAGGTACTCGGAGAAGCCTGTAATCTTTAACTCGCCCACCAGCTTCGGGTCCTTCTCATCGGACAGATCCGCCGCGAAGAGGGGATCTGTATTCCGATACGTGATAAAGTATGCCATATCCCCCAGATACCTGGCGGCGTAAATGCTCTCCCCGGCGGCGATACCTGTAAGTTTTCCCGTCAATCTCAGGCCTTCATCCAGCAGAAACAGGCAGTTCTCCCTCTCCCTCCCGGAAGTATCCGTGGTCAGCACCCGAAGTTTCCGATCTTTTTCATGGATCGCAAAGGTATCCGTTATAGTCCCTCTGACAGATACCGCCGCCTCCCCGCTCATATATCCCGCCGTCAACGAAAATTTCGCGATCTCCGTCGTGTCCGTCATCCCCCGATAATTCGCCCGGTACAGATACAGGGAATCCTCCCCCATATAGGCCTCCGAACCATTATCCAGTATCATCACGGTGTCCCGGACTTCCTCCGGACTGTTGACGGAAAGGGACGATACGATAAGCGCCCGCTCCCCCTCTTCGCCCACATAAATGCAGTCCTCGGCGATCTTCCTTGCGTTCACTTCCGGTATGGCGTCAGCCGGCTCTTTCTCATAGTCATCCACCAGATATTTATCTGTAAACAGATAGAAGATACTGCCGTCCTTTCTCGATGTGACATAGCTTCCGTCCTGCGTCATCCTGCCCGCCAGAACCGGATCGCTCCTGTCGCTGATATCATAGGTGAGGACAGACGTCACCATATCCGTATCCATATACCGCATGTCATAATACGCCGCATCCTCCATAGATTCCGTCCGCTGTAACGTGGTAAGGCTCTCCTGCACCGCCAGGATCAGCAGATCGCCGTCCACATACATGGCGCAGACGCTCGCCGAGGCGCTCTCAGGATCTGCCTCCAGCCTGCCCACCGGCTTCATCTCATCCTCCGCCGCCGAAAGAATGCTGACCTGGCTGCCCCGCAGCAGATAAATATATGCTCCGTCCGTCTTGACCACATCGCTCTCATCGATGCCGAACGTCTGTACATTTGTCTCCGAGTATCCCTCCGACAACTTTCCGGCGGCTTCCTCTCTCACCATTTCCTTCTGCATATTCCCGGTTCCGCTGGCAAATGCCACATCCTCCGCCTCAGCCGCGCCGTCCGCCGCCATATCACCGCCGATCGTAAACTTATCACGGTCCTTCTTTATCTGCTCGAGCCTCTCATAAACCGCATCATAACTCTCCGCCAGCGTATACAGGTCCCCGGCGTCCTTTCTCTGTACTGCCCTCTTCGGCTCATACGCCCCGGCGTCCTCTCCGGCGCCTGCTTCCGCAGGCATTGCCTCCAGGGCTCCATCCATGTCTTCCGCTTTTGTCACTGCCGCCGTTTCCTCCGGCGCGCCCTCCTCCGGACAGGATTCCTCCGACATCGCCATATCCGCCGCAGCCGCTTCCTGCACAGCACCGCTCTCTTTCTCAAACATCTTCCTCTCCTGCATCCCCCACAGGGAAATACAGCAGATAATAAAAACCGCCGCCGCCGAAAGCCCTCCCGCCAGCCGCCGATTTCTGACCAGAGGCTTTTTTCTCTCCCGCCTCCCGCCAGCCGCCCTCTCCTGCTCCAGATCCCGGCACTTCTCCAGTATTCGCTCAGGCGCAAGACTTTCCGGCACAACAACAGACTCCGCCGACTGTCTTAATTTTTCCAGAATTTCTTTCTCCGTCATACGACCGCCTCCCGTCCTTCCAGTTTTTCCGCCATCTTTTTCAGGGCGCGGCTCTCCCTCGATCTGACCGTATTGGCGTTGATCCCTGTCATCTCGGAAATCTCCCTGCTGGTATAGCCGCCGAATACATGCATGCTGATGATCATCCGATCCTCCTCATCCAGTTCCCCGAATATACGGCGCAGATGATAGTTTTCCACCAGATCGTCCGCCCCCGAGACATCCCCGATCTCTTCCTTCCATTCCAGCGGCTTGTTCACATATTCTTTTCGCTTCCGCCTGCACTTGTTGGACAGTATCCGGAACACCCACCCCTCAAAAGCCTCCTCGCTCCGAAGCTTTCCGATGGTCACCCAGGCGTCCGTCACCGCATCGCTGACCACATCCTCCGCGTCCGCAGGATTCCCCAGCATATACAGCGCAAACCGGTATAAATTCTGATAAACATCTCTGTACAACTCCGCAAAGGCTTCCGCGTCGCCCTGCTTTGCCCTTCTTACCAACTGCAGTTTTGTATCCATGTCCCACCTCTTTTGCATCCGCCTCCAGATAGTATATGGAAGAGGTTTTCATCTTATAAGTGTATGCCGCCGCGCCTGTTGTTGCATAAACAAGAAAAAAACGGCATGGCACGCTCTTTCACTTACCACACCGTTTACCTTCCCGTGAAAAAGGCTGAACCAGCCTTTCCATAACCGTTTTATTACAATTCTGCGCCGGCGGCACTCTCTGATTCCGCAAATTCCTCCTCACTGTATCCCAGAGAAAGGATCTGCTCCTTCCGCATACCGGCATGCAGCATTCTCACAATCGTCTCGAGGCGTTCTTTTTCCTGTCCTGCGTGATTCCCTGTTCTATTCCCTGTTTCATTCCCCGGCTGAGCCCTTCCTCAATAATGATCTCCGACAAATTGCACATCGTCTGCAGCCTCCTCTCCAGCTCCTCACTCATTACCATTCCATACTCTTTTGTCAGTATACGTTTCTTTTGTTCTACGCCCATTTGAGACAACAACTTCTCCAGCATGGATATCAGTATATTCTGTGATACGTCTGCATCTGCGCTTTTTCTGATATTGATAATAATACCTTTCATGAAGTCTACATCATGTACCTTTATTTTATTCCCGAATGCCACCCTCCTGTCAAGTACTATTTCCTCGGTTGAGTCCTCATCGTCCCTGCTATCCATACAAATCCATATCGAACGCACTTTTTTCATGCTGTCATAATCACTGTGGAAAAATTCTGTCTGCTTTTGTGCAGAGATCATTCTCGCCAGATAAAATATGATCCTGTTTTCCAGATGATAGCCCAGCCTGCCCGAATCAGATGATTTGTATCATAGGCACTCGCGTCAGCCTTCACAAAGCCTCAGGCATCCCAGCATCTCTAACCTCTCATAAATCTTTTCTTTTTGCTCCTTTTCCACTGTCTCCAGCCTCGCAAGCGGATAGTCCGCGCCGATCTGTGCCGCCTTACTCTTCGCCATATCATGGTACGCCATGATATTAACCTGCAGAATATTGGCAAAACGTACTGATAATTCCGTGATAGCCTGAAAATGCTCCTCTTCGTCATTAATTCCGGGAATAATGGGGCATCTCAAAAATACCTTTCCTCCATTTTCGCATATAAATTTCAAATTATGTTTTATCAAAGCATTATCCACACCGGTATACTCTATATGCTTTTTCGAACAGGTTATCTTGTAATCATACAGAAAAAGATCTACATATTCCATTATTTCCGCGTACTGCTCCGTTTTCGCATAGCCGCAGGTATCAAGGCAGGTATGCAGCCCCTCTCCCTTTGCCCTCCTCAACATTTCTTTTACACTTTGAAACTGGCTCATCGGTTCCCCTCCGCTGAGAGTTATCCCCCCGCCGCTGCGCTCATAAAAATCACGGTCCTTCAAAACGATCTGTAACAGTTCCTCTATGCCATATCTTCTTCCATACAGTCTTAGCGCTTTCTGATAACAGGCATCCACACACTTTCCGCACCTTACACACCTGCTATAATCAATATGATGTCCCTCCCTGTCGATCCAATGTACACTCTCCGGACACACTTCAACACAACGCCCGCATAAAACACAATTTTTATACAGACAGCTAAGCTGTGTCTGATATTTCTTTGATTCCGGATTATGACACCACAAACAATCCAGAGGACATCCCTTTACAAATATAGTTGTGCGGATGCCTGGGCCATCATGCAACGCAAATCTCTGCAGATCAAATATCTGTAAATCTGCCATCTCTCCTCCATTCCATATTGAGGCATGCTCACAACATGCTTCACGGACATGCCGTCCACATCAGTTCAGTGTACGATTTAAAATATCAAGTTGGATATCATCATCCAGTTCAATATATCTGGCACTGAATCCACCGACCCGCACAATCAGGTTGGAATATTTCTCCGGGTGCTTTCTCGCATTTTCCAGATCCTCCCTCCCAATCACCGTTATCATCGCCTGTGTGCCGCCTCTTCCAAAATAGGAGTCAAGCACCGGACGGATCACAGTCTCCCGCATATGGTTGAATGTATCTTTTGAAAACTTCATATTCTGCACTACACCAAAATGAATATCCCCGCGCGCCTTTAACAAAGAATTGATGAAGGCTGTCACACCGTTCTTATCCATCCCTGACGTCGGATTATTGGCATTTGTCAGAGACTCTCCAGCTCTTCTTCCGTCCGGCGTCGCCCCTGTAAATCTGCCCCTCACCGTATTTTCACGATTATTGATATTTACCATCCCATGGGCATCCAGGCCAAAATATTTTCCGGATAAGGCAAGTGTGCTGAAACTGATCTGCTCATGCACGGCAGCCATCATTTCATCCACTTCTTTCAGATCGTTCCCAAATTTATCTGCATGCAGCATCAGGGAATATTCTTTTTCATAGCCTGCAAAGTCCGCTTTTAATGCCGCCAGCATCGTCTCCCTATCGATCACTCTGTCCTCATATACCAGCTTTTTTATTGCATAGAGAGAATCCGAGCAAGTCACAAGGCCGTATATTTCATCACTTCCCGCACATTTGGACGTCCCTCCGTTAATCACCCCTTTCCCTGTATCAAGACAACCGTCATACAGGATATTATGCAGGTTGAGAGACATATCCTCCGCAATGACAGCATACCCCCGGGAATGATTTTTCACCGTAATATTTACCAGATATTCCACATTATCACAGTATGTTTTCCAAAGATCCTCAAATGTATCATAATCTGTCAAAAATGTCCTGTTCGGCGTCAGCAGATACCTGTTCGTAGAATCGTATCCGCCATTGATGGTTCCCCACAGCACATTCGCCAGATTCATCACTCCATTCGGGCTTGCTATGATACGATGGTTTACCGTGAACTCGCCACATCCGAGAGGCATCCAGTCCAGCGCTTCCTCATAGGAAATGCCAAAGACTTTCTGAATCCCCGGAATAATATTTTCATCCTGATAAAGCATGGGGAAAGTCACACCCTCTCCGATACACTCAAGCGCTTTCTCATACAGCTCTGGCTTCATTCCATGGTACATTCTGAGCGTGAGCTGGGGAACGATATCCTTTACCCTGCGGGACGTCTCCATAATCACCATCGCCAGCACATCCGCCTCCTTTGGATGTTTCCTGCCAAGGCCCCCTATTATGACGCGGTCATCCGTGATCTGCTCTTTCACAATCATCAGACGCCAGAACCCCGATAATAAACGGATCGCTTCCTCCTCATCCAACTGCCCTTTTTCCATATCTTCTTTGTAGTACAGCGCAAGATAATCATCCATACGCCCCCATTCTCTTGCGCCATCCATGATCGTATAGATAATGACAAGCTGAATCGCCTCCCTGAAAGATTCCGGTTTTTCCGTGACAAGTTTTCGGCATATCCGCTCCATCTCTAACAGTTCATCCCTGCGGAATTCATTTTCTTCTTCTCCCGCCAGCCGTGCAGCCTCTTCAGCATACCATTTCAGTGTCTTTATCACTGTACCAAGCTGTATCTTCATCCCCTCATAAAACAACGGATCATTTTCAGGATGCTCAGCCTGCTTATCTGAAATAAGCCGCATTAAACCAGCAAGCCCATACGAAAGTAATTTTTCATAATCCAGAAAAATGCCGGCAACCCTGGAAGACGCTGATGCCGCCTGTGGCTGTCCGTTGGGATCAAATCCGACGCCTCCTGTGATCAGATATTCCTTTTCCACCGGGTCCATTTCATTCAGGTAGCGCATGGATGATGTTTTATCACTCCAGTATTCCCGGAGCGCCAAAAGCCGCCTCCTGTCCTTTTCCGAAACAGACTCATCCTCCAGTTTCCCGTCAAACCATTCAAAATTCATAACGAATCCCCATTCGTTATTGATATACTGTGCATTCATACCAAGCGGAAAAATATCGGCACGCCCGCAAAACAGATCGTTTGGCATAATGCCGAGCATCATCTGGGGAAACTGTGCATCAAAACATTCTGCCTCCCTGATAGCCGGATGGGCGTTTCTGTATTTTTTATGTACTTCCGTGAACGCTTCCATATGATCTAACAATTCCGCAAAATCCAGCCGGGGAATATTATTATAAATTGTGTCATAACCTTCATACTGATCTACTGTCCGGGTTTTATACTTTTCTTTCCAGTACATCCTGTCACTCCTCCTTCCACAAATGAGTCCTTATTTTTTCTGAGATAAGCCTGATAGAATCTATCCCCGGCGGTGTTGTCATCTGGATAAATCCATGGGGCATTCCCTGATAGAGCTCCAGTTCTGCATCTGCCCCGGCAGAGAGCAGCTTTCTTATGTACCGCAGATTCTGATCCAGCAGAAAATCACATGTTCCGATAACAATACAAAGTGGCGGTAATTTTTCCGGATGCCTATCCATGATCGGCGATACAAGAGGATCATCCGCCTCCTTGGGACTATTCAGATAATGTCTGGCAAACGCATCTGTCTCCAAATCTATTCCAACGCCCGGATATGCCAGCGCAAGATAATCTATCCTCTCTTCTTTTTTTCTTGCCATTAGTGTTACCGCAAGAGCAAGATTGCCTCCTGCCGAATCTCCTGCCAGAGCTATATGCCCTGCATCTGCTCCGTAGTCAGCCGCCTGTTCTCTCACCGCTGACAGTGCCGCATAACAGTCCTCCACCGGTATCGGAAATTTATGGAACGGAGCACATCTGTAATCCACGTTAAAGACCACACAACCCGCCTGCTCCGCAATGGCAGCACACTCATATTCATAGCACTCTTTACAGAGAGTGATCCATGCACCGCCATGATAATAGACCACTGCCGGCAGTATCTCTCCCTTCCTGTCTCTGGGTCTGTACACAAGTCCCTCTCCCGTGTAATCCCCGTTTTGATATCCGAAAGATCTTCTCTCAACATTCCCGATAGACTCATTTTTGTGCCAGTCTTTCAGAAATGCTATCCTTCCTTTATTGAACGCTTCAATATTTTCCTTCGTCAGTTCACCCTCCATTTCAATAAAGGTTTGGGCCTCCGGCGAAAGTTCACATCCGTGCGGTGTGAACAGAAGCGGAAAATCCTGTATCTTCATCACAGCTGTCCTCCTACTCTTTCTTTCTCATACGGCGCATGGAATCCAGAGTAACCGCCAGAAGCACCACAACGCCCAGCGCGACTTTCTGCCAGAAGGCGCTGATTCCAAGCTGATTTAATCCGTTTCTCACAACACCCATTAAAAGAGCGCCGATCAAGGTTCCCCAGATCTGCCCTTCCCCGCCTGCCATCGATGTACCGCCGATCACGGCAGCAGCGATGCAGTCCATTTCCACGCCGTCCGCCATGGAGGGATTGGTACTGTTCATACGCCCCGCAAGGACCATGCCCGAGAGTGCCGCCAGAAATCCGTTGATCAGAAATGCAATAGTCCGCACTTTTACCACATTGATGCCGGAGAGCGCCGCCGCATTGACATTGCCGCCTATCGCATACAGATTCAGCCCGTACGATGTCTTTTTCTGGACAAACCATGCGATCACATAGACGATCAGCATCAGGATGATTGCGGTAGGGATTCCCAGAATCTTTCCCTGCCCGAGATACTGGATCACTTCCGGCATCCCCTGTGCCGAAAAGCCGTTAGTATAAACACTGGCGATGCCCCGATAAACATTCATCATTGCCAGAGTGACAATAAACGCATTCAGATGCAGTTTGGCAATCAGTATACTGCTCAAAAAACCGCATCCTATTCCCACTATAAGTGCCATAGCGATCGCTGCCGCAGCCGGCCAGCCTTTATTTGCATAAAGCTCACCCATAACGGAAACGGAAAATGCCAGTGTTGCGGTGATCGCAAGGTCAATATTCCCCGAGAGGATCAAAAATGTCATTCCCACTGCCATGATCGCCACATAGGATACCTGGTGAAACACACTGAGAATATTGCTGGTCGTCAAAAAATTCTCCGTTACAACAGAGAGTATCACGCACAGGATCATCAATGCGATAAAAGAACTGATCTCCGTTGTATGCAGCCGTGTAAATTGTCTTACTCTATCCTTATTCATTCTGAAACCTCCTGACCTGTTGCGTATTTTAATATCAAATCCTGAGTTGCCTCTTCCCGCTTTAATTCTCCTGTCTTTATCCCTTCATGCATCACAATGATCCGATCACTCATACCCAGAATCTCAGGGAGTTCAGAGGAAATCATGATAACACCTATCCCCCGCTCCACCATGTGATTAATGAAATGATAAATTTCTACTTTGGCGCCGACATCCACACCTCTGGTCGGTTCATCCAGAATGATCAGCTTTCCCTCTGTAAGCAGCCATTTCCCCAACGCCACTTTTTGTTGATTTCCGCCGGAAAGACTGCTGACCGGCAGCCCTAAGTCTCTGGTATTTAACTGCAATTGTGCCGCCATATCTCCGCAGTATTTATCAATCCGCTTTCTTTTGAAAATGCCATGTTCCTGCATCAACTTCTGATTTACCAGCATCATATTCTCATCGATCCGAAGTTTCTGAATCAACCCTTCATCTTTCCTGTCTTCACTGAGCAATGAGATCCCCTCCGCTATCGCGTCAGCCGGTTTTCTGATCTCCAGTTTTTTTCCGTATAAATAAATTTCGCCTGATGTTTTGGGATATACGCCGAATATTGTCTTTGCGATCTCTGTGCGGCCCGCTCCCACCAGCCCGGAAAATCCAAGTACCTCTCCTTTTCTGAGTGTAAAACTTACGTTCTGAAACAATTTACCGCTGGAGAGATTCTCCACCCGCAAAATCTCCTCTCCCTGCGCATAATAAACTTTCGGGAACTGTTGTTCCAGAGACCGTCCCACCATCATACGGATAATATCATCCACACTCACCTTTTCCCTGTGCAGATCTATTTCCCCCACATAACTTCCATCCCGCAAAACAGTGACGCGGTCTCCTATCTCAAAGATCTCCTCCAGTCTGTGGGAAATATATACGATGCCGATGCCCTCCTCCTTTAACCTGCGAATGACCTTCATCAGTTCTTTTATTTCGCCTTCTGTCAATACCGCGGAAGGTTCGTCAAAAATGATCAGCCTGGAATCAAAGCAGAGTGCCTTCGCGATCTCCACCATCTGACGCTGCGCTACGCCGAGGCTCTCCACCGTTCTCGTCACATCAAAAGACGCCCCGATCCGTTCCATCAATTCCCGGCTCTTTTGAATCATGGATTCCCTGTCCAACGTTTTGATAATACCGCCCTTCTTTATCTGTCTGGAGATAAATATATTCTCGTAAACCGTCAGTTTGGGAACCAGGTTAAATTCCTGATATACTGCGCTTATCCCTCTTTTCTGCGCATCTATCGGCCCGGAAAATCTCACTTCCTCTCCAAAAAGGCGTATCATGCCTCCGTCATTTTGATAAGCACCGGTAATGATCTTGATCAACGTGGATTTTCCTGCACCGTTTTCTCCCAGCAGAACATTCACCTCTCCACTGTGCAATATAAAATCTACATTTTTCAGGGCATGTACACCGGCAAAAGATTTACAGATTCCCTTCATTTCCAGAATAGCTGTCTGTCCCCGGTCAGTCTGTTGTGCCATACTCTTTCAACCCCCTTACCATGGTGTTGTATTACCTGTCACTCATGATTTCATGTCATAAAAAGGATGCTTCACATAATGGCCTGCCTTCCAGAATGCAAAGCACCCTCCCATCATTGTCAGTTCCACTCGTTTTTATTTTACATAATCTGTAAGTCCTGCCTCTTCAATGTAAGCATCTATTCTTTCCGGTACGATGACCTCTGTCGGAAGTTTGATCGCCGCATCATCGATCTCCTCACCGCGTACCACCTTCAAAGCTGTCACCACACCTTCATAGCCCATCTTATACAAGGGCTGTCCAACATCCGCATCTACTTTTCCTTCTTTCATCAATCCGAGGGCATCCGCTGCACCGTCAAACCCGAGAAGTTTTACTTTGCCTGTAAGCTCTCTCTGCTCCAGCACGGGGACAACTGCCACAGTTCCTCCATCCCATGCACAATAAACGCCTGCCACTTCATTATTTAAGGAAGTCAATGCATCTTCACATGCGTTTAATGCATTTTCCTGATTCCACTCTGTATCCGCCTCAAAAATTTCAACATCCGGTGCGATCTCATTCATGGTTTCCACAAAACCATTGCGCCGCTCCTGACCGGAAACCATAGACTGACTGCCGTTCAGGCAGATGACCGTGCCCTGATTGCCGATCGCTTCCGCCATCCACTTTGCTCCTTCCACAGCCGCATCATAGTTGCTGATACCGATCGTGTATGTGCCTTCCGCTCCGGAGGGTGTATCGATCTCCACACAGGGAATGCCTGCCGCCACCGCTTTCTCGATCGCATCGATCACCTCCACCTGAGCGCCGCCAAACACGATGGCATCACAGCCCATATTCTGCAGGTCTTCAAAAGCATTTAAAAAAGACCCCACATCGCCTGTTGTAGTAGTAACAAGCTGGAAGTCCACGCCTAAATCTTTCGCCGCATTCTGAACGCCGTCATTGATGATCAGCCATCCCTGATTGGTCAGATCGCCGCTGATATATCCTATTTTTACATCACTGTTGTCTGCTGTCTCTTCTGCTTTTTCCTCTGTTGCGTCACTTACTTCCTCTGCTTCTTCCTGTACCTTTGCCTCATTGGCCACGGGTGCCGCCGGAGCCTGTGACTCGTCTGTTCCAGAAGAACCGCACGCAGTCAGTACCCCCCCGTGAGTGCCAAGATCAGCATCATTGCAACTGTTTTCTTCTTCATTGATTTCTCTCCTCTTTCATAATGTTTTTAAACGTTTACGTAAACGTTTAACTAAATTATACATTTTTTTGATTTTTATGTCTATTGACAAATTATACATATTATCTTTTTTATTTTTAGTACAATTGACGAATTTCTTCCATCCTGTCTTTACAATTCCTTTTATATTATGCTATTCTGTCTTTGTAGATTGCTATATTTAATCGTTTACTATTATAAAAAAGGATCGTGAAAAATGAAATGAAACCCGCAACCATCAGCGATGTCGCCGCCTATGCAGGCGTTTCTACGGCAACAGTTTCACATGTGATAAACAAAACCCGCTTTGTCTCTGAAGCGACGACCAACAAGGTGAAAGAAGCTATTCATGCGCTTTCCTTTACCCCGAACGCTTCCGCAAGAAGCTTCAAAACCGGAAGACGGAACATTATCGGTTTTATCGCTCCCGATATCACCAACTCCACCTTTTCTGTCATGGTGGACGAGATAGAAACCACCCTGCAAAAACAAAATTACAATCTGATCGTCACAAACACCAAAGAGAATAAATCAAAAGAAATAAACGATCTGCGCACTTTGTCCTCCGGCCTGGTGGACGGCATTATTTTAGCCTCTACTCTGGAAGAATACTCTGATATAACAGCTAATCTCCCGAAGGGCTTTCCCCTCGTACTGATCGACCGGATTCCCCACAACAGTTATGCCGACTCGGTTCTTCTTGCAGACCGCAGTTCCATACAGAGCGGCGTCCTCTTTCTGATCCAAAAAGGATACCATCGTATCGGCTATATCTCCGGTTTAAAACGCCTCAGCACTACCCGGGAACGACTTAAGGCATATCGGGATATCCTGATAGAAAACGATATCTTTATCCCTGAACTCATAAAATACGCAAACAGTATGTCAAAGAGCGCCATCCGCTGTGCGCAGGAACTGGTGGAAGCCGGATGTGATGCGATCATTGCCGGCAATAACATTATGACGATCGATACTATTAATTATGTACAAAATCACATGGCAAACGGTGGATCTCCCGTCTGCGTACTGGGCTACGAGGCAAATGAATTATATTCCTGGCTGCCCCGTCCCGGTTTCTTTGTATACCCGATCAGGGAAATCGGAAAAATGGCAGGAGAACAGATCATCAACAGAATCACCCACCCCGATTCTCCCATTCAGAAAATCACTGTCAACAGTTATTTCATGCCGTACTGACAGTATGCTGCAATATAAAACAACCTAAAAAAGGAAGGAACGCCGCACCAGGCATCTCCTTCCTTTTTACACTTACCCCCCTGTCTGTAAAAGTCCTCCTTCTATTCTGTCGAAAACTCCACCAGCCATCTCCCCTCAGACTGTACGGACAGATAATAACTGTGTGAAGGATTCAGATACACATTTTTCTTCTTCCTCCCGTAAGTGCCCGCGCCGTTGGCGAGAAGCAGCCTTGTATCATCGTTCAGATCATAGAGCCAGACAATGTAATTCCCCTTTTCCGCCCAGTTCGCGCAGTACACATCGTGCGTCCCGTCGTCGCCCTTAAACCGCCCGGAAACCATATTGCCTGCGCCGGACTGCGTCATCGTCGTAAAGTTCAACACCGGCGTCATCACGATCTGCCAGTGTCCTGTGGCAAGAATCTGCAAAGATGTGGCGTTTGTCCCTTTCTCAATGGTCGCGCTGCCCTCATAGGCGCCTGTTTTGTTGACAAGAACTTTCGACTCCCCAGCCGCATTGCTGTAAAGCAGCCCGAAATACCCGTCCGCATCCGTGCTCACCACATGCACATCGTAGGGCACAGGCGGCATATTCAAACCGTGGATATTCATATTGCCATCTCCCTCATAGACATAACTGTCCGCCGCATCCTTATTCGTCACAAGGATCTGGCTTGCAACCGCCGGATTATCCTTCACAAAGACCGTCGCAACTGTCTCTCCGAGCGCCGTCCCTCTCTTGTACCGAAGCTGTGTATATCCCTTTGAATCAGTTTCCACCCACTCCACACTACAGATGTTCCCATCCGCCACAGATACCGCAAGAACAGTATCCTTCGGCAGATTCCTCGCCGCCACATTCATTTTCACTTCATCCGCCTGCGGGCTCAGCGATATCAGATCCGTGGAGATATCCACAAACGGAGCCTCCCCCTCCGCCCGCACCGTCTCCGCCGGCAAAACCGCACCTCCCGCCAGAAGCATCGCCGTCAGCACGACCGTCAGCACACTCTTCCCCGCTCTTCTCATGCTATCCTCATACCCTGTCTTCCTTTTTTGTAATACGTTTAATATATTTTCTATACTTATCATATTTTCTATTTCTCTCAAACCTCTCCGATTTTTCATTTTATTTCTCCTTCTATTCCCATTTATTCGCTGAACGATCTCTTTCCCACTTTTGTACTGATATATTATATATTTAGTCTTATTCCGGTGCTGCTCAGCTCCGACAAGCGTCCGGGGTTTTCTGTCACTCTGCAGGAGGCAAGTAACTCTAAGCTTTCAGCAAATCTCCGAAAGCTTAGAGTTACTTGCCTACGAAGCCCGACAAGAAACCCCGGATACTTGTCGGAGCGTCCCGCCCTGAACAAATCCCCCGCCTATTTGAAAATCCCCAATATCTTATTCCAGAGATTCACAAACACCGCCTTGAACCTCCCCCACATACCGATATCTTCCCTCGGCACCTCGATATCCGTCACGTTGTCCGTCTCATCATCCGCCGTGATCTCCGCCGTCCTCATGATGATCTGAATGCTGTTCGGCGCTTCATTTTTGTCCGAAGTGAAAGAAGGGAAACTCTGTGTCACATCCAGATTCAGGAAATTGTGCTCCTCCTCTATCTCATCCAGTTCGCTGTCCACCGCGTCTTTCACCGTATTTTTCGCGTCCCGCATAATATCCACGCCGTCCGCTATGCCGACGCCGCTGTGCATCACGCCGGTGAGCCCGTTCAGCGTCAGCGTCAGGGAGGACGACAAGGTGTCTTCTGTCAGTTCCATTGTACTGCGGATGCTGGATAACGCCGCCTGCGTCGCGGAGATGGTCATCTCCGTGGCGCCGATCAGATCCGTCAACTGCGTGATCAGCGTCTGCACATCCTCCCGCACGGTCTCGTCCGTCCAGCTCGCCATGGAGTCCACGGTATTCATGACGCTGTTCGCCTTCTGCAGCAGTTCCTGGCTGTTGGAGATCAGGGCTTTTCCGGTGTCCCCCGCCTCCACGTTCAAATCCTCCAGTGTTTTTATGTATGCCGTAAGGAAAGCTTTTAAGCCGACGTCCGCCCCTGACGGATTCGTAATCTTAACGCTGCCCGCTGTAGCAGGATCATACCCCATACTTTTTATTGCCTCATCGACACCTGCTTTGATTGCCTGATGCTGCGGATCTGTAGAACCACCTGCCGCCGCGCTGTATGCCGCCGCTACATCGTTCACACCTATTCCCAGTTTCTCCGCTGCCGCCTGGAAAGCTGCCTGTTGTACGGTGAGATCACCTGCCGGTGTTACCCCCGGCGTTCCCGCGATCTGCTCTAGCTGCTCCACCTTCTCCTGATCAAACGTCCCGTCCGCGATCTCGTTCAGCATTCCCAGGGAACCGTTCAGATTATCCAGGTTTGCGCTCATATCCGCTCCGAAGCTGCTGAGGTTACCGATGGTATACATCATATCCGCCAGTCTGTCGATGGTCTCATCCAAATTGTCCTGATCCGCCTGCGTCTGGGTGTTGATGATCTCCAGATACGTCACCATATTTTCCAGAGAAGCGATCGCCGCATCCGCGTCCGCCTCCATGGACTCCCTGTTCTTATCGTAGATCTGGTGCGCCTCTTCCGCCCTCTTTAAGCCTTCCTCCACGCTTGCCAGGTCATCCCGCATCCCGTCGATATTGTCGAGGATCACATCAAACGCACCGTCCATGGCGTCCACGGAATCCTCCACCGTATCGCGGACCTCCCGCACATCGTTGACGATCTCCAGGGAGTCAAGCGTAGCCGGGACCACCATAAAGAAGACGCCCATACTCTCATAGTTGTTCGTGCCGATGTCCACCCGGAACTCACTCTCCTCCCCGGGGAGCGATAAGAAGATCGCCGCCTTCTCCGTGCCCAGCGTCTGAAGCTGCGCTCCCGGCGCCTCGATGCTCAGCGTATCCTTCATATCCACCATGGTCCCGCAGATCAGGATCATATTGTTTTTATAGTAATCGGCAATATCCTCCTTCGGCGTCACATGGATCAGGGTCGTCACAAGCCCCTCGGCGCCGCCGAGATCCTCCCCCCTCGCCTCCACACCGTTTAAACGGTAGGAGACATCGATATCCCAAGGCACCCTCGTCTTCAGGCTCTCGGACTTGCACTCGTAATAAAAATACTGCTTATCCGTCTCCCCCAGTTCCCATGTCACTTTCCCGTCCTCCACGATCGGCTGCGTCCGGTCGCTCATATTGATGATCTCATCGTACTCGCCGTAATCTTCGATGACGGTATTGCCGTTCAAAAAACAGCCCTTGACCACGCTGATATCGTCGATCTCCCCATAGTGGTCCATATTCACATACATGGATTCGTCGACCTCCACCTTCGGCGCCTGTGCATGCAGCGGGGTACAGACCGCCCCTGTCATCATGATCACCGGCAAAACCGCCGCCGTTACCTTTCCAAATCTTCTATTTTTTCTCATAGTCCGCATCCTCCTGCACTCCTTCGCTTTTCCCTGTTTCACGGTCTTCCTGCCGCAGAGCCTCTTCCATCTCCGTTTCACTGCCTTCCCGCCGCAGATCACCGTCTGTTTTCCGTCGAATATCCCCGGACTCCTCTTTCCGCTCTCCCGGCAGTTCCCCGATTTCTTTCCTGCCGGAATCCGCCTGTCCCGTCTCTTCCTCATCCCGGAACGTCTCCTGAAGCTCCATCTCCTTGCGCTTCTTCTCCTCCTGCAGCCTGTCAAGCTTCTCCTGTTTTTTCTGCTCTTTCATCTTCCGCGCGATGATCCTGTACTCTATCTTCTCAAGCCGCTTCACGATCAGGGAATCCTCTTTCTCCCGCTCCCTCAGCCTCTTTGCGATACGGCTCTCATCCTTTTGCTTCTTCTCCCGTCTCTTTTCCTTCTTCGCATCCACCTTTTCTTTCAGCCTTACCCGGATCTCCTTCTCCTTCATGATCTGCTTGTCAAACATCGTCATCAGCCCCGGCACCGCCAGGAGCACGAAGCCCATGCTCAGGATGGCGCCGCGCCCCAGCATATGTCCGATATCTTTGATCGCCTCCACGGAGACCACAAAGTAGATCGCATAGCCCGCGACGGTCAGTATCGTCCCCGATGTCAGGATGGAGAGCATACTCGCCTGCAGGGCGCCCAGCGCCGCCTTTTTCGGTTTCATCTTCTCCCTCCGGTCCAGATAATTGTTGATCAGAAGGATCGAGTAGTCCACCGTCGCGCCGAGCTGGATACAGCTCACCACCACCATCGCCGCGAACATAAATACCTTGCCCTGCAGATAGGGGATCGCCAGATTGATGCAGATCGCCGCGCTGATCGGCACGATGGCAACCACCGCCAGAAGCAGTGACTGGAAGGCGACGATCACCACCAGCGCCACACCCACCAGCGAGAAGGCGTTGACCATGGCGTAGTCCGCGTCGCAGATCACCTTCAAGTCCTGTGTGGACGGCGTATTGCCCACCACGTAGGCATTCTCCGGATAGTAATCCTTCACGATTGCCTGGATCTCATCGGATGTCTCGAACGCCAGATCGCTCTCCGACTTCGTCTTGGTGAACACCAGCATCCTTGTATAATGCTCTTTTCTCAGAAGGTCCGTCACACTGGACGGCACGATCTGCTCCGGCACGCCCCGGGGCAGGATATCCGACAGCGCCGTCACGCTCCTGACATAGTCAAGCTCCTTCAGCTCTCCAGCCAGCTCCCGCTCCGTCACCGGCGAACCGTTGGGCACCAGCACAAGATAGAGGTTGCTGCGCCCGAATTTGGACTCGATGAGCTGCTCATCGTCGTAGACCACCGTCCCCTCGCTGGCGCCCAGCGCGCTGTTTCCGTAGGTGTTGACATTGGAATTCTGCATCAGGTAAGTGGGCAGAAAGACGATGGCGATAAACACTACAACAACATAGCGGAGTTTAAATACCGCGCCCGCTGCCCGCTTGAAGGACGGCATGATGATCCTGTGCTGTGTCCTCTCGATCAGGGCGTCAAACCGCAGAATCAATGCCGGCATAAACAAAAGCACCGTCACGATACTGCTGATAATGCTCTTGCCCAGCACAAACCCCAGGTCCTGGCCGATCAGGAAATGCATGAAAAACAGTGCCATAAATCCCACAAAGGTAGTCATCCCGCTCGAGAGCACTGATACCGCCGCGTGCCGTATGGCGTTCGCCATCGCCTTCTCCTTGTCGGGCTCCTTCTCCTTCTCCCGCATAAATGTATGTAACAGGAAGATCGAATAGTCGATGGAGATCGCAAGCTGCAGTACCGCCGCCACCGAATTGCTGATGAAGGAGATCTCCCCCCGCAGAATATTGCTTCCCATGTTGATCACGATCGCCACGCCCATGACGATCAGAAACAGGAAGGGCTCCGCCCAGGAATCCGTCGTGGCGCACAGGATCAGAAAGATCAGTACGATGGCGATCGCCGTGATGATCGCGATCTGCACATTCAGCGTCTCCTGCAAAGACTTGTTCTCCACCGCCGGGCCGCCGTAATGCCCCTTCTCACCGAGAATGGCGCTGATCTCATCGAGCGCCGCGCCGGTCAGCTCTGACGTATCCCCCTCCGTGAAGGTCACATCCATCACAGCGCAGTTGTCCCTGTAATAATCTGTCTGTCCCGCGATGTCGATGAACTCTCCCGACATATAGACATCACTGCTGATCCAGGACACCATATCCACACCGTCCACATGTTCCATCATCTCCTGATAGAGCTGCGCCTCATAGGGCGTCACATTCTCGATCATGATCCGCGCCGTTCCGGGATAGCCGAACTCCTCCTCCATGATATTGATCGCCTTCTTGGACTCCATGTCATCCGGCAGATACGATGTCAGGTCATAGTTGACATGAATAAAAGGGATACAGAAAGCGCAGATGACCGCCAGGATGATGAACCCTCTCATGATCTTCTCCCTGTGCCTGACAATCCCCTCCGGCAGAGAAGTCTTTCCCTTTCTGAGATCCTCCAGCCGTTTCTCCCTGTTTTCCAGTTTTTCTTTTACCCTGCGCGCCGCCTCTTCCCGCGCCGCCCTGTTTTCCGCTTCCGATAACTTCATATGCCGTTTTCACCTCTCAAATGCTTTTGTCATTTAACAAGATATCTCTTTCCCGCCCTCCTGTCTTTAGACAAAATGTCCCGTTTGTTCTGTTTTTTGTCAAACAGGCATTTTTGTCTATTTCTCAAAGCGAAGTTGTCGGGTATGGTAGATGTACGGCAATCTGTCATCAGAAAACGAGGGAAAAGACATGAGTTTAAATCAGAATATGAAAACATCTTTTTTTGAAATGCAGCTTGAGCACTTAAAACAGCGCAAAAAAGGCCTGCTCACCCAAAGGGCGGCAGACCATATTTTAAAAAACTATAAACGAATGTTCCATTTTGACAGCCCGATTTCCTTCACCAGGGAAAACTGCGATACGTTCAGGCTTCTTTTTTCGGAAGAATCTCCGGCAGAATTGGTGGAATGGATGGAATCTCTGTTTCTGTGAGCGCATCATTTTTATACTGATATATGTAGTAAGATAGCCTTTCAATATTTTCCACCAGCTCTTTCATATTTTCGGCGAGGGCTTTTTCATCCGCCCTCATGCCTCCCATCGCCCACTCGATCACCACGCCCGTCAGGCCGTAGGCAAATATCTTGGAGGCAAGCCGCTTTTTCTCAGGGGTAAGCTGCTTTCGCACATCCAGATCCTCCACCGCTGTCTCAAACAGCGTAGTCGACATCTTCAGCAGATACTCCTCAAAAAAGTTGTTGGAACACTTGATCGTATTCATGTAGAACGCCTTGTTCCTGCGCATGATCTGCAGCAGTTCACAGAGCTTTTCATCCCAGTTTCCGAAAGAAATATCAGCGGTCAGCGGCACAAAGGTTTCATTGTAATAGATCCAGTCCAGAAGCTCGTACTTATCGCTGAAATGATAGTAAAAGGTCTGCCGGTTCACGCCGCACTCCTTCACGATATCCCCCACCGTCACATGCTCAAAAAGTTTCTCGGAAGCCAGTCTTTTCAGGCTCTCCGCCAGCTCTCTCTTTGTGATGTTCGCGTTTGCCATCTCTCCTGTCCCTTTCTGTACCGCGCATTTCATTGCAGGTGTTATTTATCGCGGCTGTTTTTTGTCCCTATCCTGTCGTCTGCCATCACTGAATTTCAATACTTCCTGTACAGTTTCATATAAGACGCATCCAGCACCTCGCGATACCCTGTCTGTTCCATCCACTCATATATGATATGATTCTGCGGCGAGTTATAGTATGCCGGATTTTCCCCCAGCTCCTTGTCCACCGCGATCACTGTCGGCAGTTTTTCCGGGCGTTCCTCATAGTAGCGGATAAACATCTCATTGTAGGCGTTGGTCCCCTGGGTGGAGGGTGTGGCGATCTGTGCCTCCGTCCAGAGATAGACAATATTTTCACTACCGATATACAAAAGCTTATCCTCCGCCGTCAGCTCCGCCGTCAGCACCCGGTAATCATCCACCAATACCTGCGCCGTATCTTCCACCATAAAAATTCCCTTAGCCGGTCCCGCCTCTATCCGCCTCATCGGCGCAAGCACCGTAACCTCCATACAGCCGGAAACTCTCATCTGCACCAGCTTACAGACAAAGAGCCCGAAGAGCACGCAGAGCACGCCTGCCCACACAAGCCCCCGCTCCCAACGCATGGTCTTCTGGACATTCCAGACCTTCACGGTGCCCCTCGCAGAGACCGGCATATCCGGCTCCTCCTCCACTGTCTCATAGCGGCTGCCAAGCATCCAGACTGCGGCGATCACACCGATGTACATCTTAGCCATGGAAGTATTTACATCCATATTTGTCATAATAAGGACTGACAGAAGTGTCATAAACCCGGGCAACACCCCAAACCACAGGCACACCCGGTTTTCATCCGTCTTTTTTGCTGAATACAGTAAAAATCCCATCAGGGAGACGGCGAAAAATCGCCATGCCATAAAAAACTGATTTTCATTGCCAAAAAGACAGCCCGCCCCCTGCCAGATGCCGAGCGCTGCAAGCAAAAGCGCCGCCCCTATATATACAGTCTCTTTCCACCGGTCCTTTTTTTCCAGAGCCCTGTCTTTCAGAAAACTTAAGGAAAAACCTGCCGCCATCGAGATTCCCATCACAAGAAATACCGGAAATAGAATCTCTAGAAACTGAGCCCCGAAGATCTTCCACTTCACGGCAGCGGAGACCAGGGTATGAGATTCATCCTGAAAAATATTGCCAATGTATGAAAAAAACTGCCGCGGCGCCATATAACTGCACAGGTACGCCAGAAACAAAACCCCGGGGACGGCTGCACCTGCTGTAAAAAGCGCCGTTTCCCCCAGAATCCTCCTGCCCCTGCCCTCTCTCCTGCCATCCCTCTTTCCGACGCCTGCGATCCCCAGAAGATACACAGGATAGAGCAGGATCAGCGCAGGATAGGATAACATCTGTATCACCAGCAGCAGCCCCGCCGCCGCAGGATACCGCTTTTTCTCCCGCTCCCCGTGATAATACCGGTAAAAACACAAAAATATCAGCAGAATGCACCAGTACTGCTGCAGTTCAAACTCAGGGCACTGCACCCACTTGGGCAGAAAATTCAGATGCAGGAACATGAGCAGAAGAGAAAAAGTTTTCTTCATATTGCCCGCCCCTGTGGCCGTCCTGTATAAAATTACGCCTGTTATGATATGAAGCAGCGTGCCGATCACTCTGGCATAGATCACAAGATAATCCGCGGTACCCGCAAGCTTCAGATACAGCCACAGAAAAGGCGCGAGGAATACTCCACCGAGTTGATGAGATTCCCAGAGATCCAGAAATAATCTCTCTCCCGTCGCCAGCCGGTACGATACCGCCAGCGCATAACACTCGTCGATATCCAGGCTCAAAAAGATCGTCTTTATCACAGCCAGAACGGAGAGCACCAAAAGAACAAGGCATATGCCCTGTTCCACATAGTCTGTTATCCTGTTAACTCTCCTCTCCTTCATTCGTCTCTTTTTCATCTTTTTTCCTGATCAGTTCCACCAGATTCAACTGAAACTCAAAGTCCCGCCTGCTCTTGATCGCATTGCTGGATAAGATCAATCCGGCAAAAAACGCCTGCAATGCCGCCAGCATCACAAAACAGCAGACAAACAGCGTAGGAAAGCGGTCCACCAGCCCTGTCTCAAAATAAGTCGCCAGCACCGGGATCAAAAAGCCGATGGAGAGCGCCGCCAGTATCACGCTGATCAGCGTAAAAAATTTAAAGGGCTGATAATTCCGGAACAGCCTCCCGATGGTCCCCAGTACCTTGATCCCGTCCGAATAGGTATTTAACTTGGAGACGCTCCCCGCGGGTCTGTCCCTGTACTCCACGATCACATTGTCGATCGCCATATTGTTATTGACCGCATGGATCGTCATCTCCGTCTCAATCTCAAACCCCCGCGAGAGGATCGGAAACGTCTTCGCGAAGCTGTAGCTGAAGGCGCGGTAGCCGGTCATGATATCCTTGATATCGCAGGCAAAGATCTTATTGATCGAGAGGCGCACAAGAGAATTTCCCATATTGTGGAAGGGGCGCTTGTTCTCCGTAAAGTAGGTGGAGGAGAGCCGGTCTCCCACCACCATGTCCGCCTGCTTCTCCAACACCTTCGCAGCCATCTCCCTCGCGTATTCCAGCGGATAGGTATCGTCCCCGTCCGTCATGATATAACACTGCGCGTCGATCTCCCGGAACATCCGCCTTATCACATTTCCCTTTCCCTGCTGGTACTCATGCCGCACAACGGCGCCCGCCTCCTGCGCGATCTTTGCCGTATCGTCGGTGGAATTATTGTCATACACATAAATGACCGCTTCCGGGATATATTTTTTTGCGTCGGCGATCACCTTTCCGATAGTCCTCGCCTCATTATAACAGGGGATCAAAAGTGCGATCCGATCCATTTTTTCTCCTCCGGTCTTCTTACAAATACTATTTTATTACAATCCTCTTAAAGTTCTTCTTCCCTCTCTTTAAAATAATGCCGTCCCCGTCAAAAACGTTTATATCGTAGGACGCTTTGATATCCGTCACCTTTTCATCATTCACACTGACGCCGCCCTGTTCGATGGCACGCCGTCCCTCGGAGCGCGATGCCACTAACCCGGAAGCTGTCAGCATACCGATCAGGTCAATCTTGCCGTCCCGGAAATTCTCCTCCGTAAGTTCCGCCTTCGGCATGTTTTCAATACTGCCGCTGCCGCCAAAGAGCCCCTTCGACGCCTCCCTCGCCTTTCCGGCTTCCTCCTCGCCGTGCACCAGATTTGTCAGTTCATACGCCAGGATATCCTTCGCCTCGTTCAACTGGCTGCCCTCCCACCTATCCATCTCATCGATCTGTTCGATGGGCAGGAAAGTCAGCATCCGCAGGCATTTCAGCACATCCGCATCCCCGATGTTTCTCCAGTACTGGTAGAACTCATAGGGCGTCGTCTTGTTGGGATCAAGCCATACCGCACCTTTCTGCGTCTTGCCCATCTTCTTGCCCTCCGAGTTCATCAGCAGGGTGATCGTCATGGCATAGGCGTCCCTGCCAAGTTTCTTCCGGATCAGTTCCGTACCGCCTAACATATTGCTCCACTGATCATCCCCGCCGAACTGCATATTACAGCCGTAGCGCTTGTAAAGCTCCAGAAAATCGTAGGACTGCATGATCATGTAGTTAAACTCCAGAAAACTTAAGCCCTTCTCCATCCTCTGCTTATAGCATTCCGCCCGCAGCATCGTATTGACGGAAAAGCAGGCGCCGATATCCCTGATAAACTCGATATAGTTTAAGTCCCTGAGCCACTCGGCGTTGTTGACCATCATCGCCTTCCCCTTTGATGTGCAGTCCCCCTCGCCGAACTCGATAAAACGGCTCATCTGTCTCTTAAAGCACTCGCAGTTATGGTCGATCATCTCTGTGGTCATCATATTCCGCATATCCGTCCTGCCGGAGGGATCGCCGATCATACCGGTGCCGCCGCCGATCAGCGCGATCGGCGTGTTGCCCGCCATCTGCAGCCGCTTCATCAGGCAGAGCGCCATAAAGTGCCCCACATGCAGGGAATCCGCCGTGGGATCAAAGCCGATATAAAAAATGGCTTTTCCGTCGTTTACCAGTTCTCTTATCTCCTCTTCATCCGTGAGCTGCGCTAACAGCCCCCTTGCCTGCAATTCTTCAAATATTTTCATAATCTTCTCCTCTTTTCTGTCATTTTCGAATTAAATTATTTGTATACTGAATATTTATTTATTGAATCATCTATGGTATTCTTATCTGCATTCCTTTCCCGATTCCCGCCATTTATTCCGAAAACTTTACTAAATTCTATCTTTTTTTGCCGCTGTTTCGCTTTCCTAACTGTTTCGCTCATGACACAGCGCGCTTCCTGCTCCAAAGTTTCCGGATACCGTCGAACGCAAAGATCATCAGGATCGACCAGGCCGCACACGCCGCCAGAATAAACACGATCCTCGCAGGATACGAGAACGAGTACAGATAAACCTGTATGATCTGCCCGGTCCACCAATGCACACAGTAGATCGGCAGACTCAACTTCCCAAGCCACTCAAATATACGCCCGTGCAGCTTTCCCGTGTAGCTCACGCCGCTCAGGGTGATCGTCAGTGAAAGTGCCAGAAACGCGATCACCGTCTCAAAGGTGTAAGCGTTCGGCTCTGATGCCGCAAAGACAAAGCACAGCGCGATCCCCGCAAGCTCCGCCACGGTCAGCAGGATCTTAACGGGCATCCCGAACTTTTTCTCCGACAGACGCACTGACGCCAGATAAATGCCGAACCCGAGCGTCAGGTTTGAGAACGCCACCAAAAGCGCGGAGTAGCCCACCGGCGTCGTCTCGCCCCAGGGCCAGGAACCTCCCATATGCAGGATCATCCAGCCGTGGATCAGGACAGGCACAAACCACACGATATAGCATTGAAATACATCCCCCGCCTTCAGGCAGAGATAGACGATCAACGGCAGCGTGAACATCATCGCCGACACATACCACAGCGGCGCGTTCATAAAGAGATCCAGTCTGACGGGTATCACCCCTCCCATCGGCAGAAAGAACAGCTCAAAGGGCAGGATAGCCAGTTCATGCACCATATCTGCAGAAAAGTTTCTCACCGATATGATGCGCCAGATATAAGCCGCCAGCGTTCCGCACGCTGCATAGGGAAAGATCCTCTTTATCTTATTCAGTGTGTAATCCACCGCGTAGCGCATCTTTCCGGAAATCTCTCTCTTCTCCCTCGCAATATGCCGCATCGCCATCGCACCGGAAATAAAAAAGAAAAATTCCACCGCCACAAACCCGCTCGGCAATATCGTGCCCGTCTCAAAGTCCTGAGCGTTGTGATGTATGACGATCATCACGCAGAATAAAAACCTGCACAGCTCGATATATCCGTTTTTCGCTTTCTGAATGTCTTTCTTTTTTGTGTCCATACAATATATGTCTCTTTCTCTGGTATAGTATATCAATCATATCGCAGAAGCCAATTCAGACATTACACCTGTTAACTTGCCGTTAATCGGATCCACCAAAATCAGGAGAAACTCCGCTTCCCGCTGCAGTGCGATCTGCTTTTCAAATCGTACTGGTTTCAGTACACAGATCGTGCCGCAGAGGATAACCTCGCCTGCGCTCCGCCATCATTTATTTGCCATCAGTTTTATCATGCCCTCGTTGAGCCCCTTCACCGTCAGCTTGTACATCGGGAGCATCTCCTTGATCGCGGTCTCTGCCTCCCGCCAGGGTGCTCTGCCCGGTGCCATCTTCGGGTTCATCCACACGATCTTTTTATAATGCTTTTTCATGAGCTGCAGCCACTCGTAGCCGGAGAGCCCGCCGTTTGGCCCCCGGTAGTTTCCGCTGGTGGAATACAGTTCCTCTGGCGCCATCGCCGCGTCGCCCACGATGATCACCTTGTAATCGCTGTCTAAATTGCGGAACATCCACTCCGTATCCACCCACTCGCCGTTCTCGCACTCCGGCGTCTTATAGAGTTTGCTGTAGATACAATTGTGGAAATAATAACATTTCACATCCTTGAAATGATTCGATTTATTTACCGCCTGGAACAGGTCGTTCATCAGGGAGCTGTATGGGATCATCGTCCCGCCCGAGTCAAAGAGCAGCAGAAGCTTCACCGCGTTCTTTCTGGGCTTCTCCATCACGATCTGCAGGCAGCCGCCGTTGTTGCAGGTCTTGTCCACGGTGCCCGGGATATCCAGTTCCGTCTTCGGGATATCCAGCTTTGTGGAAAACTGTCTGAGCCTCCGGAAGGCAAGCTGGAACTGCCTGTTGTCTAACACCCTGTCATCCCGGAAATCCTTGTATTTTCTGGCGCCGATCACCGAGAAGGCGGACTGGTAACCGGTCTTTCCGCCAACCCTGACGCCGCCCACGTTGCCGCCCATATTGCCAAACGACGTCTTGCCCATGGTGCCGATCCAGAAGGAGCCGCCGTTGTGCTCCTCATTCTGGTCACGCAGCCTGTCCTTGAATGTCTGCTCCACATCCTCCTTGTCGATGACCGTGTTGTCCTCCATCTGGTTTAAGTGCGCCCTCGCCTCCTCGTGGGCGAGCTCCATCATATCAGACTTGTCAAGCCATCTGAGCATCTGCGCCGTGACCTCATTTTCCGTCTTCACGCCCTTGAAGCATTCCTCGAACGCCATATCGAATTTATCAAATTCCGTCTCACTCTTGACAAGGATCATCCTGGCAAGATAGTAGAACTGCGTGAGGCTGCTGCCCGCCATGCCCTTCTCCAGGGCGCTCTGCAGCGTCAGCCACTCGCTCATCGTGATGTGAAGCCCCTTCGCCTTACATATCTGAAAAAAAGGATAAAACATAACTTGTCTCCTGTAATACCATTTAGTTTACGGTACCAGACGCCGTGAGGAAACAACGGGCAGCGCGCTTCGCGAGCAGTCCTTATGTTACAATAAAATACTCCGTCGCCACGCTCTCGCTGGCTCTGTTTTTCAAGAGCCTGTGAAATAGCGTAGCGGACACTAAGCTCGTAAAATACCTCGCTAAGTGCCGACGCTTTTTAACGGGCTCCTTGAGCATTTTATTTTCCTCACGGCTGGGTGAAAGATTTGACTAAACGACATTGCTGTCTCCTATTCCAGTCCCACATCAGATGCCGTGCTGTCGTACAGTCTCCAGATCCTCGTCCTTCTTCACGACGACGCCGAGGAACGGCATCTTTGCACGCAGCACATCCGCCGGGATCCCGCCGATCTGCAGCGCGTTGATCCAGTCGATCAGCTCCGAGGTGCTGGGTTTCTTGCGGATATCGCGCATCGCGCGGATATCGTAGAAGATCTCCATCGCCTGCCGCATCAGATTCTCCTCCACATCGGGATAGTGTGTCTTTACGATCTCCTCCATCAGTTCTTTATCCGGGAAGTCGATATAGTGGAAGATACATCTGCGCAGGAACGCGTCCGGTAACTCCTTCTCCGCGTTGGACGTGATGATCACGATTGGGCGGTGTTTCGCCTTGACCGTGCGCTTCGTCTCATGGATATAGAATTCCATCTGGTCGAGCTCCCAGAGCAGGTCGTTGGGGAACTCCAGATCCGCCTTGTCGATCTCATCGATCAGAAGCACCACCTGCTCCTCCGAGTCGAATGCCTCCCCCAGCTTGCCCAACTTGATATAGCGGGCGATATCGTCCACGCCCTCCTCGCCGAACTGTCCGTCGTAGAGACGCTGGATCGTGTCGTACATGTAGAGCCCGTCCTGCGCCTTCGTGGTGGACTTGATGTTCCAGATGATCAGCTTCTTGCCCAGCGACTGCGCCACCGCCTCCGCCAGCATCGTCTTGCCGGTGCCCGGCTCCCCCTTGATCAGGAGGGGCTTCTGCAGAGCGATCGCCACGTTCACGCCGTCCATCAATTCCCTCGAAGCTACATACTGGTTGGTACTGTTAAATCCCTGATTCATTGTTCTCCTCCATCTGCTCTTTTCTTTCCGCCATCCGTGATTTATTTCTTTTAGGACGCTTCAACTTCCATATCCGCTTGATTTAGCACTCTTTGCTTTGCGGCAGGGTTATTGACTTCGCCGAAATATTTTCCACTGCATTAATATATTATATAAAATTAATATCAAAAAGCAATAGGATATGTCTCCACGCTCTCCTCAATACCGTCTCCGTCAACAGGATACCGGATCGCCTCCATCTCCCGCATTCCCGCCGGCACCAGCACATACTCTTTCAGGACAACATGTTCCGCATACGGCAGTATCCGCCAATCGCCATATATCACCGAACCCTCATCTTTCTCCAGCAGATACAACGGCTCGTACTCTGCACTGTCCTCGTACCAGGTAAAGACGGCATCCACATTCATTGTCTCATCTCCGGGATTTGCGAAGCGCCAGGTGACCTCCACCACTTCCATATCATCCCACTCTCTCCAGTCCTCAGCATAACCGTACTCATATACATAGTACCCTTCCGGGGGCGCCTCCACGACTGCAGCGCTGTAATCCTCCACCACCGGGAATCCCTCCGCAAAAATATCATCATATTCCTGCACTTCCGGTATTTCATCGTACTTCCATTCAGAGGACAGAATGCTCTCCTCCTGCTCTTTGACGTCCTCTCCGCTCTCCGATTCCGCGGAAATACCGCTCTCTTCTATCTGCAGCGGTACGCTCACTCTCCTCCGCAGATCAGGATTTCCATATCTTTCTCTTCTCTCGTCAAAAGAGATCCTGATCTTTTCTGCGCCATCGTCTACAAAAAAGAAAAACTTTCCCTTCTTCCCCTCCTCGGAATAGAGTCCCAGATAATCATACTCCTTCAGGGCATCCTCCTCCTCGACCGATCCCCCTCCAAAAAGCTCCGATATCGCATAGGGTTCCAGATATCTTTTACAGGATAAACCATCTGACACATATATTTCACTGGATATCCTGTCCTCCTCCTCTATCGGCGGCGTCGCTGCCGTACCTTCTTCCGGTTCGTCAAAGACTCCGTTATTCCCTCCGCCGCTGTCTGCTTCCGTTTCGCCCCACTCACTCTCAGGCAGTATCTTCACTGTCACCGCAATCAGTTTTTCCCCTGCCGGCATGCCCTCAAACCCGGATGTGTTTATCACTTCCGCTTTGTCCACGATAAACAGTCTGTCGTATATGTCAAAAAGCTGTCCGACATCTGCCATCTCCCACTCGAACTCCGCGGTTTCATCGGATTCCTCCGCTTTTTCGCCGGACCTTCCATAGCCCCCGGCATCATCGGGCTCTCCGCCCGGCTGTCCGTAATCCCCTTCGTCGTACAGTTCTCCCGATTCTACGCCGGCGCTCCCCGGATCCGCAGTACCCGGAATATCCGAGGTAGCGATCTTTCGCAACAAAAGCAACGCCGCTGAGATCACGCTGCACAGTATTATGATGGCGCCACAGACCAGGTAAAACCTGTTCAAAAATTTTTTACTTCTCTCCGCCTGTTCCTGTGCATATCTTCTGTACGCTGCGCTATCCTGATAAGGATTCCCCGTTGGCTGTCCCGTTGGAGCCAAGTCCGGCTGTCCCTGCCGGTAAACAGGGGAGGCAGTACCCGCAGGCGCGTTCGCGGAAATTTTCCCATCATCCTCGAATCTGGCGCTGTAATACCTGCTTACGTCTATCTCCCCCTGCCTGTTGTTAAAATATCCGCACTTCGGGCAGATACCGCTGTACATTGCCTCATCAAACTGTTTTCCGCATTTTCCACATTTCATGATATATCCTCATTATCCATATGCCCCGCCGCCGTCCATTTTGTCATCATAATTCTATGAGCAGTTCTTCATTCTCTCCCATCGACGGATACGCACGAATCGACTCCGTACCCTCCGGCACCAGCACATACTCTCTATAGATCACGTTCTCCCCCGGCGGCAGTACGGTTCCATCGATATAAGCCCAGTAAGCCGGATCCCTGTCCAGCGCATCGAGGCATTCTCCATCCGCATCATAATAATCGCACAGTCCGCCCGTAAACTCTATCGGCTCATTCACCACGCCCCTCAGCTTGTAAGTGATCTCCATCACCTTCATCCCATCCGTTGCTTTATATCCGGGAACACCATATTCATACCCTTCTGGTATCCCATCCACTATCTCTGCGCTGTACCCGGTGATCGGAGAATATGCCTGCGGCGTACAGATATTCCTGTACAGCCGTCTCCCATATGCCAGATAAAATACGCCGCACCCACAAATGACCACAACATAGAAAATAAGGAAAACGATCTTTGCCCTGTTCTTCATGGCGTCCCCTCCTCAAACGAAAGCGGAACGCTCACCCGCTTCTCCAGAACGGAGATCCCGTCTTCCCTTCTCAGCTGGTCAAAGGATATCGAAGCCGTTTGAACCTCCTCATCCATCAAAAAATAAAAGGTTCCCCTTCTCTCGGTCAGCAGGACGTCATCTGCATAGTCATACTCTGTCAGGACTTCACCCGGGGAATAATCAGCCTCCTCCCCATCTGAAGGCTCTCCCGGGGAAAGTATCCTGTCCAATGTGCGTTCATCCAGCCATTGTCTGCAGATACAGCCGTCCGACAGATAGATCATGCCCGGTTCCGTTGTGATGGAACGCTTCCCGTCCCCCGGCATCAGGCTCACTTTGACCGCGATCAGTTTCTGGTCCTTCGGCATGCCACTCAGTGCAGAAGTATCCACCACTTCCGCTTTCTCCACCTTAAGCCGCCTGCCGTTTATCTGAAACATCTGTCCCGTCTCCGCAGTCTCCGATTCAAAATCCACAATCTGATAAAGCCCTGCAATATGCCGTTTTTTCATATTGCAGGCGGCTGCAGTGGCGGCGATTACCAACAGCAGCAGGACCATGCCCCTTCTGATCCCTCTGTCTCCGGAAATGAGCCTCCGTCCTGTCCGGCTGTAAGGCTGTCCGCACATCGGGCAGATCCCGTTCACCGCCTCGTCAAACTGCTTCCCGCATTTTCCGCATTTCATGGTATATCCTCATTATCCGCATTCCCCGCCGCCGTCCGCTCTGACCCACACAATTCTATGAACAGTTCTCCGCCCTCTCCCACCTGTGCAGCCTGTCGAAGGTGTCCGCATCGATCTCTCACAACTCTATAAGCAACTCTCCGCTCTCTCCCAGCGCCGGATGCGCAGGGATCGTCCCCTCAGAAAGCGATCTCAACCTCTTGATAAGGATCCTCCTGCGCCTTCTCATAAATAGAACTATAGCCGAGAGACGCCGTCATCTCGTGTACCTGCTCCGGCACCAGCACATAGTCATATACTGTGACTTCCTCCCCGGGCGGCAGTACCTTCCGCCGGCCGTACGGATCGTCTTTCTTTTCCAGCCTGTCAAGCCGCTCTGCTCCTTCGCAGCCGTAATCGATCCAGTTCCACTCCATCTCCATCAGATCATCGTATATCAAATTGGAAAAGTGCCAGGTTACCTTCACCAGCTTCATACCGTCTGATCCATCCGCCTCCCCGCGCAGTTCATACCCCTCGGGCGCCTCGCTCACTGTCTCCGCGCTGCAGTCCTTCACCTGCGGATGCGGAGCGAGGGGATCCCTGCGAACAATATCATTGTATACCTTTTCGACATAATCTTCTGAATAATATTTATCGATATCCAAAATGGTTTTGATACAGAAGGCAACAATCACAGCGCAGCCAACGACGGAGCATATTTTTATAATCCTGTTCATACGCCGCCCTCCTCGATCCGCAGAGGCACGCTGACTCTCTTCTCCAAAATGTAAGGCCCGCATGCATACTCCCCATCACTGAAGGAAATTCTGACCTCCTCCGCCTTTTCATCCGTCAAAAAGAAAAACTCTCCCGTCTGTCCTTCCTCAGTACAATCAATAAAGCCGGATCCTGTCAGGATGTCCTTCTCCGAAAATGCTTCCCCAAAAGATCCGCCGTCTCCCGCCATCCTCATGACGCTCCCGTTATCCAACGGCAGATTGCAGGAAACGCCGTCGGACGCATACACCAGTCCCGAATGATCCCAGAAATAATCCCAGTCCGCAGGCGGTTCATAGGATGCCGTCTCCTTTGCCGGTTTCTTCTCCGTAACGGTTTGCTGATACTCCTGATCCTTCAACAGGCGGACCTCCACTGATACCATAACCAGCTTTTCCCCCGCCGGCACATCCGTCAGCATGGCGTCATCCGGCGCCGCCGCACTCTTCACGATAACCTCTCTGCGGCCTATAATAAACGCCTCCCCCGCATCCGCCGTCTGCCATTCAAATTTTTGCAGTGATAGGGTTCCGCTTTCCGTCTCCTCCTGCTTCCCGGCATACATATCGGCGGCAGCTTTCGAACTGTACCACTTTTTTGAATAGCCGTTTGCAGCCGTGAGGAAGATTGCCGCTATTGAAATAATGATACAGACCGGCGTCACGATATTCCTGTTCTTTTTCTCTTCTATCACAATCCTATGAGCACCTCCCTGCCGTTATGTGCCCGACTGTCCGGCATTCCGGGCAGATACCGCTGTACATCTCCTCGTCAAAATGTTTCCCGCACTTTCCGCATCTCACATGGTCTCTCCAGTCATTCCACACTTACCATCCCGCACTGATCTCGATCTTCTTATCCCGCAGCATCAGTTCATCCAGCGCCTGTGCCGCCGGTTTTCCCTCAAACAATACGAGGTTCACCTGCTCGATGATGGGCATCTCCACCTCATACTTCCCTGCCAGCCCCATAGCCGCCTTCGCGGAGTACACGCCCTCCACCACCTGTTTCACCTCGTCCATCGCCTCTTTCATGGACTTTCCCTGTCCGATCAGAATGCCCGCCCGCCTGTTGCGTGAGTGCATGGATGCGCATGTCACGATCAGGTCTCCGATGCCGGTAAGGCCGCAGAATGTCTCCAGCTTTCCGCCCATGGCAAGCCCCAGCCTGCCGATCTCAGTCATTCCCCGGGTGATCAATGCCGCCTTTGTATTGTCGCCGCAGCCAAGCCCGTCTGCTATGCCCGCCGCCAGCGCGATCACATTCTTCAACGCGCCGCCCAGCTCGATCCCCAGCATATCCGGACTGGTATATACCCGAAACACTTTGTTCATCAGAAGGTTCTGAATATATTCCGCCGTTTTCTTTGTCCTGGCTCCGGCTACGATCGTCGTGGGCATTCCCTTTCCCACTTCCTCCGCATGGGAAGGTCCCGAGAGCACTGCCACATCCGCCCCCGGCACTTCCTCCTCTATGATCTCCGAGAGTGTCATCAGTGTTTTTTCCTCCACCCCCTTCGCCACGTTGACAATGATCTGTCCCTCTTTTACAAAAGGTTTCATCATCGCCGCCGTGCTCCTCGTAAAGGGTGACGGCACCGCCAGGATACACAGATCCATCCCTTCTATCGCCTCTGAAAGTTCCGTCGTATAGGAAATATTTTCCGGCAGTTTTACCCCCGGCAGTTTATCCAGATGCTCCCTGTTTTTCCGCAGCATCTCGATCTCTTCCTTCACGATAGACCAGACTGCTACATCATGTCCATTATCCGCCGCCAGTTTGGAGAGCGCCGTCCCCCAGCTTCCTGCTCCGATCAGTCCTATTTTTGCCATTTTCTGTTCCTTCCCTCTGTTTTACATGGTTTAATGATACTTTATATACTTCTTGTGGTGTTCTATATTTTTGGAGTACTTTATAGACTGTTTATATTTAATGTATCTTTTATGACGCCCTGCCTGTCTGTCCTTATCAGGCTATGGCTGTTTCTCTTCCTTCTTCTTCAGATATGTTTTGCGCTCCTCCCCTTTTATCAGCCGCTTTATATTTTCCCGGTGTTTATAGTAAGCCATGACCGCCAGGACCGCAGAGACAACATACATCTCGTTGAGCGCCGCCTGAGACATCCCGAAAACTCCCATCTGCCCCTCCACAATGATCTGGATCATGAATCCCGCGTAGACAAGAAGCGATCCCAAAGACACATAATGCGTTGTAAAAAATGTCCCGAAAAATACGATAACGCCCATGATAAAAAAGCTCCAGTGGAAACAGATGATCAGTCCAGCTGTCGCCGCGATCCCCTTGCCGCCCCTGAAATTCATATAAAACGGAAAATTGTGCCCCAGGATCGCCCCCGCCGCGGCATACAGGACAAACAGATAATTCAGGTCCGGCGCCATCCTCGGCGCAATGACAAACCGCGCTAAAAGGCACGCCGCGGCGCACTTCATGATATCGCCGAAAAGCACCAGCACGCCAGCCTTCACACCGAAAGTCCGCAGCGTGTTCGTGGTGCCCGCATTGCCGCTGCCCTTTTCCCTGATATCGATCCCTTTTGATTTACCGTAGATATAAGCCGTCTGAAACAGCCCGCACACATACCCCGCCGCCAGACAGATAATACGTCCCAACATAATAATTATTTCTCCTCTTCCAGTACCACAGATATTCCAACTCACAAACGCTTCGCTTTTTGTTCGGTTCATTCCAGTTCCGCATCTCTCCCTCACAGTGCCAATCCCGCAGAGAAATTTACGACCGCTGTCACGTCCGTAAATTCTCTGGGCACTGTCCGGGACAGATGCTGTTCTTTATCTCAGTTCCGCATCTCTCCCTCACAGATTCCGCTCACTTATCCCCTTTGCGCTCCCGTATAAAGAACTTTAACGGTGTCCCGCGGAACCCGAAAGTCTCCCTGATCTGATTTTCAATATATCTCGTATAAGAAAAATGCATCAGTTCCTTATCGTTCACAAAGATCACAAATGTAGGCGGCTTTACCGCCACCTGTGTAATATAGTAAAGCCTGAGGCGCTTTCCCTTGTCCGCAGGGGGCTGCTGCATCGCCACAGCCTCCGACATGATCTCGTTTAACACGCCCGTCGCCACGCGCATCGCGTGATTTTCATGCACTGCTTCTATTATATCATATAATTTCGGTAATCTCTGCCCTGTCAGCGCCGAAATATATAAAATTTCCGCATAAGGCATAAAAGACAGCACCTGCCTGATCCTTTTTTCGTATTCCCGGGTGCTCTTATCGTCCTTCGCAATGGCGTCCCACTTATTGACCGCAATGATCATTCCCTTGCCCCTGTCATGGGCAATACCCGCGATCTTGGCGTCCTGTTCCGTCACGCCGTCCACCGCATCGATCACAAGGACCACAATATCCGCCCGCTCCACAGCGCTGACCGTGCGGATGATCATAAAGCGCTCCAGCTCTTCCTTGATCTTGTTTTTCCTGCGCAGCCCTGCCGTATCAATAAACACATAGTCTTTGCCGTGGTACGTCAGTTCTGTGTCCACCGCGTCCCTGGTAGTGCCGGCAATGTCGGAAACGATCAGACGGTTCTCTCCCAACAGCCGGTTGATGATCGAAGATTTTCCCACGTTGGGCTTGCCGACGATCGCAACCCTGATCCTGTCATCCTCCTCTTCCTCCCCCGCACTTTCCGGGAAATGGGAGATGACCACATCCAGCATATCGCCGAGTCCCGTTCTGTTCGCCGCCGATATGGCGCAGGGCTCCCCGATCCCAAGGTTATAGAACTCATAGACCGCAAGCATATCCCGCTCGTAGCTGTCCACCTTGTTTACCACCAGCACCACCGGCTTTCCCGCCTTGCGCAGCATATCCGCCACTTTGGAATCGGCGTCCAGAACCCCCTGCTTCACATCCACCAGAAACAATATCACATCCGCCGTGTCGATGGCGATCTGCGCCTGCTCCCGCATCTGGGACAGCAGGATATCCCTGCTCTCCGGCTCGATACCGCCCGTATCGACCAGCGTGAATTTTCGTCCTGCCCACTCAGAATCCGCATAGATCCGGTCCCTGGTGATGCCCGGCGTATCTTTTACGATCGATATTCTTTCTCCGGCGAGCACATTGAACAGCGTGGACTTCCCCACATTGGGCCTGCCCACCACCGCCACCACCGGTTTTCCTCTCTTCTTTGCCATAACTTACATCTATCCTTTACTGTTGTTTTCTTCCGCCCGGACTTCGCCGGCTTCCCATACATTCACAGGTATCTGCCGGCACATTTTCCATATTCAGCAGATCCCGCTTTCCCCAGCATACAGGAGAGCAGATCATACCCGCTTGATTTTACAATATCTACCGGCACTTGTAAAGTTTTTTCCACTTCCCCGACAGTGACATCGTCCAGAAAGACATCGGTCCCGCTGCGCAGCATATTGACAGGCAGGAGCAGCCGCTCTCCCAGAACCTTGCCCTTCAGCTGTCCTATGATATCCCGCCCCGTCAAAAGCCCGGATACCGTGATCTTCTCCCCGAAAAAGTGATTGATGATCTCATGGACATGTATGTGCAGCTGCGGATAAAGTTCCATCGCCTGATCCGCCATCTCCCGTATCACAGGGTACGCCAGTTTTCCGGTGGCGATCGAAAATTCCCCGGAAGCCGGGCCGCGCTGCATATCGCAGGCCGCATTTGAGCCGGGATCCCCGTCTTTATCACAGATTCCCTCCAAAACGCCGGGAGCCTCTCCTCTCCCCTGACATCTCTCCTTCTCCCTGTCAAACGCATCCTGAAATTCATCCATCAATAACCGCAGCATCCCCACGCCGTTCTCCAACTGCAGATACCCGTCATAGCGCTCAGCCTCCGGCAGCTTTCTCCCCGCCAACAGATACCACTCGTCCGAGGCATGCACAAAATGAATGCCGTGCTGCGCAAATATCTTCCTCTGCCAGCCCTCGATACAGTCAATGACCGCCTCCGCGTCCTCTTTTGTAAATGGCTCGAGCGGATACAGCCCCTCCCGGAAATCCGAAAGCCCCACCGGCACAACTGACACACTTGTCAGATACGGCAGATATCCGGTCAGGTCCGAAATACTCCTGCGAAGCTCCTTCCCGTCATTGATCCCCCTGCAGAGCACGATCTGCCCGTTCATCCCGATCCCCGCCTCAAAAAGCCTGTCCGCTTTTCGGAGCGCCTCCCCGGCGAAACGGTTATTCAACATCATACAGCGAAGCTTCGGGTTCGTAGTCTGAAAAGAAATATTGATCGGCTCCAACCGGTAACGGATGATCCTGTCGATATCGTGGTCCGACATATTGGTCAACGTCACATAATTCCCCTGCAGAAAGGAAAGCCTGGAGTCATCATCCTTGAAATACAGCGTATCCCGCATCCCCTTCGGCATCTGATCGATAAAGCAGAAAATACATTTATTGCGGCAGCTTCTGTACTCATCCATCAGCCCGTTCTCAAACTCCAGCCCCAGATCTTCCCCCGGCTCCTTCTCGATCTCCAGGACGCATTCTTCCCCGCCCTTCGCCAGGACCGCAACTTCGATATAATCGTCCTGTACCAGAAACTGGTAGTCAAAGATATCATCGATATCCTGATCATTTATCCTTAAGACCGCATCCCCCGGCTCAAGCCCCATTTCCTCGGCTATACTGTCCGGCAATACCCTCCGGATCACATGTCTTTTTACTCCCATATCACGCTTATCCTCACATTCCTGATACCCAGGCATATACTTTTTAGAAACCGCTGCGGGTTATTTTTTATTTTACTAAAATTCCCTTGACGTGTCACGAAGAATGTTATAAATTTTAGATGTATCAGAATTTTCTACGTTTTTCTACAGGAGGCGGCATGGCCGACATTACAAAACTGGAACAGGCGCTCCCCGCAGCGCCGCTAAAGATCGCAGCGTTAGATTCTGCCGCGGAAATGGGCAGAGTCATCAATGAATATCTTGTCAACTTTCGAAAAGAAACCCATAAGGACCTGACAAATGATCCCGCCTTTCAGGGATACCATGAAGATAACTATCTTGCCGATGTCAACTGTCCCCGCTTCGGCTCCGGCGAAGGCAAGGGGATCTTCCGGGAGTCCATCCGGGGCAAGGACCTCTATATCCTGCTGGATGTCTGTAACCACAGCATCACCTATCAGATGAACGGCTATACCAACCACAAATCCCCCGACGACCACTATCAGGACCTCAAAAGAGTCATCGCGGCGGCAGGCGGGAAAGCCCACCGCATTACCGTGATCATGCCTTTCCTGTATGAGAGCAGACAGCACAAGCGAAGCGGCAGGGAGTCCCTTGACTGCGCCTATGCCTTAAAGGAATTGTCCGACATGGGCGTCAGCAATATCATCACCTTCGACGCTCACGACCCGCGGGTACAGAATTCCGTGCCCCTGTGCGGTTTCGACAGCTTTATGCCCACATACCAGTTCACCAAGGCCCTGCTGGAGGCAGAGCCGGACATCATCATCGACAAGGAGCACACGATCGTATTAAGCCCCGATGAAGGAGCGCTCGACCGTGCCATCTATTTCGCCAACGTGCTCGGCGTGGATGTGGGGATGTTCTACAAAAGACGGGACTATTCCACCATTGTAAACGGCAAAAACCCCATTGTCGCACATGAGTTTCTGGGTGATAATATCGCGGGCAAGGATGCCATCATCGTGGACGACATGATCTCCTCCGGGGAGAGCATGATCGATACCGCCCGCATCTTAAAGGAATGCAAGGTAAACCGGGTATTTATCTGCACGACTTTCGGCCTCTTTACAAGCGGGCTCTCCCATTTCGATGAAGCCTACGAGAAGGGATATTTTGACAAACTGATCACCACAAACCTGACCTATCAGCCGCCGGAACTCCTGAAGCGTTCCTACTATGTGACTGCCGATATGAATAAATTCCTGGCATCCATCATCGACTTTATGAACCACAATGTTTCGTTAACTTTTGTGCGGACGCCTACCGACAAGATCCGCGGACTGATGGAGCGGCACAATCGTATGTTGATGGAAGAAAAATAGCAGCGGCCCCGCTGCTATTTTCGTTGTGGCTGCCGGAAAACCGAAATCCTTTCGTTCTCACAACAGTTTCATAAACGCTCCCAGATTCCCTCTCTGCCCATGGCTCGCCCGATGGGAAAATAAAAATTCAGGATTACAGCAGGTACACAGATCCGTCACTTCTATATGTTCCGCGGAAATCCCTGCCTCCAGCATGACAAGACGGTTTGCCTCCCACAGATCTAACTGATATTTCCCCGGTCTTGTCTGATACCAGAGCGGACTGCTCCGCAGATCGTATTCCTCCGCCCCCGGAAAAGCCCTCCGAAACTCCTCTATGACATCCCCGCTCACTTCATAGCAGTCCTGACAGATGGACGGTCCGATCGCCGCATGGACATCCCCCGGATCTGTCCCGAAGGCCTCCTGCATCTTTTCCACCGTCTTTTTGCCGATCTTTTGCACGGTGCCCCGCCAGCCGGAATGGGACAGGCCGATCGCCTTCCTCACCGGATCTACAAAAAACAGGGGCACGCAGTCCGCAAAGAAAGTACAGAGTACGATTCCCCTCTCCCGGGTGATCAGACCGTCTATGTCCGTGTAGTCTTTCGGCCTTGTGACCCCCTTCCCCCTGTCCTTTGCCGTGACAAGGCGGACATTATCCGTATGTGTCTGGTCCGAACAGACCATATCCTCCGTGCTGCTCCCCAAGGCAGCCGCAATCAGACGGTAATTTTCATCCACCGCCTCCTTCCTGTCGCCTCGCGAATAGCTGAGGTTCATGGATGCGTAGATCCCCTCGCTGACACCGCCCTCCCTGGTGGAAAAAAGGTGGCGCACCGCCCCTGTCCTCTCCAATCCCGGAAAAGTGAGATAAATCACGCCGTTTTCCGCCTGATGTTTTTTTAACACTTCCTGGCCTGCTTTTCTTTTTATGTTCATATCGCCTCCGCTCTTTTTAGTCCATTCTATCATGTTCTCCGGAAAAATATGCCGGAATGAAATTTACCGCGGCCATCTGTTTGATGCACTGCCTCTCATCCGATCAAGCTATATGCCGCACTCAACAGTGATCTGACTTCCGTCTCTCGTCTTTTTCACTTTGATCTGCTGCGGAATATTCTCCATAAGCTCCTCCCTGTGGCTGATGATCCCCACCAGCTTGCTGCTCCCGGTCAGATTCATCAAAATTTCCATCGCACTGTCTATCGATTTCCGGTCCAATGTTCCAAACCCCTCATCCACAAAGAGCGCATCCATCTGTACGCCGCCGAGATTGGACGACACTGTATCGGACAGTCCCAGGGCAAGGCTCAGGGACGCCTTAAAGCTTTCTCCGCCGGAAAGATTTCCCACCGGCCTTCTGTGTCCCGTATAATTGTCCAACACCTCCAGGTCAAGGAAATGATTGCTTTTCTTACCGGGAGAATCCTCCTGACGGTACAGTTCATACTGTCCATCACTCATCGGCAGAAGACGCCTGTTTGCCGCGGCAATGATCCCGTCAAATCCCGCAGCCTGTATGTACTGCTCCAGTGTAATCTTTCCATTTCCTGTTGTTCCTTTGACCAGATGGTAAAGCCGCTGACACATCACATTCTCCTTGCGCGCCTTTTCCAGTTCCTCTCTCCTGCTGAGAATGCTCCTCCGTTTCTCTTCATTCGTACTGATCCTGTTTTCATGATTGTTATAGTTTTTCCTGATCAGTTCCACCCTTGCGCTCCGCTCATCACATACGGCCTTCAGCCCTTCAATATCTGTAACCTTTTTCCCTTCCGCATCCGCTCTGGCATCTGAAAGCTGTCTTTGATTTGCTGCAACAGCCTGACTGTATTCATGGATCACTTTTTCCGACGCCTCGATATCCTCCTCACTCACAATGCACCGCTGCATCTCCTCCACAGAGGAGAATCCATTTGCACTGACTGCCCTATCCAGCTTCTCCTTCAAAGCTTTCTCATCCTTTTCCTGCTCTTTCAGGCTGCTGCTCAATATCTTCAGTTCTGATGCGGCAGCGGTAACCTTCTCATCAGCTTTTTTCTTTTCCTCCTCCGACTTCGCGATATCATCTGATAGTTTCTTTTTCTCAGCCTCCGCCCGCTCTCTCTCCTTTTCTGCCGTTCCCCAATCCGGGAAACTCAATTCTTCAAGCGTCCTTAACGTGGCTCTCGTCTCCGCCAGTCCCTGGTTTATTTCCTGCCTCTTTACAGCGAGTTCTTCTTTTTTCAAATGGAGCTTCCCGGTCTCGTCCCCCTGTGCGGTTTCGAGATCTTTTTCGGCCTTCCTCAGCGACCTGCAATCCTTCTCAAGGGAATTGCATTTTTTAGTATTCTCCTCAGCCGCAGCCTCGACCTGCGTTCTTGCTTCCCCCGCCGCCCTGATCAGTTCCTCGAGAGACGCTCCCTCCATATCCCTGTCCAAAAGCGGGCTCTCCATACAATCCAGTATACCGGCCCTGAGCTGTCCCTCAAATTCCTCCAGCGATGTCTTTGCTATCTCGGCTTCCGTATTTGCACTGTTCTTCTTCTCCTGAAGCGCAGACTCTTCCTCCTGCAGTTTTTTGAAATCGCCCTCCGAGATCGAAGCCTCCGTAAGCCTCGCCGGCTTCGGATGATACGTAGAGCCGCAAACTGGACAGTTCTCCCCCTCCACAAGTTTCTTTGCCAGAATACCAGCCCTGCTGTATTCGAGAGTGCGCTCCGCCTCCTCTCTTCTGCCGTTTGCCTCCTCATATTTGTCCCGCGCGTCCAAAAATAATCTCTGTTTTCGGGAAAGCTCCTTTTTCCTTTTCTCTCTCTCCGGGATCCGCTCGTCTGTTATCGCGTCCAAGTCCTCCAGGAGCTCCTTTAGCTTTTCACTCTCATTTTTTGCCCTGATCCACTCAGCCGGCCTGTCTTTTAGTTCCTTAACTGTGTTATGAAGGACTTTGATCTTCTCCTTGAGAGATTTCTCACCATCCTTTAAGTCTGCTTCCTCCCTGCTGATATTTTTATCCAGCTCTTCAAGATGTTTCAGCTTTCCTTCGAGTTTCTCTTTTTGCTGAAACTTCTGTTTCTCATCGTCGATCCTGTTTATCATCTGCTTTAATCTGTCAATTTCCGGCTCCTGTTTTTTGGCATCGCCGAGCATATCTCCAGCCCGCTTTGCAGATGCCGCAGCCGTCTCCAGGCAGGTCTGCTTTGTTTTGATCTGTTCTTTTGTCAGAGACACCGCCTCACATTTTTTCGCCCACTCGGCATAGGACGGGCTCACATTGCGGGCGGCTTTCTTTTGTCTGTCCAAAAGCAGGCCTATTCCATCGATTTGTGCCTTTCTCCTTTCAAGCTCCTCCTTCTCCCTTTCCAGTGCATCCCTTTTCTCGATAAAACGGTTGTTTGTCTTTGCCAGCGCAAGTTCCTCATTGTTCTTCTTCAGTTCCGCCTCTGCCTTTTTCAGATCCACCCCGATACGCTTTAATCTTTCTTTGTCTGACAGGATCAGACGTTCCGTTACGTCCAGGATCTCATCCAGATTCCATGCGCTCTCTGATCGTCTGGATCTGCCTTTAAGATCCTCCAGTTCGTCAAACAGCTCATCTTCTTCATCTGCCGTCACATCCCCGAAATGCTGGATAATACTGTCTTCGGCCTTTGCCCTGATCCTGCAGCTTGCATCCATTCGATCCTTCAGTCTGTATTCAATATTTTTATAGCCGCTCGTCAAAAATATGGTGCGCAGTATCTCTGTTCTCTGCTCCGTTTTAGCATTCAGTAAATTCCAAAATTCCCCCTGCGCGATCATCACGATCTGCTTAAACTGCTTCTCATCGATATGCAGCAGTTCTTTTACAGCACGATCAACCTGGATCAGGCCCTCTATCGGCGCCTGTCCCTCCTCATAGAAAACCGCCTTTTCCTTCTCCAATACCACGCCAAAGCCGCGATGTTTCTGCCTCTCATAGGACGGTTGTCTGAAGACATGAAATTCGCGCCCCTGATGCGAAAAATAAAAGTCCACATAACTTTCGGCGGAATCCTTTGCGTACTCGCTTCTCAAACTTTTCGTATCCCTGTATGTTCCGCTGGCCGTCCCATACAGTGCGAAACATATCGCATCAAATATCGTGGTCTTCCCCGCGCCGGTATCCCCGGATATCAAAAACAATCCCTTTTCTTCAAAGGCATCAAACTTTATCTCCGGAAGCTTCCCCGCATAGGGACCGATCGCGCTTATGATCAGTTTAACCGGCTTCATTTATGACACCTGCCTCCCTCGCCGCCATCCTCATGACGTCCATTTCTTCCTCTGTGATCTCACACCCATACATCAGCCTGTAAAAGTCTCCGATCAACTCTGCGAATGATTTATTTTCGGCAATTCTGCTGATATCCACCTGCTCGATCTCTCTTGTATGTGAATTGTCGTAATCGATCCGAACTGTATTCGGATACACCTGTTGAAATATTCCCATCGCATCATTGATGATATCCTCATCCGTCAATGTCGCATAAATGAAATCCTCCGGTGCTTTTACATTCTGTTTATGCAGCAGTTCCTTCAGCGTTCCCTTTATGTGTCTCATATCCCTCATCGGCTTCAGGGGGACAAGCTCTATCTTAACTCCTTCCTCCCGGGATACCGTAATAAGGGGTATCGATTTTTCACGATCTGCCTCACTGAGCGAATATTTAAGAGGGGAACCCGCATAGCGGATCTCATCCCTTCCTACTCTCTGGGCAGAGTGGATATGGCCCAACGCCACATAGTCAAAATCGTCAAAGCAGCCATATCCGATCTTTTCAACCATACCAACACTCTGTGTTCCAATGCTCTCAGAACCCGCAAGTGCCGGATCCTCCCCCCTCCCTGAAACAAACTGGTGTGCCACAAGAATATTCTTATTTTTTGGGTTTATGGGCGTGTTTCTTATGATCGTTCGGACAGCATCGTCGTAGCTTTCTATATCCTCTTCCGGGAAATAGCGCCTTACCTGGGAAGCTTTCACAAACGGAAGCATATATATATCAATCCCCGTATCCCCGCAGCAAAAGCTCTGCTTATGAAGCGTCCCGTCAAAGACAGCCGATATGAATACCTGATTAGCCGCAAACAGAGTGCTCCCGTAATTTAACCGGTGATCCGAATCATGATTTCCGCTCACCATAAATACCTTTATTTCTCTTTTTGCCAGTTCGATCAGGAAATGATCCAAAAGCTTCGTAGCCGCCTCGCTCGGAACCGATTTATCATACACATCCCCGGCGATCAGCACGCCGTCTGCGGATTCTTTATCCGCGATGCAAAGAATCTGATCAAGAATATACTTCTGATCCTCTGCCAGATCAAAATCACCCAGTGTTTTTCCCAGGTGCAAATCTCCTATATGTAGAAATTTCATATTTTTCCTCTCTTTGCAGACACTTTTTATCTCCGCGAGGGTATAACGCCCCGTAGATTGCTGTCCGGTATTTCACTTCTATCTCCCGATATAGTCAAACGCATTCCGGTGCCATCTGACCTCGTCGCCGCAGACTGCCACCACATCGAACCGCACCGGCGAAAAATCCCCCATGCGGTGGATCATCCTGTAGTAGTCAGCCACCCGGCAGATCCGCCTTCTCTTCCGGTCATCCACCGCCTCCTCAGGTTCCCCCTTCTCCGCATCTCTGCGGTACTTCACCTCCACAAAAACAGTGACATCTCCATCTAACGCCACAACATCGATCTCGCCGTACCGATTGCGAAAATTGTAACACAATATGACAAGACCCTGTCGTTCCAGAAACAGCCCTGCCTTTTTCTCGTAGGTTTCCCCCACTCTCCGTCTATTCATGCAAGCCTTCCTTCCCTCTCTCCGGGCCGCAGGCTCTCTCTACTTCTTCATCTTCGCCCTGATCTTATCCATCGCATCTACAAAGACCAGGATCTCCGCCACCACCTCATAGAGCTCCGGCGGTATCATCTCCCCGATATCCAGGCGCGAGAGCGTATCTGCCAGCTGGTTATCCTGATGGAGCGGCACCCCCGCATCCTGCGCGCGCTCAATGATCCGCTCCGCCAGAGCGCCCTTCCCCGTGGCAATGATCCGGGGCGCTTCCTCATTAGGATCATACTCCAGCGCCACCGCTGTCTTCGGTTTTGTGACCTTCTCCTTTTTCTGTGCCATACCAATTCCCCGGTTTCCCTTTTTTGCCGCTACGCCCTCACATCAAACGCCGTGTAGGAGACCATCGTATCGTTCTCCTCCACGCCCCGTATGCGGGAGATCACATCCGCTTCCTGCTCTTCCTTAAACTTCATCTCCGCCTGCATATGGTACCCTTTCTTCTCCAGGCGCTCATTCAAAACATGGATGTGCTCCGCCAGAAAATCCAGCACATCCTCATTTGCCAGCGTAAACTGCGTGGATACATTGTAATCCTTCATCTTCACATAGATATCCAGATTCCCCAGATGCTGCATCTCCAAATGCAGCAGCGCGCTGGAAGAACCGTCCTCGGAAACCTTCCCCTTCTTCTTCTGGTACACATACAACTCCCCGTGGGCATTCTCCAGGGAAGCCTTCAGCGGTATCTGCAGATAGGGAAACATCTGGTTAACGTTCTGCATAAATTCCAGATTCTGATTCATCTGCTGTACCGCCTGCCCCGCCGCCGTATCCGCTTTGCCCGCCGCAGAAAACAACTCCTGGACCTGAGCGGACTGATTTTTTATTTTCTGATAAAAATTCTTTACCTCCTCTTTGTCGGCAAAGCTTTCCGGCTTCATCGTCCAGTTCTCCGACAACATCTTTTTGACCTGGGATGTAAAATCCTTCCCGAGTTCTGAGAATCGCTGCTCAAGCCCCTCCGGCAATACGGTGCGTGCCTGCTCCGCAGGTTTTGCGCCGCCTTTCAAGAGCACCGTCCCATCCTGGTCAGCCAACTGTTTTACCGCCTCTTCCTGCGCTCCCGCCGCAGTGTTTTTTCCCGGAGTGCCGTCCTTTCCCTCCGCGATCTCCCTCATCATGCCGTCCAGCTTCCGCATCAGTTCCTTCACGGCGTTTCCGTTTTCGGAAACCTCTCCGGCAGCGTCCGCTCCTCCCTGCAGCACCTGAAGCATATCCTTCATAAACTCGAGCCCTGCAGCATGTTTTCCCTCCTCCCCGAAGGAAGAGAGCACCTGCCCGAGCCCTTTCGTGATATCCTCCATGGTGTGCAGGAGCTGATGCTGCATATTTCTGGTGGCTTCATACTGCGCCACATTGGTCTCGTTGATCTCCATCCCCATCGCGGTCAATCTGACAATCGTGTCAGCAGAAGCCTGAGGAAAATCCGCCACAGCTTTTCCCATCTCCCAGAGGCTCGCCTTGTCGATCGGAAGCCCCTCCTCCATCATCCCCTTCACCATCGCCAGATTCTCTGCGGTGAGCGGCATCCCGGCGGCGTTCAGCGCGCCCATGGCAGCGCTCTTTCCCGCGGAGAGATTGGTATACAGAGGGCTGAGCGTCAACTTGTCATCCGAAGTTCCTTTCACTTCAAAGAACATATTCTGCCCGACGGAGGCCTTGATATCTCCGTCCAGCCTGGCATTAATCTCCACGCCATTTCCCATGGCGAGCAATATCTGGCTTCCCTGCATGGAGCGGATCTGCCCGCCGATGGTCTGCCCTGTCACCAGCGAGTTTAACACCGCACTCGTCTGAAGCTGTTTCGCGACAGCGGAAGCGGAGACCGCACTGCCCGCCTGATTCGATTGTCCCTGATTTATTTTGGATAAAACATCCGTCAATGTGATATTCATAGATTTTTAATGAAACTCTTCCTGTGGATGGGTGTCGCCCCATATTTTCTGATCGCTTCCATATGCTGCGCAGAACCGTATCCCTTGTGGGAGGCAAAACCGTACTCCGGATATATCTCGTCGTACTTCACCATCAGCCTATCCCTCGTCACCTTTGCCACGATACTCGCCGCCGCTATGGAAATACTCTTTGCGTCCCCTTTGATGATGGGCACCTGCTTTATGGAAATCCCCGGAATCGTGACCGCATCGTTGAGGAGTAAGTCCGGCTGTTTTGACAAAAGTCCCACCGCCTCCCGCATTGCCTCATAGGTCGCCTGCAGAATATTGATCTCATCAATCCTCGCCGGCGCGGCGTAACCGATCCCCACCGCCACAGCGGCCTCCATGATCTCCGTATATAACTCTTCTCTCTTTTTTTCGGATAATTTCTTGGAATCATTTAGATATAGCAGACTGCAATCTTTTGGCAAAATGACCGCCCCCGCCACGACCGGACCGGCAAGAGGGCCTCTTCCCACCTCATCGATCCCGCAGATATAAGAGTACTCCCCGAATTCCCGCTCATACCGCTTCATCTCCTGCGTCCGCGCAAGTTCCTTCTCATAAGCCGCGATCCGCTTTCTCGCCGCCCCCAAAACCGCCCGCACACCGCCGCGCTCATCCCCCTCATAAAGAGAAATAAGCTCCGGCAGATCCTCAATGCCACAATCTGAAAACTTCCCCTTTATCTCCCTGATCTTCTCCATTTCATCCTCTTTCTCAAAACAAAAGGCAGTCTTTTCATCACTGATGCTTCAGTTTCCCGAACTTATCAAAGGGCCAGATCCGTACCCACGCCCTGCCGATAATATCATCCTTATGGATATTTCCGACCAGTTCCGCCCTGCTGTCGGTACTGTTATTCCGGTTATCTCCCAGCACAAAGTATTCATCTTCATCCAACATGATCTCCTCCGCCGCAAAACCCGGATCCTGAATGACTTCCTTGCCGTAGTTCTCCTCCAGCAGTTCCCCGTCGATAAAGATATTGCCATCCCAGTCGATCTGCACAGTCTCCCCCGGCATGCCGATGATCCGCTTGATATAATAGGTTTCCTCCTCGTACTGGAACGGAAAAACAATGATATCAAAGCGCTGCGGTTCACGGAAGCGATATGTAATCTTATCCACGATCAGATTATCCGCATCCTGCAGCGTCGGCTCCATGGAACTCCCCTGCACTTCCGTCCTCTGACCGACATAATGAATGATCAGATATGTTGCGATCAGCACACACAACAGGTAAATACTGGTACTCAATATTTCTTTCACGACACTCTTTTTCATCTTTAAAACCCATACCTTTCTACAGCCTGCATTCCTTCCGGTATAATGTATCTCCATTAAACCGGCACCTCCAGCGTGATCCTCCCAAGCTTGCCGCTTCTGAAATCATCTAACAGAAGCGCCGCGGCCTTTTCCGTGTCAAGCTCCTCTCCCTTCAAAAGGCAGCCCCGCTTCCTCGCAATATCCTGAAGCAGTTCAAAAACTTCTTTTTCTTCCTCCACCCCGTATCGCTTTGCCAGCGCGCCGCCGTACTGCCGCTTCAGCATGCCGGTCAGATCCACCGCCATATCCGTGACGGAAACGACATTGTCATTCATGGAACCCACCAGCGCAAGCTTCAATCCGACCTCTTCACTCTCAAATTTCGGCCACAGGATTCCCGGCGTATCCAGAAGTTCCAGAGATTTATTCAGACGGATCCACTGCTTCCCCTTTGTGACGCCCGGCTTGTTTCCGGTCTTCGTACACGCCTTGCCCGCAAAGGAATTGATAAAGGTAGACTTTCCCACATTTGGGATTCCCACCACCATGGCGCGGACTGGCCTGTTTAAGATTCCCCGCTTCCTGTCCCGCTCTATCTTCTCCCTGCAGGCCTCCTGCACAATGCCATGTATCGCTTTTATCCCTCCGCCGCTCCGAGAGTTGACTTCCAGCACAAACAGTCCCCGGTCTTTAAAATATTCCTTCCAAAGCTTATTGGCGCGCTCGTCCGCCAGATCAGACTTATTCAACAGGATAAGCCTTGACTTATTCTTCCCGAGCGCATCTATATCCGGATTCCTGCTGGCGAGCGGGATCCGCGCATCCACCAGTTCGATCACCAGATCGATCAGCTTTATATTCTCTTCCATCATCCTGCGGGCTTTCGTCATGTGCCCCGGGTACCATTGATAATTCATATAACCCTCTTTTCCATTTTATAATGCCGCCTGCATTATGATATCACAGAAAACAACAGCTTCACTCAATAAATCCGATCATATCGATGCTGTCTCCCAGCTTAAACCATGCCTTCCCCGCGATCGTATCCTCCTTTACCGCCCCGATATTGGCGGAACGGCTGTCCTCGCTGTTGTTCCGGTTATCCCCCAGCACAAAATATTCCTCTTCGCCCAGAGTAATACCTTTTTCCGCGATGCCGCCGTCTTCGATCGTATCGTAGCTGTCGCTCTCCTCATAAAAATAACCGTCCAGGTATATCCTGCCGTCACTGATGGTGATCGTCTCCCCGGGCAGCCCGATGACACGCTTAATATAATAATGGGTATTTTCGTTTCCGTTTGGCAGAAATACGATGACGTCCCCCCGCTTCGGTTCCCCGAAACTGTAGCTGATCTTGTTGATCAATACACTCTGGCCATTGAACAGGCAGGGCTCCATCGAGGCGCCGATCACGCTTGTCTTTAACCCCACCGAATAGACAAACACGAAGGCTATCAGGACAGCCAGCACAAAAAAGAAACCCCAGCTCCCGATCTCCTTGAACATTCCCACGCTCATCGTCTTTCGTCTCTTATAAAAATGAAGTCCTCTGCTCTTTCCGGACATACTTATCCCTCATCATGTTGAAAAAGGGACTATTACAACCGTAACAGTCCCCTCTTTGTTTTTCAATCCTGTAAATCTTACCGAATAACCTCTTTTACTTTCGCCTTCTTGCCGGAAAGCTTTCTCAAGTAGAACAGTTTCGCCCTTCTTACCTTACCTCTTCTCACCACTTCGATCTTTTCCACATTGGGAGAATGGAGCGGCCATGTCTTTTCCACGCCGATACCGCCGGAAGATTTTCTCACGGTAAAGGTCTCACGGTTTCCGCCGTTCTGCCTCTTGATAACCGTTCCCTCGAAGATCTGGATCCTCTCACGGTTTCCCTCTTTGATCCTGTTGTGTACCTTCACGGTATCACCCACGTTAAACTCGTCCACTTTCTCTTTCAGCTGAGCCTGTTCGATTTCTCTGATCAGTTCGTTCATTTATCGTATGCCTCCTTATTTGATCGGATGTTCTTAATACTTCTGTAACAGAGGACCATCTCTTTATCGCAACGGAAATATTTTACCACATGATGACACTCTTTACAAGAAAAATTTTCAGCAAATATAAAATAAACAAAAGGCTGTTATACTGCAGCATATGATACGGTCAGACACCTCTGTCATCCCTGAATATGATCTCCCCCGTCTTTTCATCCATGCGCTCCACAACAGCCAAAGATTCCAGCCGGACTCCCCTTGCCCGCAGCGCATCTCCGCCCGCCTGGAAGCCCTTCTCGATCACAATGCCCGCACCTGCCAGTTCCGCGCCTGATGCCTCCACCAGATCGATCAGCCCCTCCAGCGCTTTTCCGTTTGCCAGAAAGTCATCGATCAGCAGCACTTTATCCCCCCTGCCCAGAAATTCCTTCGCGACGATGATGTCGTAGATCCTCCCGTGGGTGTAGGACTGCACTTTTGTCGTATAGACATCTCCCGCAATGTTCTTTGTCTGCGTCTTTTTCGCAAATACCACCGGCACATGAAAACTCTGCGCCGCAACACAGGCAATGCCGATGCCGGATGCCTCGATCGTCAGGATCTTATTTACTTCCACATCTGCAAAACGTCTCTTAAACTCCCTGCCGATCTCAGAAAACAATTCGATATCCATCTGGTGATTCAGAAAAGAGTCCACCTTCAATACATTTCCCGCTTTGACTTTTCCGTCTTTACGTATTCTCTCTTTCAATGATTCCATCGATTTTCTCCTGTTGTCCTGAAAAACGGAGAAGACAGACATCCCACAATGCCGCCTGCTCCGTTTTTTCATTTTAACACAGTCCTCTGCCCGGAATCAACATAAATTCAATATCTCACTCCAGCGAAGCCAAATGGCTGAACTGCTGCATTGTGGTTGCCGTCACGAAAGCTGCTCCAATACCCAGTCCGCATCGTCCGTTGTCTTGAGCGTCTCCAGCCTTGCCTCATCTTCCAGCATCGTACAGATATTCGCCAGAAGGTCCAGATGCTCATCCCCGACACCGGCGATACCAAATACAAGCTGTGCTTTCTCTTCCCCGAAATCAACGCCATCCGGGTACTGCAGAAATACGATACCGCTCTTTTTCACGGTGTTCTTCGCCTGGGTCGTGCCGTGAGGAATAGCCACCCCCATTCCCATATAGGTCGTCACCAGTTTTTCGCGTTCCTGCATGGCATCCACATAGGTGCCATCCACATATCCCAGTTTCTCGAGCAGCTCTCCCGCCGCCTGGATCGCCTCCTCTTTGCTCACAGGCTTCTGTCCCAGTTTTATCCCGTCCCTGATCAGAACAGTCTTTTTGATCGGCACATCGGGAATCACGATATCCGTGTTCTCCCCCGCCGGCGGAGCCGGCTCATCCCCGGTTGTCAGCTGTACATACAATGCGTCCAGCGCCGGGTCCGCCAGAAAGTTTCCGATCGTGATCAGCTGCGCTCCGGGCGCCGATTTCCTTGCCCTCGCTGCCAGCGTCGTCTGCACCACCGCGATATCACAGTCGTCCGGTATATTGTCCACGGAAGTATTGGTCACCGTGATATCCGGGCGGTTTTCTTTGATCCTGTTGCGGAACTTGGTAGCCCCCATGGCGGAGGAGCCCATCCCGGCATCGCAGGCAAACACGATCTTTTTCACCGCCGCAGCCCTTTCGATCGTCCCCGGCACCACGGCCTGCCCTTTCGCCTCCGCCTTTCTCTCCGCCATCTCCTTCTGTGCCTCCTCCAGGCTTCTGCCGCCCGCCATCTTTACAATGGGAGAAGCAGCCACAAAGGAAACGCCTGCCCCGATCAGCACACCTGCCATCACTTTCACCATATCAGAGCCCGGTGCCATCATCAGATAAGCGATAATGGAGCCCGGCGAAGCCGGTCCGACCAGTCCGCAGTCCGTGACTGTATACCAGAGAATTGCAGCCATATTGCCCAGGATCGGCGCAACGATAACAAGGGGATTCATCAAAATATACGGAAAATATATTTCATGGATACCGCCGAACAGGTGGATGATCACAGCACCCGGCGCGGAATCCTTCGTTGTCTTATCCCTGCAAAAGAACATATAGGCTAACAGGACACCAAGCCCCGGCCCTGGGTTCGTCTCCACCATATACATAATGGATTTCCCCGCCTCCGCCGCCTGCAGCGTGGCGATCGGCGTAAAAACGCCCTGATTGATGGCATTGTTCAAAAACAGTACTTTCGCCGGCTCGATAAAAACCGACACGACGGGAAGCAGGCTGCGGTCCACCAGAAAAGTGATCCCTGCGGAGAGGACCGACAAAATACCGCTCATGATCGGTCCTATCAGTATGTACCCCAGCATGGCAAGCAGCATGCCCAGAATGCCGGCGGAAAAGTTGTTGATCAACATCTCAAAGCCCGCGGGCATACGCCCTTCCATAAGCCGGTCAAATTTCTTCACACAGTAACCCGCAAGCGGTCCCATCACCATCGCCGCCATCAGCATGGTCGTGTCTGTGTTGCTCAAAATTGCGCCCATAACGGCGATCGCGGCTACCACCCTGCCTCTGTCCCCGCCTACCATGCGCCCGCCGGTGGACGCGATCAGAATCGGTATCAGATAAGTCAGCATCGGACCTACCATGGAGTTAAATCCCTTGTTGGGAAACCAGCCCGTATCGATAAACAGTGCAGCGAGAAAGCCAAAGGCGATCAGCGCACCAATGTTCGGCATTACCATCGCTGATAAAAATTTGCCGAATCGCTGTATATAATTTTTCAAAACAATCCCTCCATTCCACTCTCACAATACCTTCCCCGCAGGGTTCGGTATTGCTGTCTCCGGTTCGGGATCAATGAAAATAACGCTCTACAGGACTTCCACCTGGTTTCTCCTGCACTGCATCAGAAACTCCTCGGGAAGCATGCCATCGGACACGATTATATCTATATCTTGTAAGCCGCATATATGAAAACTGCACTTCACGCCGATCTTGGAGGAATCCATCAGCACGATCACCTGGTCCGACTGCCTGGCGGCTGTCTGTTTCAGAATCGCCTCATCCCTGATCCCGCAGGAAAAACCCGCGGCTGCGTGATACCCCGTGATCCCCAGAAACGCCTGATGAAAGTTTACGTCCTGCAGTTCCCTGATAGCGGAAAAGCCGAACACACTCTGGCTGTAGCGGTTCAATTTACCTCCCGGCAGCATCACCGTGGGGCGGGAGAGATTTGCAAGCTCCGTGGCACAGCTCAGCCCTGTGGTGTAGATCAGATTGGACTGATCGGGAAATTTTGCGGCAAAAACCGTGGCAGTGCTTCCGGAATCTAAAAAGACAGTGGTATCCGGACGAAGAAGCGTAAGAGCCTTCTCCGCGATCTTCTGTTTCTGCGGAATATTCCGGACGGACTTCCTGTTCAGAAAATCGTCCGTCCCGATCAGCACCTGGACAGATTTTGCGCCGCCGTGAATCCTCAAGATCCGCCTGGCGTCATCTAATACCTTCAAATCCGTGCGCAGCGTCATCTCCGACACATGCGGAAACGCATCTTTCAATTGTGCAAAACTGACGGTCCCCCTGACATTGATAAAATCTACGATAGCATTTCTGCGTTTTTCCATTGTATCCATATAAATTCCTCCGATCTGCGCCAAAAGCTCACAGACCGGAGTTTTTGACGCCTCTACTCATTGATAAAATTTGCCATCAGATATTCTTCCGCCTCGGGACACCATAATCCCTGGTGCGCATCCACGATATCCGCCAGCGCCCCATAGCGCGCATCGCCTTCTTTTTCTCCCTTCGCGCGCAGATCCGTCAGCGCTGTCAGCGGCATGCTCAGATGTGTGTAAATAAGCTTTTTGCCGCCGGGGATCTTCGGCAGATTGAGCGTGGTTTCCGCCACTGCATCGAGTCCGCCGATATGGGTTACCATTACGGCGGGGTTGATGCGCCCCTCAGCCGTCAGCTTCAGGGATTCCACCATATCGTCCGTATTGCCGCCTGTGGTGCCCATGACATGCGTGGAATTGTAGTGTACATCATAGAAGTTCATGGTTGCACTGAACTTGCTGTCCGTGGGGCCCGCAAAGAAATTGAGACACCCGTCGCGCCCTAAGATCGCGCTGGACTGCTCGATGACAACAGCCACAGGGGCATAACAGAACACATCGTCATACCCTGTCCCTCCGGAAATCTCCCGGAGCTTTGCCACCGGGTCTTCATAGTCTCTCATATTGACAAAATGAAGCTCCACACCCTCTTTTTTTGCCTCCTCCACAGGGAACAGCTCCTGCGCCCTGTCGAGGCGTTCCTGATCCACATCGGTGACAACCACCATGGAAGGACGGATATCGCAGTGAAGGGCATAGGTCAGGGCGCCCAGTCCCATCGGGCCTGCCCCCGCCATGATCGCCAGCTTGCCGTCTTTCCTGATCCCCATCTCATGGGTATATACGCCCATCTTCGTATGGTATGCCGCATGGAATGCGCCGATGCTGCAGGACATGGGTTCCGCCAGGGATGCCTCATAGTACGCCTTTCCCGTATACTCCAAAAGGCAGTTTAACTCCATCACCTCCGCCGGCAGAATGCAGTAGGTGGCATCGCCGCCGAAAAATTCGTAGGAGTAGCCCGGGCTCCACATGGTTCCCTTGTAGTTCAGCGCCGGCTGCAGGGTAAATTTCATGCCGGGTTTAAATCTGTCCTGATGGTTTTTCCCCACTTTGACAATGTCCCCCGCAAATTCATGCCCCATAATGGCGGGATGCTCCGCCACATCCTCATGGACACGCTTATGCCCCGTCCCCAAAATAGCGCATTTGTAGGTGGACATACAGATACTGTCAGATACGACTCTGACTAAGATCTCATCCTCCGTGATCTCCGGAAGTTCAAACTCATCCAGCCTCAGATCATTCGCCCCGTGTAATCTCACTGCTTTTGCTTTCATCTTAAAAGCTCCTTTCCCTATCATATTGTTTTTTTTATTGAATTGCAACAAATGTTTTCTTTTAAAATAACAGTTTGGCACGCGCCATCCGCCTGTTTTACAGAGCAGGGCGGCACTGTCACCCGGCTACAGCCTGCGGAACACGACTCTGGGGATGAGCTCCCTGATCACATCGTATTTCGCCGCCTGCGTTCCGCTGCACATCACGTTTGCGGCGCCGCAGGCAGTGGAGAGGCGTATGGTGTCCTCTAAGCTGCTCCCCGCCTCCTCGGACACCGCGAGCGCTGCCACAACACTGTCCCCTGCGCCCACGGTGCTCTTCACCGGGACTTTCAGCCCCTCGGCGTACAGCGTCTCCCTCTCTGTGACATACAGTGCTCCATCAGCCCCCATGGATACCACGATCTTCTCGATACCACAGCGCTCCATCAGCGCGCGGGACGCCTCTGCCAGTTCCGCGGGAGAGCTCAGTTTTTCTCCCATCAGTGCCGAGAGCTCATGTTCATTGGGTTTGATCAGACAGGGGGACTCTTTGATCCCCGCCTCCAGCAGCGCCCCGTCCACATCAAGGACCACTTTCGCGCCGGCATTTCTGAAAGCCCTCACCCACACGCCGTAGGTATCCTGCGGGGCTCCCTTCGGCAGGCTTCCGGAAAGTACAACAATATCTCCTTCTCCGGCTTTGCGCGCCAGTTCTCCGAGCAGATCGTCCAGAATCTCCCTCGAGACAGTGACGCCCGGCTCATTGAGATCGGTGTTCGTATGGTTCACCGGATCGATCACCTTCAGGTTCGTGCGCGTCTCCCCCTCCACAAAGCGGAAACTGTTCCTGATTCCCATGGCATCCAGAGCGGCACAGATCGTCCTGCCGGTACTCCCCCCCAATATGCCTGTGGCAATGCTCTCACGCCCCAGTTCCCTGATCACTTTGGAAACATTGATGCCTTTTCCGCCCGGATCGGTCCGCATACTGGTAATGCGGTTGACGGCGTCCACTTTCAGAGACGGTATCTCCACCGTTTTATCCAGTGCCGGATTCAATGTAACTGTGTAGATCATTCAAAAACCTCCTCTCTTTCTTTTAAAATAACAGCCCGTATTTGTTGTTTCAACAATCTTGATTCTATAATATCATAGTTTCAACAATTGTCAACTGTTATTTCAAAAGTTTTCCAAAAAAATTATAGGATCAAAGTGAAAAATTTGCCAAAATACCGTTGACTAACAGGAAATTTATGCTATAATATTTAAAGTGTATATGGCAGGAGAAATACAGAGAATTGTTTTATACACAAGAATAACCCGTTCAGTCATAAGAACCGAAGGGACTGAAGGGAGGTCAGGGTGATTTAATGTCTAACGTTATCGTAAAAGAAAATGAATCTTTAGATAGTGCATTGCGCCGTTTCAAGAGAAGCTGCGCTAAGGCAGGTATCCAGCAGGAGATCCGTAAAAGAGAACATTACGAGAAACCCAGCGTAAGGCGTAAGAAAAAATCCGAAGCAGCAAGAAAACGGAAATACAACTAAATCAAAACGCTGAACTGCCGCGACATGGTATCCATGCCGCGGCAGTTTTTATTTTTCCTCAGATGTCAGGCGATATCGCCATTCCGATACTATTTCTCATTGTCTTAACAAACCGGACTAAAAATATCTTTCAACATTCACTAAATATCGGCACTCTTCTGCTGCTGCGGTTCCTCCAGCTTCCGAAATATGATCCGCAGAAGCATGGAGTTAAGCCATGCTACCAGCGCCACCCCCAAAAACAGCCAGACAGTAATACCGATTACAAGAGTCTGCACAGTCAAAAATGTTGCCAGTACCGGCCCGACAGTCAAAATAATGATCAAAACCGTAAAGGGCAGCCTCGCGAACACCAAAATCAAGGCATTCTTCAATGTATTTTTAACCGTATTCTCAAATCTTGCCTGAAGCGCAAAAGCATAGACTGCCATTGCGGCGAGCAGCGCGCCTATAAACAGAAACAGTATCTGCAGTATACCGCCCACCTTATCGGGCATCAATTTAATACTCGAAAAATCAACAGCATATATCACACCAAGCAGAAGAAACACAAGCCATATCGCCGTGCTCTGTCTAAAGTTCTCCTTAAACGCCTTGAAAAATCCTCTCGCGATATAACCCTCCTCATTTTTCACGATTTTCAGCATCACCGTGTAGAGCGCCGTGGTTGACGCCCCTATGGTGATGATCGGTATGGAGCAGATCACCCAGAGTATATTTAGTATAATAAAATCCGCTATCCTGCCGATCGCGTGCATGATCGGATTATCAAATAAGTTGAAGTTCATTCTGTTTTCTGCCTTTCTTTCGCATTTAATGTCCATTACTTTCGTGGTTATCATACCATATTTCAAGCATAAAATCATCTGTTTCCGCAAAATTTCCGAAACGAAAACATGCTCCTTGCATCATATTTTCACGGAATGCGCAGTTTAGCGCATTCCTGAGCCATGAACAGTAACTGCCCTTTTTCCTGTGCCTGAACCGTCAGACACAAAAACCTCCCTTTCCACCCGGAAAAAGAGGTTTCTGCTGTCATACGCTTTCTATCCCATGCTTCCTGCGCCTCCCATAGACGCAGTCATCTCCTCAATATACTCAATCGGAAACGGCGGCCTTGCCAGAGGTTTCATCGCAATAGACATCAGCTTCATCGGATTGTCATCCGCCGCGATCCGGTTGGCACTAATCTTTCCGCACTGCCTGCACCTGTGCAGAATCGACCACTCACCATTGTTTTTTACCCACACCGCTATCGGCTCCATATGTCCGCCGCAGTCCGCCGACCTGTCTCCCGGCGTGTTATCCAGATGAAGGCTCATAAGGCAGTTCGGACAATGATTTCTGTGACCGCCCCCTGCTCCCTCCGGGATTACCTCCCTTCCGCACACTTTACAGATAAATATATCGTTACACGCATGATTCTTATAATAATTTTTTTCAAATGCCTTCCTTTTGTTCTCCCTGTTCATTTCACATGTCCTCCTGTCATCTCACGCTTTACATCGCCTTAGAGAGTCCGGAATCTCTGATGATCCGCTGGATACTCTTCTCGGAAAGACAGTATTTCTCCGCCAGAATAGGAACGCTGCTTCCTTCGCCGCGCTCGATACAAATCTGTGCATTTCGATGTTCCAGATACTCTCTTGTCCCGCTGACGGAACCCCACGTATTTCGCGCGGCATCCTTCTTCGGAACATAAAGCGTCTGACCGTCAATAAATTCCTGAACCAGGGTGAGAACTTCAGATGGTAAGACATCTTCCGCTCTGATATAGCCCATGATCGCCCTCCTTATTCTGATACCAAAGAAAGCGACGGCTATTATAATACTTGTCCGGATTATATAGCCATCGCTATACGAATACGGCAGCACTCCTCAACATAAACTTCACTCCATTCCTTTCTGCATAGTATTGTATATTACAGTTCCGAAACTCCTTACCACGAAAGCGTTTCCCAAAAACTGTATCCTTATCATAGCAGGAAATAATATGGCGGACAACCTTAAAAACAGTTCTAATTGTTTTTGTTCCACACTGTCCCGATTTTTATTTCCTGCTTTCTCTATTACCAGTACATCATTGCGTAAATAGCAGTGATGTACTGGTACAACTTACTTTATCTGCCCCTCCAGCACTTTCGCCGCCTCCGCGATCGCCGCAGGGATGCCTGCCGGGTTCTTGCCGCCCGCCTGCGCCATATTCGGGCGTCCGCCGCCGCCTCCGCCCACAAGGCCTGCGATGCCTTTGATCAGGTTGCCGGCGTGGGCGCCCTTCTTTAACGCCTCATCGGTCGCCATCGCCACAAGGTTCACCTTGCCGTCCTTGTCCGACGCCAGCACAACCACGCCTTCTCCCAGCTTCTCCTTCAGGGAATCGCCCAGATCGCGCAGCCCGTTCATATCCACATCAGCCACGGAGACAGCTAGCAGTTTTACGCCCTTCACCTCCGCCACATTGTTCATCACATCGCCGAGCGCTTCTTTCGCCGCCTTGCTCTTCAAGGACTCATTCTCGCTCTGCAGCGCCTTCATATCCGCCATCACGTGCTGACATTTCTCCACGATGTCCGCAGGCGTCGTCTTCAGCACCTTCGCCGCCCGGTTTAAGCGTTCTTCGATCTCCGCATAGTAGGCAAGTACATTGCTCCCGGTCAGCGCTTCGATCCTGCGTACGCCCGCCGCCACGCCGCTCTCGGAGATGATCTTGAAGGCGGAGATCACGCCGGTGTCCCTCACATGGGTACCGCCGCAGAACTCTTTGGACTCGCCCATCTCCACGACTCGGACCGTCTCGCCGTACTTTTCCCCGAACAGCGCCATCGCGCCGGTCTGCTTCGCCTCCTCCACAGTCATGACCTTCGTCACAACCGGAAGGTTCGCTCCGATCCTCTCATTGACAAGGGCTTCCACTTTCGTGATCTCCTCCGCGGTCATCGCGGAGAAATGGCTGAAGTCGAAACGCAGCCTGTCGGGATCGTTGTAGGAGCCCGCCTGCTCCACATGCTCGCCCAGCACTTCCCGCAGCGCTTTCTGCAAAAGATGCGTCGCGCTGTGGTTCTTGCAGGTATTCATCCGGCGCGCCTCATCCACATGGAGCGTTGCTCTGTCGCCGGTTTTCAACATTCCTTTTGTCACCCTGCCGATATGGCCGACTTTGCCGCCGAGGAGTTTTATAGTGTCTTCCACTTTAAATTCACCCTCCGCGGTGGTGATCACGCCGTGATCCCCCGCCTGGCCGCCCATGGTGGCATAGAACGGCGTCTCCTTCACGAAGATCGTCCCTACCTCGCCGTCCGTCAGGGCATCCACGATCTCGCTCTCCGACGTCATCACCGTGATCTCGGAGTCAAAGACAAGATTGTCATAGCCCACAAATTCTGTGGTGATCGAAGGATCGATCGATTCATACACCGTGGCATCCGCCCCCATGTAGTTTGTCACCCTGCGCGCCTTCCTCGCCTTCTCCTTCTGCTCCTTCATGCAGGCCTGGAAGCCCTCTTCCTCCACGGAAAAGCCCTTCTCCTCCAGGATCTCCTTCGTCAGATCCAGCGGAAAGCCGAACGTATCGTACAGCCGGAAGGCATCCGCCCCCGACAGCTCCTTTTTATTTTCCTTCTCCAGGGTTTCCATCATCTCGTTTAAGATACTTAAGCCCTGATCTATCGTGCTGTTAAACTTGTTCTCCTCCTGCGTCAGCACATTCAGGATAAATGCCTTCTTCTCCTCCAGTTCCGGATAGCCGTCCTTCGATCCCTCGATCACCGCCTCGGAAAGCCCCGCCAGGAAGGTTCCCTGAACGCCCAGCTTTCTGCCCTGGCGCGCCGCCCGCCTGATGATCCGGCGCAGCACATAGCCCCGTCCCTCGTTGGAAGGCATAATGCCGTCGGAGATCATAAAGGTGGCGGAACGGATATGATCCGTGATAATGCGGATGGAGATATCCGTATCCTCATTCTCATGATAAGTAACCCCGGCGATCTCACAGACTTTGTTTCGCAGCGCCTGCACCGTGTCCACATCAAAAATAGAGTCCACATCCTGCACCACCACCGCCAGGCGCTCTAAGCCCATGCCGGTATCGATGTTCTTCTGTTCCAGTTCGGAATAGTTTCCCTTGCCGTCGTTGTCAAACTGGGTGAACACATCGTTCCAGACTTCCATATAGCGGTCGCAGTCGCAGCCCACCGTACAGCCGGGCTTCCCGCAGCCGTACTTCTCGCCTCTGTCATAGTACACCTCGGAACAGGGACCGCAGGGACCTGAACCGTGCTCCCAGAAATTGTCCTCCTTGCCGAAGCGGAAGATCCTCTCCGGCGCGATGCCGATCTCCTTGTTCCAGATCTCGAAGGCTTCCTCGTCCTCCTCGTAGATGGACGGGTAGAGCCTGTCCGCGGGAAGTCCCACGACCTCCGTCAAAAACTCCCAGGTCCATGTGATGGCTTCCCTCTTGAAATAGTCCCCGAAGGAGAAGTTCCCCAGCATCTCAAAAAAGGTGCCGTGACGCGCCGTCTTGCCCACGTTCTCCAGGTCGCCTGTGCGGATACACTTCTGACAGGTCGTCACCCTCTTTCTGGGCGGGATCTCCTGCCCGGTAAAATAAGGTTTTAAAGGCGCCATACCGGAATTGATCAACAGCAGGCTGTTATCATTGTGGGGCACCAGAGAAAAACTCTTCATCTTCAGGTGCCCTTTGCTCTCAAAAAACTCCAGAAACATTTTCCGCAGCTCGTTTACGCCGTATGCTTTCATCATTGTCCTCCAAATCATATTTCCTGTAAAATCCCACTGTGAAAGTCGATTGCTCCGCGCTCCCGCAATCGTCGCAGGTATTCGCAATCCTTCCTATCGGCCTGCTTGCTCATATCCGCCTGCCCGTCCAATGTCTGCGCACCTGTGCAGGCGAGCCTGCCCATTCTTGCAGCCGCTGTCCGGGACTTTCAGAAAGTAAATTTATCCGCGAAATAAGCGTCCAGTCCATCGATCGCCACACGCTCCTGCTCCATGGAATCCCTGAAACGCACCGTCACCTTGCCGTCCGTCTCAGAATCAAAGTCGTAGGTCACGCAGAACGGCGTGCCGATCTCATCCTGCCTGCGGTATCTCTTGCCGATATTACCTCTGTCGTCAAACTCGCAGTTATATTTTTTGCTCAGAGATGCAAAGATTTTCTCCGCCCCCTCGTTCAACTTCTTGGAAAGCGGAAGTACGCCGATCTTCACAGGCGCAAGCGCCGGATGGAACCGAAGCACCGTCCTCATATCACCGCCTTCCAGCTCCTCCTCGTCGTAAGCCGCGCAGAGGAACGCCAGCACCACGCGGTCCGCTCCGAGAGAAGGCTCCACCACATAGGGCACATATTTCTCCCCCTTGCTGTCGTCAAAGTAGCTCATATCCTCACCGGACACTTCCTGATGTCTTGTCAGATCGTAGTCTGTCCTGTCCGCAATACCCCAGAGTTCACCCCAGCCGAAGGGGAATAAGAACTCGATATCCGTGGTTCCTTTGGAATAGAAGCTGAGTTCTTCCTGCGCATGATCCCTTAAGCGCATCTCCTCCTCCTTCATGCCGAGAGACAAAAGCCAGTCTCTGCAGAATCCTCTCCAATAGTGGAACCAGTCCATATCCGTTCCCGGCTCACAGAAAAACTCCAATTCCATCTGCTCAAACTCTCTGGTGCGGAAAGTAAAGTTGCCCGGCGTGATCTCATTCCGGAAAGATTTGCCGATCTGTCCGATACCGAAGGGCAGTTTCTTTCTGGAAGTCCGCTGCACGTTTTTAAAGTTGACAAAAATCCCCTGCGCCGTCTCAGGCCTCAGGTAAACCGTATTCTTCGCATCCTCGGTCACCCCCTGGAACGTCTTGAACATCAGATTAAACTGACGGATATCCGTGAAATTATGCTTGCCGCAGGAGGGACAGGGCACGTTGTGCTCCTCGATGAAGTTTTTCATCTCCTCCTGGGAATAGGCGTCGATGGGCCTGCCCAGATCGATACCGTTCTCCTGCGCAAAATCCTCGATGATCTTATCCGCACGGAAACGCTCCTTACACTCCTTACAGTCCATCAACGGGTCGGAGAAGCCTCCCAGATGGCCGGATGCCACCCATGTCTGGGGATTCATCAAAATGGCGCAGTCCACACCCACATTGTACGGGTTTTCCGTGATAAACTTCTGCCACCATGCCTTCTTCACATTATTTTTCAGCTCCACGCCCAGATTGCCGTAGTCCCATGTGTTGGCAAGCCCGCCGTATATCTCAGAACCGGGATATACAAACCCTCTTGCCTTTGCCAACGCTACAATCTTCTCCATTGTTTTTTCCATAATTCTCTCCTCTCTATCCTAGTTCCGTAAGCGCCCTTCCAGTACCAACATCCGCAGAGATATTTCCAGCCGCACAGCGTCTGGAAATCCTCTGGGCACTGTACGGGCACTTACTGTTTTACAATATCTTTTTTCTTTTTAGCCGTTCAATAAAATATATGCAAGGTCATCCGTCTCGGAAACTTCCACCACGTTCTTTCCCGCCACCGTCACGTTGTCGGAAATATAGAGAATCCCCTCCTGCGCGCTGATCTGCACAGGCGCTCCCAGGTTCATCTCATTGTCGTAGATGATGATCTTATTTTTTCCCATGGCCAAAATATCGTCTTTTCCCTGCAATACTTCCTCGTCTTCCGCGCTCTGCAGCTTTATCTCCAGATCGAATCCCTGTTCAAACGCCTCCTCCACCGTTCCGTAGAAAAAGGGAGCCCTCAGGGCGGGATCTACCGCCACCACATCCATATTCATAAAGCCGTCAAAAGCTTCCGCATCAGGATATACCATCGTAACCTTCACTGCTCCTTCGTCCGCCTCCACAGCCGTCACCGTGATACCGCTCTCACCGCTCAGATAGCTGCTGTTGTACAGATCTGTCTTTTCCTGCATCATGCTCTGCAATGCGTCCGCAGAACCCTCACCGAATTCCTCCACCATCGTATGTTCTATCGTCCCGTCCTTCTGTATTGCAATGGTCGTCACCTCCGCCGTCGCCTTTCCGCAGCCGGCAAGCAGAAATACTATAAGAAATACAAGTGGTATCCTGTTCCATTTTTTCATGATCATTCTCCATTTCCTGCTTTTTTAGGGCATAACATATTTATTATAATCGACTGCACTCTATTTTTCAATATGCAAATTTCACTCAAAAGACCGTACCGTAACAGTTCAGCCTTTCAATATTCCGCGAGTAAAATCGCTCTGCAAGCGATTTTGCGAGTTGTACAGGCGCCAAAATGCGACTTTGGAGCATTTTGTGTGCATCAGTGTAATAGTTTAGCCGAATGGCTGAACTGTTACACCGTACCCCTCCTTTCGGATGTCCAGTTTTCCTTCCCTCTCAAATACTTTTTTATTTCTTCTCGGTATCTTCCGCTTCCCCCGCTTCCGGCACATACAACCGCATTCCCGGCAGGATCCGGTTTTCGTCCGCGCCGATGACATTTCTGTTTACCCGGTATATCAGATCATGCCGGGTACTGTCCCCATAGCACTTCTTTGCGATCTCCCAGAGACAGTCTCCGGACTCCACCACATACTTATGGTCGTTCACCGTTTCCTCCACATCCTCCGGCATCAGATACGCTTCCTGTCCCATGTCCGCCACCTGCCCGTAAAAAAGTTCTCTCTCCACTTTCCCATCCGCAGATACTCTTTTCACACCCGGAGATGACCATCCTGTCTGAAAATACCAGACGCTTCCATCATCGCAGGGAAGTTCCCAGTTTTCTTTCACCCGGTAAATGTACTCGTTCACTTTATGCCCGGACGGATCATACTCATAACAGGACACCGTGATCCCATCTTCTGTGGTGATCACTCTCAAAATACAGTCCCCCTGCCTGTTGTATCGGTAGGTCCGGTGCTCCCAGCTTCCAGCTTCGTTCGTGCCCCATAAATTGTAGCATATCAGTTCCTCCGTCAGCCTGTCCCCGTCGTACTGCGCCTGATAACCCCGGTCAAAAAACAGTTCATCGCTGTAGCCGAAAAGATCCGAACCCACATTCCTGCTGTAGTCAAGACGTGAAAGAAGCCTGCCATCCTCCGCAAACCGGTAATGGCAGACATCGAACATATAGCGGAAAGATACGTAGTAACCGCCCTCATATAAACTGCTGTTTGCCTTATAATAGATGTGTCTACAGGTATGCGCCGCATCATCCCGCTCGAAGATCTGTTCCTCGCAGTAGCCGGGCTTTTCCAGGATAGCCGGAGTATACCCCAGCATATAGATCATACGGCCTTTGTCATCAAAGCGCGCATGGGTGCTCCCCGCAATCTCCTTCTCATCATAAGGCTCCATGACCCACATATACGGATCACAGAGAAAACCCTCCGCGGGAATGCCGTCCCTGTCACTGTCATATGTCCTGCATTCCGCCGCCTCCAGCCTCTCATCCTCCGCATACGGACCGTCCGATCCTGCCTGCGGCATGTTTTCTTTCGATTTCTCTTTGCCCGCCATTACGCCGCAGCCCGCCAGGCACATCGCAAAAAACAAAACCACAAAAGGGAGGACATGTCTCCATGCCCTCCTTTTCATTCTCTTCTTCCGCTGAACAATGCCACCCGCGCTGATCATCTCCATCATCACGCCTCATCCGTCTCTCTGTACAGCCACAGATAGCCGTACCCTTCGATCTCTCCCGCGCCGCCGGAAAACCTCTTCCCTGTGGTCAGATCCGCAAATCCCTTTCCATCGCCCAAAATACTTTCATCCACTCTCTCCAGCGCATCGCTGAAATTGTAATAAGCCACAAACTTCTTTCCGCCAAACGTCCTGCTGATCCCCAGTACATGAGGATTTCCGGTCTCAAAGGTGGAAGTCTCCGCCTTCATACTGAATATCTCATGGGCTGCCCGGATCTTCTCCAGCACCCGCAGCGCCCTGAAAATCCGCTCAGGCACTTTTTTCTTCACATCGTCCCACAGAAAACTCCCCCTGTGGAGATACCGGCTGTCCGCCCGCTTATCGGGATCTTCTTTATAAGTATAATCGTTTAACTGCCCGATCTCATCTCCGCTGTAAAGCACCGGAATCCCGCTCTGGGAGAGCAGATAAGCGTGGAGCATCACAATACACTTTATCGCCTTCTCCGTTTTTGCCTCATCCTTCTCATAGAGCGCAGCCTCCAAGCCGCTGAGGGAAGCCGTGGTGCCGCAGAGCCTTGCGTCCCCGAGCCTCGGATCGTTGTTATAGAGCTCCCCTCTGGCGTCGCTCCCCGCCCAGTTGCCGGTCAGATAATCATTCAGATATTTCTTATGTGCCACCTCGTCCGTCCCGAACTGTTTCATCCAGCCATAGTCCAGCCCCCAGCCGATATCGTCATGGCAGCGCAGGTAATTGAGAAATACATATTCCTTCGGCAGCACAAACACCTGCTCAAGCTGACGCTTCAACAAAGACACATCCTTTGTCGCCACCGTATGCCAGGTGCTTGCCATGGTCGTCACGTTGTACAGCATATGGCACTCCGGCTTCTCCACACTGCCGAAGTAGGGCACCACCTTCGCCGGTTCCATCACCACCTCCCCGAGAAGGAGCACGCCGGGACAGACGATCTCCCCGATCAGCCGCATCATCCGCACAAGGGTATGTACCTGGGGAAGGTTTCTACAGTTTGTACCGAGCGTCTTCCAGATATAGGGCACCGCGTCCAGCCTGATGATATCGATGCCGCAGTTTGCCAGGAACAGCATATTTCCCACCATGTCGTTGAACACCACACAGTTCTCATAGTTCAGATCCCACTGGTACGGATAGAATGTCGTCATCACCACCTGGCGGCAGTCCTCCAGCCAGGTGAAATTCCCCGGCGCCGTGGTCGGAAATACCTGGGGCATCGTCTGCTCAAACTGCCCCGGAATATCCCAGTTGTCATAAAAATAATAGCGCTTCCTCGCCTCCGGGTCGCCCGCCCGCGCCGCCTTCGCCCAGGCGTGGTCCTCACTGGTGTGGTTCATCACAAAGTCCATACAGCAGCTCATACCCCTCACATGCATCTCCTTTGTCAGATCCACCAGATCCTCGATCGTCCCAAGCTCCGGCTGTACTTTGCGGAAATCCGCCACGGCATAGCCGCCGTCATCCCGCCCCTTCGGGCTCTCCAAAAGAGGCATCAGATGCACATAGTTCACACCGCAGGACTCGATATAGTCCAGTTTTTCCCTGATGCCTTTCAACGTCTTCGCAAAAGCGCCTGTGTAGAGCATCATGCCGAGCAGCTCATTGCTCTTGTACCAGTTTTTATCCTTCTCCCGCGCCCGGTCCAGCTTCTTAAGGCTCACATCCCGCTTCTCATAATACTCATACATGGAATCGCAGAGCCACTCAAACCCCTGCATATCATTGTGATAAATTTCACAATACAGCCACTTCAGCTCGTCGATCCTCTCCTCAAACCGTTTTTGGTATTCCGCCTTCCGCGTTTTTGTGCTCATCTGTTTCCTCCCTCTTTACTGCATATCTGCCACACTGTAACATAGATAATGCGTATACAATCTACTCCTCGATCCTCACCATCAGCCTTGATGGGTGCCCTCCTCCATGATACACCCGATTGCGCGCGGATACAACCACTGTGCTGTGATATCCGTCAACCGTATTGCTGTTTGGGAAGATAAAATTCTCAGCCCCCGATGTGACGCTCAGCCTGATGCGGTGGCCTTTTTTAAAACAGTTGGATATCTTTGTCGTGCGTATTCTCAGACACACGATCTCATCCTTTTCCAAAAACTTTGCCCTCTCAAAACCGTCTCTGTAGCGCGCGCTCAGGACGCCGTCCGCCAGCTTGATCGAACGCCCGCTCTCGTCCACATCCGTCACCCGCACGATGAAATCCGTGTCCGGCGCGTCAGAAGAGATGTACAGCTCCGCCGTCATGTCTCCCGTGACAGTCAGATTCTCCTCAAGCGCTTTCGATGTGTAGCAGAGTATATCCTGCCGCCTCTCCTCCTCCGTATAGTCCTCCGGCACCTCCAGCTCATTCTCGGACATATCCACAATATGTACCGCCGGATCTTCGGGATTATAGACATAGCCGTCCGACAGCTCCCGCCCGGGTTTTTCAAACACAAGCCGCCCGTCCCCGCCGGAGCTGTTCGCCCCGCCTTCGCCATCCAGGTAAAGGGCGGTGAGCCTCGTCTGCGGCACAGGCCAGTTTTCGGCGGTTTTCCATCTCTCCTCCCCCACCGTATAATACTCCACCGGCGGACTCTTCTCCATCCCGTTTTCGATGCCTTTCAGGTGATACTCAAACCATTTGAAATACAGGATGTCCAGATCAAACCGGAGCGCCCTGCTGCCAAAGGATACCCCGTGCATATCGTACCTGCTGTTTCCGCTGTGCTGCCAGGGCCCCAGGATCACCTTCCGCATTCCCACAGGGAAATCGTGGACGATCTCCAGCGCCTCCGTCGTCCCCATGCCGTTGTCGTCAAACCACCCGGACTGGATCAACGCCGGAATCCTCGCCCCCACAGAGCGCTCCCGCCAGTTGGTGCACCGCCAGAAATCGTTGTAATCGCTCTTTTCCAGCCACTTTGTCAAAAAGGGTACTTCATAGCCCAGCGCCTTTTTCGGTATGTCGGTGAGGGGACGGATCTTTAACACCTCGTCCCAGTCCTCCCGCTCCATCAGTTCCGGATGAAATTCTTTCTGAGAGACGGAGAAAGCCCAGGCGAGCGTACCTGAAGTGAAGGAGCCTCCCCGGCGGGGCAGATCCACAAAAGCGCTGCCCGCGCAGACCACGCTGATCAGCGCCTTCAAATAGGGATTTCCGCTGGCGGCAGCCGCCCACTGCACAAAGCCCAGATAGGAACCGCCGACCATCCCGATCCTCTTAGACGACCAGCTCCTTGACGCGATCCAGTTCAGGGTATCATCCCCGTCCTCCACCTCGTGGCAGTTCGGCATCCACTCCCCCTCGCTCAGATTGCGCCCCCGCACATCCTGAATCACCACGGCATACCCCCGCTGTACATAGCGGTAATACACCTCACAGCCATCCTCCTTGCCGTAGGGCGTCCGCACTAAAACGGCGGGAACCTTCTCCCCGATCCCCTTCGGCAGATACACATCCGCAGAAAGCTTTACGCCGTCCCGCATCGGCACTTCATATTTTCCGAGATACTCCACCGGATAAAGCTTCTCACCCGGCAACGCCTCTCTCCAGCGCTTTATCACCGTCTGCTCCTCATATCCCTCCTCCACCAAAACCGCCGCCAGCTCCCTGACCGGACAGTTTACCGCGATAAGACGTCCCTTTTCCATCTGCTTGTTATTCGGGAACTTCACATCCCTCTGCAGATAATGAATCCCGTCCTCGCTGGTATAGCGTTCCTCCCCCAATACAAATTCGCCCGCACCGCTCAGATGCTGTTCATAGTAAGCCGCCTTCCGGGCGGTTTCCATCAAGTCGATTTTTAAAAAAGAACGGAAGAAACCGTTATCTTCCTCGGACAAAGCAGCCCACTCTCCCAGCTTCCCGGAAAAGACATCGAGTTTACATAAAAGCGTTTCAGTACCTTCGATCCTCAGTTTTCCGTAGAGGATTCCCGAGACGTATAAGCAAAAGATTCTCGTATCCTGTTTCATGTTAATCCTCATTTCTGCGCATGCATTTTGCGCATGATGAGTTTGTGTCAAGTGCGCGCAGACACAAACTCGCGTGTGAAAAATTTATTTTTCACACTATCCTCATTTCTCCCTTAAAAATCAAACGAAAGCCCCAGCCCCGGCGCCTCCGACAGCGTGTAGACGCCGCCCTCCACCGTAAAGCCGCCGGACATACCCATCTCGGGATCTACCGCGCACATAAAGCTGTCGCAGTCCGCCTCGGTCACATTGTTCTTCGCCGCCACAAAGCTGACGCCCGCGGCGATCGAAACCTTTGTCTCCAGCATACAGCCCACCATGCACTGCACATGGCTTGCCTCCGCCACCGCATTGATCTTTTCCGCCGGATAGAGCCCCCCGCACTTCATCAGCTTGATATTCAAAATATCCGCCGCCCCTATCCTGCAGGCTCTTGCGGCATCCATCGGGGAGTGAATGGATTCATCCAGCATGATCTTTACATCTACTTTGGAGCGCACAAACGCCGCCCCCTCCATATCCCACCAGGGAAGGCACTGTTCCACGGCTTCCACGCCCACCTTCTCAAACGCCCTCAGGGTTTTCACCGCATCGCTCGCCGTATACCCCTGATTGGCGTCCACTCTCAGCCGGACATCAGGACCCACAGCCTCCCTGATCAGTGTCAGCGCCCGGATATCATCCGCCGGACAGATTCCCGCCTTCACCTTCAAGATGGTAAAGCCATCCCGCTCCACACGCTCCTTCGCCTCCGCAGCCATCGCCTCCGGCGCATCGATCCCAATGGTCATATCCGTGACGATCCGGTTGCTCATGCCGCCGAGTACCTTGTACAACGGCTGGTTCATCGCCTTCCCCCTGATATCATACAGCGCGATATCCACCGCCGCCTTGGCGGATGTATTACCGCTGATCAGACGGTCCATCATCTGATGGATACCCTCGATATTCATCGCATCCATACCGATCAGCCCCTGCTTGAAGAGTTTTAACACTTCCACCACCGTTGCCGCATTTTCCCCTGTTACCGGTTCAAAAGGCGCCGCCTCACCGATCCCCCAGATCCCCTCATCTGTCGTGATCTTCAAAAGGACATTCACCGAATGGTCCTGCACCGCAAAAGCGATACGGAAAGGTTTTTTCAGCGGAATCTTTATCAGTTCCACCTTCATGTCAACAATCTTCATCTTTATTTCCTCCTGTTTACTTTTTATATTTATACCGTCATCGGGCGATAAACCGTGTACTTTGGAATTTCAGCCTTCTTTATTCCTATAGGATACAACTTATTGTCCTCTCTGACAACAGGATCGGGGTCTTTTTATCCAATTTTATTACAATTAAAAAAAGCGAGTAAAATAAAGTTGCATTTTATTTTACCCGCATATTTATCACAATCGGCAGCTCACAAACTCTCCAGCATCTCCAGGCTCTTAAAGCGATGCCCCCATATCCTCTCCCGATACTCTGCCGCAACCTCCTCGAGCTCCAAAAGTACGCTCTCCTTGACTGTAAAAGTATATATTTTTTCCACAGCAGTATATGTAATAAATTCCAGCGTATAGGCCGCCGACTTCGACAACTCTTTTCCGCCGGGAACGCCCGGAAATTCCCCGTTCACCGCCATCGCCTTGCACTCGTAGACCGCCCGCACCAGCCGGTCATCCAGTTTTTTGTGAAGCAGCGCTCTCAGCGACTGATATAACAGCTTCAGCATTTCCGCCTCATCGTTATTCTCCCTCGTATAGTAGTCCGCCACCTCCAGAAAGTACATGCCGTAGCAGGCGCCCTCCAGATCCCCGCGCAGTTCCTCAAAATAATTTGCAATATCGGCGTCCGCCATCGTGTAGGAATTTCTGCCGGCGTACAGTCTGAACTTTCCGAAACAAAAGGGGCTGACCGCCGCCATAAAACGGTTATTCTGTTTTCTCGCGTTTCGGGCAAAAGCGGAAATCTTTCCTTTTTCCACGGTCAGGATCGTCACCGCCCTGTCATATTCACCCACGGGAATGGATTTCAGTACGATCCCCGTCACCTGTAAAAAGTCCTGCATGAGCGCTGTTTATCCTTTCCCCCTCGCCAATGTCCGCCTCCGGCAGCATTTCTGCTTTCTCATTCTTATGCAAACTCCGCATTCCGTTTTTCTGCCCGGGGCTTTTCTCAGCTAAATCTGTCCCGGCTTTCGGGAAGCTTCCCGCCTTCCCCTCCGCAGAATCTTCCACATCCATCCTCTTCCCTGGTACAACCGCAGTAACGCAGATAATCCTCCACCCTGCCGCTGTTCCAGAACCGATCCCACTCTTTCGTCTCTTCCTCATCCCGCCCGTCGGACATAACGCAAGCCCTCCTCCTGTGTCGAAAACACCCGAAAATATCCGGGTGCCTCATTTGTTTTATGAGTATTAGGGTTTGCATTTTCCCTGTTTTTATTCCGGTCTGCGCGCTTTGGCAGATACTCCCATAGCCGGAGAAAATCACTTTTCCCCGACGGTCACTTCTCATCCTCGCGATATCCGAAATTTTTCAGCAGGATATCGCTGTCCCGCCAGTCCTTCTTCACCTTTACCCACAGCTGCAGATTCACTTTGCTCTCCAGCATCTTTTCGATATCCACTCTGGCGGACGCACCGATCTTTTTCAGCATACTTCCCTGTCTGCCGATGATGATCCCCTTGTGGGAATCTTTCTCACAGATGATCGTCGCCTCGATATCGCAGATTTTTCTGCGGTATTTCATGCTCTCGATCGTCACCGCGATGCCGTGGGGAATCTCCTCCTCCAAAAGCCGAAGCCCCTTTTCCCGGATCAGTTCCGCCACGATCTGGCGCTCCGGCTGATCCGTCACGGTATCTTCATCATAGAAAGGTTCCCCGTAGGGCAGGTACTTATAGATCGTCTGTAAAAGATCTTCCGTATTCTCCGCTTTCAGGGCGGAAACCGGCACGATCTCCGCCTCCGGGAGTTCTCTGTGATAGGCGTCGATGACAGCAAGCAGTTCTTCCTTCTTCACCGTATCGATCTTGTTGATCACAATGATAACCGGTATGTTTATTTTTTTGAGCTGTTCGACAATATGCTGTTCTCCCGCCCCGATAAACGTGGCAGGCTCCACCAGCCAGAGCACCACATCCACATCCTTCAATGTGCGCTCCGCCGCAGACACCATATAATCGCCCAGTCTGTTCTTCGCCTTGTGGATGCCGGGCGTATCCAGAAATACGATCTGCCCCCTCTCATCGTTGTAGACCGTCTGAATCCGGTTTCTCGTGGTCTGCGGCTTCTTTGAAGTGATGGCGATCTTCATGCCGATCAGTGTATTCATCAAAGTGGACTTGCCCACATTCGGCCTGCCGATCAGAGCGGCAAAGCCTGCTTTTTTATTCACATTCATAGTTTCCCCTATTTTGTCTCCACATACATTCTAACTCGCAAACGCTTCGCTTTTTGCTCGTATCCCTCGCTTTCAGCTCGGTCTATTCTTTCTCCGCATACGTCTGCGTGATGCTCCCATGCTTCCGTCTCTCCCTTATTCTTCCGTGTTCTTTCTTGGCAGTTTCTCAGCTTCCTGCGGCAATTTGCCGGACAGGGGGCGCTCCGCCTGCGCATTCTTCTGCGTTTCTTCCTGCGCCTCAGATGCGTTTGCCGGCATCTGCCGCCTTTTCAGCTGTCTCTCCGCCTTTTTCTTTTTCTCCCGTTTTGCCAGCAAAAGGACGATCAGCAATACCAAAGCCAGCACCACAAGCCAAGCCAGAATATACGGAATATTGATCACAAATCCAACAAATATATTTTCTATATCAACTCCAAGTCCGTACAGATTTTCTGAAAATCCGTTCTTTATCCTTCCCCATGTCGTGATATCCTCCGGCGGCGTCAGCCTCTCCACCTCCTGGATATCCAGATACACGGTACTGTAGTTGATCTTATTGTCGTATGTACGCAGCTGGGATTCCATGCTCTCCAACTGATATCTGACATTTGCCAGTTTATCCTCAATGGAGATCAGATCTTCCACCGTCTCCGCCATCTCCAACAGTTCTAAAAGCCTCTCCTCCTCCGTCAGAAGCGCCTTTTTGTGGCTCTCCAGATCCACATAGGCGAGCGTTACATCCTCCACTTCTCTGGATTTGTTCGTAATATTACTGTTCTCCTCCATCAGAGCTACAAAACCGTCCAGCTTTTCCGCTGGAATCCGGATCGTCAGGGACGCACTCCGGTTGCTCTTCCTGTTTCCGTAGTAATCCACACTGCCGTTCCACTGATTGCTGTTTTCGATATAGCCGCCAAGCTCTGCGACCTGCCTCTCCAGATTGCCCATCAGATCGTCGAAATATTCCGTCTCCGCGGAGAGTGTCATCGTCGTGATCAGCTTCCGCCCCGCCTGAGGGTTTTCGGCAGCTTCCTCCGCCTTCGCTTCCGCTCCTCCCTCCTCGTACGCCGCATCTTCCTCAGCGATCTCCTCCTCCGGCATCGCATCCTGCGCATAACTGTTTTCGTTTTCCACGTAGCCGGCATCATAGAGATATTCTCCTCCCGCGGCAGCCGCCTCCATTTCCGCCGCAGGCGCCTCCGCGGCAGCTGAAGCGTCTGTCGTCTCATACTTGCTGCTCCCGCAGCCGGCAAGCAGTGAAGCTGTCACGATCATTGCAAACAAACCCGCACGATTTCTCTTTTTCATAATAAACCTCCTATTCCAGTTCCGCAGGAGCCCTTCCAGTACCACTTTCCTGCAGAGCGATTTCCAGCTGCTCACGCTTCTGGAAATCCTCTGGGCACTGTACGGCCTCCTGCTGATTCCAGTTCCGCACTCAGGAGAAAAGCTGTTCTTTCCTCCCGAATCCGACCGCTTCCTTTATTTTTTCCTCCCTGCCCACTACGCAGAGACAATCGTCTGACAAAAAGGCTCTGATATGCTTAGCCAGAGAGCGTATCGACGCCGTATCTACGGATAATACCTCATCTCTCTCCTGTTGCAGCTGCTCCTCCGTCTGTCCGGTCAGGTAGCCGCCCAGTGAAAAGCTTCCTTTGTCCTGCGGAGTTTTCGGGGTATCCAGTTCGCTGACCGCACCGATCAGGTACTGTGTCAGTTCCTCCTCGTCCCCCTGCCAGTTTTCCACATAATCCGCCGCCGCCTCATAAACTGTTATCGTGTTTTCCAGGTTCGGATCCCTGTAAGATACAAAATAACTCTCGCCAGTCTTTCCAAAACTGCACATACAGCCGTAAGCACCGCCCTTAACCCGGACATTGTTCCAGAGATAATCATACCCCATCATCACCCGCAAAACCCGCAGGGCTCCGGTATAGGGAAGTCCCTTTGTGGCAAAATTACCAGCACGGCACACATACTGTACCTGGGCAGCTGTCAGAAAGCCCTCGTTCTTCTTTTCTGTCGCGGGGCAGTACTTCTCTCTCACCCCATCGCAATCCCCTGTAAACAGATTCTCCTTCAGCTGCGCCACGAGTTCCGGCAATTTTTCATACCCTTCCTGCGATGCGGTATAATCCACCAGCAGATTTTCGGACCGGAACAGAATCCTGACAAGCCGGTTCATATTGACCGCCAGTTCCTCTTTCCTATCCTCGAAATGTTCTGCAAGATCCGCCAAAAGCCGGTACTGCGTCACACCGCCGATCTGCTCGTTGGATGCCGCCGCCTCAGAGATATAGGACAGAGCGCGCATCGCCGCAACCGTATGCCCGCCGGAAAGCATCGCCGACTGCATTTTCGACTTGATCTCCTCAAGCAGTTCTTTCAGCCTCTTGTGATCCGACCATTTTGTCTCCTTCATCATGATAAGGGCAAGCCTGAACGCCTCCGGCAGCTTGTCAAACAGCACCTTCGCCTTCACATCGAATCGCACTCTGTAATCCGACAGGTCAGCCTTCGTATAAGTATTGGTCACGCTCGACATACCACCCGTCTCGATGTGTATCTCATGAAACAGCTCGCCATAGCTGTAACTGTCCGTATCGATCAGCCCCATCATGTTTTTCAGAAGGCCCAGATAAGGGAAAAGTTCCTCCGGCACACGGGAACAGTCAAAACTGAGCCTCAGATACCCGATCCCGTTTGTAAACAACTCATGATACAATACAGGCACGCCTGCCGCACTGCGCAGTTCATTTACATACTTCTCCGCCTCTTTCCTGATATCCGCCCTCGTAAGATGAGGGATGCAGGCAAGCGCCTCGGGCGTATCACCCTCCTCCTGGTATGCCTTTAACTCCTCCGTCTCCCGCACGATCTTTTGCACCTCTTCCGCAGAGAGTCCCTCCTTGTAGGCCTGCAGCTCTTCCGCGAGAGCCTTATCCCGCTTTGCCGCCAGCCCTTTCTCCGGTGTCAGCACGACGATACATCCGTGCTCGTTATCGAGAAGATGCTTTTCTACCAATTTTTCAAAATATCCCTGTCCTATCTTCTCCTTCAGCGCGGCAAAGGTTTCGTTTGCCTCCACATGGATAAAAGGCTTCGCCTCATCGTACAGCCAGGAATCCAGCATCTGCAGCCCGTACATCAGTCCTTTCGGATAGGAACCGAAATCCGCCTCCCGGTGCTTAAACTCAAAATAATTCAATCCCGCATACAGAGATTTCTTATCAATCCCCTCCTTTGCCAGTTTTGTCAGTACTCGCCTATAAGTGGCAAGAAATGCCTCCTTTTGTTGCAGGTTCGCATTTTTAGCAATGACAGAAAAATAAGGCTGCCGGATCCCCTCATCAAAAATACTGTAAACCTCTGTTCCGATGCCCTCCTCGATCAACGCCTGCTTGAGCGGCGCTCCGGGAGCGGAACAGAGGGCATAGTCCAGTATCTGAAAGGCAATATACAGTTCTCTGTCCAGACAGCTTCCCACTACCCGGCTCAGGGAAAGATAGGTATTGTCCTCCTCCGATTCTCCCTCTGAGATCGGATAACTCTTCTGAATCTCCTTCATCCCGGCAAAAGGGCTCTGCAGGCTGATCTCTGAATCGACAGCCAGAGCATCAAACTTTGACAGATATTCCCGATCCAGAAACTCCAGCTTCTCCGCCATATCCATGTCGCCGTACAGATAAATATAGCTGTTGGATGGATGATAATATCTCCTGTGAAAATCCAGAAACTTCTCATATGTCAACTCCGGGATCACCTCCGGATCACCTCCGGACTCAAATCCGTAGGATGTCTCCGGAAACAGGGAATTTAAGATCTCCCGTTCGAGCACATCATCGGGGGAGGAAAATGCCCCCTTCATCTCATTGTAGACAACACCATTCAATGTCAGCTCATCCTCGGCTGACTCCATCTCATAGTGCCATCCCTCCTGCCTGAAAATTTTCTCTTCCTTATATATATTCGGATAAAATACCGCATCCAGATAAACATGCATCAGATTCTGAAAATCCTTGTCGTTGCAGCTCGCCACCGGATAGACCGTCTTATCGGGATAGGTCATCGCATTTAAAAACGTGTTCAGGCTTCCCTTCGCCAGTTCGATAAAGGGATCTTTCACCGGAAAGCGCTCCGATCCGCAGAGTACCGTATGCTCCACAATATGTGCCGCCCCCGTGGAATCCACCGGCGGCGTTCGAAAACCGATATAGAACACCTTGTTCTCCTCATCGTTCTCCATCAGGATCACCCGCGCCCCGGTCCTCTCATGCCTCAGCACCGTTCCTCTGGAATTCAGTTCCGCGATATCCCTCTCTTCTATCGTCTCATACCCGTTAAATCTTCCCATCAAAATCCTCCACGCTCTTCAAAATATGCATATTTTCGGTTTCTTCAAACCTCTCAATAAAATTCATCTTTATTATCTTACCACAATTTCCCTCATTTTAAAAATATAAATTCAGGCGATTTCCCAAATGCTGAAAATAGGATAACAAAAGTCAACACCCCGGCAGAAACCGTCAAATACCCGAGCCAACTCCGGTTGGTATAAATATGGCCACCTGACCCGTTATCCACGGAAATAAAAGAACAGGCAGAGATAACCTCTAACCTGTTCAGTGTAAAAGGGGAATTTTACCAAATTTATCGCGGGAATCTTTCAAAAGTGACTTTATCCTCCCGCTATCCATACAATACCAGATTTCTCGACATTTTTCAAGTCTTTTTCTCCTAAACCACAAAAGAAACGAGCGCAAGTTTCGACAAAATCAACTCTTGCACGACAATTCCGTCCCTTTTTTTCTCCGCGAGCGGAATCGCCGCGAACTCCGCAAGCGGCACGGTCCTCTCACGGTAAACCCGCTCCGTTTTTCCGCCTCTCCCCTGCCTGTCAGTCAGAATGCTGATCTTAAGCTTCACCTTCAGCTGCTCATAAGTCCTGCAGGAAAAACTCTCCGGCTTCATATAATAAAAATCGCTCTCAAGGGATGTGTCCGGATCCGCTTCCTTCAGCAGATAATGTTCTATCACCGATTTAAACTTAAATGCCGTCTCCGGGTTCTGCATCAGCTCCCTGTAGGTGTATCTCGCGCCAATATAAATGCGGCTCACATCCTGCAGCATATATTTAAAATCCTCATAGACCGCCGCAGGACTTTTTCCGCCCTCGCTTTTCTCCCGCACACTCTTCCAAGTATCTCTCAACAATTTAAATGGCATATTTTATCCTTTACTAAAATAGACAGCAATCATTTATCCATTGCCATCCTCTACAATATCATTTAGTTAACATCCTGACAGACAGGCAAAACAAAATCAACAACCCCGCTGCAAGCAACGGGCATCAAGCTTGCAACGCTGCAGAGCTACGGGGTATGTGACCCTCACGGCAGTCGCCAAATGTGCATGCGGCCATGTTCACTTGGCTCGTTGCTCGCGGGAATCAATCCTCCAAATCCTCTATCACATATCCGCTGATACGGTACACATCCCTGATTTCTTCCTCCGGAATTCCGGTCTCCTCCGCCAGTTCCTTCACCGTCACCTTACGCCGCAGATCCTCCGCCAGTTCCCTCGCCTTATCCGCGATATGATTTACTCTGTCCTCCAGCTTTCTGTCCGCACTGCGGTTCGTAACGCCCTCGGCGATCAGCTTCTCCATGGAATCCATGATAATCCACGCCAGCATCCCTTCCGCATCCTGCACACTCTCCGCCGCCCCCAGCATCGAGACCCCCTCGCTCAGCGCCATATTGCCCTGACCGATCAGATCCTCCAGATAAACGCCCTGTCCGGCATAGATTCTCGCCATCTCCGGCACCTTCGGTAAAAACACCTCCATCAGACGCTTCTGGGCGGAAAGATCACCCGCCATGGAAGACAAAAATACCGCCTCCCGCTCTCCGCCTGTGATCTCCGTCAACTCCTTCAGAGAAGCCAGATACTCCTGCAGATAATCCGTCTCTTCCGCCGTCAGTTCCGTTTCCACGGACGCCTCTTTATCCACACCGATCTGATGCTTCTCCAGATAATCATACACCAGCGACAGCTGCCCCTCATCCAGGGCAAGGGGTGCAAAAGCTTCCCGCACCTGTTCTTTACTGATCCGGTTTCCCTGGGTGCGCCCCTGTTTTTTCACCTGTTCCAGCGTCTTTGCAAATAAGATCTCTCTCTCCATTCTATCGCCGCTCCTCGACTCCCCTGCCTACTTCACATGCTGATGAGTAAACAGATGCTCTTCACAGTACTCATAATTCCCGTTGCATTTGGAACAGAACCGGAAAGACAACTCGGGATTTGTCACCTCATTCCTGCCGCAGATCGCGCACTGATGCTTTGTCACTCCCTGAGGGCGCATAGTCTGCCGCTTAAATTCCTTGCGCCGCTTCACCTGCCTCGGGCTGAACCGGTCGAGCCCCTTGTAGGCATAGAAGAATATCAGGAAATTGAGCATCGCCACGACAAGTGCAAGCGCGCGGGCAAAATCGCCGTACAGCAGATATTGCAGCAGCATGATCACCATCAGCCCGCCGTCGACCACCGCCAGCACCTTCGCCTTCACCGGAAATACAAACCAGATCAGGAACTGTTCCTCCGGGAACAGCACGCAGTACGCAAAAAACATGGACTGATATATATAATTCATACCGCCGTAATAAACGCTCTGCCCCGTCGCGATGAACAGGATAAACTCCGCCACGACCGTCAGGATGATCCCGCCGATAAAATACAGATTAAAACGGAAGGAACCCCAGACATTCTCCAGCGAACGCCCGAACAGATAGTACAGATGTACCATGATCACAAAAAAGAATATATTCATACCTGTCCCGAAGGAGTCCCCCCTGGACCACAGTGACTCCGGCGCCAGGATAAACGTGAAAAGCCGCCAGACCTGCCCGTGCAGGATCTTCTCAAAATCTAACGCCAGAAAACGATAGTACAGCCACGGCATAAAAAGGCTGATGATCGTGGAAGCCACATAAAATATGACAAAGTAGTTGATGAGATCCGGTATCGCATACCTGCCGAACTTCTTTTCCAGGTTTTTGATAAATTTCTGCATATCTTCTCCTCATTTTTTATTCCCGCGGGCAATGAGTCAGGCGGATGCGCAGCATCCATTTGACAAATGCTGCGAAGATCGTATGCCTCCCAGTTCTGCCACACTGCAAGTTTGATGCCTCATCGCCCTGCTGCCGGGTTTTTGACTTACGGATGACGCTGAACATAAGGACAGTTCACGAAACACTGCCCGCAGTTGAACATAAGAACAGTCCGCGGAGCGCACTGCACTATTCATTGTTTATGATACATAAAACCTCATTTCTGCCTATGATACCATTTTGCGGAAAAATTGTAAACCTTGAAGCATCGCCTCCGCCTCAATTTAATATAATTTGCATAACAATTATTCTTTTTTTAAGAAAAAGATTTGAAATTGTTCATTTTTTTCTAAATTTTAGTACGTTGAAATGTTGGAAAGAATGTCGTATAATGTCATCGAATGTCAGGAGAGCCAACTAAAAAGATTTAAATTTTTCACAGGCTGGAGTTATGTCCGCTGTAAGCCGACACAATTCCTTGACACGCACAGCGGCGTGTGCTGAGTGTTTTTCCCTCTTCAGCTGCCGCCCACGGCGTGGGATCATCGTGTTCATGACAGCATGTGAAGAAGCGAGGAAATATATGAAAAATTTTACATATACCTTAGGTATCGATATCGGTTCCACCACGGTGAAGATCGCTGTGCTGGAACAGGAGCAAAAAACTTTATCGGCAAAACAGGACGAAACAGGCGCAGGGGCGCAGATCCTCTCTGAACCGGCGCCTTCCCCCAGGCTGCTGTTCTCCGATTATGAGCGCCACTTTGCCAACATCCAGGAGACTCTCGCCCTGCTCCTCGAGCGGGCAAAGAGCGCCCTCGGCGAGCTGAGCGTCTATCCGATGATCACCGGCTCCGGCGGGCTCACGCTGGCAAACCATCTGGGGATTCCCTTCGTGCAGGAAGTGATCGCCGTATCCACCTCCCTAAAGGCTTACGCGCCGAAAACCGATGTGGCGATCGAGCTCGGCGGGGAGGATGCGAAGATCATCTATTTTGAGGGCGGCAACGTGGAGCAGAGAATGAACGGTATCTGCGCCGGCGGCACCGGCTCTTTTATCGACCAGATGGCGTCCCTTTTGCAGACCGACGCCTCCGGCTTAAACGAGTATGCCAAACACTACCAGTCCCTCTACACGATAGCGGCGCGCTGCGGCGTGTTTGCCAAATCCGATATCCAGCCCCTGATCAATGAGGGCGCTACGAGAGAGGACCTCTCCGCCTCCATCTTTCAGGCGGTGGTAAACCAGACCATCTCCGGGCTCGCCTGCGGCAAGCCGATCAGGGGACATGTGGCATTCCTCGGCGGCCCGCTCCATTTTCTCTCGGAATTGAAGGCGGCTTTTATCCGCACCCTGAAGCTGGATGAGGAACACACGATCACGCTGGAACACTCCCACCTCTTCGCGGCGATGGGCTCCGCCTTAAACGCCAAAGAGGAGACTTCCGTCATGCTCTCGGATATGATAAAGAAACTATCCTCCGGGATCAAGATGGAGTTTGAGGTGGCGCGCATGGAGCCCCTCTTTGCATCCACCGATGAGTATGACAGCTTCCGCGCGCGGCACGAAAACACCACCGTGAAAAAGGGAGACCTCTCCACCTACCAGGGCAGGTGCTTTCTCGGCATCGATGCCGGCTCCACCACCACCAAGACGGCGCTTGTGGGGGAGGACGGACAGCTCCTCTACTCTTTTTACAGCAACAATAACGGCAGTCCCTTAAAGACCGCGATCCGTTCCATCCAGGAAATCTACAGCCTCCTCCCGGAGGGCGCAAGGATCGTCCGCTCCTGCTCCACCGGCTACGGGGAAGCACTGATGAAGGCGGCGTTTCTGCTGGATGACGGCGAGGTGGAGACGGTGGCGCACTACTACGCCGCTGCCTTTTTCGACCCTTCCGTGGACTGTATTTTAGATATCGGCGGCCAGGACATGAAATGTATCAAGATCAAAAACCAGACCGTGGATTCCGTCCAGTTAAACGAGGCTTGTTCCTCGGGCTGCGGCTCCTTTATCGAGACTTTTGCCAAATCCTTAAACTACAGCGTGGAGGACTTCGCGCAGGCGGCGCTGTTCGCCGAGCACCCGATAGACCTTGGCACCCGCTGTACCGTATTTATGAACTCCAAGGTAAAACAGGCGCAGAAAGAGGGCGCCTCGGTCAACGATATCTCCGCGGGGCTCGCCTACTCCGTGATCAAAAACGCCCTGTTCAAGGTGATCAAAGTCTCCTCCGCGGAGGAACTCGGCAAAAATATCGTGGTCCAGGGGGGCACCTTCTACAACGACGCCGTCCTCCGGAGTTTTGAAAAGATCGCGGAATGTGAAGCCACCCGACCGGATATCGCCGGTATCATGGGGGCTTTCGGCTGCGCCCTGATCGCCAGGGAGCGCTACAACATGGAGGACTCCTATGAGACTACCATGCTCAGCATCGAAGAGATCAACGAACTGCAGTTCACGACCAGCATGGCAAAGTGCAAAGGCTGTACCAACAACTGCCGCCTGACCATCAACCGGTTCTCCGGCGGCAGACAGTATATCTCCGGCAACCGCTGTGAGCGGGGGCTCGGAAAACAGAAAAACGAAAACAATATTCCGAATCTCTATGAATATAAACTGGAGCGGCTCTTCCACCACTACGAGCCGCTGCCGGCGGATGAGGCGACAAGAGGAAAGGTGGGCATCCCCCGCGTCCTCAATATGTATGAGAACTACCCCTTCTGGTTCACCTTCTTTACGAAGCTGGGCTACTCGGTGGTGCTCTCCCCCAGTTCCACCCACAAGATCTATGAGCTGGGCATTGAATCCATCCCCAGCGAATCGGAGTGTTATCCGGCAAAACTCGCCCACGGGCATGTCTCCTGGCTGATCAGGCAGAGCGTCCGTTTTATCTTCTACCCCGCCCTGTTCTACGAGCGGAAGGAGTTTGATGAGGCAAACAACCACTACAACTGCCCCATCGTCACCTCCTACTCCGAGAACATCAAAAACAATGTGGATGAGATAGCCGGGGAACAGATCACGTTCCGCAATCCGTTCATGAGTTTTGCATCCCCCGAGACGGTGAAACAGGCTCTGGTGCAGGAGTTTGCCGAACTGCCCGGGGAAGAGGTCTGCGACGCCGTCGATGCGGCGTGGGCGGAACTTGACGCCGCGAGAGAAGATATCCGGCAAAAGGGCGAGGAAGTGCTCCGCTGGATGGAAGAACATAAAGCGAGGGGGATCGTGCTGGCAGGGCGCCCCTATCATATCGATCCCGAGATCAACCACGGGATTCCCGAGCTGATCACCAGCTACAATATCGCCGTGCTCACCGAGGACTCCGTCTGCCATCTGGCAAAGCCGGAGCGCCCCCTGATCGTCTCCGACCAGTGGATGTACCATTCCAGGCTGTACGCGGCGGCAAGTTTTGTCAAGACAAGGGATGACCTGGACCTGATCCAGCTAAACTCCTTCGGCTGCGGGCTGGATGCCGTGACGACCGACCAGGTGAACGATATCCTCTCCGGCTCCGACAAGATCTATACCTGTTTGAAGATCGATGAGGTGAGCAATCTGGGCGCCGCGAGAATCCGTGTCCGGTCCCTTCTCTCCGCCCTCAGAGTCAGAGAGATGCGGAATATGAAGCGGACCATCCGCCCCTCCTCCATCCAAAAGGTTTCCTTTACAGAGGAGATGAGAAAGCATTACACGATCCTCTGTCCGCAGATGTCGCCGATCCATTTTGATCTGCTGCAGCCCGCCTTCAACGCCTGCGGCTACAATTTTGAAATACTCGGAAACGACAATAAACATGCAGTGGATATGGGACTCAAATATGTGAATAATGACGCCTGTTATCCTTCCCTGATCGTGGTCGGACAGATCATGGATGCCCTGCACTCTGGCAAATATGACTTAAACCGCACCGCCGTGATCATGTCGCAGACCGGCGGCGGCTGCCGTGCCACAAACTACATCGGCTTTATCAGACGGGCGCTGGAAAAGGCGGGAATGGCGCAGATCCCGGTCATCTCCCTGAATCTGGGCGGCATCGAGACCAACCCGGGCTTCCACATCAACGCGGACCTTCTGATCCACGCCGCCTTCGGCGTCACCTTCGGCGATATCTTTATGCGCTGCCTCTACGCCACAAGGCCTTACGAGAAAGAGCCCGGCGCCGCCGACGCCCTGCACGAAAAGTGGAAACAGAAATGTATCCGCTTTTTGACCGGAAAACATCTGAACTTTTTCAAATTCCGCAGAATGTGCCGTCAGATCGTGGAAGAATTTGACGCCCTGCCCCTGCTGGATGTAAAAAAGCCTAAAGTCGGCATCGTGGGAGAAATCCTGGTAAAATTTGCACCGGTGGCAAACAACCATCTGGTAGAACTGCTGGAGTCGGAGGGCGCCGAGGCTGTCTGCCCCGACCTGCTCGACTTTATGCTCTACTGCTTCTATAATCAGATTTACAAGGCGGATCATCTGGGCACCAGCAAAAAAGCTGCCCGCCTCTGCCGGCTGGGTATCCGCGCGCTGGAATTTTTGCGGGGAGGCGCCGCAAAAGCGCTCGAAAAGAGCGCCCATTTCCACCCCCCTGTGAGTATCTACAAGCTGGTGGAATACGCGGAGCCCATCGTCAGCATCGGCAACCAGACCGGGGAGGGATGGTTCCTGACCGGAGAGATGATCGAACTGATTGAGAGCGGCGTGAACAATATCGTCTGCTGTCAGCCCTTCGGCTGCCTGCCGAACCATGTGGTCGGAAAGGGCGTGATCAAGGAGATCCGGAAACGATACCCGCTCTCCAATATCGTAGCGATCGACTACGATCCGGGAGCGAGCGAGGTGAATCAGTTGAACAGGATCAAGTTGATGCTGTCTACGGCGTATAAAAATTTAACTTGATGATCCGCAAAGCGGTATTTTTCCATCACACCTCCTTCCTCTCCATGATCATCGCCCCGATCGCCGTAAAGATTACCACATACCAGACGCAGACAAGCACAAACTGCGGATATCCCTCCGCCGTTAGCTGCTGCCTGCTATTGTTGGCGACCATGCCGTAAGCCATCAGAGAGTAGGGGAAAATATGTCCATATCCGCCCTTTGCCATCGCCACAAGCCCGGCAAGCCCGCCCACGAAAGATATGCCGACGGGAAGGGCAAAGCTGTCGCAAAACAGCGAGACGATCAACTGTATCGCCGCCATGACCAGTCCGCCGAGCGCGCCGAAAATGCACCAGATCACTAATTCCCCCACGGGCGGCTCCGCCTCCATACCGACAAACTTCCCCGAGATCAGAAATAACACTCCTATCCACAGTTCCGTCAAAAAGATGATCTTCCCCGCCGATAACAGCTTTACCAGAAACAGTTCCTTCCTGGATATCGGCAGTGTCAGCAGCTTTGTCAGATTGTGATTATTTTTTTCAAGCCGCATCAGGTAACTGCAATAGAATCCCAGCAGGATCGGCAGGAAAAAATAACTGGTGAACAGCGTGTGCTGTGTCCACAGACTGTACCATTCAGATGTCAATATCTCCATATTATTTAAATAATTCATCGTTCCCAGAAACGCAGGCACCGCCGGCACCACGATAAAAACCAGCCATACCGGGGAACGCCTTAGCTTTATTTTCTCTGCTCTATATAATCGCAATAGCATTTTACACACACTCCTTTTTGTTTTTCTTTCCTTCTGTTTATTAAGTAACAATAGTTATTTTTACGTTGTTCTTACACCATTTTTTCAATTCATTATCTCAATAGTAATAATTGTATAATCTTCTTTTAACTTTTAATATTAGTCTGTCATTCCCGGAACCACAAAGCATCTTTGAAATTTTCTGTCATGTTCCGGAGTAACCATATTTTTCTTTCTGCTTCTACAGGCTTCCCTGCTCTACATTTCCTTCCTGCAAAAGCAAATCTTGCCAACAATATAAATAACAACCGCTATTATAATAATCTCCGCAAATCCAGCCCAATCGATCTCCCTGTAAAAATAGGTGGATATCCTGGTCTCCCGGTCATACTCAGACCGGATCATCATCAGAACCCCGTAATACCCCCAGGGCGTCCCCTTTATCAGCACAGTATAGGGCAGAAACATCGACAGTACGCCCAGAAATTCTCCGATGATTCCCACAATATACGGCACCGCCGGCTTGACACAGCACATTGCCACCGAATGCTGCAGCACATATATCGCAAAAGTCGGCGCTATTGTAAACAACAGGAGCAGTAAATATTCTTTCAGGAGAAACCCGCCGCCGAAATGATGCCTGAAAAGCCCGTCGGCAATGATTCCCAGCCACTGAATCAGAATGCCGACAAGCATCAGCCCGAATCCGTAGAGCAGTTTCGCATCATACAGTTTTCCTCTCTCTGCCATACAGCAGAGCTGTTTCAACATTCCGTTTTTATGCTCTAAATCCCCCAACCGGGATGAGAGCAGCATCGCCATGATCGGCAGCATCAGCACATTGATCAGGGGCATCTGATATAACAGCATGTACCACCCTTTCGCTATGGCGTCCTCGCTGATCTTCCCGCTGAGCGCCCACACCAGTGCTGCCGCCGACATGCCGAGCACAAACAACAGAAGATAACGCCTCCTTGTCTTCTGATATTCCGCTTTCCACAGTGCGATCATAAGCTCACCTCTTCCATTGTCATCGCGAGAAAAATCTCTTCCAGCGTTTTCGTCTCATCCTGTTCGTGGAGCCTGTTCAAAGAGCCCTGATATTTCAATCTGCCGTTCGCGATAATGCCGATATCATCCACGATCTGATCGATCTCCGACAACAGATGGCTGGATATGATCACGGTCATCCCATACTTTTCCGGCAGAGAGCGGATCAACTCCCTCATCTCCTGAATGCCCGCCGGATCGAGCCCGTTGGTGGGTTCATCCAGGATCAGGAGCTTCGGAAAATTTAAGAGCGCCGCCGCCAGCCCCAGCCTCTGTTTCATGCCCAGAGAGTAGGCTGACACTTTTTTCTTTCCCTGATTGTCAAACCGCACGATTTTCAGCACCTCATCCACATTTTCCTTCGGCACTTTCAAAAGTCCCCGCAATATCTCCAGATTCTCTCTGCCTGTCAGATGCCCGTAGTAGGATGGGCTTTCAATCAGAGAACCGGTCTGCCGCAAAATCTCTATCCTGTTTTTCGCCGTCATCTTTCTCCCGAACAGGCTGATCTCTCCCTCCGTCGCTCTGACCAGCCCCAGAAGCATCTTCAGCGTCGTGGACTTTCCCGCGCCGTTAGGTCCGCAGAACCCGTAAATAGTGCCTTCCATCACCGACAAATTAATGCTCTTCACAGTCAGCACATCCCCGTACCGCTTGGAGAGATTTTCTGTTCTTATGATTTCCTTCATTTTTCATTTACCTCCGCATATCACTGTTACGCACCGTCTGAGTCTTTTCTTTTCCCGGCGTTTTTCTGTGCCTTAGTATCCTCTCTGTACTCCGGTGTTCTTTCCATACCTCAGCATCCTTTCTGTATTCCGGAACTCTTCCGTACTCTGCTGCCGGTATAGAACCCCCGGATCGTCTTTTCACCGCCAATGCTCAAACCCCAAACGGTATCCTCTACGATCCCACAATATCACATCGCCCTTACCTGAAACTTAACTGCTCCTTACGGGAACCTTAACTTTGGCACACTCCGCCAAAAAGGCTTAAATATGCTGTTTTATTGTGTTATACTTGATGAAACAATGCCATTTAATTAACGGTAACGGACGCCGTGAGAAACAAAATGCCCCGCTGCCGCGCTTTTGACGGGCTCACTGAGCATTTTTGTTCCTCACAGCCAGGTTGCATGCTTGGCTAAATCCGCATGCACTTTACGGTGCACCGACAAGGCATGAAAGAGAGACTGTATTTATGACAGAAAAAACCACAGACATCCCTGAACTGAAAAACAAGAAAATACTGCTGGTGGATGACGAACCCCAGCTTTTGTCCATGCTGGAACAGATTCTATACTCCAGCGGCTTCTTCCAGCTCTACACCGCAAAAACCTGCAGAGGGGCGCTGGATTTGATGGAAAAACAGTCAATTTCCCTGTGCATTTTAGATGTAAATCTGCCGGACGGCGACGGCTTCTATCTGTTTCGGGAAATCAGGAAATTCTCCCAGGTGCCGGTCATTTTTCTGACCGCCAGAGGAGAGGCCGAGGATAAGATCCGGGGGCTTACCCTGGGGGCGGACGACTACATTGTAAAACCCTTTCTGCCGAAGGAATTTCTGCTGCGGGTCACCGCCCTGCTTCAGCGCACCTACGGCAATATCCTCCCCGAAAACGGCTTCTCTCTCCCGGATTCAGTCTGCGGCCAGCGGGAAATCCGCTTTGATACCGCCACTGTACAGTGCGGCGAAGATGAAATTCCGCTGACGCCGAAGGAACTGATCCTGTTAAAAGTGCTCTACGGGCAGAAAAACCGCATTGTGACAAGCGATGCCCTTACTATGGCGGCATGGGGCGATACCAGCTACGGCTATGAAAATACATTGATGGTGCATATCAGACGGCTCCGCCAGAAAATTGAAGAGAACCCCTCCTCCCCGAGGCATCTGCTGACTGTGAAGGGGCTGGGATATAAGCTGGTTGTGAAAGATTGATATCATATGTTATTTTTTGTATTGCCAGACTTGGATCATGACCACCTGGCTAATGTCGGACAAGCCTGACATTTTGCCCGCGGAAGTGAACTCTCACGCAACAGGCTACCGGGTATTTCACCCTCACGGCAATCGCCAGGCTCATGCAAGCATGGCTTCGCTTCGTTGCCCGCAAAAATAAAGAAACGGAATAGATAAGCATGAAAAAGAAACTCTCCTCTCTCCACCCTGACTTAACGATTTTTAAAATATTTATATCCATCGTCCTGATCTCCACCGTGGTATCCATGCTGCTCTTTCTGATCATTTTTCTTGGCACGGCAACTATCATGAGCAATGACGGCGACATTTTCCCGAATAATCCCAAGGGGATTCTGGAGAGGATCAGTGAACATTTTATTGTCACCAGTAATGCCAATGTTCCGGTATCCTATGCCGGCGATAGTGATGATACCAGTGCCACAATTCCTGATAATGCTATTAATGACGGTTATTCTGGGGCTCAGATATCTTATGCCGCCGATGACAATGATACCGGAATTCAGGTGTCCTGTGTCCTCACAGACGAAACTCTCCTCCCGGATGACTACTGGTGTATCCTTATAAATGAAAACGGTGATATCATCTGGTCTCTGCACAAACCTGCTGATATCCCCGATCATTACTCCTTAAATGATATCGCCCAACTCACAAGATGGTTTCTGAACGACTATCCCGTATATGTCAGAACAGAAGATTACGGGCTTTTTGTTCTCGGCATCCCCAAAAATACTGTGGGAAAGTATTCCATAGAATACACTATGGAATGGTTCGACACCCTTCCTCTGCGCATTTTGTATGTGTTTATCATGACCTTTACCATATCCATACTGCTCTGTTCTATCTTTGGCTCTTTTTTATATAAAAAGATACGGCTTCTGACCGAAGGGCTTGTGATGCTGCGCCGGGAAGAAGCGGTTTCCCTGCCAGCCAGAGGCATCTTCAAAGAGCCCTTCTCCAATATCAACAGGACATCCCAGGCTCTCGCGAGGAAAAATGCCCTGCTTGCCAGCCGTGACAGAGCGCGCTCAAACTGGATATCCGGCATCTCCCATGACATCCGCACCCCGCTCTCCATGGTGGTCGGCTACGGCGGACAGCTCGCCGAAAATCCGGCGCTTTCCGAAGAAAACAGAAACTGCGCTTCCATTATCACCGCCCAGGGACTCCGGATCAAAAAACTGATCGAAGATCTGAATCTGATCTCCTCTCTCGAATATGAGATGCAGCCCGTCAACAAACAAGCGCTGCAGATCGCCGTTCTGCTGCGCAGTGTGGTCACTGAGATACTGAACGCCCACATCCCCGGCGAGCAGAATGTACAGATACTTTCCGCCTCTCCTTTGGAAGAGCCAAAAGCCGACAGCGGATCAACAGACAGCACACACACCTGTTCTGTGCCCGTATCACCATCCCAAAATCCACAATCCTCACCGGAGATTTCCCTCTCCCTGACCTGTGGCCAGGCGATGGTCCTCGGAGATGAATCGCTCCTTATAAGGGCTTTCTACAATCTGCTGCAAAACAGCATCACCCACAATGAAAGCGCCTGCCACATCACCGTCACCGCATCCACGCAGGCTGAATATGTTCTCATCATAATCGCGGACAACGGGCAGGGTGTACCGGAAAAAGTGCTGGAGAATCTGGATACACTGCCAAACACCGCCCACGGCTTCGGACTGCCCATGGCATGTAAGATCATCCGCGCCCACGGCGGGACTTTTCATGCTGAAAACAAAGACGGATTTATCGTCACCATAAAACTTCCTCTGCTCACTGTTTGAAACGCAGTGCTTTATATGCTCATTTTACCCCGATACCGGCACAGCCTTATTGCACCACTTCCTCGAAAAAGCCTTCCAGCCCTTCCACGATCTCCCGGTACGCGGTATCGAAATCCCCTGTATACCAGGGATCGTCAATATCTCCTCCGCTCCCCGCAAAATCCAGAAGCTTATAGACTTTCTTTTCCGGATCGCTTCCGATAATGCGCATCAGATTACGGATATTATACTGTTCCATCACGATCAGGTAATCATAATAGTCATAGTCCGCTTTTGTGACCTGCCTCGCACAGTGCCCGTCGCAGGAAATCCCCATGCTCTTTAATTTTCTTTTCGCCGGCGGATAGACGCCGTTTCCGATCTCCTCCCTGCTGGTGGCGGCGGAAGAGATCTCCAGTTCCGCGGAAAGTCCCCGCTCTGCTGCCATTTTTTTGCAGATGTACTCAGCCATTGGGCTGCGGCAGATATTGCCGTGGCAGATAAAGAGTATTTTTATCATCTTGAATATATCCTTTCATAAGCCTTTAAACCTTGATATATCGGGCTTCTTGGCACTTTTCTTCAATTTTGTATTTTGCCCTTACCTCACGCAAATCTATATAAATCTACGCAAATTCATGAGCAAATGGTGTAGTAAGTGGTGTAGTAAATGGGTGTATTTTCAACTTGATTTTCTTTGGTTTCCCTGTATATCGGTATCTTTACACGCAGGATGCTCCTGCGTTATCCGGCACTCGTCAAACACATCTGCAAGCAATGTGTTTTCCTCGTTGTATGCCATTTGAAAGGCTGGCTTGACAACGCCTCGGACGCTTGTGATCGTACTGTAACCTTTGCCGTCATTATGCAGCTTCATAATCCATTGCTGTGCGTCTGATACTTTGATATCCCTTATCTGGCGATAACCAAAATCTTCTTTCTTGACTAAATTCAGCACAAAATTACAGCCTACCTTTGTGTTATAGCGCACACCCTGTTTCAAACTGATATATCGCTCTAACAGGGCAATCACGGTAATCTTTCCGGCGGCATAGTCAATCCCTTCATCAAGCTGTTTCTGGATTGTTTTTTCTTTTTCCCGCAGTTCCTTTAAATCAGAGGAATAAATAGTCTGTCGTTTTCCTCGGATATCCGTATACCGATATTGATAAATCAACTCTTTTCTTTGGCTCTCTCCTGTCCGCAGGATTCTTCCTTTATTGTCTTTTCACTTCTCGGACATTGTCATTCTCCTTTCCGCGATGGAAAGAGCCTTGATATGACACGTCCATTGTATCATATCAAGACTGATTTTTACATCACAAAATTTCAAATCGAATACTCTTGCTCAATAAACTGGTCGAACAATCGGCGTTTGATTAACCGTTTATTTCCTACCCACAAAACAAACCGGCAATTTCTGTCACTGGTAAGGTCACGCAGCTTGTTGATACCAATTCCAGAATAGGCATCGGCTTCTTCTAAACTTAAATTACTTTTTTCCCAAATGGGGATTTCTTTCATAGGCTCTCTTTTCTGTTCAGCAGCGTTTTAAGGCGTTCCATTTTCGCTTGTGCTTTGGCTTTTCTGAAATTCTCCCCGGTAATGCAGACGGGGCAGCACATTTCTGTTAGGCGGTCATAAATGCGGGCGTGGGCGGTGTCCTCCGGGTTCTGCAATTCTTCCAGCGTGAGGTTCGTTGTCACGATTAACGGCTTGCCGCTGCGGTATCGGCTGTCAATCACGTTATAGACTTGCTCTAAGCCGTATTCCGTGCCACGCTCCATGCCGAAATCGTCAAGGATAAGCAGAGGGAAGCTGCAAAGGCGGGCTATGTACTCGTTCCTGTCCTTATAGCTGGCGGCAAGGTCATTGAGGATAAGGGCAAAGTTCGTCATGCACACGGAAACCTCTTTCTCCATGAGGGCGTTAGCGATACACCCGGCAAAATAGCTTTTCCCTGTGCCGACACTTCCCCACAAAATCAGCCCGTGGTTCTCCGCTTTCACCAGCTCCCAGCACTCCACATATTCACGGGCATAGTCCATTTGCGGGCATTTCCCGTTGTCGTTCTCAAACGTCCATTCCCGCATAGCCGGGTCTGTGAAGCCTGTTCTTTTCAGCCGTTCCACTTCTTCCCGGTGCTTCTGCTCCCGGTCGGCAGCCTCCAGCGTTTCCCGGCATTTCTGTTGGCAGTCACATTCTTTGGAGTGTCGGCCACGTCCGAAAAGCGTCTTGTCCTCCGGGAAGTAGGCCTCTTTGGGCTGGCGGCAGCTCCCGCAATACAAAAGCCCTCCTCGCCCGTGTAGTCCTCCGGCTCTGCTTCTGTGGCAAGCCGGAAAATAGCGTTATCGTAATCACACATAAAATCGTTCCTCCTTGTTCATGGTCTGGGGAAACGGTGATAACCGGGCGTATGCTCGACTTAATGAGGGCTTGCCGGATAAACTCGGCTTGGCTCATTTTGCAGAGGATGACACGCTCGGAAAACTCAGCGTATTCTTCCTCGGTCAAGCGTGTCTTGATTACCCGGCGGCGGTGGGGCGTGTTGTATCTTTTCATGGGCTTCAACTCCTTTCGTGGGTGGATTTTT
>CAJUDM010000006.1 GCA_910584915.1 uncultured Lachnospiraceae bacterium
ATATGACTGCGGCAGCGATATGCTGGCAGTCATCATAACTCTTTTTTGTCAAGATACCCATATCAATAATCTGTTGAGCAACAGATGACATGGAATCCTCCTCATATCAACAAAGACATGACAAAGATTAAACGCCTTTTTCAATGTTTCTGTATTCTCTGGGAGAATAGCCCGTTTTTTCCTTGAAACATTTTCCGAAATGGCTTAGTTGATGAAACCCAATGCTGCTTACAATATTTCCTATCGGTTCATCTGTCTTTTTCAGAAGCAATGCGGCTTTTGACAAACGGTATTCGATAAGATATTTATACGGCGTTGTCTGCAAACTCACCTTAAAACACCTTAAACATTCCGTTTTGCTTACATTTGCGCTTGCAGCTAAATCTTCTAAAGCCAAATCTTCCGGGTAATGCTGTTCAATGTACCGAAGAAATTTCTGCATACGGATATTCATAATGTTTTCCTGTTGCTCTGGCGGCAAAGTGATATTTTTTCGTATGGCAAGCCAAAGCGATACAAGAAGAACTAGGACATCATAAATATAAAATTCAGTCTTGTTTTTTTCCAGTTCAGATAATTGCTGTAATATGGATAATGCTTTTTCTCCCCAATCGGTACGGTTTGTAAACGGAAAAACTTGAAACTGTTCTGTTTCCGTAACACTGTCAACAAACACTTTTGCAGGACTGTCAAAAGAAAATTCGAGGAAATGAGCCGGAAAGATAAAACTATTGTAATGACATTCGCCAGCACGCTTTACGAAATGCACTACATTTTTGTTGATGAATACACCTTCCCCGGCTGCTATCGGAAAAGAATTATCAAGCGTTTTCACTTCAATCGCTCCGCTTAATACATAAATAAACTGCAAATCCTCATGCCAATGCATGACTTGAAAGCCGGGATTTCTGGGATAACTCTTGTCGTTGATAACATCAAGAACAAGATACGGAAAATCCGTGTCTATGTTTAGGTTGACCGAATTGATATATTTCTCTTTTTTGCTTTCCATTTTACGCCGTCCTTTTGGAGATATGTTAATACTACTCCGTGATTTATTGATATTATTCCGCCTTTTTTCGTGATAAAATTATAATTACCAAAACGGGAAATGTCAAGCGGAGGGAGGTGAGGGTTTTGTATTTTACATATGGTGATGGTGAAATAGGTTATCTGAAACGGAAAGACCGGGTTTTAAGTGAGGTTATAGACAAAATCGGGTACATCAAACGTGAAGTTGATACGGATTTATTTTCGTCTGTTATCCACCATATTATCGGACAGCAAATTTCTACTAAAGCACAGGCTGCCATATGGCAACGAATGAAAGATGATTTCGGGGAAGTCACAGCAGAGAATATTTTGGAAGCCGGGATTTCCAAGCTGCAATCTTTTGGAATGACTTTTCGCAAAGCTGAATATATCTCTGATTTTGCGGCAAAAGTGCATAGCGGCATATTCGATTTACAGTCTATTGAACAAAAGCCAGATATAGAAGCGATAAAGGAATTGACGGACTTAAAAGGAATTGGCGTATGGACTGCGGAAATGATTTTGCTGTTTTGTCTTAGGCGCCCCGACATTTTCAGTTTTGACGATTTAGCGATACAGCGGGGGCTTCGCATGGTTTACCATCACAGAAAGATTGACCGAAAGCTGTTTGAGAAGTACCGCCGCCGCTTTAGTCCTTATTGCAGCACCGCCAGTTTATATTTTTGGGCTGTTGCGGGCGGGGCTATCCCGGAAATGAAAGACTATGCCCCAAGAAAAAAGGGAGGGAAGCATGGAAAGACAAGAAAAACTGAAAGCGATTCAAAACAGGGATAAATCTTATAATGGCAAGTTCTATTATGGTGTAAAGACCACCAAAATCGTATGCAATCCGGGCTGTCCGGCAAAGCTGCCATTAGAGAAAAACACTGTTTTATTTGACACGCTGGAAGAAGCAATACAGGGTGGGTATCGCCCTTGCAAAATATGTATGAAAACACGGAGGTAAAAGAAAATGGCAAATGTAATTGTATTGTTTGAGGTAACTATCAAAGAGGGCAAAGCGGACGATTATCTGAAAATGGCTGCGTCCTTGAAAGAAGAGTTGGCAAAGGCAGACGGTTTTATTGCTTCGGAACGCTTTGAGAGCCTTTCCACAAAAGGGAAGCTGCTTAGTAAATCCGAGTGGAAAGACGAAGAAAGCGTTATGAAATGGCGCAATATGGAAAAACACCGTATGTGCCAGCAGAAAGGCAGAGAATGTGATTTTTCTGAATATAAAATCACAGTTGTTACACCTTTGCGTTGCTATACAATGAACATGAGGGAAGAGGCCCCTGCGGATTCTAACCAGTTTTTTAATCTATAAGGAGGGAGATAAAATGCAATATACCAGTCATTATGAATCACCAGTTGGGGGGATTCTCCTTGCGGCAGACCGGGTAGGATTGACCGGGCTTTGGTTTGACGGTGAAAAGTATTATGCCAACCGCCTTGACCCGGAGCATGAGGAAAGAAATCTGCCTGTTTTTGAAGATGTGAAACGCTGGCTAACAATCTATTTTTCCGGGCGTGAGCCGGATTTTATGCCGCCGCTTCATGTGATCGGCTCCACGTTCCAGCTTGCGGTATGGGAAATTCTACGGAAAATCCCATATGGAAAAACCATGACCTATGGAGAGATTGCAAAAATAATTGCCAAACAACAGGGATTGCCCCGTATGTCAGCACAGGCAGTAGGCGGGGCTGTCGGGCATAACGAAATATCAATCATCATTCCATGCCACAGAGTTGTAGGAACAAACGGAAGTTTGACAGGGTATGCCGGAGGAATTGACAAAAAAGTAAAACTTCTGAACTTAGAAAAAGCAGATATGGAGCAATTATTTGTTCCGAAGAAAGGAACTGCATTATGAACCCTAAAAATATAGAACTCATTCACCGTTCTTTTGAAATCCAAGCCCCTAATTTTAACAGTGCTTCTATGAATTTTTCGGACAAGGATTATCTGAATTATATATTATCCAGTGTCGAACCTTGTAAAACCGATATAATGCTGGAAGTAGCGGCTGGAACTTGTGCTTGTGGACGGGCATTTGCGCCGCTTTTGCAGACAGTGGTATGTTTAGATACAACCGCCGCTATGCTTCAAGTCGGCAAACAGGCAGCACAGGACAGTCATTTAACCAATATGGTTTTTGTAAAAGGAAATGCAGAGGAATTACCGTTTTTAGATGATAGCTTTGACATTCTCTTTTCCCGCCTTGCATTTCATCATTTTACCGATACAGAAAATGTTTTCCGTGAAATGGTGCGTGTGCTGAAGCCGGGAGGGAAATTTGTATTCATTGACATGGAAGCGGCAGAAGAATCATTGAGAAAAACCGAAGATGAAATCGAAACCTTGCGTGACCCCTCTCATGTAAAGAATTTAAGCCGGGAGGAAATGCTGGAGTTGTTTTCAATCTATAATCTTTCCGCCACAAAATGCGAAATAACAGAAATGCCAACGTGTTTGAATAACTGGCTGGATTTAACGAAAACGCCGGATAATATCAGACAGACGATTTATGACCGTTTGACTGCGGATATAAACGGACAAGAAAAGACGGGTTTTTATCCATATCGGACAGATAAGGGAATTTGTTTTAATCATAAATGGGTTTTAATTTCAGGCAAAAAGCCTATTTAATAATTATCAATCAGTACCGCCCCATTCTTCTTCAAACTGTGTGAAACTATATTGCCAAAGCATTTAAGATGCATTCAGAGCATGGTGTAGTTTTCTTTCTTCTGCTTTATTACAGTCTATCCGTAAAAAGCAGCCTGCATACATGTATATGTCAATGCTGTTATGGCGGATATTGTATATTGCGCAAATCAAATTCATTTTTTATATATCTTCTTTTCATTGTTTTTTGAAAGCATTTTAATCAGTTTGCCAATTCCCGTATATTTTGTGTTATAATAAATTATAAAATATAACAATTAATATTCCCATTAGAAATCATAAAATCACAATCGGGAGTTGTAGAGGTATTCAAATTATGTTCTGTCAGAATATCATGTAGGACAGGGAGAATCATAAATAAGAAAGCGGGAATGAGGAAAAATGACAGCAGATATCGAATTGTATCAGAAAAAAATCATGGAGTGCGAGCGGGAGATCGGAAAAGGGATCATCGGGCAGAGGGAGGTGATCCGGCAGGTGATGCTGGCGCTTCTCTCCGGGGGGAATGTGCTGCTTGAGGGGATGCCGGGGCTTGGGAAGACAATGCTGGTGCGCACGATCGCCCGGGTGTTTAGGCTGTCCTTTAAGCGGATTCAGTTTACGCCGGATTTGATGCCCGGCGATGTGACGGGGACGAATATTATGGTGAAGGAGGAAGGACACAGCAGTTTCCGCTTTGAGCGGGGGCCTGTGTTTGCCAATCTGGTGCTGGCGGACGAGATCAACCGGGCGACGCCGAAAACCCAGTCCGCTTTGCTTGAGGCGATGCAGGAGCACACGGTGACGGTGGGGAACGAGAGCCACCGGCTGGAGGAGCCGTTTTTTGTGCTTGCCACCCAGAATCCCATTGAGCAGGAGGGGACCTATCCGCTGCCGGAGGCGCAGCTCGACCGGTTTATGTTTAAGGTGCTGGTGACGTTTCCGGGCAAGGAGGAACTGCGGGGCATCGTGGAGATGACGGAGGGGCAGAGGGCGCCGGAGATATGCAGTGTGTTGAGCGGGGAGGAGCTTTTGGATGTCCGCAGGCTGATAGCCGGGATGCCCATCGCGGACGCGGTCATGGATCATATTCTGGAACTTGTGATGGCGACGCATGAGGCGAATCCGTATATCAGGGAGGGCGCCAGTCCCCGTGCGGCGCAGTCTCTGATCCGCGCCTCCAGGGCGCGGGCTTTCATGGAGGGGCGGCTGAACGTTTCCTTTGAGGATGTGCAGAGGATGGCGTACCCGGTGCTGCGCCATCGAATCCTGTTAAATTTTGACGCGGTCTCGGAGGGGATCAAGGAGGATACCGTGATCCGCCGGATCATCGAGGCGAAGGGAAAGAATCTTTATGCTTGACCACACATTTTTTGACAGTTTATCCCGTCTGCAGCTTAAGATGTCACATAAGAGCAGTCTGAACAGTTCGGGCAGTCACAGGTCTCTCAGAAAGGGCAGTTCCACGGAATTTTCGGATTTCAGGGAGTATATGCCGGGGGACGATCTGCGGCGCATGGACTGGAATGTTTATGCCAGGTTAGATAAATTGTATATTCGAGAGTATATGGAGGAGAAGGAGGCGCAGGTACGGGTGCTGATCGACACCAGCGCTTCCATGGATTACGGCGCTGACAGCAAGGCGGAGCTGGCGAGGGATCTGGCAGCGGTGGTGAGTTTTTTAGCGCTCAACAATATGGACCGGGTGCTGTTGTACGATATGAAGGATATGGGACGGGCGCTTTCCGTGGGCGGCGGGAGAAGTGCCTTTGCCAGAGTGCTCCGCTGGCTGGAGCAGGTGGAATTTTCCGGCGAGGCAGATATGCTTTCGGCTGTCAGGAGGCTGCCCGGCAGAGGCGGCGGTGTGACGGTGGTGATCAGCGATTTTCTGCATCCCGATATGTTGGATGATCAGGGGGCGGTGTCGGGCTATGAGAGGCTTTTGCAGTATCTGGATTACTGCGGACAGCGTCCGGTGATCCTTCACACGATGGCGTCGGAGGAGCTGCATGTCTCGCTGGAGGGAGTGTTGAACCTGATCGATGCGGAGACAGGGCAGAAGAGGCGGCTGGTGGTGGACGCAAAAGCCATAGACAGCTATGAGAGGGAACTTGCGCGTTTTATGGAGCGCATGAAGAGGGGATGCGCATCCGGCAGGGGCGCCTATGTGCTCTGCGATGCGGGAAGGGACAGAAAACAGCTTGTGTTTCAGGATTTAAGGGTGATCTATGATATTTGAGAGTTTGTGGCCTGTGGCACTGTTTTCGGCGGTGCCGGCAGTGATCATTTTATATTTATTGAGACCGCGCGGAAAGGATTACAGGATTTCTTCGACGCTGTTGTGGGATAAGCTGTTTCGCAACCAGCAGTCCCGGACAGTTCTGGAGAAGTTTATCCACAATATTCTGATGTATCTTCAGATCCTGATCCTGGCGCTCCTGATTCTTTCGCTGATGTCGCCCTATCTGCACAGAGCGGGAAAGAGCAGAGGGAATGTGATCCTTGTCTTTGACACCAGCGGGAGTATGCAGCACGATGCGGGGGACGGCGGGACGCGCCTTGAGTGGGCGATTAAAGAGGCAGAGAGCCTTATCGCATCCTCGGAGGAGACTAACTTTTCCATCATCACCTGTGATTGTACGGGTACCGATCCGCTGGCGGTGGGCGTGAAGGACAAGAGTACGCTTCTGGAGGCGCTTGGGCAGATAACGTGCTGTGACGGCGGAGGAGATCTGTCGGATGCCCAGAGCATGGTGGAGACTTTCCGGAATGCCGGCGGTGGATCGGAGGAGGGTTCGCAGGCGGCGGAGGTGATTGTGTTCACGGACGGCGGCGGCGCGGCGGAGGCGATGCATTTTTCCGAGTATTTTGACGCGCAGGTGGTTGTCGTGGGCGAGGCGGTGAGCAATGTGGCAAATCAGTTCCTCAGCTTTGCGGAGGCGGACGGAGAGTCGGAGGCAGAAACGGCTGTGGGGATTACAGCAGGTGGAGATGTATCGACAGATAACGGGCAGCAAGATCAGATGGATCACGCGGGCGGCGTACATATGATCACCTGCGCGTCCGGCATTACCAACTACAGTGATGCGGAGGCTTCCATGGAGGTCAGTCTGTATGCGGGCGAGAGGCTGGTTGAGATAAAGAAGATGACGCTTGCCGCGGAGGAGTCGGCGTTATGCTTTTTTGATGATTTTCCCTGGCAGGGCGAGGTTCTGCGCAGTGAGATCAGTTCCGTAAGGTTTGCCGGAAGGGAGGATAAGGATTCTCTGGCGGGCGATAATACGGCGTATGCCATCGGGGAGCAGACGGGCAGCGTGGATGCGGTGCTGGTCGGGGAGGGCAATACTTATATTGAGAAAGCGTATGCGGCGGCTTTCGGGAGGAGCCTGACGAAGGTGAAGGGAGAGAGTGCGCTGCCCGTCGCGATACCTGAGGCGGGAGAAGAAAACGTGCAGTCAGGTACGCTGCCTGAGGCGGGAGCGGAAAGTGCGCAGTCAGGTGCGGTAGCTGAGGCGGGGAGCAATGGTGCGCTGCAAGGTACACAGGCTCGGACAGTGCGCATCTATGATGCCGGGGCGGAGAACAGTCTGCGGGATGGGGGGAATTCCCTGGTGTTTCAGGACGAGAGCCTTAAGGCTGGAACCGCGGAGAAGGTGATGCTTTCGGTCACGGGCTGCGAGCTGACAGAGGGGTTGTCCTCTTTTTCGATCGGTGTCAATGAGACAAATGTGTATGAGGTTCCGTCCTGGGGGACCGGCTTTTTGTGGGCAGGCGGTCAGTGTGCCGGGTATTATGGCGAGCATGACGGGATCAGGGCGGTGGTAGTCGGTTTTGATATCAGGGAATCGGATTTTCCGCTGAAGGCGGAGTTTCCGGTGTTTATGGCAAACGCCGTCCGCTTTCTGGGGGATACTTCGCTTCTTGCGGAAAATATCTATGAGGCGGGGGATACACTGCTGTTCCATCCTCTGTCTGATTTTGATGTGAGTACACTGCATGCGGAGACAAAAAAGGCAGGACTGTATGAGGTGACGGCGGGGGAACTGTCGGAACAGTATGTGGTGCGCTTTGCCACAGAGGGGGAGTCGGATGGTCGGATCACGGCGGAGGGAACGGTTTCCGAAGCCGCCTACAGCAGTCAGCTTGTGAGGGTGCGGCTGCGCAATGTGCTGCTCGTGCTGGCGCTCATCCTGATGATAGCGGAATGGGTGCTGTATGTGCGGCAGATGCGGTATCGGGGCAGATTTTATCTGATCGTGCGCGCCGCTGGTGTGTGTATTCTTCTGCTGGCGCTGTTCGGCGTGTCCGTAAACAGGAGGGGTGCTGTCAATACGACTGTTTTTCTGTTGGATATATCGGACAGCAACGAACAGAACCTTCCCGCTATGGAGCATGATCTGAAAGCGGCGCTTGGCCGGATGCCGAAGGATAATCAGTACGGTATTGTTACTTTCGGGAAGGATGCGCTTGTGGAGCAGTTTCTGACAAGGGAGGATCATTTTACAAAGGTGATGTCTGTGCCGGATAAGACTGCCACAAATTTTGAGGATGCCCTTTCTCGGGCGCTTGCCATGATTCCGGCGGAGGGAGCCGGAAGGGTAGTCATCCTGACGGACGGGAAGGAGACGAAGGGGGATCTCGGGCGCATGGCGCCGGCGCTGCTTTCGAGGCAGGTGGAGCTTCTCGCCTATGTCTATGAGTCGGAAAAAGGGCAGGATGTCTATGTGGAGGATGTGGAACTGCCGGGATATCTGTATCAGGGCGATCTGTATTCCATGACGGTGACGGTGGTGAGCAACTATGAGACGGATGCCCGGATTCAGATTCTGACGGGCGGGAGGCAGGCGAGTGCCTATGATGTCCATTTGAACAGAGGAAGCAATCAGTTCCGCTTTCAGCAGAAGGTGACAGGGGCGAACGTGGAGAGTTTTGAGGTCCGGGTGGCTGCCGCCGGGGATACCTGCGGGGAGAACAACAGTTATCACGCTTACTCTGTGGTGGATGCCGTGCCAAAAGTGCTTCTGGTATCCGGCATAGGGGAGGACAGCAGTCCGTTTCAGGATCTTTTGCGGAGCGCGGGCTGTGATTTTGATGTGGCGGATGCTGCGGGTGCGCCGGATTCCCTGAAAGGGCTGTTGGAGTATAAGAGCATCCTGCTCCAGAATGTGTATCTGTCGGATCTGCCGGAGGGATTTCTGGCAGATTTGGAGACCTATGTGAAGGATTATGGCTGTGGGCTCATCTGCATCGGCGGGGAGGACAGTTTTGCCCTGGGCGGTTATCGGGACAGCGTATTGGAGACGGTGCTTCCGGTGGATATGGAGCTGCGGGGTGTGAATGAAATACCTTCCACGGCGATGATCATGGCAATCGATCACTCGGGAAGCATGAGTATGGAGGCGGGCGGCGCGACAAGCCTGGATCTGGCTGTCACCGCCGCAAAGCTGGCTGTGGATCAGATGCGGGATACGGACCAGGTGGGTGTCATCACCTTCGATGACACTTTTGAGTGGGTGGTGGAGCCGACAGCTGCCGATGAGAAAGAGAAGATCAAGGCGCAGATCGAGACCATAGCGGAGGGCGGCGGAACGACCATTCAACCTGCGCTGTGGGCGGCGCTTCAGGGTGTGGAGGAGTGCGAGGCGGGCATCCGCCATGTGATCCTTTTGACGGACGGGCAGGGGGAGAGCAGAAACTATAGGGATATCATCAGAGAATATACAGACGCAGGGGTTACGTTGTCCACGGTGGCGGTGGGAGGCGATGCGGACGCGAGGCTCCTTGAACAGCTCGCGGAAAACTGCGGCGGGCGCTACTATTATTCCGATATGGCGTCGGATATTCCGAAGATTTTTGCCCAGGAGGTCTTTTTGAGCGGGGATACCTATCTACAGAACGGGCTGTTTCATCTGGCGGTGGATGGGGGCAATGAGATCACGGAGGGGCTGTTTGAGGAGGGCTGGCCGGGGATCTACGGTTATGTCAGCGCAACGCCGAAGAATGCGTCCAGCGTGCTGATCGCTTCGGAGAAGGACGATCCGCTGCTCAGCGTCATGCAGTACGGCCTGGGGCATACTGTCGCCTGGAATACGGATGTGACAAATGAGTGGACTGCCGGGTTTGCCGGGGAGAGCGATTATGCGCAGCTCTGGAAGCGCATTGTGGATTACAGTGTGGGCAATGCGGCGATCGGTGAGGATTCGGTGGATGTGAAGGCGGAGGGCAGTTACACCGATGTGACCTATCGCGCCGTAGATTACGACAGGCAGACGAAGGTGGAGGCGGTGTATACCGATCCGGAGGGGAATACACAGACGGCTCCTTTGCAGGCTGTGGCGCCGGGGCGTTTTGAGGCAAAGCTGGATACGGATGTCACAGGCGTCTATAATTTGAACGTGCGGCGGCTGGAGGAGGGAGAAGTCGCAAACGCCGTGACCACCGCGGTGGCGGTGCAGTATTCGGATGAATACAAATTTGATGTGGATCAGGGGATCTTTACCGGCTTTGTGGAGCGTTGCGGGGCGATACTCGATCCGGAGCAGAATTTCTGGGAGCAGAGAAGGAGTGGGATAAAGGAGCGCTATGAACTGACAAAGTGGCTGATCCTTGGGCTGATATTCTGGTTTCTGATGGATATCGCGCTGCGCAGGTTTCATGTTTTGCCGCAGGATACGAAACTGTATCGGATGGCGGTGGAGTATCGAAGGAAAAAGAAGATGCGGACTGGGCAATTTGCGGGCAATCCTTCTACTCAACAAATGGAAGCAGGAAGAAAAGCAGGAGATGTCATAAACAGGGCAGCGAACGGTGCCGAGTTAGTAGAAGGTAAGCCGGGAGACAGTATCATGTTTTCTAAGGGTAAGACAAATAGCAGTACAGGGGCTGTCACAAATGCGGCGGATGGTATAAGCGCAGATATATCGGAGAGCGCAGACGATTCCGAAAGGAAGAAAAAGCATAAGAAACCGAAAAAAGGTAACGGAAAGAAAGAGGTGCAGACACTGGATACTTCCGCTCTGCTGCAGAAGAGGAATCAGAGAAAGCCGATGTGAAATGAGCAAATAAAATGGGTATTACATGTTGTGCATAGTAACGTTACGCGAATTATAAAATGTAATGATTTCTGATAAGGGGCATGGGATTATGGAAAAAGATACTCGTCTTATCAATATCTATCTGAAAATTCATCACAAAAGATCGCTGACGATCAGTGACCTCAGTTATCTGGCGCAGTATGACCCGGAATGTTTTAAGAAAACCTGTAAGAATGTTGTCTACAATATTCCCGAGACAAAGCCGATCATGTCGCCAGATACTCCGGAGTTTATGCGGGGAGGCGGGAAGAATCCAGACACGGAATCCGCTCAGAAAGATGAGCGAAAGCTGAATTCAGGGTCATTACAGGCGGATGAGGCGGCGGAAGCGGGATCATTACAGAAGAATGAAACAAGTCCAGGACTGAAGACAGAATCGGATTCCTCACAGATGGGTGAAACGAAGTACGGATCAAAGCCGGAACCGGAATCTTCCGACTGGCAGGACATAGAGAAAGTCCTGGAAAATTTGAAGCATCTGGAGATGCAGGATGTTCCTGTTGTGGATATAGACGCTGACAGGGTGAAGGATCTGTTGGGGAATCTGTATATGGAACTTCTGTTTCCGCACAATGACAACTATCCGTTTATGGATATGATGGATCAGGTCAATGTACCCTCGTTTGATAAGAGAGCATAGGGATAAGAGGGGATTTGGATGACAAAATTGACAGAGTGCACAAACACATATATGATAACATTTTGCTTGCGGGAAACAAATTTGAAGTATATACTGTGGAAAGGCAGGAGGATTCGTCATATTAACATCAGTATGATGAATCAATACAAGATTTTTGTTCGATAAAAGGGCCTAAGACAAATTTTACTTCAGGGATAAGCCCGGAATGTTTAGGAGAAATCTATGATATTTGACTCTCTTACATTTGCAGTATTCCTCCCGATCACTTTTCTGGTATATTGGGCGGTTTCACATAAATACCGTTGGATTTTTCTGCTGGCGGCAAATTACTGGTTTTATATGAGCGGCAGTGCACGATATGGACTGCTGCTGACAGTTACGATGGCGGTGACTTATGTCTGTGCGTTGCAGATAGAGCGTCGCCCCGCGGGAAAAGGGCGCAAGTTTTTTCTATGGCTTGGCGCCGGGTTTCCGTTGGCTGCCCTTCTATATTTTAAATACGCTTCTTTTTTATGGAAGACGGTGCTTTATCTGGCAAAGGCGTTGTCTGCTCCGGCAAAGGAACTTGTCGGATATGATCTCTTGCTTCAGGTCATCATACCACTCGGCATTTCTTTTTATACGTTTAAAGCGGTCAGTTATGTCGTGGATGTATACCGCGGCAGGCAGAGGGCGGAACGGCATTTCGGTTATTATGCCTGTTTCCTTTCTTATTTTCCTGATGTGATATCCGGTCCGATCGATCGGGCAGAAATCCTGCTGCCCCAGTTGAAGAAAGACAAACGGTTTTGTTATGAAGATGGTGTATATGCGCTTCGCATGATGCTGCTCGGTTATGCCAAGAAACTGCTTTTGGCGGATGTACTGACAGGATACACAGATATGATTTTTAATAATGTAACACATTACAGTGGTTTTACGCTCCTTTTTGCGTCTTTTCTTTTTACGCTTCAGATTTATTGTGACTTTTCCGGGTACTCTGATATTGCGATGGGCGTATCCAAATTGTTCGGCATCGACCTGATGCGTAATTTTTCAACGCCATATTTTGCGAGATCCATCCGGGAATTCTGGAAGAGATGGCATATTTCTCTGTCTACCTGGTTTCGCGACTATGTTTATATCCCATTGGGTGGGAACAGGGTATCGAAGCCGCGCAAGGCATGGAATCTGATGGCGACATTTTTGGTCAGCGGCCTGTGGCATGGAGCGGATTATACTTATATCCTCTGGGGCGGGATTCATGGATTGTATCAGGTGGCGGAGAACTGCCTGCAGGATCTGGCTGCGTGTGTGCGGCGTAAACGCATGCCCTCCGTGCGGGCTGTGACAGGGCGGACGGAAAACGGAAGAGAGGATTTCGGGAAAAGAGCCTGCATCCGCGGGATGGTGGTTGGCTCAATGCAAACTGTCGTCACCTTCCTGTTAGTCAATTTTGCGTGGATATTCTTTCGGTCTGACAAACTGCAGGATGCGCTTTATTTTGTGACGCACATGTTTTCGGATTTTTCCTTCGGGAAGGCGCTATCGGATATGAAGATGTCTGCCGCTGATCTTTTTATGATCTGTGTTTTTCTGCTCTTCCTGACGGCATATGATGCCGTCGGACGGAAAAAAGATCTGCTGAGGGAAATGGACAGGCTTCCGATGTGGTGCAGATGGTGCCTGTATCTGGGCGTTGCGCTTGTCATTGCTGCCATCAGGATTCATAATGGCACAAGCCAGCAGTTTATCTATTTCCGGTTTTGACAGGAAGGAGGGGAGCGGATTGAAAAAATTTATTTGCAGGGTAATAGTTTTTATATTGCTGGCTGCCGTATTGCTGATTCCTGTCAATGTGGTCGTGGATCCTTTTAATGTCTTTCATGCGCGCCGGATCAGGGACAATGGGGTTGAACCGAACGCTAATTTTATCAAAACAAAATATGTGATAGAAAATCCAGAGAAATTCGATTCCTATCTGTTCGGTTCCTCCCGCGTGGGGTTTCTGGATGTGGAGAAAATGACGGGCGGAACATATTACAATATGACGTACTCGGAGGGGCTTCCCTATGAACATTATCTGACATTGAAGGCGATGATAGCCGGAGGGGAGATCCCGAAGAATGTGCTTGTGGGGGTGGATGACATCTCCTGTTTTGTGGATCCGAAGTTCCACAACGACCAACTCTATCGGCTTTCTTATCCGTATGACGGCACGCTTGTGGACAAGGCCGGTTTCTATCTGCGCTACTGCGATACGATCACGACGATCCGCTCCCTGCCTGTCATCAAGGCGCACGGTGAACCGGACGAAAGCGTGACAGAGAGTTATTACCGGACGGGCACCGGAAGAGGGAATACGGATACCCGGACGTTTGACGAGGACCAGGATATTCCTTACTGGGAAGATTATTATGCGCCGAGGATAGACGAAGCACTTCAGGAGATCGCTGAACTTCGGGCACTCTGTGAGGAGAACGGGATCCGGCTGGTGGTGTTTACCAACCCGCTTCATGCGACGACATACAGAAAGGACCTGGAATACGGATATCTGGAATTTTTGGAGAAGCTGGCAGAGGTGACGCCGTACTATAATTTCAGTGGCTTTAATGATGTGACATGTGACAACGGATATTATCATGAGACGAGCCATTACAGCACTGCAGCGGGAGACCTGATGGTGCGGGCGATGTTCGAGGGGGAGGTTTCCGAACCGTTAAAAGAACAGGGATTCGGTGTCTATGTGACAGAGGAAAATGTGAAAGAGGTTATGGCTCTGCTGCGCGAACAGGCAAGTGAGCGGGGGATAGTTGTATGCGGTCAGGAAATATACGGAAAAGAAGATCCGTGATCAGCAAAAGAGAAGAAGCCGGACCAAGGCAGGAAGGGAACATACTTTATGAGTTGTGGTATATTATATGAGCCTGTGGGTATCGTGATCCATGTGCAGGGGAAATATGAAAAGTAAAATACGGAATATAAAATATATCAAGTATCTTATGAAGTATTTTCTGCCCATTTCAGCAAGCGTCTATTTCTGTCTGTGCCTTTCCATGCGCCTTACTGTGCGTGAAACTTCGTATGCCGGGGAAGAGTGCATGTTGTATTATATAGTGAATGCGGACGGTATGAAGGGATTGGGACACAGTATTTTGATGGTTGTGGATGGTGAAGGGTGCGGAACGGTTCTGAGCTTTAACGGTATGCAGAGATCGCTCTCGGAGAGTCTTATGGGAAAGAGCGGCGTTGGGAAGTTGAGCGACGGAGCGATGGATGCGGAGGAGACGGAAGCTTTTCTGCGCTCGGGCGATCTGAGTCTGGAGGGCGACCAACTTGCTGATAATTATGATATGGCGCTGTACAGACCGATCACAAGGGAGGAGTACCGGATTGTTTTGGAGCAGGCATTGCCGTACAAAGAGGCGGAAGAAGAGTTTACTGTTTTATATGGGAAGTGGGTGACGGAGGAAGATACCGCAGAAAAAGCGGCGTATCGTCAGGCGCTTAAGCAGATGGCAGAGGATGAAAGCCTGCCGTTATATCAGATCTATACCAATAACTGCGACCATGCGGCGAGGATAATTGCCTCTTCGGTTGATCAGGATTTATCTGACTATACCTGTGATGCATGGCGCATGACGCCCAACGGGAATCTGAAGGCTTTTGGGAAGAAGGCGGAGAAATGGGGTGTTATGGAGCTGGGGGAGCAGACTTTGGCGGAGAATGTCCTGATGTTTCTGGTGAGCCTTTGAAATCTTTGTAAAGTCGATTTCAGTTGGGCAGGCTAAGCAGATGCAGTTTTAATTATGCGAGTGAGTCATCTCTATGGATAAAAAGGAATTGACAGAATTTTTGTTGAAGATTATTATTAAAATTACAAAAAATTAGAGAGAAATTACATTTTTCTATGTGTTTCAATTGACAGATTGGACAGAAGAAATGGAGAGTTTGATTTGAAAATATTAAATAAAAAGATTAACATTAATAAACTTAGCATGATTGAAGAAAAAAACTTCTTTTCAGATATGTGTATGATGAAAGCTGTTGTGGATATTGACAGGGAATTGATCGCCGTAAACGCGGAACTTCACGCGGATCTAGAGCAGATGCTTTTGGAAAATGGTTCCAGACAGCAATCACTGTATGGGATCAATATCTATTATGATAATAGTGAGATAGAGTTCGATTCTCTGATCAATCCCCCAAGGAACAGAGAAGCAGGATATCCCAGGGTTGGCCGCGGTGTAGCAGATCCTAAAGCAAGAGAAAAAATTGTGGAGGTGGTAAATAAATGGATAGAACTGTAAACTGGTTTGCGATGCCGGTTGGCGTTCAGATTTCAAATGTTGGAAGTGAAGTTCATCGGGCCATCAGTTGGAAGAACAGGGGTGATGAGCAGAAAAAAATAAATTTTTGCATGAAAGCGATCGAATTTATTGAGCTGATGAAAGAGGACCCCAAAAATCAATACAGAAAAAGAGAGCTGGACTGCTGCATCGATGAATTAAGAGACTATTTTACAGGGGAAAATATTTACAATACAACAGAAGAACAGTTGATTAGATACTATGATGCCTTTCTGTAAAATGTATCGGTTGACAGCATGGTAGATGAGCCAGTTATTTATAAGACAAAGCAGTAAATCAGCTATTCGGTTTACTGCTTTTCCATTATAAAAGATATAAATTCCAGACATCTCAACTTGACAATAATTTAACACAGGAGGGTTCGGGTATGTTCACATCTTTTGACACATTAAATGAAATTCTTTCCGCACCGGGAATGAGAAAGTGGTTTCATTTTCTCTTTGCAGAGGAGCACCTCGCTTTGTTTCCGGGAGAGTTATGGGATCAACCGTTGCGGCTTGCCGCCTTCAGGGGGCGGACAACCTGGGGAAGTAACCTGCAGGAACTGGCGGAGCAGATCGTCGATACGGCGAATCTGGTATTGGAATTGCAGACGGGAAAAAGACGATGCCTGCATCTGCACGACTGGAAGCCATGGGAGCCGGAGGAAAACGCAGATCTTCAGGACCCGGAACAGACTTTTGTCATCGCGCCGTCCGCAGGGGAGGGAGAGGGTCTGTTAAAGCCTGCCCTGATCATATGTCCGGGAGGCGGGTATGAGTTTGTCAGCTTTCATAACGAGGGGACGCCTGTTCAGATCGTGGCGGAAAAGAGAGGGTATGTGCCTTTCATGGTCCGTTACAGAGTGGCTCCTTCCCGTTATCCGAAGCCCCAGATGGATTTACTGGAAACGATCAGGTATGTCAGGGATCATGCCGCAAAATATCATGTTGACCCCGGGCGGATAGGGATCATAGGTTTTTCGGCGGGAGGTCATCTGTGTGCGTCGTCGGCAGCGCTCTGTAAAACGCTGCTGCCGGAGGGCATGCCGAACGCGGTTGTTTTGGGATACCCGGTGATCAGCTTTGAAAAAGGTGTTACACACGAGGGGAGTGTCCTGGCGTTGATCGGGAGGGATGACGAGGCGTTGCGGCGTGAACTCTCCATGGAAAATCTGATCACGCCTGACTTTCCACCGACATTCGCGTGGGCCTGCAGGGATGACGGGACAGTCCCCTGTGAAAATACGGAAAGGCTTGAGGCGAAACTGGAGGAAATGGGTGTCAGGCATGAATGTCACTATTATCCGACGGGAGGGCATGGCTGCGGGCTCGCGTATGGGAATTCTGCCTGGAGATGGAGCGTTGAAATGTTTTCCTTTTTGGAGAGGCATCTGTAGGATCATGGTTTACGGTATGATCTGAGGGCTGTTTTCTTCATTGATCGTGGACTAAAATGCAGGGGAGGCAAATGTGTTTGGAGAAAAATTTATACGTTGTATAGCCGTAACAATGATATTTATGGCAGTTCTGACCGGTTGTGCGAAAACGGAAGTTCCACAGGATACAGATGCAGAGATAGAAGAGCAGATGCCGCAGGCAGAGGGTGAGTCGGCAGAGGCTGCGGAAGATACATTACAGATGCCGGATGAACCTGTGGGTGCGATCGTCGGAACGTGGGAAAATGCACCTGATCCGGAAAGAGAGTGGATGACGTCGTATAAAACCTGTTTTTCTCCGGATGGACGGGCTGTGCATTATGGCTTTAGAAACGTGGATTTCGGGACATGGACACAGGATGGGGATGTCTATACGGTGTATTTTGATGACTGCAGTTATTTGAGGATTGACGGCGGAAACCATCATGTTCCTTCATACACGCTCACCTGTCGGCTGGAAGTTTCGGAAGATGGCGAGAAAAAGATTCTGCATCGAGATACGGAGAGAGAAACCGAGATACCGCTGGAAGTGGAGACATGGGATGGGATAGAGCGGTATACCGCTGTCGATCTCGATGATTATGGCTGTCCGCTTTCTTATGAGAGCGGTTTATCGGAAATCCATGAAGATGCCTCGGATTATTATTCGGGATTTGCAGAGCACGGCGATCTTTTGAAGCAGGGACTTTTGGAGATAGCCGGGCTTCTGGCGGAGGGAAAAGAAACAGAGCAGGATCTGGCGGCTTTGCCGGGGACTCTCAGAGAAATTGGAACTTACGATTTTACCGGGGACGGCAGGGAGGAGATACTTGTCAATGTTTTACCCCTCAATATTCCGGTTATTTTTGATGTTTTGCTGGATGATTATAAGGAGGCGGTCTACATTATTTCTCCTGCTGGTGATGGAAGTTACAGTATTCTGGCGGAGAATACGGAGTTTGAGATGGATTATATTGATATACTGGCTGACGGGACGGAATTGCTCTCGTCGAACTACTGTTCTTATTTCTTTCGTTCCTGGAAAAGTGGCGTCAGATATCATCTGGGATACAGAGAAGGAGAAATCGTGGTGGACAGAGTGGAGTCTTATGATTGGCGTCAGGATTATCCTATGATAAATTATGTGAATGATTTTAAGAATGGAGTCTTTTACGTTTATGTCGCAAGAACTGTGAAGGAAGGGCAGTTAGAGCAATATGGACGCTATATCGATTTGGAGGACAGCATTAAAATATATGAGGAAAAGTTTGAACCGGTTTTTCTTCCTTTTACCGGGTGCAAACCGGGAGAAAATGATTATTCCGCGGTATATTTTGTTTATCCCGCCTTCCCCGAAACATGGTGGATGTGCGGGGGCATATACCCGGAGGAAGGGGAAAGTCTGGTTACCGATTGGGTTACGAGAGCGAAAAATGATGATCCCGATGAGATGCTGAGAGAGGCGGTGGAAAAATCCGGGTATGAAATGGAGAAAAAGGCGTATCCCTGGACCGATGAGACGAAAGAAAATGTGATCGGACTGCTCCGATGCCCGGTGGCGGATTATTATTATATCTCGGAGGACTATGTCGCCTATTATACGAGAGGGAACATTTATTTTGATGAAATTGAAGTAGCCGGCTCTTTTAAAGAGAGATGACAATTTTGGACGCTATGTCAGAGCGTCGGCGGAGCTTGCATATGAGGATACAACAGAGATCATTAAGCAGAAAATGGATCAGTGTGAAGACCTTACATTGGGTGATTTCTGGGAACCGTTTTATTCTTTGGAGGAGTTGTCTCTGCTGACGAGGGTGGATCTGCCGGGGTATTACTATGTTGTTCCGGGAACGGAGGGGACAGAAAGCGAAGAAATATCCGACGGGGATGCAGAGGATTTCTGGGAGGGGGATTATATTTATTATAGCGGCCTGACAAGACAGGAGGGACAGCTCTGCCATGTTGTTTATTATGTAAAAAATGAGGAAAGAAATTCCTATCTGATAAGTGATGATACGGGTGAGATACAGGAGGAGTAGAGGTAAGCGCGATAGATCGGATTGTGAGCGGGGAAGAGGTGCAGTGTGTGAAAACAAAAGAAACCGTCGGAAGGATGGCAATGTTTCTGATATTGCTTTTATGGCTGGCAGGGTGCGGCAGGCAGGAAGCAGTCGGGGAAGCGGTTGAGGACAGTACAGGTATATTGCAGGCGGAGAAGCAGGGAAATCCGGCTGAGCAGGGTGATGTACAGAATGATGCCGGAGGGCAGACGGAAAGTGTGGAGAAAGAGATTCCGGTTGATTTTCCTTTTGATGAACCAGATTCCTTTCAGCTTGTGCTTGTGCGATCGGAGGAGTCTGCCGGGGAATATGAGTTGCGGCTTTACGATAAAAACAGAAAATTATTGCAGGCGATTCCCTGCGGTGTGCTTACAGAACCGGTACGGTCTTCACATGACGACCTCATTTATGGCGGCGAATGTCTGCAGATTTTCCCGGCTGACAGTGATATGGGGCTGCTTTTTGAGTGGAACAGTGAGGAGGGAAGGTTTTGGGATCATACGATCCGGATACCGAAGTATGTTGAAAATCAGAAAGATATATTGTTCTCCTCAGAGGAGAATAATGTATGTCAGATAAAGAAAATATATCAGTTAAATTTTGCAAAAAAGTGTGCGGACGAAATCCGGTCGTGGGAACTGCAAAAAGATACAGGGAGGCTTGTGATATGGGATGAACTTGAGGAGAAAAGCCTGTTTGAGGGAACCGTTGAGCTGGATGAGGAGGGGAATCTTCTCAATATAAAGTATTATGATATGTTGTTCCGGGAAGATTGCTATCGGCTTTGGGATTATAAAGAGGATTCCACTGTAAGGATATGCCTGGATGATGCACCGGAAAAAGGAGTTGCAGCATCTCAGGGGTTTGCCCGGATTCAAAAAGAGTTGTTCGGTGAGGATGGGTACAGCGCGGAATATGAAAACACAGAGGAATTTCTTACTGATTTTGGAGTGGAAGACGATAGTCCCGTATATCAGTATCGTGACCGGTATGATAACCTGCAGTTGGAATTATATAAAGATGGCTCTTCGGAACAGTTTCTGGGGATTATCTATGAGTATAACTTTGACAATGAGAAGAAAAAATGGACAAAAGCGTATGGCTTTACCATAAATAATGTCCGGGAAGAGGAATGGGAAGACAGGGATATTTTTAGCGCGAGGTCTGTTTACGGAGAGGATGTTATGGAGTATGTATATGATCCGGAGGTGACCATACAATATACGCCGTCCGGACAGATAGACCATTACTGTTTAAGGAGGATGGCGGAGCGGGAAGTGGATGGAGAAATAAAAGATACGATGTGTACGGCACTGGAAATGGATTATATCTATCGCGATGACAGTACTCTCTTTTACCGGGATTATCGGCATGATCCTTATCTGTTCAGCACGACACTCTCAACTTTGAGAAGTTTTTATGATGAGGAGGGAAGGGTCATATATGAGAGCGGTTATATTACGCACGGGAAACTGGAATATTATTATATTTACGATGATAAGAGAGAGTTTCCGACGTATTGTCTTTGTATCGATCATGATCTGGGGTATGCCGTCCCGGATCTGGTGAGGTATGAGTGAGCTGACAGGCGTTGCATTATTTCTGAGGTGAAACGTTAGAGTATGCTGTTGTTGATAAGATAAGTTTGATATTATAAAGGCGATAGTGAAAGACTTAAGGATGGTTTTTCTCGTTGATTTTTTGTGGAAAAATGAAATGCAGGGGGCTGAATACGTGTTCGGGAAAAAATTTAGACGTTGTATAACAATAACAATGATATTCATGGCAATTTTGACCGGTTGTGCAAAAACGGAAGTTCCACGGGATACAGTTGCAGAGATAGAAGAACAAAAGCCGCAGACAGAGGATGAGCCAGCAGAAACTGCGGAAGATACATTGCAGATGCAGGATGAATCCGTGAGCGCGATCGTCGGAACATGGCAAAATACACCCGATCCGGAGAAAGAATGGATGACATCCTATAAAACCTGCTTTTCTCCGGATGGACGGGCTGTGCATTACGGATTTAGAAACGTGGATTTCGGAAGTTGGACACAGGATGGGGATATATACACGGTGTATTTTGATGATTGCAGTTATTTCGGGATTGACGGCAGAATCCATTCCCTTCCCTCATACACGGTTACCTGCCGGTTGGAAGTTTTGGAGGATGGAAAGGTAAAGATGCTGCATCGAGATACGGAGAGAGAAACTGAGATACCACTGGAAGTGGAGACATGGGATGGGATAGAGTTGCATACCGCTCAGTATACCGCCGTCGATCTCGATGATTATGGATACCCGCTTTCTTATGAGAGCGGCTTATCGGAAATCTGTGAATATGCTTCGGATTATTATCCGGGATTTGCAGAGTGCAGCGATCTTTTGAAGCAGGGACTTTTGGAGATAGCCGGGCTTTTGGCAGAGGGGACGGCAACAGAGATGGAACTGGCGGCTTTGCCGTGTACTCTCGAAAATGTTGTAACATATGATTTTACCGGGGACGGCAGGGAGGAGGTACTCGTCCATGTTGAATCTTTTGGTGTTTCGGTATATGGGCAGGAAGAGGCAATCTATATTGTTTCTCCTTTAAGGGATGGCAGCTATGGTATTCTGGCGGAGAATATGGATTTTAAGAGAGGTTATACCGATATACTGGCTCCTGACGGAACGGAATTGCTCTCGTTAGGCTATGCCTCCGCTTCTTCCTGGAAGGGCGGCATCAGATATCATCTGGGGTATCGGGAGGGGACGATCGTGGTGGACAGAGAGGAATCCTATGGGTTTCATTGGGATTGCCCGTTGATAAATTATGTAAATGATTTTAAAAACGGCATCTACTATGTATATGTCGCAAGAAATCCGTATGAAGGGGAGTCAGAATGCTACGGATCCTATATCGATCTGGAGGACAGTATTAAAATAGACGAGGAAACCTTTTTGCCGGTTTTTCTTTCTTTCACTGGATACGAAGGAAGAGAGAATGATTACCCTGCGGTCTATCCGCTTTGCCATCCTTTTTCAAAGAACTGGTGGCTGGATGGCGGAAAATACCCGGAGGATGGGGAAGCTTATGGGCAAGGGATGGCAGACTGGATCGCGGAAGCGGAAGATGATAATCCCGATGAGATGCTGAGAGAGGCGGTGGAAAAATCCGGGTATAAAATGGAGAAAAAGGCGTATCCCTGGACCGATGAGACGAAAGAGAATGTGATCGGACTGCTCCGATGTCCGGTGGCGGATCATTATTATATTTCGGAGGACTATGTTGCTTATTATGCGAGAGGGGAAGTCCATTTTGATGAGATGGCGCAGTGAGCTGTTGAAACTGGAGCCGAAGGAGTTTTTGGCTTTTTTGTAGATCATGGAGTATAGTGTGAGAAGAACTTCTAACGCTCACAACAAGGGCTGTTTCGCGAAGAAGTTCTAAGTCTCACACAGGAGAATGCCTGAAACACGGCATTCTCCGCACCGATTTGAGATTCCGCGATGCGGAATCATGGCGGTTAGAGTGAAAGGCAAGATGATTTCTGAGGGGATAGGGCACAGAATGAAAGCAAAAGATAAAAAAACGGTTTTCAAATTGGCGATTTTGGCAATGTTGTTTTTACTGACAGGATGCGGTGGTCAGGGCGGTGCCTGCGGGATGATGGAGCCCAAGGCGGAGACGAAAGAAAATGACACAAGTGTCGGAAATTTTCCTGCAGAATATGCGGAGGGGGAATCTGCTGCCGGTGGAGAGGTTGATGCCGACGGGGAGGAGCAAACGGACTTGACGGATTCACCGGACTCCATCGCCGTAATCTCTCCGGACGGGGAAAAGATCGAGTGGGCGGTGTACTCGGAAGGGGTTTACTGCTACAGCAATGCCGGTGATTTTTTATCGGATGAGGGAAGTCTCTATGGGTATCTGTCGGAGGACGGCAGAGAGATAACTCCCTGCATATACAGCGAGGCAGCCCCCTTTTCCGAGGGGCTTGGGTGCGCGCTCTTGGATGGGAAATACGGATATATCGATAAAGATGGGGAGGCGGTCCTGCCGTTTATCTATGATCAGGCTTCCCCATTTCGGGAGGGTGTGGCTTATTTTTCCATTGGGGAGGAATACGGGCTGATCGATCGGGAGGGCAATGTGGTGCTGGAGCTGACGAACTGCGACAGCATCAGTTCGTTTCGGGAGGGGCTTGCGTATTTCAGCGTGGACGGGCTGTACGGGTATATGGATCAAAGCGGCGAGGTTGTGATCGAGCCGGTTTACGAGGATGCCGGGTATTTTTACGGGGGACTTGCGGTGGTGATGAGAGGCGGATTTCTCGGGGTGATTGGCAGGGACGGCGGAGAGGTGCTTCCGTTCGAATATGAGGACATCACGCTGGAGGATGCCTGTATCACTGCCCGGAAGGAAGGCATGTTTTATTTTTATGACAGGGGCGGCAGAGAGGTCTCCTCGAGTGATTGGGATGAGGTGTGGAAGGGAAGAGATGGCAAAGATGTTTTTTATCTGAAGAAAAATGGAAAAGAGGGATTGGCAGACAGAGAAGGAAGGGTCATATGGAATCCCATATATGAACGTCTTATAGCAGTCCCCGGAAAAGAGTTTGCAATAGTGCAGAACGGAAATGGAAAGTACGGCGTTCTGGATTATGACGGTCAGGTCAGGGTGCCGTTTCTCTACAGCGATATCCGCTGTGTGGGGGATAGGAGCGTCCGGTATGGCTCGGAGGCGGATGACGGGCTGTATGTTACAGATGCGGATACCGGAAAGGCGGGATATCTTTCCGGGGATGATTTTTCTGTGAAAATACCAGTGATCTACGACAGCCTGGGGGATTTTATGGAGGATAAAGCGGTTGTTCAGTTGGACGGAAAAGAGGGTATCGTCCGGTACGACGGGACAGTGGAGATGCCTTTGGAGTATGACAGGCTCAGGTTGTTTTCCGACGGTTCCATGGCGATACGGAGGGGTGAGATGTGGGAGCTGACAGACAGGAACGGAGATGAGCTATTTACCATAGAATGTGATTTTATCAACGAATGGGGAGACGGTTATGAGATATCGACGGAGGATGGGTACAGCTTTTGTGACAGACAGGGCAGGGAGGTCGTATCTCACGATGACGGTTATCGCTTGAATAATGACAGAGTCTTTGAGGCGGAGAACAGTTATATTCTGGGTGGCAGCATTCTGCTGAAAACAGGGTGGGAAGACGGCGGAGTCTGTGAGGAGGCGGTTTTGGCAAACCAGATCACGCCGCGCGTGGGGGCTTTTGCGGAATTTATGAAAAACGGGAGCATCACTACCGATACCACGGGACCGGAAACGACGATGGATGCGGAGAGCCTGCGGCAGTGCAGGAGATTCGGCAAGTTGTACCGGGCGGGAGACGGCGGGAACCTCTTTTTGTATTTTTATGCAGAGCCCTGGAAACAACCGATGTTTCCCGAGTCTTACAGTGGATTTTTTGCCGCGGAAAATGGACAGGCGAAACAGCTGCTGGCGGCTTCTGAGTGCGGCGGTTCTTTCAGGGGCGACAGGGCGTGTCTGTGGTATGATACGGAGGAAGAGGTACTGAAGCCGGGTATTGTAGGAAGCCGGGGCGGCTTTGGCGGATTTGCGTACGGCGGAACTGTCTATAAAATGAAACGGGGAAATGCCGTTGTTGAAAATTCTTTTGATCACGTGGAAGAAGTATTGAAGGATAGTGAGGTGTCGGAGAAATTTTTTGTCGGAGATAAAGAGGTGTCGGAGGAAAAATATCTTGCGGTGGAGGGCAGGTATCGGGAGTATGTGCCAATAAGATAATATTGTTATTGATGTGATAAATTTGGTATAATAATCATGGCGGCGTGGCGGTCAGTCCGACATAGTATTACTAACGACGAGAAAAGAGGAGAAACCAATGACAAAAAAACAACGTACTTTAGAGATCATCGAGAGACTGAAAAAAGAATACCCGGATTCAGACTGCACCCTGGACTACGATCAGGCGTGGAAGCTGCTTGTCAGCGTGCGGCTGGCGGCGCAGTGTACGGATGCCCGGGTGAATGTGGTGGTGGAAGAGCTTTATAAAGTGTTCCCGGACATCAACGCGCTGGCGGAGGCTTCTGCGGAGGAGATCGAAAAGATCGTCCATCCCTGCGGGCTCGGACGGAGCAAGGCGAGGGATATCAACGCCTGTATGAAAGTGCTCAGGGATGAGTACGGCGGGAAGGTTCCGGACGACTTTGACAAACTGCTCGCCCTGCCGGGGGTGGGCAGGAAGAGCGCCAACTTGATCATGGGGGATGTGTTCGGCAAGCCCGCTATTGTCACGGATACCCACTGCATCCGGCTGGTGAACCGCATGGGACTGGTGGACGGGATCAAGGAGCCGGCGAAGGTCGAGAAGGAGCTCTGGAAGCTTGTGCCGCCCGAGGAGGGAAACAGCTTCTGTCATCGCCTGGTGGACCACGGGAGAGCCGTGTGCACAGCGAGGACAAGCCCCTACTGTGATAAGTGCTGCTTACAGGATATCTGTAAAAAAGTCGGCGTATAAAAGTGAGGAGACTTTTTATGAAAGATCGAAAAATAACCATTCTCGGCACCGGAAATGCCATGGTGAAAAACTGTTACAATACCTGTTTTATGGTGGAAAATGATGGAGAATATCTGCTGGTGGACGCGGGCGGCGGAAACGGCATCCTGACTCAGCTCGACAGGGCGGAGCTGAAACTGAAAAAAGTACATCAGATGTATATCACCCACGCCCACACCGACCATATTTTAGGGGGCGTCTGGATCGTGAGGCAGATCGCGGCGTGGATGAAAAGCGGGAAATATAAAGGGGATTTTACCGTGTACGGCAACGAAAAAGTAATCCGCACCCTGCGGACGATCTGCGATCTGACGCTCTGGGAGAAATTTACCTGCTTTTTTGACGAGCGGATCTTTTTTCAGGTGATGGAGGATAAAGAAAAGATCACGCTTCTGGGGGCGGAATTACAGGTGTTTGACATCGGTTCGGAGAAGGAGAAGCAGTTCGGTTTTATGATGGTTTTCAGGGATGGGATGCGTCTCACCTGCCTGGGGGATGAGCCCTATGCGGCGTGCAGCCGTTCTTATGCGGAGGGGTGCGATTATCTGATGAGCGAGGCGTTCTGTCTCTTTGCGGACGCCGATAAGTATAACCCTTACGAGAAGCATCACAGCACGGCGAAGGATGCGGCGGTTTTGGCAAAAGAGCTGGGCGTGAAAAATCTGATCCTGTATCACACGGAGGACGATCATATGGAAAAGAGAAAGAAGCTCTATACGGAAGAGGCGGAAGCGTACTTTGGCGGGACGATCTATGTGCCGGAGGATCTGGAGGTGATCCGGCTGTGAGGGGATGGCTGTTTCAAAGTGAAAGGCGGGAACAGATGAAAAAATTTTCAGAAATCATGGTGCGGTACGATTGAGTGGGAGAGCAGCGGATGTCTGAACGCTTACGGTAGATATCCCTGAAACTGGCATACGGACTTCCCATACTTCATACAATAGAACATGAGAAAAAAATCAATCATAGCTCCGCTCGCGGAGTCCTTAAAACTGCCGAAAGATATCACCAACGGCGACTCCATCATTTCCCTGACCGGAAATGAGGAAGCCTGGATCGAGAATTACAAGGGAATCATAGAATATACGCCGGAGCGCATCTTCCTGCAGTTGAAAAACGGCAGAGTCGCCTTCTGTGGGAGGGAGCTGCATATTGCATTTTACACCAGCGAGGAGATGCGGATCACAGGAATCATTGAGGAGATGCAGTTTTTATGCTGAAATTATTCTATTTTTTCAGAGGATATCTCTGGATCAGAGTGAGCGGGGCTTCGGCAGAACGTTTTATCAATCTTTGCGGCATCCGGCATATCATGCTATGGAATATTAAACAGGATAAGGCTTCCTATGTGATGTGCATAAGCCTGAAAAGTTTTTTTGAGATAAAGGATATTGTGCGAAAAACCTCCACAAGGGTAGTCGTTCTGAAAAGGATCGGACTGCCTTTTCTTATGTCCGGTGTAAAAAAAAGATGGTTTTTTCCGGCGTTTCTTCTGATTGTTGCAGTGCTTTTTTTTCTGTCTCAGTTTTTGCTCTGGAATATCCGTATCGATGGAAACCAGACTGTTTCCGAGGAGCAGGTCATGCTTTTTCTTGGGGAACATAACGTGAAAAAAGGGATGCAGCTGAAAAATGTGGATACGGAACTTTTGGAGAAAGAGATGCGGAAGACTTTTGACCAGATCACCTGGATCAGTGTTTATCTGGAGGGGAATAGTCTGACATTGAATATAAAGGAAAATGACAAGCCCATCCCGAAGGAGGAATCACAACAGGAAAAACTCCACAAGGAAGGGTTTCTGGAAGAGGAGAAGGGCATGGACATCTGTGCCAACAAAACGGGAAAAGTTGTCTCAATTGTGACAAGGGTCGGAACTCCTGTAGTGCAGGCCGGTGACGAGGTAGAAGTCGGGGATGTGCTGATCCGGGGAAGCGTTGAGATATTTGACAATGAAGGAAACGTGCGGGAGAGCGTAAATGTCCATGCGGACGGGGATATTGTCCTGGAGAGCATGATACGCACCAGTTTTGATATTCCGCTGATGAAGATCGTCAAAACAGAGACTGGTCAATATAAAAAATATACTTTTATCAGAAGCGGAGACCATTACAGAATATGGCATTTGTTTGAAATTCCCTACGAGGAATATCAGGCAGTACCGCACACATACTCACGGATGGGGGAAAGGCTCGGGCTCACTCTGGAGTTCGGGGAGATGGAGGTCAGAGAGGTCGTAAAAGCTGTCAGGGAAAAGACTCAGGAGGAATACACAGAGGAACTTTCGGGGAAGCTTGAAGAATATATGACGACTTTGGAGGAAAAGACTATACAAATCAAAGGGAAAAATGTTAGAATAAAAAAGAATGCGGATACTGTTACCCTGACAGGCACGCTTCAGGTACAGGGACCATTTTTTGAGAGAAAGGAAACAAAGATTCAGGAAGAGTCTTTCGATACAGCGGATGAATGATTTTGTGTTGCAGATGGATATACCTGCAAAAGACCAGCAGGCTCTTTTCGGGACGCAGGATAAATATATAAAAAGCCTTGAAAAGGAGTACGCCGTCAATATCTACAACAGGGGCGGCAGTGTAAATATCAAAGGGGGAGAGGAGCAGGTTCACCGGGTGGAAAAAGTGATGCATCAGCTTCTGTCTCTCTCCGAAAAGGGTTCGGAGATCGCACAGCAGAACGTTGATTATGCCATGTCCTTAGAACCGGAAGCGAAGGATGGGATCCTGGCGGAGATCGATGACGATATCATCTGCCATACAATAAACGGAAAGCCTATCAAGCCAAAAACGATAGGACAGAAGGACTATGTGGATGCAATCCGTCACAATATGATCGTATTCGGCTTAGGGCCTGCCGGAACGGGAAAGACTTATCTCGCGATGGCAATGGCGATCACGGCATTCAAACGGGAGGAAGTGGGGCGTATCATCCTTACCAGGCCGGCGATAGAGGCGGGGGAAAAACTGGGATTTTTGCCCGGTGACCTGCAGAGCAAGGTGGACCCCTATCTGCGCCCGCTCTATGATGCACTGTATCAGATCATGGGAGCGGAATCCTTCCAACGGAATATGGAAAAAGGACTGATCGAGGTGGCGCCGCTCGCTTATATGAGAGGACGGACATTAGATAATGCCTACATCATTCTGGATGAGGCGCAGAATACAACGCCGGCCCAGATGAAGATGTTCCTCACAAGGATCGGTTTCGGTTCCAAAGTGATCGTCACCGGCGATGCCTCCCAGAAGGACCTTTCACCCGATCTGAAATCCGGGCTGGATATCGCCGGACGGGTGTTGAGGGGAATCGAGGATATCGCATTCTGCGAACTGACCAGCAAAGATGTCGTGCGGCATCCGTTAGTACAAAAAATTGTAAAGGCATACGAAACTTATGAGGCAAAAGAAGAAAAAAGAAAGACGGGACAGGCCGGAAGAGAAAAAAATCGCAGGGATAGAAAAGATTATACCCGTAAATAGGAACAATAATCAGTTAAAAATATTGATGAAAAATATCGGCTGTATGCTTCTCGCTGTTTTTGCGATCACATTTGCCGCTTTTGCGGGGAGTCTGTATACAGGCGCCGACCTGTACTATCTGGTGCGGAATATGGTGCTTTGCAGCTGCGCTTCCCTTGCGGCGGTCTTTACTTTTCAGGCGGGAAGGATATCGGGTAGATTTTTATATGATGACGGAGAGTATCCAGGCAGATTTATCATCATTTATCTGTGCGGTATCCTGTGTGCCCTTGTGTTCACACAGCTTCCGGTGACGGGCTGGATGTTTCTGTTTTTTTACGTGGCGCTGGCGCGGGTGTCGGATTCCGTGACGGGCATCTGCGCGGGGACGAGCCTTCTGGTTCTCACGACAGTCCTCTGTGAGCAGATATCTTTGTCAACGTTTCTGGTGTATCTGCTGAGCGGCATGATCGGCATCGCGCTGTTTGCCGGCCAGAAAGATGAATTTTATACAATGATTCCGCTGGGGCTTTCTCTGGGGAGCCAGCTGTTGATGATCTTTGCCGGCGAATTGCTGATTCAGAACAAAAAGCTGTTGTGGGAGGAGGCGCTGGTGCCCATCGCCAACACCGTGATGAACGGCATCCTGCTCTATCTGTTTCTGCAGTATTATATCAATAAGGTGGCTAAGAAGACAGATAATCTGTACCTGATGTTAAACGATCCGGAATATACAGTCATGGCAAAGATGCGTGAGGAGGAGAAAGATACCTATTATCGCGCCCTCCACACCGCCTATCTGGTGGAGCGCATCGCTTCCGAGCTTGGACTGGATGTCCGTTCGGCAAAATGTGCCGCCTACTATGGATACCTGCCCGAAGAACGGCTGTCGGAGATTCCGTTTCCTGAGCCGGTGTCGTCACTGTTGGCTGAACTGAAGGCTGGCGGGAATCATCTGAAAAAGAAGGAGGCCGTGATCGTGCGGATCTGCCACCGGGTGATACGGGAGATCCAGACAGCAAACGGCAGTGACAAAAAGGGGAAAACAGATTATGAAAAACTGATCACGGATCTGTTTGGAAGGCAGTACAGCATGGAACGGCTGGCGGATACCGATATCACGCTGTCTGATCTTCGCTATATCCAAAAAAGGCTGTTGGAAGAAAAAATGTATTATGAGTTTATGATGTAGGAAAGGACAGGTTATTCCGAATGAATGTCTATCTGGAAAACGAGACGGAAACAGCGTTTGATTTTGATACAGAGGAAGTTGCCTTATCAGTGGCAGAGAAAGTGCTTGACATGGAGAAATGTCCGTATGAGGCGGTGGTGAATATCCTTTTGACAAATGATCAGGGGATCCGGGAATTTAATCAGAATTTCCGGGGGATAGACATGCCTACGGACGTCCTTTCCTTTCCCAATATCGTCTTTGAGGAGCCCGCGGATTTCAGCCGGGTGGAAATGCAGGCGGCGGACTGTTTTGAGCCGGAGACCGGGGAACTGATACTGGGGGATATTATCATCAGTGTGGAAAGGATCAGGGAACAGGCGGAGAATTACGGGCACAGTAAAAAACGGGAATTTGCCTTTCTGGTGGCACACAGTATGCTGCATCTGCTCGGATATGACCATATGGCCGCTGAGGAAGAGGCTGTCATGGAGGAAAAGCAGGAGCGGGCAATGAGAGAGCTTCAGATCATGAGAGACTGAGCAGAGGCGAGAGAGAAAAGGACGGTTTATGAAAAAAATAAGTTCGTCTGCAACAGACATGTATAAATATAAAATGTTGTTTGTGGGAATGGTAAATATTCTGGTATTATCTTCCATGCTGGGAATCCAGGGAGCTGGGTATCTGGGGATATCTCTGGCGCTGCTCGCTTTTCTGAGTTCCTTTTATTCAATCTGGCTATGCGCCATGGTCGCGAAGTATGTACGCGGCCGGAACGCCAGAAACCAATACAGGAGCAGCAGGATATTTCTGCGGGGCGTGCTTGCCTATGTGTTTTTGGCGGGAGCACTGCTCTGTGCAGCGTTTATTTTGTTCAGCGACAGGATCGGAAGTTTTCTGATCAGGGATATTCATATCAGTATCTGTATCATGGTGATCGCGGCGATACTGCCTGTCCAGGGGGTATCTGAGGCACTGGGCGGCTACCTGCAGGGAATGGGATTTTACCTGCCTGTAAAGATCTTTTATCTGGTAAGGCAGGGGACAGTGTTTGCGGGAAGCATTGCGGGGATGAGGTTTCTATGGGAGTACGGGGAGAAAGTGGCTAAGCTGAAGCACAATGAGGCAGTGACAAGCGTTTACGGCGCTTTCGGATCGCTGCTTGGAATGTTTGCCGGAAATGCCATAGGACTGGTGGTACTGTTGGTATTTGTCCTGCTGCTCGGCGGGGAACTGCGCAGTATGCGCGGCAGAGATATCGCAAAGTATCAGGAGAGCGCTTTCCATGGTTTCAGGGTTATGTTAAAGTTTGGACTTTTGAAGGGAATCGGATATACACTGCTTTTTTCGCCCTGTCTTATAAACTATATTTTGTATATCAGGCTGTGCAAAAAGGACGGTGATTCCACGCTCTGGGTGAAGACAGGCGGATTTTTGCTGGGAGAGGCGGTCCCGGTTATGGCAATCCTGATCCTGTTCTTCCTGATCATGAACCACAAAAATTACAGACAGCTTGCAGGCCATTGGAAAAACGAGGCGTACTCACAGTTCAGGGAGAAGGTTTTCAGCATGCTGTTTGGCATTTTTGCACTGGTCTTGCCGGTCTGCGCCGCGGCAGCCATGCTGTCTGAGCCAATTTTAAAATGTCTTACAAAAGAAGCGGCAAAAGAGGGCTCTGAGATGTTACTTTTTGCGGCAGCGGGAGCCCTGTTTCTGATTCTGGAATGGACAGCATTTCAATTGATGGACATCTGGAATGAGGGAGCATATCTGTATCTGATGGCATTTGTCAGTTTCGTGGTACAGACAGTATTTGCAGTAATGTCGTTTAAAGCGCTGAATCTCGGGATCAAAGGAGTATGGATCGGAATGTTTTTGCAGGCAGCGATCTTTATTGTACTATTTTTTATAAAGTTTTTCAGGCGCCTGAAATTCACAGGCGGCCAGTTTAAGAAGCTTCTTATGACATTGATCCTTGCTCTGGCAGGGGCGCTCATCATGCTGTTGATCTATCAGGCTGTGGGGAAAAAGTTTGCGCCCGCTGCAGCGATAGCCGTTTCCGTCATCCCCGGCCTTGCGCTGTATCTGGCGGCAGTCACGCTGCTTCGCATTGTCAGCGACAGGGAAGCGGAGTATATGCCGGGAGGAGAATTGTTTTTGCTGTTAAACAGGATACTGCACAGATAAATAGGTTTTAAGAACAGAATAAAATCAGAGAAAAAAGCTGATACTGATAACAAGGTTCGGGGTGAAATAATGTAATTGATAACGATTCACCTTATTGATGAGAGTGGAGAATGAAATGAAGCTTGTGAAAGGTATCGGCCTGTTTATTTTGACGATAGGATTATTTGCCGGCGGATGCTATCTGGGATTTGCCGGACATGAGTTTTTTTATCCGGGCTCAGGTGCAGGAAAAAAAGACAGTGTCAGCGATTCCCGGGCATCCCGGGAAAACATAGAGGTTTCTGCCAGGGACAAGGAGATCATCAGCGCCGATACTTCTTTTATTATGATAGAAGTAAATCTGGAGGATCAGTCGGAGCAGGCTGAGGAGATACCTGTCCCGATCTATTATATGGGAATGGACAGGACGGATTTTGAAAAGCAGATCCAGAGTTTTGACAATTCACCCTCCCTGCAGGAACTGCAGAAAGGATTTCAGGGCTCGGAGATCAGGAGTTTTTCCGGAAACAGAGTGGAGTTATGCCGTTTTTACCGTGAAAAGCAGGAGGAAAAGGAAGAATTTTACTATCTGGCAGTCCGGGATAATAAGGTTGTTGTGTACAGGGCGGATGGGAAAACAGTTTATATGGAGACGGATATCCGGGCGGAAGATCTGCCCGCCGAAGTGCTGCAGGATCTGCTGCAGCAGAGGGTGGTGAACACGGATGAGGATCTGTATGATTTTCTGGAGTCCTATTCCAGCTGAGCACGGGAAGATCCGCTGCCTGCGGATGCCGAAGCGGCGTGTTTTCACCGCTTTGCTGTTTCAGGGACAGTTTAAAAGGGTAGAGGGCTATGGCAAAAAAATCGTATCGAGTGATCATCATTGGAGCAGGAGCCGCAGGAATGGTGGCGGCGATAGCCGCGGCAGAGGAAGCGGCAGGGCGGAGAATACAGGCGCAGGGAAAGGAGTCTGAGCTGTCCGCCGGCAGTTTACTGCAGGAAGCGCAGAAAAATAATGGGGATGTGCTTCTTCTGGAGAGCAATGACAGGGCAGGAAAAAAGATCCTGGCTACCGGAAACGGAAAGTGTAATTTTACGCACAGGGATGTGAATCCCTCCCATTATCATACGGATGACCGTCATATTCTGGAGGCGGTGCTGTCCGGGTATCCGACAAAAGCCGTTTTGGATTTTTTTGAACGGCTTGGCATGCTTTCCAGAGAGAAAAACGGTTATTTTTATCCTCTGCCGGAGACGGCTTCCACAGTGCTCAATGTACTGCGGCTGCGGCTCTCGGAGCTCGGGTGTGAGATATCATGCGGCGTTTACATAGAGCAGATAGAAAAGTCTGAGAATGGCTTTCTTCTCAGATTGAAGGAGAAGGAAAGATCTTATCAGATATATGCGGACCGGGTGATACTGGCAACGGGATCCAGGGCTGGCGACTTTCTGCAGAATAAAAAGGAGGATCCCCTGCGCCCAGCAAGATTGTTGGGGCTTCAGAGTACGCCGCTCTATCCTTCGCTGACAAAATGTATCTGCCGGGAGGATCACTATTACAGGCAGTTGGCGGGTGTGCGGGCGCAGGTTGTTCTGAAGTTGTTCTGTGCAGAAAACCGTTCGGAGGAAATACGGAGGGAATCCGGGGAACTGCAGCTTACAAAGGAAGGGATATCGGGGATCGCGGTGTTCCAGCTTTCCGGTGAGATTGCCCAGAGGCTGGCGGAGAAAAGGCGCGTGATCGTCGAGATCAATTTTCTGCCGGACTTCCCGGAAGATAAGCTGGAAGAGTGGTCGAAAAAGAGACTGGCGCTGCTGCCGGGCAGGAATCTGGAAGATTTCTTTTTGGGCGTCCTGCATAAAAAGGTACTCCAGGCCTGCCTGCAGGCGGAAGGACTCAGGGGGACAACGCAGATCCCGGCGTCCGCTGAAAAAGATGCGGTCATGATGGTCTGTTCCGTCATAATGCGTGCCATGCATTTCACAACAGAAGTGACAGGAGTGTCAGATATGAGGCAGGCGCAGGTATGCCGCGGCGGACTTTATCTGTCACAGTTTGATGAAAAGCTGGAATGCCGCACTGTTCCCGGACTTTTTGCCTGCGGTGAGGTGTTGAATGTGGACGGGGAATGCGGCGGATATAATCTGCATTTTGCCTGGGCTTCCGGGCATCTGGCAGGGAAATGGGCGATGCGGAGGACAGGATCAAAAGTGTAGTATTTATGCCATGACGGCAGGATAGTACAATGCGCCGACAGCTTCGGCAACTCTGATGCCGTCCATGGCCGCTGATGTGATGCCGCCGGCGTAGCCAGCCCCTTCTCCACAGGGATAAATGCCCGCGATATTGCTCTGCAGGACAGCATCGCGGCAGATGCGGACGGGAGAGGATGTTCTGCTCTCAACGCCGCACAGCCAGGTTTCCCCGGACGCAAAACCGTGTATTTTTCTGTCCATTTCTGCCATGCCCTCTGCAAACGCTCTGTTCAGTCCGGGCGGCAGAATGCTGGTAATGTCCGTCTCTTCATACATTCCCTTCACAGCGGGGATAAATGGTGCAAGAAAGCCGGAGCAGGAGATTTTTTCCAGTACACCCTGTTTTACCAGCCCCGCCTGATAGTCTTTATATTTCTGGACCGGAATCTTTCCATTGGCGGCTTCGCAGGCATTCTTTTCCAGTTCGCGCTGGAATGCGATGCCGGAGAGCGGGAAACCGGGGGCGCCATAATCCTCGGGCGTCACAGAGACGATGACCGCGCTGTTGGCACAGTCCCCGTCCCTGCCGCTGTAACTCATACCATTCACGGCGAGGTGTCCCTCCTCGGAGGAGGCGTTTACCACATACCCGCCGGGGCACATACAGAACGTATATACGCCGCGTCCGTCCTTCGCTTTTGCGGTCAGTTTATATGGTGCGGCGCCCAGAATGGCGGCAGCATTTTCGCTGTCAGATATACCATACTGGGATCTGTTGATAAAATCCTGGGGATGCTGTACCCGGAAGCCCACAGCGAAGGGTTTTGCCTCCATTTCCAGCTGTTTTTCATACAACATGGAAAGCGTATCCCTTGCACTGTGTCCGATGGCGAGTACCAGTATCTCTGTTTCAAGCCATTCCTTTCCGTTTATTTCCACAGCTGAGATCTTTCGTTGTTTTTCAGCAGGCTTTCCGTCTGCAGAAGACGGTTCTGCTTTAGTTCCGGCATTGTTTGACTCAATGGAACGCAAGTCCCTTTTTTCGGCGGTGTGTTCCATTGAGTCTGCTTCTGTCTCGGAAAACCGGAGATCCGTCATCCGGCTTTCAAACCGGACATCCCCGCCGAGGGCGATGATCTTCAGCCGCATTTTCTTTATGATCTCTTTTAAGGCATCGGTTCCGATATGCGGCTTCTGGTCATATAAAATGCTTTCTTTTGCGCCGAACTCCACAAAGGTTTTCAGTACATGGATATTTCTTCCGTATTTGTCCTTTACTAACGTATTTAACTTCCCATCGGAAAAAGTGCCGGCTCCGCCTTCGCCGAACTGTACATTGGAATTTTCCTGCAGAGCCCCGCTGTCCCAGAAAGCCTCCACATCGGCGCTTCTTCGCTCCACATCTTTCCCCCGCTCCAAAAGAACAGGACGAAATCCCGCCTTTGCCAGTTCCAGCGCGCAAAAGAGCCCGGCAGGCCCGGTACCGACGATCACAGGACGCTTTTTTAAAGGTATGTCCCCCGTAACCTGAAAGCGGAAAGTCCGTGCGGTATCTTTTGTGATATCCGGGTTTCCGCGAAATTTTTTCAACAGTTTTTCCTCGTTCCTGCATCCTGCAAGCAGGATATAACTGTAAAACAGTTCGGTTTTTTTTCTCGCATCCAGAGAACGCTTCGCGATCTGCCAGGTTAAGACTTCTTCTTTCCGGCATTTCAGTTTTGTGAGAAGCGCAAGGAAAAGCTGTTCTTTGGTATGGTTTATCGGGCATTTGATCTGACTGATGCGAAGCATGGAGGCCTCCTGTTCTGGCTGCAAAACTGTTGCGGATTTACAGACTATTGTAGTTTAACCGGAACAAGCCGTCAATAGGAACGGGGTGAAGGATATTTTATTTCCCTTATTGAACATAAACCGGATATGGATTATAATGGAGTTCATGGGTGCGTAAGCTGCCATAAGTGAAATACCCCGCAGCAGGCTGCGGGCATCATAGATTGAATGCGCAGCAATTTTGAACCGCGCCATACCGAAAGGACAGGTGAGAGCGTATGGATCATACATCTGAAAAAGATATCGATAATTTACTGGAAATTTTAGATGGTTTCTGTGCTGCGGACGGGAGGCGCATAAAGCTGAACGTATCGGAGGAACTTGCCTCCGGGGAAGCCAGGAAGGAATATCATCTCGGCTGCTGTGATATCGGCAGCCCCTGGGCGAAAGGGACGCCCTTTGATGTGCTGGAAGAAGACGGGGAATGACAGGAAGCAGGCGATGCAGGCCAGAGATCGAGCCGTATGGGCAAAGCACGGCGGGGAGCACGCGGACATGGAGTCTGATGCGCGTCAGAGAGCGTGTGATTACGGCGGGAAAGGACAACAATGAGGGCTACCATAAAAAAGAATGTGTTAAAACAGATGACAGCAGTGCTTCTGGCTGTCTGCCTGCTTTCTGGATGCGGCATGGCAGATATGGAGGATATGTTTCAGATGGAGGGGGATTCCGATGGAGTTTCCGGATCTGAAGAAAATATTGACAGGGAGGACGGGGAATTGGAGGCTGCCGGGAATGGAGCGGATGAAACGTTTGACCGGGAAACATACAGCAGGCCGTCCCTGCTCCGGACGCAGACAGCCGCGGAGGAGATGGCAGTACCGAATACGGCTCCTTACTCGGTAGAGGCAGACCTGAGCAATATCGACAATCTCTGGCAGTTTTACCTGAACGATGAGATGTCGCAGAAGCTTGTGCAAAACGGTTTTGTGGTGGACGGAAATACGGGCAGCGAATTTTTCGAAGTATATGAGTGGAACCGTTATTCACTGATCCCCAATTTTGTGACGGTGGATTCCCTGATGCACTCTTATCATCTTTATTTCAGCTTTTTGATGAAAAATATCGAGAAGGAGCATCTGGCGGAAGATCTTGCGGTCCTGAGTACCAGGATGGCTGAAAACAGCGCAGCACAGTATGAGGCGCTGCAGGGAAGCGGATGGGAAGATGCCGCGGCGAAAAATGCAGCATTTTTTACGGTGGGGGCGAGGCTGTTACATGCGGATGTTCCTGTCTATGACTATGTGCAGGATATGGTTTCAGAAGAGCTGGATGCGATAGACGCCGCATCCGGCATCGCGGATTCCTCCATAACCGGAGAGAGAGAAGACTATTCCCAGTATATTCCCAGGGGATATTATGAGGGCGATGAGCAGCTTGAACAGTATTTTAAGGCGATGATGTGGTATGGAAGGATCCATTTCCTGCAGGAGAAGGAGGAACTGGACAGGAGCGCCATGCTGATCACGCTCGCACTGACAGAGGATGAAGAAAGTTATGCGCTGTGGGAAGGCATCTACGCCGTGACGTCGTTTTTCGCGGGAGCGAGCGATGATCCGGGCGTCTGTGAGTACGCGCCGTTGATAAGGGAAGTTTACGGCGGCAATGTTACCGTTGAAAGCCTGGCACAGGATCAGGAAGCTTTTGAGCGCTTTCACGCCATGACGGCAAAGCTTACCCCGCCCCAGATCAATTCCATTCCCGTAGAGGATGGTGAGAGCAATGTGATACCGGGATTCCGGTTTATGGGACAGAGATTTACGATCGATGCCGCGATCATGCAGCAGCTGATCTATCAGAATGTGCAGGAGAATGGTTCCGGACAGAAGCGTATGCTGCCGAATGTGCTGGATGTGCCGGCGGCACTGGGATCCGATACGGCGTATCAGATCCTGACGGAACAGGGCGATACCGCATACGCCGGTTATCCTGAAAAAATGGAAGAACTGCGCAGGGGACTGGCCGGCTCCGATAACGCTCTGTGGACTGCAAGCCTCTACGCAAACTGGTTAAATACGCTGCGGCCTCTTTTAGACAAAAAGGGGGAGGGGTATCCGTTCTTTATGCAGAATGAAGAATGGGCAAAGAAGGGTCTGGAGTGCTTTGCGGGCAGCTTTACAGAACTGAAGCATGACACGGTACTCTACACCAAACAGGTTATGGCGGAAATGGGCGGCGGTATGGAGGAGGAACCGGACGACAGGGGATATGTGGAGCCGGAACCGCTCGTCTATGCAAGATTTTCCAGTCTTGCAGGACAGACTGCCGAAGGGCTGAAAAGGTACGGCATGTTGGATGCCGCGGATGAAGAGAATCTGAAAAAACTGGAGGAGATGGCGGAAAAGCTGCTTGTTATCTCTCAAAAAGAACTGCAGGATGAGGTCCTGACAGAGGAAGAATACGAGTTTATCAAAGGCTACGGCGGAAATCTGGAGCATTTCTGGATCGAGGCGGTAAAAAATGATACGGGCGTGGAGGCAGCTCAGGAACTCCCGGCTGCGGTTGTGGTGGATATAGCGACAGATCCGAACGGACAGGTGCTGGAAATCGCCACAGGCAATCCTTCCGCGATCTATGTAGTCGTCAGAGTGGACGGAAAGATAAAGATCGCAAAGGGAAGCGTATATTCGTTCTACCAGTTTCCCTGGGCGATGGACGATCGCCTGACAGACTCAAAATGGCGTTATATGATGGGGTATCAGTCCGATGAGAACGGAAACCGGATTCCGTACGGTGCGGAGTTACCGGTGAAACAGCCGGAATGGACGCAGGGATACAGGTACTGAAGCCCTGAAAAGTTTGGGAAGAAAATATGAAGTTACGTCTCAGGAAAGCAATGATCATCACTATGGCGTCAGCGTTGATTGGCGCCGTTTTGTATGTCTTATGGAGGGGCGGATGCTTTCTGCCGGGCTGGATCATCTGGGAGGAAAGCAGGATCACAGATGCGTCGGGCGGTTACGATATTTCCCTGAAGGATAAAACGGCGAGCGCTGCATACGGCGGCGTCTGCATCTGGAGTTCTCCTGATGGGGTAAAGGTACAGCAGATATTGTCCTGTGATATGGATCATGACGGGGGAGATGAGTTACTGCTGCTGTGCTGGAAGAGGGGACGATTCGGAAAATATAAGCCTTTCTGGATCACGGAGGATGAAAGAAACTGGTCTCAGCATATTTTTGTATATGAATATACGGAGGATGGGATCCGGCCCAAATGGATGTCCTCCTACATCGGACAGGATGTGGCGCAGATGGCATTTTGCAGCGGAAAGGCATCCTCCGGCAGGCTCTTTTTGACGGATCCCGAAGGAGAGATCAGCTGTTGGTGCTGGGACAGCTGGGGGTTTGCAAGAGAGGATGCAGAGGTATCCTTTGCGGTTTTCGGAGATAATCTGATCCATGAGCCGATCTACACTTATGGTTTAAATCATCAGGGGAATTTTGATTTTTTATATGACAATGTCCTGGATATCATAAAAGAAAATGACGTTTCTGTCATAAATCAGGAGACGCCTCTTGTAAATGATCCGACAGAATACAGCGGTTATCCTGTTTTTGGGACACCGGTCCAGGTGGGGGAAGCTGTCGTGAACGCCGGGTTTGACGTTGTCACCTGCGCAACCAATCACGCGCTTGACAGAGGAGCCGAAGGAATCCATACTACAAAAGAATTCTTTGCGGAACATGATGTTCTGTGCCTGGGCATTCAATCTGCGGAGGAGGCAGAGAGAAGGCCCTATGAGACCGTCATGCGCAACAACATGAGATTCGCATTGTTCAATTATACCTATGGAACAAACGGTATTTCTCCGCCGGACGGATTTCCTTATATGGTGCATAGGCTGGAGGACGAGGCGCAGATCAGGGAAGATATTCTCAGGGCAAAGGAGGAGGCGGATGCGGTGATCGTGTTTGTCCACTGGGGAACGGAAAATGCCGTATTGCCTGATGCATTTCAGGAGAGATGGACGGATGTGTTTTTAGATTGTCGGGTTGATGTGGTGGTGGGGACTCATCCCCATGTACTGCAGCCGTATGAGATGCTGGAAGGCACGGACGGACACAGGATGTTAGTGTATTATTCCATCGGAAATTTTGTCAGCGCCCAGCCGGAAAAATCCTGTGTAAAGGGCGGCATGGCAAGTTTTACGGTAGTTCCCACGCCGGACGGGGCAAGAGTGATGGAATACGATCTTTCACCGCTTACGATCCACTGGCACAAGGGCGGAGGGTATGCGCCGGTTTTGGAGGAGTGAATCCGTCCTGACACAGCGATTGAATAAAAGGCTGACAACTGTCTGGCGCAAAAAAATATACAGATGTGAGTAAAGCTTGGCGATGATTATATAAATATATGTTTTAAATATGATATACAGAAAGGTATACACAAAATGGAAAACAAAAGAGCATTCTTGAAAGATAAACAGAGGATCGTGATCAAAATCGGTTCCTCCTCTCTGCAGCATCCGGAGACCGGGGATCTGGATTACACGAAGTTGGATGTGCTGGTGCGGGAGATATGCAATCTGCGCAATATGGGGAAGGATGTGGTGTTAGTTACTTCCGGTGCGATCTCCGTGGGCAAAAAAGCGGTGCATATCACAGAGATAGACGGAGAGGACGAGGATCACTGTATCGCTGTTAAACAGGCGTGCGCGGCAGTGGGACAGGCGAGGCTGATGATGATCTATCAGAAAATCTTTGCAGAGTACAACCAGATGACGGCGCAGATTTTGATGACCAAGAATACGATCGTGGACAATTTAAACCGCTATAACGCCCAGAATACGTTCAGGGAACTTTTAAATCTTGGGGTGGTGCCGATCGTCAATGAGAACGATACGGTGGCAACCTACGAGATCGAGATCGGGGACAATGACACGCTGTCCGCAATCGTAGCGGCGCTGATCGATGCGGATCTTCTGATCCTGCTCTCCGATATCGACGGGCTTTACACCGATGATCCCCGCACCAACCCCAATGCGGAGTTTGTGGAGGAAGTCGGCAGGCTTGATCAGGAGACCATGCAGATGGGGAAGGCTTCCACCGGCAGTGCAAGCGGCACAGGCGGCATGAACACAAAACTGCTGGCGGCAAAGATCGCCACCAAGTCAGGGATCGATATGCTGATTGCCAACAGCAAAGACATCAAAGTCATCCACAGGCTGGTCGCCGGGGCGCAGATCGGGACGTTATTCCGCACCTCCGGGTACGATGAGAAGTTTGACCTGCCGTTGTTTGTGGAGAGGATGCACAGATGAATCATGCAGGACTCATGCCTTTTGAACAGTCAAATGATATTGAGATGATCGCATTGACATTTTCAGACAGCGGAATGCTGCCTGAGCCTGTTCGGAATGCATGAATGCATGGCGTTTGCTTCATTGCCCGCGGGAATCAAGACACACACAGAATGGAAGAGTAAATGGAAGAGAGAAAAAAGCGGAAAATCAGTCTGCGAAAGCAGATACTGCGGGAGCGGAACGGGTTATCTGAAGAGATAAGGCGCGGAATGGACAGGCAGATTTTGGAAAAGCTCATTCAATATGATGAGAGAGAGTCCTGCACAGTATATTTATCCTATGTCAATTATAAAAGCGAGGTTTCCACGAAAGAATTTATACTATGGTGTTTAGAACAGGGAAAAGTGGTCTTTGTGCCGAAGGTAAAAACGGAGGCGAAACCGGCGGAGATGCAATTTTATCAGATCCATGCATGGGAGGAGCTGAAAACAGGTTATCAGGGGATTTTGGAACCGGAGGCGCTGCCGGAGAGAGCATTATATAAATGGTTCGCGGAAATGGAAAAAGAAGCCGGGGAGAGGGCGGAAAAGATTTCTCTGCGTATGCTGCTTCCCGGGGTGGTTTTTGATAGAAAAGGGAACCGCATAGGCTATGGCGGCGGCTTCTATGACAGATGGCTTGCCGGATGGGAGTATATGACCGGCGAAAAACCGGTGGTGTTGGAAAAAATCGGGCTTGCCTATGAGATGCAGGTCGTGGAAACGTTTCCGGCAGAGCGCTTTGATCAGAAAGTGGATCGTGTGATCACAGAGTAAGGCAGATATTATGATCGATACCATTTATTTTTTCGCATCCAAAACAGATATATGCAATATCTTTCACGGGATAGAGCAGCAGTTCGACATCAAATACTGCATGACGGAAGCGGATAGGGAAGCCGGCGGAGAGATGCCCCAAATGGAGTTTGATACCATCGATGAGATCGCGGACGACTGCCATGCCGTCCATCAGATCCAGCCGTTTTATCTGATCGCGCCGAAAACACAGACGATGAAGAGATACCGGCAGGCGTTAAAAGGCAGGGACGATATCGAGAGATATCGGATGACCTATACGGAAAACACAAACAGCGTGATGTTCAAGGGAATGCGAAAGCATGAGGATCTGACATATGATTATTATATTCATATTGCCAGAAACCTCGAGACAGAATTTTCCGGTGAACTGTTCAAAAAACTTGTGCGGGAAGTAAAGAAAAACTGTGTGAGGATAAAGTATAGTACCCCAATCCACATCGGAAAGGACATGTACCGGAGGAAGGACGTGCTTGTCTTTTCCGGCGAAAGAACCGGATGTTTTACGCTGACAGAGACAGACGAAGTGAAGGAGTGGTACAGAAGCCCGAAAGTCAGGGAGTTTGCGGATAAGCCCTTTGAGGAACAGCTTTCTTTTCTGCGGGATGTGTTTTGCGGAAAGGAACTGAAAGATTACAGGGATGAGGAAAAAAATTTCACGGAAGATTATCAGAACTACAGGGTGGCGATGTCCGGGCTCTGGGGCATCAGGGATCTTTCCCGCTTAAAAGAAGTGTTCGGGCTGTTCGACGATGATGTCAGGGTGCCGTCCCCCATGGCGATGACCGCTATGGAGTATCTGTGCGAGGCGTGTGTTTACGCGGCTTCCCGGCAAAAACCGGATGGGATCGGGATTTTGCTGGAGCATTTGCGCTATATACCGGAGAAAGGGTATCATTGCGGCTGTGAAGGGATCGTTCGGATTTTGTCGAAGAAAAAATATCGCGAGAGGTTTCAGGAAAGCCTCGCAGGTGCGTCGGAGGATACACAGGTATTGGTGAGAGAGATCCTTCAAAGCTTTTGAGATGAGTGCCAGATTTGGCGGGAGCCTCAGTATGATACTTTAGCCTATTGCAAGGGGCATGCTTAAGTTTGCGGAGCGGGTAAATTGGATGTTGCAGGATAAAGGAAATCATGATAATGAATGGAAAAGAAGTGCGTGTAGGTGTGAGAAAGGACTATATTCCTCCAAATGGTATCAACCAGACTTTTGAAATTGCTCTCTGGCTGCCCAGCTTCGCTGATGTGGATTCGGAATATGAACGTCTGTCGAAGCTGGGTGTGCAGTTTCCCACAGGAGAACCTGTCACGTATCCTTTTGGTATTCGTAATTTTTATATGGCAGACCCGGAGGGAAATTTGCTTGAAATCGGAAGTGCAAATGCGATATAGGTTTTGGAAAAAGATGAAAACGGGAGGGACCGCTGTTTTATGAGGATGCCGGAAGGGAAGATTGACCCTATGCTGTTTGCCCCCTGCGGGATGAACTGTCTGGTCTGTTATAAGCATTGTTATCCTAAAAAGCCTTGCGGTGGCTGCAGGAACAGCGATAAAGGGAAACCGGAACACTGCCGTAAGTGCAGGATCAAGGACTGTATCGGAGATAAGGGGCTGGTATATTGTTATGAATGTCCGGAGTATCCCTGCAGGTTGATCAAGAATCTTGAAAAGAGTTATAAAAAGAGGTGTCAGGTAAGTCTGGCGGAGAACAGTGAGCTTGTAAGCCGGTATGGGTTGGAGAGGTTTATGGAGGGGCAGAAGGAAAAATATACTTGTCTGATATGCGGCGGCGTTATCTCTGTTCATGACGGGGAATGCAGTGAGTGCCGGGAAAAGGTTTAAGGCTGGGAAAGTGGAGACAGGGTGAGAGGTTTTTGGTTGTTGTTGCCGTTTTTGTTTGTCCGGTTTATCCTGCTGGGGGTTTTGAGGAAAGCGGCTGTTTGAGTTGAAACAGCAGAAGCGGAAGGAGAAGCACAGGGGCAGGCAGGCTTTCTGTTTGTGGAGGATATGGCTGAATGGAGAGCAGGGAAAATGAAGATAGTTGAGATGAAAGAAAGAACGCCTCTGTTGGTACAGCGGCTGCTGAATATTTGGGAAGGTTCTGTGCGGGTGACACATCTGTTTTTATCGGACAGTGAGATAGAGAAGATCAAGGGGTATGTTCCGCAGGCGATAAGGGAGATACCGCATTTGATTGTTGGGGAGAGTGATAAAGGTATTCCTGTCGCTTTTATGGGGATTGACGGGCAGAAATTGGAAATGTTGTTTGTTTCCGGCGAAGAGAGGGGCAGGGGATTTGGGAAGGCGCTGCTTGGATATGGGATGGATTCCTATGGTGTCAATGAGCTGGCGGTGAATGAGCAGAACCCGCAGGCAAAAGGGTTTTATGAGCATATGGGATTTCGGGTGTTTAAACGGACGGATTGTGACGAGCAGGGAAACCCGTATCCTCTTTTGTACATGAAGCTGGAGGGATAGCTTCGGTTTTTGAAGGTTTGTTTTTAGATTCAGGGAAGGCATCAGTCGGAAATGGCTGGTGCTTTTTGTGTGAAAGGGGATGTTTATGAAAAGCTTATACATGAAATGCGGGGAAAATATGGTATAATTAGAATGCCTGCCGGAAGACGGGCTTGATAGATGGAGACAATGCTGATAATATAGAAATTAAAAAGTTGAAAAATAGTTAGCCCCATGTTTGACATAAGCTGATGGAAATGGCAAAACGGGCAGGATGATCTTATTCGGGGAATGCCTGAAACATGAAATGGTTCCTGTGGCGATCGAGGAAAAAAACAGAAAGAGGAAAGGAAAGAAAACATGAAGAAAAACATGAATCTGGAACAACTTTGTAAGAACGCGGCGGCTGTAAAATATGAGATGCAGGGATTATCCACAGAAAAAAAGAATCAGGTGCTCTGTCAGTGCGCGGAGGCGTTAGTCCGGCGGCAGAGAGAAATCCTGGAGGCAAATCAAGAAGATATGCTGAAAGCGGCGCAGAAGGGAATGCCCCAGGGGCTGCAGGACCGGCTTAAGCTGAATGCAGTCCGCATCGAAGGGATGGCAGAGGGGCTAAGGCAGATCGCGGCGCTGCCCGATCCGGTGGGAGAGGTTATGGAGCAGTTTGACCGCCCGAACGGGCTTCACATTGAAAAATGCCGTGTGCCCATCGGCGTGATCGGTATTATCTACGAGGCACGCCCCAATGTGACGGCGGATGCTTTCGGGCTCTGTTTTAAAACAGGAAATGTGGTGATCTTAAAGGGCGGGAGCGACGCGTTCTGTTCCAATCAAAAGATCGTGGAGGTGCTGCGGGGTGTGCTCATAGATAACGGGATATCCGCCGATGTGCTGTCCATGATAGAGGATACCAGCAGGGAGACGGCGGCGGAATTTATGAAGATGCACCAGTTTGTGAACCTTCTGATCCCCAGGGGCGGAGCCGGCCTGATCCGCAGCGTTGTGGAGAACAGCACGATCCCGGTGATCGAGACCGGAACCGGAAACTGCCATATTTATGTGGATGAGGAGGCGGATATCGATATGGCGGTTTCCGTCATCTTCAATGCGAAAACCCAGCGGATCGGCGTCTGCAACGCCTGTGAATCTCTGGTGGTGCATGAAAAGGTGAAAGATATCCTGCTGCCGCGGCTGGCGGAAAGGCTCAGGGAGAAACAGGTGGAGATCCGGGGAGACGAGCAGGTATGCGCGGTACTTTCTGATTGTGTGCCCGCCACAGAGGAGGATTACGGGACGGAGTATCTGGACTATATTCTTTCCGTAAAGACAGTGGGTTCTGTGGAGGAGGCGATCGCTCATATCAACCGTTATAATACCGGGCATTCCGAGGCGGTCATCACGGAAAATAAAGCTCATGCGGAGAAGTTTCTGCGGGAGGTGGACGCCGCCTGCGTGTATGTGAATGCATCCACAAGATTTACAGACGGATTTGAGTTCGGCTTCGGCGCGGAGATCGGTATCAGCACCCAGATGCTTCACGCCAGGGGTCCCATGGGGTTAAAGGAACTGACAAGCTATAAATACCGGATTTACGGTGACGGGCAGATACGAGAATGATAAAATCATGATAGAAATGTGAGGACTGATCATGGAAACTATCTTACAATTTGCGGACAGAGAAGCATTCAGGAAATGGCTTTCTGATCATGCTCTCTCGGATGAAGGCGTCTGGCTTTTATTCGGCAAAGCGGGCGGGCCGAAAACAGTGAAAGCGGGGGAAGCGCTGGAGGAGGCGCTCTGTTTTGGCTGGATAGACGGTCAGATGCAGAGCATTGACGATCAGACATACAAGAAGTATTTTTCCATGCGGCGTGAAAAAAGCAAGTGGTCGGAGAAAAATAAAAAGCTGGTGGAAAAGCTTGAAAAGCAGGGGATCATGACCGACTTCGGCAGAACGAAGATTGAGGAGGCGAAGAAGAACGGCCAGTGGTACGCCCCGAATCCTATGGCTGTCACAGAGGAGCAGATTGCCATGCTCTCCGAACTGTTAAAAGAGTATGAGCCCGCTTCCGCCAATTTTCAGGCAATGTCCCCATCGGTAAAAAAGACATACGCCAGGGCGTATCTGGATGCAAAGACAGATGCCGGACGGGAAAAACGGATCGCCTGGATGGTGGACAGGCTCAACAGGAATCTGAAGCCGATGTGACGGGGCGGGAAATTATATGCGGGAAGATAAAAAATATCCTCTGGAAGATATGGATGAAAACAGGCGCTACTTCGGAGAGATAACGGATCTGCTTCTGTCCCGGGCAAAGGAGACGAACGGTTTTGGCACATTGCAAGAAAAGACGATCCACGAGGTGATCAAGGATTTCTACTGTTATGACCACGACTTTCAGGAGCAGAGAAGGGGGCGTTACATAGCGGATATCGCTATCGGGCAGGATATCTGGGAGATCCAGACAAGGGCTTTTCACAGGCTTCGCGGAAAGCTGGATGCTTTTTTAAAAGAGTACCATGTAACGGTGATCTATCCGGTGGCGGTGGAAAAAAAGATATACTGGCTGGAGCAGGAGACGGGAAAGATCACAGGCGGCAGGCGCTCTCCGAGGAGGGGATGCGCCTACGATGTGTTCCATGAACTCTATGCGATCCGCCCGTACCTGCAAGATCCCAACTTTTCGATCCATATTGTCCTGATGGATATGGAGGAGTACAAACTGTTAAACGGCTGGAGCAGGGACAAAAAGAGAGGGGCTTCGCGGTATGACCGCCTGCCGGGGAAACTGCGTGATATTGTGCGGATCGAGGGTATCAGCGACTATGCCTGTTTTCTGCCGGAGGAACTGCCGGAAGAGTTTACTTCCGAAGATCTGGCAAAATCCGCCCGTATTCCGAGGAGCACGGCGCAGACCTGCCTGCTGATCCTGCGGGATCTTGGCGTGGTGGAACTGATCGGAAAGAGGGGGCGGTCGAATCTGCACCAGAGGAATTATTTGCACCATGTGAAGCGGTAAAAAGAGAGAAAAAAAAGAGGACAGGAAAATATACTGCAAAGTATTGATATTACATGACCCAGGCAGAGGCATTGCCAATGCATAAAGAGTTCAGAGAAAGAGAGTGCACATGAATTACATAGAAGAACTGAAAAAGTACAACCCCAAAAACGCCCAGGAGGCGGCGGATCGGGAGATGATCCTGCGGTATATCGAGACTTTCCCCGATACGATCCTCACCCGGGAGAACGGTTTCGCCCATATGACGGCTTCCTCGATGATCTTCAATAAAGCGCGGGACAAGGTGCTGATGGTCTATCACAATATCTATCATTCCTGGTCCTGGACGGGCGGACACGCGGACGGTGAGGAGGAGATGCTGCCCGTGGCAAAGAGGGAAGCGATGGAGGAGACCGGCGTAAAAAATCTGCGGGTGTTGTATGAGGACTCCGTGGAAGGACCGTTGGCGGCTGTGGATGTGCTGCCTGTCTGGGGACATGTGAAACGTGGCAGGTATGTCTGTTCCCACCAGCATTTGAACCACAGCTATCTGTTTGAGGCAAACGAGGAGGAAGCGCTGCATATCAAAGCGGACGAAAATTCTCAGGTGGGCTGGATTCCGGTCTCGGAGATTCGGGAGAAGGTGACGGAGCCGGATATGATTCCGGTCTATGAGAAGCTGATCCGGCTGGGGGTACGATAGGTACTTTTCTTGTAAAAAAAGAGAGAATATGCTATGATATCATGGTGATCGAAGAGGGGGTGCCGCCATGTCGCTTGATAAAGTATACGAGTATTTCCATCATTATGACAAGCAGGCTTATCAGGTCGTAGCCTGCATGGGGAATGAGCCGTCTGAGCGGGACATAAAAGAGTTTGAGGAACAGTACAATATAAAGCTTCCTGCCGATTTCAGAGAGTTTACCATGTCTCCGTTGGGCGGGCTTTATATGGAAGTGCGGGAAGAGATATGGCCCAGAGCGAAGATGTATGATGTCGGACCGTTCTGGTCATTCTGTCGTGGGATCATCGTCTATGGAATTGCGGATGAGATACCGGAATTTCTTGATATCAGGGTGAAAACAAAAGAACTGCACGAGGAGGGATTTACCGATTTTATACCGTTTCTGTCCATTATAGGGAACGGGGATGAAATATTCTGTTTTGATAAGGAGAACAGAATCGTCCTTCTTGATCACTATACGACAGGGGAAGCCGTGCCGTTTGAAGGGACTTTCCCGGATTGCCTGATGCAGCAGATCGAAGAACTGGAGGAACGCAAAAACAGGAAGATTCGGGGAGAGGGATAAAAGGAACTGGTACGAAAGCGGAAAAAGTTAGGAAGAATACTGTTACATAAAAAATGGCGCCTGTTGTTGTAGGAGTGGAAGGAAAGGATCGGGCAGGAGCGAGCTCACCTGCAATGTCACAAATTTCGGCTGTTAGATGAATAACGAACACGAGAAAGGAAATGTAAAAATAATTTGAAAATTGAGTATAGTAAGAAGACAGTAAAATATATCAATTCTGTTGATAAAACGACGAAGAAACGTTTGAAGGAAGCCATAGAAAAAATTCCTTTGGGGGATATTAAAAAATTACAGGGTATTGAAAACGGCTATCGTTTAAGAGTAGGCGATTTACGAGTACTGTTTTCCATAGAAGACGATACAATATATATTGATAATATTATTCCTAGAGGACAGGCATATAAGCGAATATAGAAATGCAGGAGGTAAAACGATGAGCAAAGAAATGCTGAAAAATCTGATAGAGTTAGTACCAGAAGAAGATGTTGAGGTACTTTATAAGGTTATCATCAAATTTATCCCAGAGGCGGTTCCGGAACCGGATGAAATAGAAGCGATTTTGGAAGGAAGAAAAGACAGGGCAAAAAACGGAACAGTTCCCCATGAAGCAATAGATTGGGATTAAGAGAGTAAAAAATAGACAAAACAGAAAGATGAAAGATGGATTCCTATATCGATTTAAAAAATATAACAACAGAAGAACTAAAGAATGCAGATCTGGACAGGATCGATGTTACTGGCAGTCCTCCTGACATGGAGCCGCATCGTCAATATTACTTTATGGCGAAGTGCAGGCAGATCGTGAAGTCGGAAAGTGAACGTCTTGGACGCCCGCTGTATGCGTGTTCGGTATGCTTCGGCTGTCAGATGAACGCCAGAGATTCAGAGAAGCTGCTCGGTGTCCTGAGAAGCGCGGGGTTTCGGGAGAGCGATTCGGAGGATGCCGATTTTGTGATCTACAATACCTGCACTGTGCGGGATAACGCAAACCAGCGTGTCTTTGGCAGGCTGGGTGTTCTGAACGGCTATAAAAAGAAAAATCCGTATATGAAGGTGGCTCTCTGCGGCTGTATGATGCAGGAGGATCTGGTCATCAAAAAGCTTCGCAGGAGTTACAGTTTTGTGGATCTTATCTTCGGCACCCACAATCTGTACAAATTCGCGGAGCTGTTGTATCGCTGTTACACGGAAAAGGGTATGATCGTCGATATCTGGGAGGATACGGACAAGATCGTGGAGGATCTGCCGGTGGATCGCAAGTTCCCGTTTAAATCCGGCGTTAATATCATGTTCGGCTGCAACAATTTTTGCAGCTATTGTATTGTGCCCTATGTGCGCGGTCGGGAGCGGTCGAGAGCGCCGGAGGAAATTCTGCGGGAGATAAAGGAGCTGGCGGCGGACGGCGTAAAGGAGGTCATGCTGCTGGGGCAGAACGTCAATTCCTACGGAAAGGAGCCTGCGGGGACGGGCTTTCTGTCTTTCCCGGAGCTGCTCAGGGAAGTGGAGAAGGTGGAAGGGATCGAGAGGATTCGCTTTATGACATCCCATCCGAAGGATCTGTCCGACGAGCTGATCGAGGTGATGGGACAGTCGAAGAAGATCTGCCGGCATCTGCATCTGCCTTTGCAGTCCGGCTCCACAAGGATTCTGGAGAAGATGAACCGGCGCTATACGAAGGAGTCCTATCTCGTGCTGGCGGAGAAGATCCGGCGGGCGATACCGGATATTTCTCTGACGACGGATATCATCGTGGGTTTTCCGGGGGAGACGAGAGAGGATGCGGACGATACCATCGATGTGATCAGAAAGGTGCAGTTTGACAACGCTTTCACTTTTGTGTACTCGAAGCGGACAGGCACCCCGGCGGCGGCTATGGAGCAGGTGCCGGATGGGGAGGTGCGGGAGAACTTTGACCGGATACTCGCCTGTGTGCAGGAGACGGCGAGAGAGCGGGTGAAGCGCTTCGAGGGGCAGGTGCTCCCCGTTCTGGTGGAGGAGATCAATGAACAGGATAATTCTCTTGTAACGGGAAGATTGACGAATAATACGGTGGTGCATTTCCCGGGGGATGCATCTCTGATCGGGGAGATCGTGGATGTGAAACTGGTGAGATGCGAGGGATTTTACTATATCGGGGAAATGGGAAAAGACGGAAATGGCTGAAAATGCTAAAGAACTGACAAAGGAAGAACTGGCGGAACTGACGCCGATGATGCAGCACTATCTGCAGACGAAAGAGCAATATCCCGGCTGTATTTTATTTTACAGGCTGGGCGATTTTTACGAGATGTTTTTTGAGGATGCGCTGACCGTTTCGAGGGAGCTGGAGATCACGCTGACCGGTAAGAGCTGCGGGCTTGCAGAGCGGGCGCCGATGTGCGGTGTGCCCTATCACGCGGTGGATACCTATCTGAATAAACTGATCGAGAAGGGCTATAAAGTGGCTATCTGTGAGCAGGTGGAAGATCCGAAGCTTGCGAAGGGCATGGTGAAGCGGGAGGTGACGAGGATCGTCACGCCGGGGACCAATCTGAACATTCAGTCTCTGGAGGAGTCCCGGAACAATTTCCTGATGAGTATCGCCTATTTCCCCGGCAGGATCGGTGTTTCAGTTGCTGATATATCCACCGGGGATTATTATTTGACGGAGCTGGAGGACAACAACAAGCTGCTCGACGAGATCAGCAAGTACGCGCCCTCGGAGATCATCTGCAACGATGCGTTTTTAGTCTCCGGCGTTTCCATCGAGGATATGCGGAACAGGCTGCGGATCGCGGTCAACGCGCTGGAGGCACATTATTTTGACGAGGACGGCGCGGGGAAACTGCTCAGGAAACACTTTAAGGTGGCGGCGCTGACGGGGCTCGGCATCGAGGATTTCCCGGTGGGAATCCTGGCGGCGGGGGCGCTTCTTAAGTATTTGTATGAGACGCAGAAGTCCTCCATGAGCAATATCACCCACATATACCCCTATCTGACCAGCAAGTATATGCTGCTGGATTCCGCCACAAGGAGAAATCTGGAGCTGGCGGAAACGCTCAGGGAGAAACAGAAACGGGGCTCCCTTCTGTGGGTGCTTGACAAGACAAAGACAGCGATGGGCGCAAGGACGCTGCGCAGCTATATCGAACAACCTCTGATCGACAGGGGGCAGATCGAGGAGCGGCTTGACGCGGTGGAAGAGCTGACAAAGGATGTGATCAGCAGGGATGAGATCCGGGAGTATCTGAACCCGGTCTACGATCTGGAGAGGCTTCTCGGGAAAATCAGCTACCAGTCTGCCAATCCCCGGGACCTGATCGCGTTCAAAAATTCCATCGCTATGATGAAACCGATCAGGGCTGTGCTGGAAGCCTTCCACAAGGCTCTGCTCACACAGATCCTCGAGGAGATCGATCCGCTGGAGGATCTGTTTACGCTGATCGATGCGGCGATCGGGGAGGACCCGCCGCTTCTCGTCCGGGAGGGCGGCATTATCAAAGACGGATTTGACGCCACCATCGATTCCTTAAGGAAGGCGAAGACCGAGGGGAAGAACTGGCTTGCGGCGCTGGAGGAGGAGGACAGGAACCGCACCGGCATTAAAAACCTGCGGATCAAATACAATAAAGTGTTCGGCTATTATTTTGAGGTGACAAACTCCTTCAGGGATATGGTGCCCGAGGACTATGTGCGAAAGCAGACATTAGCCAACGCGGAGCGCTACACGACGCCCCGTTTGAAAGAGCTGGAAGATACGATCTTAAACGCCGAGGATAAGCTTGCCACGCTGGAGTACGATCTGTTCTGCAAAATACGGGATACGATCGGCGGCGAGATCGAGCGTATCCAGCGGACGGCGAAGGCGGTGGCAAGGCTGGATGTCTTTGCCTCTCTCTCCCTTGTCGCGGAGCGGTATCACTATGTGCGCCCCGAGATCAACGAGAAGGGGCTGATCCATATCAAGGACGGGCGGCATCCCGTGGTGGAGCAGGTGATGGGAAATGACATGTTTGTCACAAATGACACCTATCTGGACAACGGGAGCCACCTGATCGCCGTGATCACCGGTCCCAATATGGCGGGGAAGTCCACCTATATGCGGCAGACGGCGCTGATCGTGCTGATGGCGCAGCTGGGCAGTTTTGTCCCGGCGAAGTCCGCAAAGATCGGGCTGGTGGACCGGATCTTTACCAGGGTGGGGGCGTCCGACGATCTGGCAAGCGGGCAGAGCACTTTTATGGTGGAGATGAACGAGGTGGCAAATATTCTGCGGAATGCCACAAAGAACAGTCTGTTGATCCTGGATGAGATCGGCAGGGGCACCTCCACCTTCGACGGGCTCTCCATCGCCTGGGCGGTGATCGAGCATATCAGCAACCGAAAGCTGTTGGGCGCCAAGACGCTCTTTGCCACCCATTACCATGAGCTGACGGAGCTGGAGGGGAAGATCAACAACGTCAACAACTACTGTATCGCGGTGAAGGAGAAGGGGGACGATATCGTGTTCCTCCGAAAGATCATCAAGGGCGGGGCGGATAAAAGCTATGGTATCCAGGTGGCTAAGCTCGCCGGCGTGCCGGATATGGTCATCGACCGGGCGAAGGAGATCGTGGCGCAGCTTGATGAGAACGATATCACCGAAAAGGTGCAGAGCATTGCGGTGGATACAAAAACAGATAATAAGAAGATGCCGACTTACGATGAGGTGGACCTGCAGCAGTTCTCGCTCTTTGATACGGTGACGGACGAGGATGTGCTGAAGGAACTGATGGAGGTGGATGTGATGAATATGACGCCGGTGGACGCGATGAATACGCTGTACAGGCTGCAGAGTAAGCTGAAGAACCGGTGGAGGTAAGCAGCGGACACATATGGAGAAACTGACGTTGGCTGAGGGATACGAAATGGGAGAGCAGGATGACGGATACAGTTTTAAATAGTATAGAAGAGATACCTGATAGAATGAAGAATAGGAGGAATTTAGTATGAATTACAATTACGACGTTATGATCATCGGAGCGGGACCGGGGGGCATTTTCTCGGCGTACGAGCTCCTTCAGAAAAAGCCGGAGTGGAAGATCGTGGTGCTGGAGGCGGGAAATTCTCTGGATAAGAGGAAGTGCCCGATCGACGGCGATAAGATCAAGAGCTGTATCGGCTGTAAGACCTGTGCGATCATGAACGGGTTCGGCGGCGCGGGCGCATTTTCCGACGGCAAATACAATATCACAAACGAATTCGGCGGCACGCTTCACGAATATATCGGCAAGCAGAAGGCGACGGAACTGATGGAGTATGTGGACGGCATCAATGTCAAATACGGCGGACATAAGACAAAGCTGTATTCCACCACCAACACACAGTTCAAGCGGCTCTGCCTGCAAAATAACCTGCACCTTTTAGATGCTTCCGTGCGCCATCTCGGGACGGACATCAATTTCGAGGTGCTGGGCAACCTGTACAATGAACTCAAAGATAAGGTGGAATTCCATTTTCTGACGCCGGTCCGTCATATCAGACTGTTTAAGGGCGGCTACGAGGCGGTGACAGATGACGCCTCCTACACCGCCGGGAAATGCATTATCTCTGTGGGCAGGAGCGGCAGCAAATGGATGGAAAAAGTCTGCAGTGAGCTGGATATCCCGACTTTGTCCAACCGCGTGGACATCGGCGTGCGCGTGGAACTTCCGGCGGAGATCTTTGCGCCGATCACCGATGAGCTGTACGAGAGCAAAATCGTCTATAAGACGGAAAAATATCAGGACAAGGTGCGGACCTTCTGTATGAACCCGAAGGGCGCCGTGGTGAATGAGAATACAAACGGTATTGTCACGGTAAACGGGCACAGCTATGAAGATCCGGCTCTGCAGACGGAAAATACCAACTTTGCCCTGCTGGTGGCAAAACATTTCACGGAACCCTTCAAGGACAGCAACGGCTACGGCGAGAGTATCGCAAGGTTGTCCAACATGCTGGGCGGCGGCGTGATCGTGCAGCGTTTCGGGGATCTGATCAGAGGGCACAGGAGCACGGAGAAACGCCTGAAAAAATCTTTCCTGACGCCCACACTGGCGGCAACACCGGGGGATTTAAGCCTTGTGATGCCGAAGCGTATTTTAGACGGCATTATCGAGATGATCTATGCGCTCGACAAGATCGCGCCGGGCACTGCCAACGACGACACGCTGCTCTACGGCGTGGAAGTGAAATTTTATAACATGGAAGTGGAACTGGATAAAAACCTGGAAACGCTGCACAAAGGACTGTTCGTGATCGGGGATGGCAGCGGCGTCACCCACTCTCTGTCCCATGCGTCGGCGAGCGGGGTGTATGTGGCGAGGCATCTGGCGGAGAATGCGTGAGAGGATTTTTTGACTGCGGCTTCCCGGTCCGGAAGGTGAGGTAAACGGTGAGCTGTTGAAATGGGAGTTTGAAATTCGCCTGTCATTGCAGCAAACTGCTCTGGAACGGAGATTAACATGAAAAGAGAAAACATCGTCCGAAAGATTATTCAGGTTTTATTGGTCTGCCTGATGCCTGTGTGTTGTACGGTTGCTGCTAAATACAGAGGAGAATACGGAACGCCGGGAAAAGAGGCGCAGTCTGTCCCCCGAAGTGAATCGACGGGAGGGGAGGCCGCCGCTGAACTCAATGAAGTAAAGGACAGTGAAAGTATCGATAAAGCAAAAGACAGCGAAAGCACCGATGAAACAGACGATTCCGCAGTGGAGGAGAAGCATAGCCTGATTCCTGCGAGGTATGAGTGGCAGGAGGGGGATATGGATTATGATCCCAGGGATACGATCTACTACAAAACTTATTACAAAGATCAAGTCATAGGATTGACAAGACATATAGAGTATCCGGATATCAATATCAGAGGGGAACTGGAGGATTATTTCCGGTCTGAAGAATACGACTTTAAGAGATGGGATAATCTGGTGGAGATGTTCTTTGACAGCAGGACGATAGAGACGCCGGAAGAGGAACTGAAAGAACTGTTCTATCAACACGGATATATGCTCTGTTTTCAGAATGCAGAGATGAAAAATCTGCATGTGAGGTTTGTGGAGATCACGGAGATCGGAGGGCTGTCCTTGTACCCCTCGCGGATCATGATCCAGACCTGGGATGAAAACTGTATTTATTTGCAGGACATCACAAGTCCCATTCCGCGAAAGGTCATGGGCATTTTTACGGTGGATAACAGGGAACCCTATCACATGATAGTGCATTCGTCGGGGCTTTCCAGAGATTATGTCGATGAACAGGAACTCAGCTTCTGGGAATACCGGGGGGATTACTGGGCGCTTGTGCCGATGGATCTGGAGATAGATACCAGTCATGCACATATTATGGGAGAGAATTTATATCCGGATTTAGACAGGGATACGCTGTTTGAGGCTTCCTGTTACAGAGATGGGATTGCATACCGCCCAAGCAGACAGAATGATCATGTTGGAAATGCTTATACAGTCAAACTGGGAAAAATGGAAGAAGTTCAAAAAAACAGGATTTTCAGGCTCAGGGCAGTTTATGAATCGGACCAGCAGGGCACTGCTGAGTGCGGTGTTGCTTATATAGAATTTGAAGTAAAACAGGATCTGCCTTATATCACGCGGGAATGCCGGTATAACGACGGAGGGATTTTTCTGTACTATTTACAGTTGTCGGGAATGGAGGATTCGGAAAAGGAGCGCAGGATCAACACACTGCTCTTGGAAGACGTTATGAAAATCGCGGAACGTGATGATCCCTGTTTGATTTATGATTATGAGATCGAGCATAAGGATGACCGATTCATCCGTATATTATACAAAGACATACAGGGCGGGACGATAGCGGCTGCCACTCTTGATATAGAAGAGGAAACAATAAGTGAGAAGCCACCCTTATTTTGCCGCAGACAGCTGGAATATCTGGAGAGCGACGAGCGTGATATCTATATAGATTACCCGCAGTTGTCGGGGATGGCGGATAAAGAAAAGGAAAAAAGACTGAACGCCCTGATCAAAAAAGATGTGTTAAAAATTCTGTAACGTGATACTTCGGACACCGAATACTGTTTTACTGCCGGTCTGGATTATGAGATAAAGTATCTGGACGATCGAATCATCAGTATACTGTATAAAGGCTGGTACGGCTATATAACGCCCGGACAGGGACAACCTGATACGGCTATGGCAACAACCATTGATATTGAGGAAGAAAAGATACTCGCTTTAAAGGATGCGGTCGCCGACTATGATGTGCTGCACGACATGCTGATGGCGGATGAGTTTGAGAATACAACAAAGTGGGACGGGCAGACAGGACAATATACGATAAGCCAGGAATATGATTATGAAGAAGTTTCCCCCCTGATGAAAGATCTGGAGGGGGATGATGAAGACATAGAGTGGTATATAGATGACGGACATTTTGTGATCGTTACCCTGGAGAGGCTTGCAGATTACAATGAATATGCTAACAGTCTGGGGGATGCGGAGGCTTTTCTGAAAAAGGATTTCTGGGAGAAGATCTCTCCGAGCGGGTAAGATAGTTTTGATTTTGGGATTTGGAAAGAATTGACCGGAGGGAACAGTATGGCTGTTATTCACGTATTAAGTCACGAGACAATCGATAAGATCGCTGCCGGAGAGGTGGTCGAGCGTCCGTCCAGCATTGTAAAGGAACTGGTGGAAAATGCGGTTGACGCGGGGGCGGGGGCGATTACCGTCGAGATAAAGGACGGCGGCGTCAGTTTCATCCGTGTCAGCGACAATGGCTGCGGGATTGAAAAGTCCGAGATACGAAAGGCGTTTCTGCGCCATGCCACATCCAAGATCCAGGACGCGGACGATCTCCTCAGACTCCGTTCCCTGGGATTTCGGGGGGAGGCGCTGAGCAGTATTTCCGCCGTTTCCCAGACAGAGATGATCACAAAAACGCCTCGGGAACTGACCGGCGTCCGGCTGAGTATGGAGGGCGGCATGGAGACCGATTTTGAGGAGGTCGGCGCGCCGGACGGGACGACGATCATTATCCGCAATCTTTTTTTCAATGTGCCGGCGCGGAGGAAATTTTTAAAACAACCCGCCACCGAGGGAGGCTATGTGGCTGACCTGATGGAGCATCTGGCGCTTGCAAATCCGCAGATTTCCTTCCAGTTCATCCAGAATAATCAGGTGAAGTTTTCCACGGCGGGGAATGGGGATTTAAAACAGACAATATATAAATTATATGGAAAAGATATGGCGGACTCGCTGATCGGGATCGATAAAGCCGGGGACGGCATCCGGCTTTCCGGTTATCTGGGGAAGCCTTCCGGCAACCGCTCCAACAGAAACTATGAACTCTATTTTCTGAACGGCAGGTTTATCAGGAGCAATCTCGTCGCGAGAGCCATAGAGGAGGGGTACAAATCCTATCTGATGCAGCACAAATACCCTTTTTGCGTGCTGATGATGGAGGTGGAGCCCTCCAGGGTGGATGTGAATGTGCATCCGGCGAAGATGGAAGTGAGATTCACGGAGGAGATGCGCATCTATGAGTTTCTGGCATCTTCTGTCAGGGAAGTGTTGGACGCCCACGAGATGATCCCGGAGATCGCACTGACAGAGCCGGAGGAAAAGGAAGAGAAAAAGGAAAAAGCGTTAGAGCCCTTTCAGAAGGCGAGAAGTGAGATGCGGGCGGAGGGAATACGATCCATGCACGGTGAGCCGCAGAATGAAAAGGAGGAATTGCCGGATACGGAGGCGGTATCAGCAAATCGACATGCGGGACAGTATGGCGGGCAAAAACTCACCTCCAGGGACTTCTTTGTGGATTTCGGGGATGACGAGGAGGAAGAAGAGGAAAATGTCGGGGATACGGACGAGGTGATCTTTTCGGATGATGCGGAAATAGACGGAGCCGGGAGGGTACCGGAAGATGCCGGAATGAACGGGACAGGGGAAGCGCCGGATACCGCAACCAAAATGCCGGAACTTATAAGAACAGGTGGGCAGAAAAAAGAGGATTTCACGGCAGATTCAACGGAAATAAATAGCGGGAGAGTTTCAGAAGAGAACGGCATGTATCATATCGGACAGATCAGGCAGGAAAACGAGCAGCTTGAACTGTTCAAAGAAAAGATCATTTCCCCGTCATCCCGGCAAAAATTCAGGATTCTGGGGCAGGCTTTTGACACCTATTGGATCGTGGTGTTTGAAGATAAACTGTTGATGATCGACCAGCATGCGGCGCACGAGAAAGTAAAATTTGAGCGGATCATGAAGGCGGTCCGGGAAAGTGAGGTATTCTCGCAGAATCTCTATCCGCCCCTTGTGCTTTCTTTATCCGGCAGGGAGCAGGAGGTGCTGGAGCGCTTTCGGGAGGCGTTCACAAAGCTGGGGTTTGAGCTGGAATATTTCGGCGGAAATGAGATCACGATCCGGAGCGCGCCGACAGAACTCTTTGGCAATACCATAAAGGAGATGTTTCTGGAAGTGCTGGATGAACTCTCTGTGACCGGTGTCGGACGCGCAAGGAGTATAGAGGAGCGGATAGCGACCATGGCATGCAAAGCGGCGGTCAAGGGCAACAGGTGTATGAGCGTGCCGGAAATGGAAACACTTTTAGATGAGCTTTTAACACTGGAAAATCCCTATTTCTGCCCCCACGGCAGGCCGACGATCATCTCGTTTACAAAACAGGAGCTGGAGAAGAAATTTAAGCGGATTGTGTGAAGCGGAATTTTTTGACAGAAAAAGAAAGAGGTATATATGGATGCAATATTGAGTTTGAATAAAGAGATCATAGAAAAAATAAAAACAGAAGCAACCGATATGATCAAAGAGACCATGCTTTCTGATCTGAAAAAAGTGATTCTGTATGGTTCCTGTGTAAGAGGTGATTTTACGCAAGATTCCGATATCGATATAGCTCTGCTGATGAAGGGTGATCGATATGAGGCAAAAAAATATGACAATGTTCTGGCAAAGATTGCAACTGAACTTGCCATGAAATATTTTGCGATCGTCAATTTTGTCACCCTTCCATATGATGAATTTCTGGAGAAGAAAACATGGTATAGCTATTTTAAAAATATTGATACGGAGGGAGAGGTGCTGTATGAATAAAAATCATCAGATTCATCCGATTACGACGATTTTTATATAACGGATAAAGAAGAAAGCAGACAGCAGGTAGCAAACGCTGAATATTTGATCGGCAAGGTAAAAAAGATATCTACAGAATGAATACAAACAATCAGATCTATGACCATGAAAAACTGCATACGCTTCGCCCTCTGGTCGTTTTGACGGGGCCTACGGCGGTCGGAAAGACTGCCATTTCCATCGAATTTGCCAAAAAGGTGAGAGGCGAGATCATCTCCGCCGATTCCATGCAGGTATATAAGGGCATGGATATCGGTTCGGCAAAGATCAGGAAAGAGGAGATGGACGGCGTGCCCCATCATCTTCTGGATATCCTCGAGCCGGAGGAGCCTTTTAATGTCATGTTGTTTCAGCGGTTCGCGAAAGAAGCCATCGAAGAGATTTATGACAGAGGGCATATCCCGATCCTGACAGGCGGCACGGGATTTTATATTCAGTCGGTCCTCTACGATATTGCCTTCACGGAAGAAACTGACACAAGTGTCAGAGAAAGACTGGAACAGGAAGTGAGGGAAAAGGGCGCGGAGTATCTGCACGAAAAGCTGGCGAGGATCGATCGGACGACGGCGGAAAACATTCATGCCAACAATGTAAAGCGGGTGATCCGGGCGCTGGAGTTCTATGAGCTGAACGGATATCCGCTGTCAGAGCACAATGAGAGAGAGCGGCAGAGGAAGTCTCCCTATCTGTTCCGCTACTATGTATTGAATGAACCCCGGGAAATTCTCTACAGGAGAATTGAGGCGCGGGTGGACCGTATGCTGGAGGAAGGGCTTGTGGCGGAAGTGGAGGCGCTGAAAAAAAGGGGATACACGAGGGATATGGTCTCGATGCAGGGGCTTGGATATAAGGAGATATTGGACTATCTGACAGGGGATTGTACCCTGGAAGATGCGATAGGTAAAATAAAAAAGGAGACAAGGCATTTTGCGAAACGCCAGCTCACCTGGTTTCGCCGGGAAAAAGAAGTGACATGGGTGGAGAAGAGTAACTTTCAGGATATCGGGGAGCTGATCCGGTTTCTGCTTGCGGATTTTGATGCGTATGTCGGGAGCAGATTGCTATAATTGCCTCTTTACGAAATCAGAATGGAATCGCTGTATTTTAAGCGGCGATATGAGCAAAAAGCGACGCATTTTCGAGCAGTTTGCGTCAGTAAACGGAAATTTGTATAGAGACAGGTAGAAAATTATGAATATAAATCACAATAAAACGTACTTAAAGGCAGATATCGAAGCTGTTATAACAAGTTATAACCAGGGTCCTATGATTTTGGAAGCAGTTCAGTCAGTATGCAACCAAACATTTTTACCCAAAAGAATCATCATTGTGGATGACGGTTCAACAGATAAATATTCTCTTGATGTACTAAATAGTATAAAAAATAATTCCGATTTTCCGGTTCCGGTAACCATACATTTTCAAGAAAATAAAGGGGTATCGGCGGCCAGAAATACTGGTATCAATAAAACACAATCATCAATGGTTCTGGTTCTCGATGGAGACGACAAACTTGAAGCCGGATATATTGAAAATGTCAGCAGATTACTTTGTGATAATCCCCAAATGGTTATAGCTTCATCCTGGATGCGTACTTTTGGAGTTTTAGATGCAGTTGTCCGTCCTGCCGGCGGAAAGTTAGTATCCTTTTTATCTCATAATTGTTGTCCGGCAACACATATCCTCCGCAGGAAAATTTTTGAACAATGTGGTGGCTATGATGAATCGATGCGTTCAGGTTTTGAGGATTGGGATTTCTTTTTAAATATGTTGGAAACGATACCGGAGGCATGTATTGGAATTGTTGAAAAACCGTTGATCAACTATCGAACGGCTCCTTCTTCCGCAAATATAAAAAGTATGGATAAACGACTGGAACTTATGCGTTATATCATAGAAAAACATAATAGCAGTTATGTCAATAATGTTACCAATGTACTGCTGGATATTGAATCTGTTTCTGACTCAAGATTATTGGGGTGGGAGAATGAAATGATTCATACAATAAAAAACCATCAGGAATTGAGTGAATCAGCAAATGATTTCATTAAAAATCCATCGTACGGTGATGGCGGAATGGCTTCGGCGGTCAGAATTGCGTCGATTGATATGGATAAATCAGAGACAAAACAACTCGAGACAGAACGGTTAATACTGCGTAGGTGGCGGGAAACAGACGCGGAGAGCCTTTACGAGTATGCAAAGAGCCCGGAAGTTGGACCGGTAGCGGGATGGCCTGCCCATACCAGCATAGAAAACAGCAGGGAGATCATACGGACTGTTTTCGCGGCGGATGAGACATATGCGGTCTGTCTGAAAGAAAATAACATAGCGATAGGGTGCGCCGCGATCACGGTCGGAGCTGAGAGCAATTTAAAGCTGCCTGAGACAGAGGGTGAGATAGGCTACTGGATCGGGGTGCCTTTCTGGGGACAGGGACTGATACCGGAGGCCGTGAGAGAACTGATACGCCGGGGATTTGAGGAACTGCATCTGCAAAAACTTTGGTGCGGGTATTTCGAGGGTAACACAAAATCCAGGCGGGTACAGGAAAAATGCGGGTTTATTTATCATCACACCAATAAGGATATGCACTGGGAACTGATGGACGACATCAGAACGGAACATGTGACCTGCCTGACGAGGGAGGAATGGGAGAAAAACAGCAGGGAGGAAGTGATCGATCAATGAAAAAAATTTTTAATGTGAGCGGAGACTGTAAACCTGAATCGTACCATATGGCAGACAGTTCTGAGGCTTGACAAAAGTATCTCGTCTGTCCTATGATGATATATAGATAATCTATATAACATCACAAAGGAGAGACACCATGAAAAAGAAATTTATTTTACTCATTGTCACAGTATTTGCAGTGGCGGCAGGCGGTTTTTTATTCCTGTTTCTGTCCGGCGCTTTCCTGATGCCGGTCACAGGGCAGATACCGAAGGAAGCTTACCGGGAGGGACAGCGGACATTTTACAGGCGCGAGGAATACGGCGCATGGGAGAGAGGCGCCCTCTCTGAACTTCCCGCGCAGGATATCAATATGGGGCTCGATATACGAAGCTATGATATCTCCGGGTTTGACCTGGCGGATCAGGGTGATCTCCTTACCGCTGTCACTTTCGATTCGGCTACCGTTTTTCCGGACGATCTGCCGGATGGATTTGACCCGGGTGAGATCATGGAGAACGGGAAAAATCCCGGGCTGGGCATCCGGACGCTCCACGAAAAGGGGATTACCGGGGAGGGCGTCAACATTGCCATCGTGGACCAGGCGCTGAACCCGGACCATGTGGAGTATGCGGATCAGGTGATGGGCTATGAACTGCTTCACTGCTGTGACACTGCGGCACAGATGCACGGCAGCGCCGTCACCAGCATTGCCGTCGGAAAAAACTGCGGCGTGGCGCCGGATGCAAAGGTCTATTATATTGCCTCCACCTTCGGCAGATACGGCGCGGGCGGTATGAAGATGAACCTGAACTACATGGCGGACAGTATCGACAGGATTCTGGAGATCAACACACTTCTGCCGAAGGAGGACAAGATCCGTGTGATCTCGATCTCGAGAGGATTCAGCGTGGAAAAAGGTGCCGACGAGGTGCGCGCCGCCATAGAACGGGCGAAGGATGCGGGCGTGTTTGTGATCACGACTTCCACGGAGGACAACTACGGTTTCTCCCTGATGGGGCTCGGGAAGGAACTGATGACAGATCCCGATGATATTTCCTCCTACGGACCGGGACATTTCTGGAGTGAATATTTTTACGAGGGGGAGATGGCTGACGCGTCTTATATGCTGCTTGTGCCGATGGATGGAAGGACCTACGCCTCCTGGAACAGCACGGACGGCTACGAGTTCGCCGCATCCGGGGGCTTAAGCTGGTCGGTTCCGTGGATGGCGGGACTTTACGCGCTCTGTCTGCAGGTGGATGAGGATCTGACGCCGGAACTGTTTATCCAAAAGGCATTTGAGACCGGGACGGTAAAACCCGTGGAATATCAGGGCGGAACCTATGAACTGGGGACGATCATAGATCCGGCGGCTCTGATAGAAGAACTGGGACAGCAAAAGAACTGAAATAACGAAAGCGCAGAGAGATCAGATCACGGGGGTAAATTGTGGGTTAAATGAACATGCAAACATGTTCGCCTGACCCATGGAGATAAAAATGAAAAACCGAATCCGGGAAGTATATAGTATCATATGTTTGTGGGCAGTCTTGTTTATCCTGAGCAGATTTACGGGTATTGCCGATGTTTTATGCGGAAAAGGGATTGAACATATCCATGGTGAGTACTGGCGTTTTTTGACAGCATCCTTTCTTCACACAGGTTTGTTCCATCTGATCTCGAATTGTATCGGATTGTATTTTGCGACAGGTTATCTCGACGGCAAAGTAAGCGGCATTGTCATCGCGTTATTGGGAATTGCCGGGGGAACCATAGCGAATCTGCTGTTCTCGCTGATGACGCCATCCGCCGGGAGCAGTATGGGCGGTTCAGTCATTGTCTTTGCCATAATCGGCGTGATCGCGGCAATGCAGATCATGTGTAAAAGCCAGGAACCTTTTCGGTTTGGGACCCGGTACGGTAACTGGACGGCAGGTTATATTATTCTGGGAAACCTGCTCAATGGCTCGTTGAAAGTCGGAGATATCTCGACGTTAAAAATACACTTACTTTCTTTTGTGATCGGGGGTATACTCGGCGCCGCATGTATTTCAGGGAAGATCATACGCTGAAGTTACCTGCGAAGCAATAGATAACCGCATTCTCAGAACACACAACAAAACAGTCCGACGAAGATACCTCTCCCAAAACGGAGGGTATAAAAAATAAAATCGATAAAAGATAAAAACAGGAAACAAAAAATACAAGCAAAAAGCCAAAACAAAAATATGAAATAAAACACAAAACAAAAAATCAACAGCACATATACAGAAAAACAGAGGAAAGCACAGGTACGAATATATAAATGGAACAGAAAAAACAAAAAGAACAGATAGCACAAAAAACACAGATAGCACAAAAAACACTAATGCAGCAATACTATCAAAATCTTGGTATCTCCCCGCAGGTATACAGATTCTGCCAGAACATCTGGGAGTCCTTATCGGAGCGTTTTCGGAAGATCGACGCCGTATCGGAGGCAAATCAGCTCAAGGTATTAAAAGCATTGCAGGAAAACCAGGTTTCGGAGGCGTGTATGCTCGGAACCACAGGCTACGGCTACAACGACCTGGGGCGGGATACGCTGGAAAAAGTGTACGCCGGGATATTCCACACGGAGGACGCCCTGGTGCGCCCGCAGATCACCTGCGGCACCCATGCGCTGGCGCTGGCACTGATGAGCAACCTGCGCCCCGGGGACGAACTTCTGTCGCCCGTGGGAAAGCCCTACGACACGCTGGAGGAAGTGATCGGCATCCGCCCGTCAAAGGGTTCGCTGGCTGAGTACGGGATCACCTACGCCCAGGTGGACCTTCTGCCGGATGGCGGTTTTGACTATGAGGGGATCAGGCGCGCGATCAACGGACGGACAAGGCTTGTGACGATACAGCGCTCCAAAGGCTATGCCACAAGACCGACGCTTTCTGTCGAAAGGATCGGGGAACTGATTGCCTTCATCAAAGAGATAAAGCCGGATGTGCTCTGTATGGTGGACAACTGCTACGGGGAGTTTGTGGAGACCATCGAGCCTACGGATGCGGGGGCGGATATGGCGGTGGGCTCCCTGATCAAAAACCCCGGCGGCGGGCTCGCGCCGATCGGCGGCTATATCGTCGGAAAAAAGGAGTGTGTGGAGAACGCGGCGTTCCGGCTCACCAGCCCGGGGCTCGGCAAGGAGGTAGGGGCATCCCTGGGCATCCTGAGCGCCTTCTACGAGGGACTCTTCCTCGCCCCGAATGTGACGGCAAGCGCCTTAAAGGGCGCCATATTCGCGGCAAACGTCTTTGAGAGACTGGGCTTTGCGGTGATGCCAAACGGCAGCGAGGAGCGCTACGATATCATTCAGGCGGTGAGCTTCGGGAAACCGGAGGGGCTGATCGCTTTCTGCGAGGGTATTCAGGCGGCTTCCCCGGTGGATTCCCATGTGCGCCCGGAACCCTGGGATATGCCGGGATATGACGCCAAAGTCATTATGGCGGCGGGCGCCTTTGTCTCCGGTTCCTCCATCGAATTGTCCGCCGACGGACCATTAAAGGAACCCTATGCCGCCTATTTCCAGGGCGGGATCACCTGGCAGCACGCGAAGTTCGGCATCATGCGGTCTTTGCAGTCTCTTGTCGATAAAGGGATCGTTTTATCGGATGTTCTGGAATTATGAGGACAAATTTTGTCTAAAAAAGTGGGGGTTTTTATATACAGAAGAGGGAAATTGTGGTAGTATGTTAAAAGTGTTGGATGAATGTCGGCGGACGGCTGCCGCCCGGGTATAGGATTCCAATAATTGTAAATACTATAAAAGAATTACCAATTCTCAACTGACGCCTTCTGCCCGGAGAGAGGAAAGGAAGGCATATGCACACACATGACATGCTGCCGTACGAAGTGGTGAAAGAGTACGGAGCCGAAGAATTGGAGGATAATGAGCTGCTCGCCGTTTTTATCAGGACGGGAACAAAAGAGCAGAATGCGGTGGAGATTGCAAACCGGATTCTGGACAGTTTTCCTGAGAGAAATCTTTTAGGGCTCTGCCATATCCCCTGGAAAGAACTGATAAAGATTCCGGGGATCGGGGAGGTCAAGGCAATCAAGTTAAACTGTCTGGCGGAACTTGCGAGGCGCATCTCTAAGACAGAGGCAAAAAAAGGGCTGAAATTTGACGAGCCGAAGACCGTATGGCGCTATTATAAGGAGAGCCTGCGGCATGAGGAGCGGGAGAGAGTGATCCTGATCATGCTGGACCAGAAACTGCAGATGATCTGCGACGCGGTCCTCTCCGTCGGAACAGTCAGAGAATCCATTGTCTCACCCAGAGAATTGTTTCTGATGGCGCTGAAGGAAAAAGCGGTGCAGGTCATGCTGGTTCACAATCATCCGAGCGGGGATCCCGCGCCGAGCAGGGCGGATCTCGAGATCACTGAACGGATCAGGCTTCTCGGGGCGATGATGGAGATGCCGCTGGTGGACCATATCATTATCGGGGATAAAACATATTGCAGTCTGCGGGAAAAGGGATATTTTTCGAAGTAGCGCTTCTGCGTCAGATGAAAGGAGTACAGTTTTGGCGAATAATATTTTTGGCATCGATTTGGGGACGAACAATATCAAGATATACAACAGAGGCGATGACTCCATCATGGTGGAGAAAAATATGATCGCTATTGAAAATAAAAAGAATCTGTTCGCGTACGGGGATTCCGCTTACGAGATGTATGAGAAAGCGCCGGGGAATATCCAGATATCCTATCCGCTGTGCAACGGCGTCATCGCGGACATTCACAACATGGAAACTCTTGTGCGGTATTTTATCACCGATCTCTCCAAAGGAGCAATAAAGCCCGCTGATTTTTATATTGCGGTACCTACGGATGTGACAGAGGTCGAGAAGAGAGCTTTCTACGACCTGATCCGCGATGCCGGCGTCAAGGCAAAGCGCATCATGATCGTGGAAAAAGCGGTCGCGGACGGCCTGGGGTTAGATATCGATGTCAAAAACGCGCAGGGCGTACTCGTTGTGAATGTGGGTTATGATACCACAGAAGTTTCCATCCTTTCCCTGGGTGGTATCGTGCTGAGCCGGCTGATCAAAGTCGGCGGCCTCAAATTTGATGATGCGATCCGTGCGGCAGTGCGGAAGGAGTTCAGTCTTTTGATCGGCGGAAAGACCGCCGAGAATGTAAAATTCGCTCTGGCGGAACTGGAGAAGGAGGGAAAGGGCGCCCAGGTTTTCGGAAGGGATATCGTCACCGGACTGCCGGTGGAACGTGAGATTCCGACAAGCCTTGTGGATTCCTGCCTGACAGAAAATTTCAATATGATCATCGACAATGTAAAGGTGATACTGGAAAGGACTCCGCCCGAACTGGCTGCGGACATTTACCGCCATGGCATCTACCTGACCGGCGGCGCCTCCCAGGTAAACCATCTGGCGGAGCTGATCAGCCTGGGCACAGGGCTGAAAGTAAATGTGGCTGCGGAGCCTATGAACAGTGTGGTACTCGGTATCGCCAAGATCATCAAAGATGACAACTATAAATCCGTAGCGTATTCTATCGAAGGAATGAGTAAATGAGTCCAGTAGTAAAGAAAAAAGGAGAAAAATTTACATTGCCCGGTAAATATCTCCTTTTTATTTTAACAATACTGTGTACCGGGCTGATGGTCCTAACATTTACGACATCAGCGCTGAGCACGCCTTTATCCTACGCGGCGGGCTTTCTTGTAGTGCCTTTCGAAAAAGGCTTATCGAAAGTCGGCAGTTATTTAAATGAGCGGACAGAGATGCTGCAGGAGATCCAGAATCTTATAGAGGAGAATGAATCCCTGAAACAGCAGGTGGCAGATCTCACCAACGAAAACATCTCCCTGCAGCAGGACAGGTTTGAACTGACCAACCTGCGGCAGCTCTATCAGCTGGACGCGGAATACGCCGATTATGAAAAAGTCGGCGCCAGAGTTATTTCCAAAGACAGCGGCAACTGGTATCACTCCTTTGTCATCGACAAGGGGACTGACGACGGCATTGAAGAAAATATGAACGTCATAGCCGGCGCCGGGTTAGTGGGCAGAGTCACCTCCGTCGGTAAAAACTGGGCAAAAGTGACAACGATCATCAGCGACAATGTGAGCGTCAGCGGAACAGTGCTTTCCACCTCCGACAATCTGGTCATCACCGGCAATCTGGAGACTTACACGGACGGGCTGATCGAGTTTGGCAAGCTGATCGATGAAAAAAACCAGGTGGTGGAAGGGGACAAACTTGTCACATCCAATATCAGTGACCATTATCTGCCTGGTATTCTGATCGGTTACATATCCAGTCTGAATACGGATTCCAACAACCTGACCAAATCAGGCGCTGTGACGCCGGCTGTGGATTTTTCCCATCTGGAGGAGGTTCTGGTGATCCTGGAACAAAAACAGACAATTGAGGAATAGATGCGTAAAAAATTATTATCCGTTTTATTGTATTTTATCATGTTTTTCTGCTTTTTACTGCAGTGTACGATGTTTAAGAAGCTGAGTTTCGGCGGCATAAGCCCGAATCTGCTCATTATAACCACAACCTCCATCGGTTTTATGAGGGGTGAAAAGCAGGGACTTCTCGCCGGCTTTGTGAGCGGGCTGTTCATTGATATTTTTTTCGGGGATGTGATCGGTCTGTATGCCATGCTTTATATGTACATCGGATTTCTGAACGGAAAATTCAGCAGGATATTTTATCCTGAGGATATAAAACTCCCGCTGGCGCTGATCGCGTTGAGCGACCTCTCCTACGGCATGGTCTGCTATATCGTGCTGTTTCTGCTCAGGGGCAGGCTGAATTTTCCCTATTTTTTCAGGCATATCATCCTGCCTGAAGCAGTGTATACGATAGTGATGAGTATTATTCTCTATCCGGTTCTGCTGCAGCTTTACAAACGGCTGAATACGGATGAAAACAGGAGCGAAACAGATTTTGTTTGACAGAATAAAAGATAAGATACTGAATATGGTGCTCTCGAGAGAGTTTGCACTGATCGTTGCCGCTTTCCTCTGCGGAGGCGTTCTGATCCACCGGCTTTTTACGCTGCAGATCGTGGAGGGGGCTTCCTATCTGGAGAATTTCCAGCTCACGATCAGAAAAGAGCGTTCCATCTCGGCTGCCAGGGGCAACATTTACGACAGAAACGGCAGGCTTTTAGCCTACAATGAGCTGGCTTATTCCGTGACCATTGAAGATGTATATGAATCCGGCAGGATGAAAAACAGAAATATCAACGATACCATCTGTAAGGTGATCCACATGATCGAAGGAAGCGGCGATGAGGTGATCAGTGACTTTGATATCTACCTGGATCCAGCCGGCAATTATCAGTACAACGTGAGCGACAATACGCTGTTACGTTTCCTGGCGGATGTGTACGGCAGGACGACGATCGATAAACTGGAGTACAAGGAGAAGACCGCTTCCCCCGATGATGTCATCGAGTATCTGTGCAGTTCGGACAGATACGGGGTGGGCACCTACACGGAGGCAGAGGACGGAACGGTGGAGTTTACGCCCTGTGAAGGGTATACAAAGGATGAGATCTTAAAGATCCTGACCATCCGCTTCGCGCTCTCCTCCAACAGTTACCAGAAATATATTGCCACCACCATCGCCACGGATGTGAATGAGAAGACTGTGGCTGTGGTCAGTGAAAATATACAGTATCTGGACGGCGTCAGCATCGCGGAGGATACGATCAGGAAGTATGTGAACAGTGTCTATTTCAGCCATATCATCGGCTATACCGGCAAGATTCCCTCGGAGCGCCTTGCGGAGTATACCAGCCGGGATGCCACTTACTCGCTGAACGACCAGGTTGGTGTGGCAGGCATAGAAGCCTCCATGGAAGAAGTGCTCCGGGGCAGAAAAGGCTCCGAGGTCATATATGTGGACAGTTTCGGAAAGGTCATCGAATCCACTGACTATGTGGAATCCACAGCGGGAAACGATATCTACCTGACACTGGATACGGAGCTGCAGTCTGCCGCCTACAATATACTGGAACAGAAGATCGCGGGGATCCTGGTCTCCCGCATCCGCAATATAAAAGAGTATATACCAAAAGAAAATGCAGGCAGTTCGTCTATCCTGATCGCCATATATGATGTGTATAACACACTGATCGAAAACAGCATTATCGATGTCTCCCATTTTACGGAGAGTGACGCCAGAGAGACGGAGCAGGCTGTCGCAGGGAAATATAAACTGCAGAAGGCCGAAGTCCTCGAGAAACTCAGGGAGGAACTGCTTGTCACAAAGACACCCTACGATCAGCTTTCCACCGAGTATCAGGTATACATGCTGTATATCGTGTCTCTTCTCGGAGATAACAGTATCCTTTTGACGGATGAGATAGATGAGGCGGACGAAGTCTATCAGGCGTGGCGGAAAGATGAGAATATTCCGTTGGAAGAGTATCTTCGGCATTGCATCGCCAAACGATGGATCGATGTGACAAAGCTGGATATCGAGAACGACTATGCGGATTCCGGAGAAGTCTATAAAACGCTCGTCGACTACGTGCTGAAGAAGCTGGAGACAGACTCCACTTTTGAAAAACGGATCTATCGTTATATGATCAAAAACGATCTGGTAACCGGCAAGGAGATCTGTCAGATCCTCTGTGAGCAGAAGATCGTGGAAGTCGATTCCGATGTGGAGAGCAGGCTTTTTAGCGGCGGGATCACAGCCTACCAGTTTATGCTGGACCGGATCACGGATCTGGATATCACTCCCGCCCAGCTGGCGCTTGAGCCCTGTTCCGGTTCCATGGTCGTGACCGATGTCAATACGGGAGATACGCTGGCGCTTGTCTCCTACCCGGGGTATGATACAAACCGTCTGGCAAATTCCATCGACGCGGAATACTATGCCAAGCTGATGAATGACGAGGCGCGCCCGATGTACAGCCGTGCAACCCAGGAGAGGACGGCACCGGGTTCCACCTATAAAATGGTCTCCGCCACGGCCGGACTGATGGAGGGAGTCATCACCACCTCGACAACACTCGGATGCCAGGGGCCTTTTGACAAGATATCGCCACCGCCGCGCTGCCATATATATCCGGGAGCGCACGGCACGCTTGGACTTTCCGGCGCGATACAGAGATCCTGCAATAACTATTTTTATGAGGTGGGCTACAGGCTCGGGACTTCAGGTAGTTCCTACAACAGTGAACGGGGCACGGACATGCTGGCAAAATATGCGGATATGTACGGCCTTTCCGAGACATCAGGACTGGAGCTGGAAGAGTCGGACCCCAAACTGTCAACGGAGGACGCGGTGCGTTCCGCCATCGGTCAGGGCAACAACAACTATACCACGGCGCAGCTTGCGCGCTATGTGACTGCCGTCGCCAACAGCGGAACATGCTTTGACCTGACGCTGATCGATAAGATCACGGACAAGAACGGAAACCTTTTAGACGACCGCAGCGCCCAGGTGAGAAACCGGATCGAGATGGATCAGAGCTACTGGGATACGATCCATACAGGAATGCGCGGCGTGGTGGAAAATATGGCTTACTACGCGGATGTGGGCGTGAATGTGGCGGGCAAGACAGGAACCGCGGAGCAGTCCGAGAGACATCCGAACCATGCGCTGTTTGTCAGCTATGCGCCCTATGAAAATCCGGAAATTTCCGTCACGGTCCGCATTGCAAACGGGTACTCTTCTTCCTACGCCGCACAGACGGCAAAGGATTTCTATGTATATTACTATAAACTGGACGATGAGGAGAATATTCTCACCGGACAGGCTACGGAAAGTATGGGAAATACCGCCATACAGGGAGATTAACAACAAGGGGAGATACAAATGAGGGTGCGTTCCTTTACACTCAAAAGTTATCCGCGCGGGCTGGCGCTTCATATCAGGCCGGAAGCGGAGATGGAGATACTGCTCTCAGAGCTTGGAGAAAAATTTCGAAATTCCCGACAGTTTTTCGGGAATGCACAGGTGGGGCTTGCCCTCACCGGAAAACAGCTGACAGAGGAGGAGGAAGAAACTGTCCTGAATGTGATCGAGGAAAACTCCGATCTGCAGATCATCTGCCTGATCGGAGAAGATGAAAAGATCCGTTATCTGCTGGACGAGGCTTTCGAGGAAGAAAATCCCTCCGGGGACGAGCAGGGCGCGGATGGACAGTTTTACCGCGGCACTCTGAAGAAAGGGCAGAGTTTTGAAACCGAACATTCCGTCATCATACTGGGGGACGTCAATCCGGGAGCGAAAGTTTTTTCCTGCCGGGATGTGATCGTACTCGGGGCGCTTCTCGGGGAGGCACATGCCGGAATGGGATCAGAAGATGGAGACGGGCATTTCGTGTGCGCGCTGGAGTTCTCTCCGGAAAAGCTGAAGATCGGCTCCTATAAATATAAAAAGAAACCGGAAAAGCGTTTATGGCCGGATTCTTATAAAAAATTACCAAAGATGGCAGCCCTGCAGGGGGATGAGATCATCGTAAAACCTGTCACAAAAGAATTACTGGGCCGGATTACCGGTGGAGAGAATGACTCAAATGGTCAATATGGTTGACTATAATAGTCAAGAGGAAAAGGACGGCCGGGGCCCAGAGGACGACAAAATCACGGAACAGAAAGTGAGGTAGCGTATATGAGTGAAGTAATTGTCGTCACATCAGGGAAAGGCGGTGTTGGAAAGACCACAACATGCGCAAACGTAGGTACAGGTCTTGCAAAACTGGGAAAGAAGGTACTGCTGATCGACACGGATATCGGGCTTCGAAACCTGGATGTGGTCATGGGGCTTGAGAACCGGATCGTCTATAATCTGGTGGATGTGGCGGAAGGAAAATGCCGCGCGAAACAGGCGATGATCAAAGATAAGCGGCATCCGGGCTTATGCCTTTTACCTTCCGCCCAGACGAGAGATAAGTCGGCGGTGAAACCGGAGCAGATGGTAAAACTGATCGACCAGCTGAAAAACCAGTTCGATTACATTATACTGGACTGCCCGGCAGGGATCGAGCAGGGCTTTAAAAATGCCATAGCCGGAGCGAACAGGGCGCTTGTCGTCACAACGCCGGAGGTATCCGCCATCAGGGACGCGGACAGGATCATCGGGCTGTTGGAGGCGAACTGCTTCGAAAAAATCGACCTTGTGATCAACAGGCTCCGCTACGATCTGGTAAAGCGCGGGGATATGATGTCCTCCGCTGACGTAGTTGACATATTATCCATCCCGCTGATCGGCATCGTACCGGATGATGAGAGTGTGGTGATCTCCACCAACCAGGGCGAACCTGTTGTGGGAAATTCCACCATGGCAGGAGAGGCTTACCGGAATATCTGTCACCGGGTTCTCGGCGAGGAGGTTCCTTTTATCGAATTTGAAAAAGGATTTTCCTTCTGGACAAAGGTGACCGGGATATTCAGGAAAAATTAGAGAGGGGGGATGACAATGAAGCTGCATCGATTTTTTCAGAAAAAAAGTTCCGGCAGCATTGCGAGGGATCGGCTGAAGATTCTGCTGATCTCCGACAGGGTGAACTGTTCGCCGGAGATGATGAATATGATAAAAAATGATATTGCGGGAGTGATATCACGCTACATGAAGATAGACGAGGAGAGCATGGAAGTTCAGATCACGAAAAAGAACAGTATGGGAGGGGCGAGAAAATCACCGTTTCTGTATGTAAATATTCCGATCCTGGATCTGTCCTCCGCCCCCCTGGGAAAGTGAAATACCCCGCAGGAGTAAACGACAGAGGATATATATGTTTAAACAGCATGGAATACGCGGATTTATTAAAGATTATGATTTTAAACTGATCATTCTGGTTGTTCTGCTGACGGTGCTTGGCATTTTCACGATCGGGAGTGCCAAGCAGTCAGTCCAGGGCAGGCAGATCATGGGGATGGCTCTCGGGCTCATTGTGATGACGGTGGTATCTTTTATAGACTACCATTTCATCCTGAAATTTTATCAGCTTGTCTATATCGGCAACCTTGTCCTGCTTGCAATGGTCATATTTATGGGAGATGACGCCGGCGGTGCCCAGAGATGGCTGGAAATAGGCGGAATTCGCTTTCAACCTTCAGAACTGGCTAAAATCTTGTTGATTTTATTCTTCGCACAGTATATTATGTTAAATAAGGAGAGATTAAACAGCTTTGGTATTATCCTGTTGTCCCTGCTGTTGATCTGCGTCCCTATGGTGATGGTGTTAAAGGAAGATCTCTCGACCACGATCATGATCGGCATTTTATTCTGCGTCATGATGTATATCGGAGGTTTAAGCTACAAGCTGATCCTTGCCGTGCTGGCTGTTACAGTCCCGGTATCGGTCATCTTTCTGACACTGGTCATCCAGCCGGACCAGGAGATATTAAAAGATTATCAGCAGAAGCGTATCCTTGCGTGGCTTTATCCGGATGAATACAAGGATACGGAAGCCTACCAGCAGAATAATTCCATGATGGCGATCGGTTCCGGGCAGCTGCTTGGCAAGGGCTACAACAACAATGAGATCGGTTCTGTCAAGAATGGAAATTTTATTTCAGAGGCCCAGACAGATTTTATTTTCGCTGTCGTCGGAGAGGAATGGGGATTTCTGGGAAGCTGTACGATCGTGATCCTTGAGTTCCTGATTGCACTGGAATGTGCTTTGATCGGATGGAAAGCCAGGGATATGGCTGGACATGTGATAGCCGGCGGAGTTGCCGGCCTGGTCTGTTTTCAAAGTTTTATCAATATGGGGGTTGCAACCGGGCTGGTTCCAAATACAGGACTTCCGCTGCCGTTTGTGAGTTACGGACTTACTTCTCTTGTCAGCCTGTATCTGGGGATAGGGTTGGTCCTTAATGTGAGATGGGTGAGCCGCAGGGCAAGGAACGACTGAAATGTTGCCAATTGACAGAAAATTTTTAGCATTAAAGAAGAGGTGAGAAGGAATCATGAATATTGCATTGATTGCGCACGATGCAAAAAAGAAGCTGATGCAGAATTTCTGCATCGCTTACAGGGGTATTTTAAGCAAAAACGATCTGTTTGCCACAGGGACGACGGGCAGGCTGATCGAGGAGGTTACAAACCTGAATGTGCACAAGTATCTGGCGGGACATCTGGGTGGAGAACAGCAGATGGGCGCGGATATCGAGCACAATCAGATCGATCTGGTCATTTTCCTGCGGGACCCGCTGACATCGAAGTCCCACGAGCCGGATGTGAACAATGTTGTCAGGCTGTGCGATACGCACAATATCCCGCTTGCCACAAACCTCGCATCGGCTGAACTTTTGGTGAAGGCACTTGACAGAGGAGATTTAGAGTGGCGTGAGATGTACAAGTAAAAAAACGGGCTCAAAGATCCGGAAAATCCTGGCTGCAGGCTGTATTTGTCTGTGCATTCCCGCTCTGGCCGGCTGTGGAAGCGGCAGTTATGCGATGCCCTACGACGCATATTCTGTAAACAGTAGTTTCACGGTCCTCAGCGCGGACCAGGCGGGAAGAGCAGGGACTTTTGCGGCGGATCTCTGCATTGCCAACGAAAACTACAATGAAAGTGCGGCAGATCTGTCGGAAGCGGAAGCGGCGGGACTGTTTTCTCTGGGGGACAGCCGGACATTGTATGCAAAAAATGTCCATGAAAGGCTTTATCCCGCATCGCTTACAAAAGTTATGACAGCGCTTGTGGCTTTGAAAAACGGAAACAGAGAAGATGTCCTGACGGCTTCCGCCAACGTGAAGATCACCGAATCAGGCGCAACGCTGTCGGGTTTAAAACCGGGAGACAAGATGACCCTGGACCAGGCTCTCCGTATACTGCTCATTCAGTCCGCAAACGATGTGGCAGTTATGATAGCGGAGCATTACGGCGGAACTGTGGAACATTTCTGTGAGATGATGAACGAGGAGGCAAAGTCTATCGGCGCAACAAACTGTAATTTTGCCAATCCTCACGGACTGACCGATGAAAATCATTATATTACTGCCTACGATATGTATCTGATCTTTAATGAAGCCTGTAAGTATGAGCTTTTTAAAGAGATCATCGGTATGTCTTCTTATACGACGGTTTATTTTGATGCGGGCGGAGGGGAAGTATCCTTTGAAAAGCCCTCCACAAACTGGTATTTCAACGGAGAAGCTACAGCTCCTGCAGGGATCACCGTACTTGGCGGAAAGACCGGCACCACCAGTGCCGCCAGAAACTGCCTTGTACTGTTATCCAGTGATACATCCGGGAAATCCTACATTTCCGTGATCCTGAAATCGGAGGAACGCGGGATCATGTATACGGAAATGACGGACCTGTTAGGTATTATCCAGTAACAGGCAGGCCGAAAAGCCGAACTGCCATGTTATTTGCAACAGTGAGGCCCAAGGGCTGAGTTGTTGCGTGTTATCCAAAAATAAACACAATACTTATTGTTTTTTTTGGCAGAATCACTTATAATGAAATCAGAATTTAGGACAGCCTATCGCGGACGACTAGTATCCCGCCGTTCCCGGCGGCTTCTAAAACTACTTACATCAGGAGGTTTTTTTAATGGTTCAGTTAATCGTAGGAAGAAAAGGAAAAGGGAAAACAAAACAGTTGCTGGATAAAGTAAATACCGAGATAAAGACAGCATCCGGCAACATTGCTTATCTTGACAAAAGTACGAAGCATATGTTTGAACTTAATAATAAAGTGAGGCTGATCAACGTATCCGAGTATATGATTTCTGATGCAGATGAGTTTATCGGATTTATCTGCGGTATCATTTCACAGGATCATGACCTGGAGCAGATGTATTTTGACAGCTTTTTAAAAATTGCGTGCCTTGAGGGAATGGATATCGAACCGGCGGTGAAAAAGCTGAAAGCTGTCAGTGAGAAGTTTGGCGTGCAGCTTATTCTGAGCGTTTCCCTGGATGAGCACGAATTACCCGAATCCTTGAAATCCAACGTGCTGGTGGCTTTATAATAGTGCGGATTTTTGTTCGCATCCCCGGGATTCACTCTGTGAACCCGAGACAACAGATAGTATAGACTTTTGATGAGATAAAAGGTTACATAGGCCTCGGAGATCTTCCGAGGCTTTTTAGTAGCGGTGTCACCGGGGCTGTCGCGGGACAGCACGGATATTCAGATGGTAAATGGAGGATATCATATTGGCACAGGAGCACAACTCCAACATAAGAAAATATCATAAACCGTTAAATATCAATATCGGCATGATCATTTTCGGCGTCATGTTCATCTATATCATCATATGTATCATCATGTATCTGCAGACGGAGCATTTAAGCGGCTATGAGGTAAAGACAGGATCTCTGACAGTCAACAATGTATACCGGGGGATCGCGCTCAGAGAAGAAACACTCTACGAGGCGGTCGACGCGGGATATGTATACTATTTTGCGCCTGAAGGGACACATGTGGCATGCGGAGACCTGGTGTATGCGGTAGATTCCTCCAGTAAACTCGCAGAAATCATGAATGAGACGACGGAGGAGGAAAACCTCTCGAACAGCGATTACAACAGCCTCAAAAACAAGATCATAAACTATCGGAGCAATTTCAGTGAGACCGAGTTTTCCACAGTGTATGATTTTAAATACGACCTGCAGGGCGAGGTGGCGAAACTCAGCAATCAGGCAGTGCTCAGCGCCATGAACGAGATGGCGGGCGCAGCCGGTATCAGCAGATGTTATGCGGACAGAGCGGGAGCCGTGGTGTTTTCCAGCGACGGCTACGAAAACATAAAGCCCCAGGAGATCACGCTGGAGAGTTTTAACGAAGAAAATTATACAAAAAATCAATTCCTCGCGGCAAACCGGTTCGGAAAGAACGATGCGGTCTATAAACTTGTGACAAAGGAGGACTGGGATGTCGTGATCCAAGTGGACTCGGAGGAACGGGTGCAGGAACTGCAGGAAGCGGAGTATGTGAAGGTAAAATTTATGGAGGATCAGTATGAGACCTGGGGTAAAGTGACCGTCTACGGCAAAGACGAAAACGAGGGCGTCACTTTTGTGGGACTGGGTTTCACAACCTCCATGATCAATTATATCAAGGACCGCTTCGTGGATGTGGAACTGATCCTGGAGGAGGATACAGGGTTGAAGATCCCCAACTCCGCGATCGCCCAGCGAAATTTCTTCCTGATCGATGAGGAATATATCGTGGAACACGGAAATGACAAAAAACAGGGCGTTATGCGCCAGACATTCACGGAAGATAACGAGATCACCTCGGAATTTGTGGAGACACCGATCTACAATGTGGATGAGAAGGAAGGCGTTTACTATGTGGATGAAAGTGTGCTGAAAGTGGGAGACGTACTCTATCGGGAGGATTCCACGGAAACGCTGACTGTGAGCAAGCAGGCGTCCCTGACCGGTGTCTACAATATCAATAAAGGCTATGCGGACTTTAAGAGGATCATCGTACTGTATGACAACGATGAATATTCCATTGTGGAATCCAACACGAAGTATGGACTGAGGCCTTACGACTATATCGCGCTCGACGCATCCACGGTAACGGCGGATCAGTTTGTGCATGAGAAGAAGCTGGAGACAAGATCGGAGGAGGCGCAGTAGCAGCCGGTCGATGCGGAAAGTAACCTGACGGATGTCAGCATAAAGAAATGTTCATTGCCATGCCGACGGCGATATACAGAGAATTCAGGAGGAGATATCATGATCAAAGAAAATCTGAACGCAGTACGGGAAAATATCAGACTGGCGGCGGAAGAGGCCGGAAGGGATCCGGGAGATGTCACGCTGATCGCAGTCAGCAAGACGAAGCCGGTTTCCATGATAGAGGAGGCGTATGCATGCGGCTGTCTGGATTTCGGGGAGAACAGGGTGCAGGAACTCTGTGAGAAATATGAGGTATTGCCGAAGGATATCCGGTGGCACCTGATAGGGCATCTGCAGCGGAACAAGGTGAAATATGTGGTAGACAAGGCATATCTGATCCACAGCGTGGATTCTCTGAAGCTGGCACAGGAGATTCAGAAGGAAGCGGAAAAGAAGCAGGTGGATGTCAATATCCTGATAGAAGTCAATATGGCAGATGAGGAGAGCAAATTCGGCGTGTCTGCAAAAGAGGCGGAAGATCTGGTGCGCGAAGCGGCGAAATTGCCAAATATACACATCCAGGGACTCATGACAATAGCTCCTATTGTCGAAAAACCGGAAGATAACGCAGTTCACTTTGCCAACTTAAAACAATTATCTGTTGACATAAAGAGGAAAAACATTGATAATGTTAATATGAATGTTCTTTCAATGGGAATGACCGGAGATTACGGACAGGCTGTGAAAGATGGCGCAACTTATGTGAGGGTGGGAACCGGCATCTTTGGGGAACGATAAGGAGAGAGTGATTAATGGGAGTAATGGACAAGTTTTTGAACTATATGAAGCTGAACGATGAAGACGACGGCGGATATTATGACGATGACGATGACTATTACGATGACGATGAGATAGAGGAACCTGCTCCCAGAAGAAGCAGGCCGACACTTGTGAAGAACGATCCGGAGCCGGAGGAAGAGAAACCGGTAAAAAAGACGGTTCCGAAGATAACGCCTATGAAACAGTCAAAAAAAGTCGGCATGGGCGGCATGGAGGTCTGTGTGATCAAGCCCACTTCCGTGGAGGACGGCCGGGAGATCACGGAAACTCTTTTGGCAAACAGGACAGTGGTATTAAACCTGGAAGGACTGGATATGGAGATTGCCCAGAGGATCATCGATTTCACAAGCGGTTCCTGCTTTGCGATCAGCGGAAACCTGCAGAAGATCTCCCACTATATTTTTATCATCACGCCTCCGAGTGTGGATATCTCAGGAGATTTTCAGGAGATCATGGGTTCCGCACTGGATATGCCAATTTGATTGAAATATATACATAATATATAAGGATGTATAAAACATCCTGCAAGATGCCGAAGTGATTTCGGACTGCAGGGTGTTTTTTCGGGTCTGCAGGCATACATTGTGGCAGCCTGAAGACGGTACCTGCGGGACCGGCAATGACAGATTCCGGGACACGTTACGGAGAAAACGATAACAAACAAGTGGATATGGAGGAACAGAAATGGTTGAAGCTGCAAAAGAACAGGAATATGGCAGGCTTTCGGTCTCATATCAGAAGAAGCCATGTTATGATATCGTATTGGAACATTCCTTTGAGAAACTGCCGGAGGAACTGATTAAGCTTTTTCCGGAGGAGGACGGGAAAAGCCTGCTGAGAAAGCGCAATCTCTGTGTGATCACAGACCGCAATGTGGATGCCCTCTTTGGCGATGAGATCAAGGGGCTTTTGCAGGGAATCTGCAATGAAGTATCCTTTTATGTATTCCCGGCGGGGGAGGAGAATAAAACTTTAGATACAGTATCAGATATTTACCGGTTTTTAATAGAAAAAAAGATCACAAGAAAGGATATGCTGGTCGCTCTCGGCGGCGGCGTGACCGGAGATATCACCGGTTTTGCGGCAGCCACCTATTTGCGCGGGATCGATTTTGTCCAGATCCCCACTACGCTTTTATCCCAGGTGGACAGTTCCATAGGCGGAAAGACAGGCGTTGATCTCGACCGGTATAAAAATATGGTGGGCGCTTTCCACATGCCGAGGCTTGTCTATACAAATGTCTCCGTGCTAAAAGAACTGGATGAGAGACAGTTTGCCTCGGGGTTCGCGGAAGTGATGAAACATGGCCTGATAAAGGATAGAAAATACTATGAGTGGCTTCTTGAAAATATGTATGAGATCGATGACAGAGATCCGGACATCCTGCAGGAGATGGTCTACAGAAGCTGTGTGATCAAAAAAAAGGTAGTGGAGAAAGATCCGACGGAACAGGGCGAGCGGGCGCTGCTCAACTTCGGCCACACGATCGGGCACGGCATAGAAAAGGCGGGCGGTTTTTCACTCCTGCACGGAGAATGTGTTGCCCTCGGCTGTATCGCCGCCGCCAATATTTCTTATAAACACCAGCTGATAGGGGAGGATGAATATCTGGAAATACGCGATATGTTCGTGCCGTTCCATCTGCCCATCGCTCTGAGGGAGATATCATTCACAGCGCAGGAAGTGGTAGAAAATACAAAATCCGATAAAAAGAACGCTTCGGGAACTTTGCGGTTTATTCTGTTGCAAAAGCTGGGGAAAGCGGTCATTGACGAAACGGTGACGGAAAGAGAATTACTTGAGGCAGTGGAGGATTTGATCATTCATGAAGAAACGTAAATGGATTCTGCTTGTCATAGATCTGGCGGCTATGGTCCTTTTGACCTGGTTTGACCAGTTAACAAAAAAAATGGCTGTGCTCTATCTGAAGGGAAAGCCGGATATTCCGATCCTGAAAGATGTCCTTGTCCTGCAGTATCTGGAAAACAAGGGCGCCGCCTTCGGCATGCTGCAGAACCAGAAGATTTTTTTTCTGTTTATCGAGATACTGATCCTGCTTTTCATCGGCTTTGTGATGGTGCGGCTGCCATCCTGCAAAAAATACAACCTGATGCATCTCATGATCGTGCTTGTGGCAAGCGGCGCCATAGGCAATATGATAGACCGGGTGATACAGGATTACGTGGTGGATTTTATCTATTTTGTACTGATTGATTTTCCGATCTTTAACGTGGCGGATATCTATGTGACCTGCGCTACGGTAATTTTTGTGTTTGCCGTCCTGTTTTATTACAAGGAGGAGGATTTTGCCTTTCTCAGCGTAAAACAAAAAGTGCAGAGAACTCCCAATTATGAAGAGTAACACTGTCACAGGGGATGATCAGATGGATGAATTTAAATTTGAAGTAACAGAAAATGACAGCGGTGAGCGGATCGATAAATTTATCGCGGGCAGTATCGATTCGCTCACCCGTTCTTATATTCAGAAAATGATAGCGCAGGAGATGTGCTTTGTCAACGGGAAGGCGGTAAAGGCGAGTTACCGCGTAAAAGATGAGGATGTGGTGTCGTTTGGCCTTCCGGAGAGCGTTGAGCCCGACATTAAGGCAGAGGATATCCCCCTCGATATCCTGTATGAGGATGAAGATGTTCTGGTGGTCAATAAACCGAAAAACATGGTCGTCCATCCGGCTCCCGGGCATTACAGCGGCACGTTGGTCAATGCCGTCATGTATCACTGCAGGGATTCTCTCTCCGGGATAAACGGTGTGATGCGCCCGGGTATCGTACACCGCATCGATAAAGATACCTCTGGTTCCCTGATCATCTGCAAAAACGATATGGCTCACAACAGCATTGCCGCACAGTTAAAGGAGCACTCTGTCAACCGTGTCTATCATGCCATCGTCCACGGTGTTTTGAAGGAAGATGAACTGACAATAGATGCTGCCCTGGGAAGGCATCCCCGGGACAGGATGAAAATGGCAGTTGTACCGGGCGGAAAGAGGGCGGTTACCCATATCCAAGTGCTGAAGCGCTTCCAGAAGTTCACTTATGTGGCATGCCGTTTAGAGACCGGCAGGACGCATCAGATCCGGGTGCATATGGCGCATATCGGGCATCCGATCCTGGGGGATGAGGTGTACGCGCCGGGCAGAAAGAGCCCTGTAACATGCAGGGACGGTCAGATCCTGCACGCAAAGTCCATCGGTTTTCTCCATCCTTCCACCGGGAAATATATTGAATTTGAGGCGCCTCTACCCGATGAATTCAGACATCTTTTAGATATTCTCGTATAGATTCCGTATATTTATTCAGGAAAAAAACAGAAAAACAGGATTTTTAAGAAAAAATGCAAGTTCATTGCATTTTTTTGTTGAATTTTTCGATTTAGTGTGCTAAATTAGTTACAGTGTTTTTTTAGAAAGTTTATACTTATTTAATATCATGGAAAGTACAACGGAGTATATCACAGAATGAATTCAGCTGATTATTTGGACAGACTGCTCCTTCGGTATTCGGGTACGTTTGATATTTATCAGCCATATACCATTCTGGGCAGAGAATATCCGGCGTACGGGTATTTTTTTTCCCATATGGAGAAATATGTGCTTGTCAGAAAAGCGAATATGTGGTCCGCGGACAGTTATGAGCATATCCTGTTTGTAAATACGGAAGACCTGACGACAAAGGATCTGGAGGAATACAGACATGCCGTGGCGGAATATATTGAACCAAAACTGGTTTTAAAGGGAGAAAAACTTCCTGATCCAAACCACATGTATTCTTATATCACAATAGCGGCCGTGACAGAAAAGGCATTATCTCCTGAGATAAAAAGGGCAGTCAGAAAGTTTAAGTTTGAAAAAAGTTATATGCACAGCATCCGCGGATATTCCCAGGCGAGGATCGCTGTCGCGTCCATGGAGGATGAAAATATCTGCCTGAATGCTGCGGGAAGGACACTGAAAAAGCTGTACAGAAGCGTCTTTGAGGAAGTGAAAGCCGGGAAACCAGGCTACAGCGAGGCGCTGAAGAAGCAGGGGATAGAAAGCTTCAGACAGCAGATTTCCGGTTGACGCTGCTTATGTTGCGCCGGAGACGGCGTTTATATAAGGCTCTATTAACACTAAAGAGGAGTAACTCGCAGTGTTGTGGTTTTATTCTCACGACAATACATTGCTCCCCAAATAAAAATTATAGGAGGGATTAGTGTGAGCGCATTATTATTAATCGTACTTGCCATCGTGATCTTCGTAGCTGCATATCTTACCTACGGACGTTACCTGGCTAAAACATGGGGTATCGATCCCAGCAGAACCACGCCTGCCCATGAGATGGAAGACGGCGTAGACTATGTTCCGGCTAAGACTGCTGTCCTGATGGGACATCACTTTTCGTCGATCGCCGGCGCAGGACCGATCAACGGACCTATTCAGGCGGCATTTTTCGGCTGGGTACCCTGTTTCCTCTGGATTGTGATCGGTGGTATCTTCTTCGGCGCAGTTCAGGATTTCAGTTCCATTTTTATATCCATTCGTCATAAGGGATTGTCCCTCGGCGAAGTGATCGAGGAAAATATCGGCAAAAAGGCGAGAGTGCTCTTTACTGTATTCGCATGGCTGGTACTTCTTCTGGTTATCGCGGCTTTTGCTGATATCGTAGCGAATTCCTTTATCGGCGCAAGCTATGGCGGAAGCGCGAGCAACGGTTCCGTTGCGACAGCTTCCATCCTGTTTATTCCGCTTGCCATCGCGTTCGGTTTTCTTGTATACAGAAAGAACGCACCGATGCTCGTTGCCACGGTTCTCGGCGTTGTACTGTTGGCGGCATGTGTAGGCCTCGGCCTGGCATTCCCGATGGATCTGCCCAAGAACTTCTGGATCGCGTTCGTGTTTGTCTATATCATGATCGCATCGGTAGCGCCGGTATGGATCTTACTGCAGCCGAGGGATTACCTGAGTTCTTTCCTGCTTTACTTTATGATGGCAGCGGCTGTGATCGGCATCATCGGTGCAACGATCATCAATCCGGCGTCCACAACATTCCAGACGCCTGCATTTACCGGTTTTGCAGTGGGCGGAAGCTATCTGTTCCCGGTACTGTTCATCACCATTGCCTGCGGCGCTATCTCCGGTTTCCATTCACTGATCGGTTCCGGTACGACGTCCAAGCAGCTTGACAATGAGAAGGACGCCCTGTTGGTGGGTTACGGCTCCATGCTGATCGAGTGCGTGTTAGCTGTGATTTCCCTGATTGCCATCGGTACGCTTTCCTCCAACGGCACACAGGCCGCTGTACAGGAAATGCTCGGTCTCGAGGCGATCTCCCCGACCGTTATCTTCGGTACGGCTATCGCCAACTTCTTTGAAGTGATGGGCTTCTCCGCAAATGCGGTGGCAGCGACAAAGACGATCATCATGCTGGCGGTTTCCTGTTTCTGTCTGACATCGCTGGATACAGGCACAAGGCTTGGCAGATTTATGTTCCAGGAGCTGTTTGCGACAAGCAAGAGCGGCGAGAAGAATATTCTTTCCAACATGTATGTTGCGACAGTGGTCACAGCGATCTGCGGTTTCATCCTCTGTCTGGCAGGTTATCAGAAAGTATGGCCTTTATTTGGTGCAGCCAACCAGCTGGTGGCTGTTCCCGCGTTCCTCGCTGCGGCAACTTACTTAAAGAAGATCGGCAAGAACAACAAGATGCTCTATTTCCCGATCATCTTTATGTCCGCTGCAACACTCTGTTCACTGGTATTATCCTTCAAAAATAATATCGTGGCTATCGCTGAAGGAGCGGAAGGCACAGCGTTATTTACCTGTATTCTGCAGGATGTCATCATCGTTCCGCTTGTGATCCTGGCTGTTATCCTTATTGTCGAGGGTACACAGGTGCTGACAGGAAAGAAGAAAGCGGCTTAGAAAGTCATTAAATGAAGGCAGTAAATGGTAACCCGCCCGGTAAAGTATACCGGGCGGGTTATTTTATGCGCAGAGGGAAGCCGGCTCCTCCCTGCCTGATCTGTCAGCCGGCATATCTGCTGTTATTCTGTAGGCGGTGAGATCGTGACTATGACCAGTTCCGGGCGGTTAAAGATCCTCGGTACTTTTGTGCTTTCCTTTGCGAGGCCTCTGCTGACGACCATGACCTTATCGCCGATCACATACATGCCGCCGGCATATCTTGGAAACCATCCCTGATCCGGTGCAAAGAGCCCGTTGATGATGCCGGGAATCCGCCATTGTCCGCCGTGTGTATGTCCTGCCAGGATCAGGTCAAAATCGTATTGCAGATACATGCCGATCAACTCCGGCCTGTGGGAGAGCAGGAGAGTGCAGTTGTCCTTATCATGGGGATCCGACTCGAAAATGGCATCCAGCTGCGCCCTTGTATCAGGACTGCCGCCGGTGTAAATCGTCGCATCCGGATCTGTGATGCCGCAGACCGTTATGGTCTGCCCGTTTATTTTTATCTCTTCAAAAGAACCGTCCAGAACCGATACACCGTATGCGGAAAACAGTTCCAGTATGCTCTCCACACGACCGCTCCAGTATTCATGGTTACCCGTGACATAAAAGCAGGGATAACGTCCGGCAATTCCCTTTAAAAACATTTCCGCATTGTCATCCGGGATCACATCATCGCAGATATCCCCGCCAAGCAGAACCAGATCAGGCATCTGACTGTCTATCGCACTTATGAGCTTTTTCTCATCCTCACCGTAACCGCAGGAGTGAAGATCCGTGATCAGGGCGATTTTTATCGTTTCCGACACCTTATCCGTAATGATCTCATAATGTTTTATATTGAGCCTGATATCAAAAGCGGCGGCAGAAAACAGAAGCAATGCGGACAGAGAAAATATCAGCATGCGTTTCTTTCGGTTCATTTTATTTTGTCCGTTATTCTTCTTCCTTCTTAAGATCGATATCACCTTCCTTACAGGAATCCCAGAGTTTTTCCGGTTCACGCCACGGAAAAGATTCATAATATATTGTCTGTATTATAGGGCAGGGCAGAGAAATGCGTCAAGCGGTATCTCTGTATCATCATATGCGCCAAATGCCATGAACTGAACAACGGAAATCCTTTTTCAAACCTTTTGCCCGGAATATGGTTTCAGGGCATTTATGGGTTGTTTTTGCTTATAAATAAGAGTATACTTTTAGATAACGAAATAAAGGAACCGGATAGGACAATGAGATCCGGGTATGAGACAGGAGGTGAAAACATGAGAAAAAGACTTCAAAAACTGCTTACCGGTATCGGCATGATGTTTGCTCTGTTTATCGGATGTGGCATCGCAGCGAATGCGGCGAGTTATGCCGACCTGTTTGATGCCGCTTATTATGCGGAAAAAAATCCGGATGTGGTGGCGGACTATGGCAATGATCCCAATGTGTTGTTTGCCCACTATGTAAACAATGGTATCCATGAGGGGCGCAATCCCGGACCGGTCTTCGATGTGAAAAAGTACAGGGAGCATAATCATGACCTGGAGGGACTCTATGGAGACAACTGGGCGGCATATGTGAACCAGTATCTGGCGGAAGGACTGCCGGAGGGACGTGTCGGTTACGGCGAGGACTTTGACGCCGCATCCTATGCCAACAGGTATTCGGATCTGAAAAATGTTTTCGGCTATGATCTGAAAAAGCTCTATACGCACTACCTGACCCGCGGAAAGAAAGAAGGCAGGAATGCTTCCTGGGAATCTACAGAGGAAGAGAAAAAGGAAGACAGCAAAAAGCCGGTATTAAGCGGCCATCTGGTGTCCAGAAAGGCTAACCGGCTGTTTGCCATCACCAATGAGGAGAGAAGGGCATGGGGCCTGCGTAACCTCACCTGGGACAATTCTCTGGCATCTCTCGCGGAGACGAGAGTGATGGAACTGCCGATCAGGTTTGACCATGTACGTCCAAACGGAGACAGCATTTATGAATACCGTGTAGATGCGGAAAATATTTCCATGTGGTATGACGATGCCGAAGATGTCCACAATGTATTTATGGAATACTGGACGGATGCCAACAATATCATAGATCCTGATCTGAGAAGAGTCGGTATTGCCTGCTATGAAGTCGGAGGCGTATATTACTGGTGTGAATTGTTCAGGGAGTAGTGAAAGGCCTGAACAGCCGGTAATCCCGCTGTCGGCTCATTGCCTGCGGGAATAAATGGGAGGCGGAGAATAGATTCATCGTGTGTGGATCTATTCTTTTTTTGGAAATATTGCTGTAAAAATTCATTGTTAATGTTGTTTTTTTGTGCTATAGTTATATTAATGATTACAAAGTGAATATCAGGAGAAAGGAATAATATGCTATGTATATACCGGAAAATTCAGGTTTTCTAATCGGAATCATAGTAGGCTGTCTGTTGATTGGCGCACTTTACGGACTGATTCCTCTTTTTGTCGGCAGAAGAAGAGATATGAAGGGGATGGGAATTGCAGGATTTCTATGTTCCATGGCAGGAAACCTCTTTTTCATCGGATGGGGCGTTTGTTTTGCGGGAAATTTATACCTGGCATCGCTGGCACCTTTCGTACCCCTCATCTTTACGGTCATTATTTTAGTGAAGAGCAGATAGCAGAAACAAGAAAAACAGAAACAGGAGGACATCATTATATGAATACGATCATCACAATAGGAAGGCAATACGGCTCAGGCGGGAGGGAGATCGGCGGAAAACTTGCAAAACGGCTGAATATTCCGTTTTATGACAAAGATCTGCTCAGCAGGGCGGCAAAGGAGAGCGGTTTCTGTCAGGAAATGATAGAAAATCACGATGAGCGCCCGACCAATTCGTTTTTATACAATCTGGTAATGGATACCTATTCCTTCGGCTATAATTCTTCATCCTTTGTGGATATGCCGATCAGCCACAAAATCTTTCTGGCTCAGTTTGATACGATCAAAAAAATTGCAGATGAGGGTGCCTGTGTGATCGTGGGAAGATGCGCGGATTATGCGCTTGCCGAATATCCGAACTGCGTCCATATCTTTATCCACGCGGACGAGGACCACAGGATAAAACGCATCATGGAACGCCATAATATGACCGAGGCCAAAGCGAAAGACGCCATCAATAAAAAAGATAAACAGCGCCAGAGTTATTATAATTATTATTCCTCCAAAAAATGGGGGCGTTCCGATACCTACGATCTGTCCGTCAACTCTGCAAGACTCGGTATAGACGGCACGGTAAACCTGCTTGCACAGTATGTGGAGGATGTGGAAAAGGAACGTTCATAGATATTAAATATCTCATAAATCACCAAAATTAATGTCCCTGAGGCAATTTGCTGAAGGGGCATTTTCAGTTTTTATATCAAAATAAAACCGGAAACTGTGATCACTGTTTCCACGTGTCCTTGATCCCCGGCTGATGCGGGAGAGCAGTGGCAGGAATCGGCATTTGAACGCCTCTACAACTATTCGCAAAAGCATAGTTTAACGAATAGTTTAAGCGTATTCGGGAATTTTTCTGTGAGGGCGAAAAACTAGTTTGTTAAACTATAGGGGTATTGTGGAAACTGGAATTAGCCCGGGCTCAAGTGGATCGCATTAAACATGTTTGTCAGTTATTATGGCGTTATTTGATAATATGAACCAGCTTTATAATCTAATAATATACTAAAAAATTATGAACAGAACTCATGCAAAAAGCCGGCATATTTCATTTGAGCTTACATGCCGGCTTTTATGTCTTTACATCTTTACATTTTTACATTTTCAGAACAGCTTCTATCATAAAGTTCCAGCGCAACTTATCGGCTGTTTTCGGCCTTGTCAGACAATTTCACAGAGGATTACTCCTAAGCATCCGCGTTGTTATTATTATTGTTGTTGTTATCATTGCCGGAACCTGCGATTCTGGCGCCCGCGAAGCCTGCCAGAACAGCGTTCAAATCGATGCCTGTGGACTCTTTTAAGCCGTCTGTGACCTGGTTCAGTGTGCCCATGATATCTTTCATCAGTTTTGCGGAATTGCCGTCGCCGTACATTGTGATCCGATCGACTTTCGCGAGAGGTTCTGCGATATTTTTCGCGATCTCAGGCATCGCCTTGAAGTACATTTCCAGCACCGCGGCCTCGCCCATCTGTTTCATGGCTTCCGCTTTCTTTTCGATACCTTCCGCCTCCGCGAGGGCCTTTGCCCTGATCGCCTCCGCTTCCGCGAGACCTTTGCTGCGGATACCTTCGGCTTCCTGTTCCATAGCGTATTTCTGGGCTTCTGCAGTTGCCTTCAGTGCCTCCGCCTCTTTTTCTCTCTCAAATTTATCAGCTTCCGCGTTTTTCTGACGCTCAAACAGCTGTGCTTCCGATTTTCTCTGTATTTCATAGAGATTTGCGTCTGACTCCTGCTGTTTCGCATATTTCTCAGCGTCCGCCTGTTTCTTGACTGTAGCCTCCAGCGTGCGCTCTGTCAGTTCCACTTCCTTTTCTTTCAGAGCGATAGCCTTTTCCTGTTTGGCAAGATTGGCTTCCGCAGTCGCAACCTCGACCGTTTTTCGCTCCATTTCCTGCTGGATCTGATATGCCGCATCAGCGATTGCCTTCTTTGTATCCGCATCCTTCTGCAGTTCCGCTTTTCGGATCGCCAGGTCATTCTCCTTTTGTGCGATCAATGTCTCCGCACTGATCTGCGCCTCCTTTGATTCTCTGTCAGCTTCGGCCTTGACAACCGCTTTTTCCTTCTGTGCCTTTGCGATGGCATTTGCGATCTCAAGTTCGGAACTCACCTGCGCATCGTTGGATTCCTTCTTAGCCTGAGCCTGTGCTTTGGCGATCTCTTTTTCACTCTCCGCCCTGGAGATAGCCGCATTTTTCTGAATTTTGACAATATTGTCAACACCGAGATTTTCAATTACACCGTTGCCGTCTACAAAATTCTGCACATTGAAGCTGACGATATCAAGCCCCATCGCAGCGAGATCCGGTTCCGCGTTCTCTTTCACCAGTGTCGCAAATTTCTGCCGGTCACTCACCATCTCCTCCAGATTCATCTTACCGACAATTTCGCGCATATTGCCCTCAAGGACCTCCCTTGCGACCTGGGCGATATATTCTGTCGGTTTGTTCAGGAAATTCTGTGCTGCAAGGTTGAGACGCTCCTCGTTATCGCTGATCTTGACGTTGACCGCCGCATCCACTTTAATATTGATATAATCCGCTGTGGGCACCGCGCTCGAAGTCTTCACGTCTATGGGGATCAGCTGTAAGTTTAATTCGTCTTTCTTTTCCAGAAAAGGAATTTTTAGCCCCGCTTTACCGATCAGGACTTTCGGCTGTTTTCGCAAGCCGGAAATTATGTACGCCGTATCCGGCGACGCCTTGACATAGCCCGATGCGAAAATGATGATGACTACGATCGCCGCTATGATGGGAGCGACCGTTCCAAAGATTCCCAATAATGTACTGAACATATTCTTCTCTCTCCTTTTTCTTGTTTTAATGATAACTTGTTAAATTGTCGGACTTATTGGTTCCCGCGAGCAATGAGCCAAGCGGCTGCGAAGCAGACATTTGGAGAAATGCCGCGAGGGTCACATCCCCTCTGTTGCTTTGCAGCGCTACAGCCTTACAACGATTTAATACTCTTTATTCCCGGTATCATATAACAACACCTCCTTGAATACAGAAAAATTCAAAACAATTCCGCCGAATCCAGCATTACCGTAAACGGACCCTCGTTCGTGAAAGAGACCTTCATCTCGGCGCCGAACATGCCGGTCTGCACATCTGCGCCGGCTTTCCGACATGTTTCAACGATATAGTCGTACATTTCCTCCGCATATTCCGCGGAGCCTGACTTTGTGAAAGACGGTCTGTTTCCTTTCCGGCAGTCGGCATACAGCGTAAACTGCGAGACCAGAAGCAGGCTTCCGTCTACCTGGTCGAGGCTTAAGTTTGTCTTTCCATTCTCGTCCTTAAATATGCGAAGTCCGAGCATCTTCTTTATCATTTTATCGGCGGTTTCCCTTGTGTCGGCGTCCTCCACGCCGATCAGCACAACATAGCCGAAAGGGATCGCTCCGACGGTCTGTTCTTTCACCGTTACAGAGGCGTTTGATGCGATCTGTATTAAAAATTTCATCTGTTTATACCTCATTTTGTGGTGTTGGCATCCTGCATCGGAACATACACTTTTTGCGCATCGATATGGTCCAACTCCTCGTAATCCGCCGTATTGGTGGAAAGGGCTTTCTTTTTCAGGAGCCTGTTGATCATATAGCTGATACCGGCATACAGCACGGCGAACAGCGGCACTCCCACTACCATCCCGGCTATGCCCCACAATCCGCCGAAGAATGTGATGGAGAAGATGACCCAGAAACCGGAAAGGCCGGTGGATTCGCCGAGAATCTTGGGACCGATCACGTTTCCGTCAAGCTGCTGCAGCGCCAGTACAAAGAGAATAAACGGAATACACTTTACCGGGTTGATCATCAGCACCAGCAGTGCGCTCGGGATCGCTCCGATGTAGGGACCAAAGAACGGGATGATATTGGTCACTCCGACGATAACACTGATCAGCACGGCGTACGGCATATTCAGAACACTTGTACCGAAAAAGCACAGGACGCCGATGATCGCGGAATCCACGATCTTGCCGCCCAGAAAGCCGATAAAAGTCTTATTGGTAAACCGGCATGCATTGATCACCTGGTTGGCTGCCGGGCGCTCAAACAGCGCGTAACAGATCTTTTTTGCCTGACTGGCAAACTTCTCTTTCCCGGACAGCACATAGACTGAAATGATCATACCGATCACGAGATTATAGAGCGATTTCAGCATGCCGATCACCCCCATGGAAGCGGAAAGGATAAAACTGTTGATTGTGGGCATCACCCTTTTGTCCAGAAGGCTGTCCAGATCTTTGGAGTAGGTATTTAACAGGCTCTCAATGTACGCTTCCACATCCGGATTGTCCGCCAGAAGTTTTTCCGTCAGTTCGATCAGATTGTTGATATATGTCGGGAATCGCGTGATGATGCTCTGGATGCTCAGCACCAGTTCCGGGATCACAATGGCAAAAAAGGAGTATATGATAAGTCCGATCACCAGAAAGGTGAGCAGAACGGACCCCGCACGGACCCGCTTTTTCACTTTGGACTTTCGGACATCGATATGGCATTTTCTGCACAGCGGATAGATAAGCTTCTCTTCTATCCAGTTTAACACCGGCGCCGCTATGAAGGCGATGATCAGGCCGTCTATCACAGGCATAGCCACGCCGAAGATCACATTTAAACCGTCCCAGATCGATTGTCCTTTGAAGATCAGGCAGACAAAACAGATCGCCAGGATCAGCACGACCAATGCCGTTGTCCCCCATTTCATATACTTGTTGGTAAACTTTTTCATTTAGCTTTCAGTCCTTTTCTTTTGGTTGTTATCATGGTATTATGATTAAGGAGCAGGAATATGATACTATTATTATATCAGAACAGGCGGGACTTTCAACTCAAATAACAAAATAAGAAAAGAAAGACAAAAAATACCTACTATGAAACTACAACAGTTGTACAGTTTTACAAGAAAAGCCATCGATGATTACCATATGATCAGCGCCGGTGACCACATTGCTGTCGGCATATCCGGCGGTAAGGATTCCCTCGCCATGCTCTATGCCCTGAGCGGCATCAGGCGTTTTTATCCGGCGTCTTTTGAACTTACCGCGGTGACAGTGGATCTGGGGTTTGAAAACCTGAATCTGGACAGGATAGCCGCCCTGTGCGCGGAACTTGATGTGCCCTATCACATCGTAAAGACAGATATCGGCAGGATCATTTTTGAGGACAGAAAGGAGTCCTCCCCCTGTTCTCTGTGTGCCAAAATGAGGAAGGGCGCTCTGAATCAGGCGATGAAGGAACTGGGGTGCGGAAAGATAGCCTACGCCCACCACAGGGATGATGTGGTGGAGACCATGCTGCTCTCCCTGATCTATGAAGGGCGCTTCCATTGTTTTGCGCCGGTAACATACCTCGACAGAATGGATATGACGGTGATCCGCCCGTTACTCTATGTGCAGGAGGCGGATGTGATCGGATTTGTGAACAAGTATGATGTACCGGTGGTAAAGAGCCCCTGCCCCGCGGACGGGCACACGAAACGGGAATATGCTCATCTTCTGCTGCAGCAGCTGAACCGTGAGAATCCCGGCGTAAAGGAGCGGATGTTCCACGCGGTGCAGGATATGCTGCCGGCGTGGAAAACCCAGTAAATTGGCGATATACTATTATATATATGGAATATGAAAGGAAATGGTCCCATGAAATACTATGAGGAACAGGATAAAAAAAATATTGAGAAAATACGGGAGATCCTGGGTGAACTGCCCTCTTTCTGCAAGTCTTTTTTTTATGATATAGCGGATTACACCTCCACGCGGACAAGACTTGCCTACGCCTATGACCTGAAAGTATTTTTTGCGTTTTTGCATAAGAACAATTCTGTCTGCGGAAAGATGGAGATAACGGAAATACCGATCACCGTGTTGGACCTCATCACCAAAGATGATATTCTGGAATATCTGGACTACATGACGCTCTACGACAAGGATGGGCGCGAGATTATGAATAAAGAGCGGGGCAAAGCAAGAAAGATCGCATCTCTGCGCAGTTTTTACAACTATTTTTACCGCTCGGAAAAGATTGAAAAAAATCCCGCGTCGCTGATTCCGATTCCCAGACAGCATGAGAAAGAGATCATCCGGCTTGAGCCGCAGGAGGTGGCGATCCTGTTGGATCAGGTGGAACGGGGTGAAAAGCTGACCAAATCCCAGTTAAGGTACCACAAGATCAACAAAGTGCGGGATATCGCCATCCTGACGCTGCTTCTGGGGACGGGGATCCGCGTGTCGGAGTGCGTGGGATTAAATATCAGTGATGTGGACCTGGATAACGGCGCCCTTGTGGTACACAGAAAGGGCGGCTATGACGCGACGATCTACTTCGGCTTTGAGGTGGAGAACGCCCTGCGGGACTATATGGATAAGCGGGAGGATATGATACCGGAGACAGGGCATGAGGACGCGTTCTTTATCTCCATGCAGAATAAGCGGCTGAGCGTCCGCAGCGTGGAAAAAATGGTGAAAAAATACACCCAAAATGTGACCACCTTAAAAAAGATCACGCCCCACAAACTGCGCAGCACCTACGGCACATCCCTCTACAAGGAAACTGGTGATATTTACCTTGTCGCAAGCGTCCTCGGACACAGCGATGTAAATACCACCAGAAAACACTACGCCGCCATCAACGATGAAAAACGGATGAAAGTTACCAATGCGGTCAAGCTGAGGGCGGACAGGCAGGAGTGAGATGCCGCAGCAGACTGCCGTACATCGAAACTGCAGCGCACATGGCAGAATAGCCCGCAGGCAGACTGTTTGTTATCTACAGTTTACTGATCTCATCCTGATCCACCAGCGTGATCCCGTTCTCCGTCAGCACTTCTATCGCCCTCTCATTGTCGTTGACGCGCAGGATCATATATGCCACATCCTTTTTGCGCGTGGTAAAGGCATAGGAGTATTCCAGATTGATATCATTCTCGCCGAGCACTGTCACCGTGCGCAGAAGGCTTCCGGGTTTATCGGGGATCTCCACCGCCAGTACCTTTGTGACGGAGCAGATGTACCCCGCCTCCTTCATCGTGCACACTGTGTTGTAGACATCGTCCACAATGATGCGCAGAATGCCGAAATCCGGTGTTTCCGCTATACACATCGCCCTCATGTCGATATTGTTTTCGGAGAGCACTTTCGTGAATTCCGCAAGTCCTCCCGGTCTGTTTTCAAGAAATACAGAAATCTGTTTTACAGTCATTTTGCCGCCCCTTTCTCTTAATCGTATATGGTGTTTTAGTATAAATTCCGCCTGTCGATGATCCTGACAGCCTTTCCTTCGCTCCGCGCTATGGACTTGGGCGCCACAAGTTTTACTTTCGCGTAGATACCGAGCATGGATTTCAGCGCATTGATCAGTTCTTTCTCCTTTTTGCTAATCTCGCTGACGGAATCGGAGAACATTTCCGGCGTCATCTCCACCTGTACTTCCAGCGTATCGCTGTTATTGACGCGATCCACGATGATCTGGTAGTTTGCCGCGTAGCCCTTGTTCAAAAGCACTGTCTCGATCTGGGACGGGAATACATTGACACCCTTGATGATCAGCATGTCATCGCTTCTGCCCATCGGTTTTGTCATCTTGACATGGGTTCTTCCGCAGGGGCATTTTTCTCTGGTCAGGATACAGATATCCCTCGTCCGATACCGCAGCAACGGAAACGCCTCCTTTGTGATACTCGTAAATACCAGTTCCCCCTTCTCTCCCTCCGGCAGCACTTCTCCGGTCTTTGGATTGATGATCTCCGCAATAAAATGGTCCTCATTGATGTGCATGCCCGTCTGAGCGCTGCACTCGAAAGAGACGCCCGGATCGGAAATCTCGGTGAGGCCATAGATATCGTACGCTTTGATACCGAGAGATTTTTCGATATCGCGGCGCATCTCCTCAGTCCATGCCTCCGCGCCGAAAATGCCGGCTTTCAGTTTGATCTTATCCTTCAATCCCCTCTCGTTGATCGTTTCGCCCAGATACGCCGCATAGGAAGGTGTGCAGCAAAGGATCGTGGAACCCAGGTCACACATAAACTGGATCTGTCTGTCCGTATTGCCGGAAGACATGGGAAGAGTCAGAGAGCCTACCTTGTGGGAGCCGCCGTTTAAGCCGGGACCTCCGGTAAACAGTCCGTAGCCGTAGGATACATGCACCACATCCTCGTCTGTGCCGCCCGCCGCCATGATCGCTCTGGCGCAGCATTCCTCCCAGAGATCCAGATCGTGCTGGGTATAAAACGCCACAACGCGCCTGCCGGTGGTGCCGCTGGTGGACTGGATGCGGACACAGTCTTTCAAAGGTTTTGCCATCAGGCCGTAGGGATAGGCATCACGCAGATCGTCCTTTGTCAGAAAAGGCAGCTTGTGCAGGTCGTCCACCGACTGTATATCCTCCGGTGTCACCCCTTTTTCTTCCATTTTCTTTCTGTAATAAGGCACGTTGTCATATACATGCTTTACCTGCTTTACAAGTCTCTCGTTCTGCAGCTTCAGAATTTCTTCTCTGGAGGCGCATTCGATCTCTGGCTGATAATAATGCTCCATTTCTCTTTTTTCCTTTCTTCTTTAGAATTGATCCGCTCAAAAACAGCACCGGCTGTTTTATCTGCGCTGTCTATCGTTCCATCACCGGCTTCATCATTTCGGCGAAAGATATTTTTTCTGGGCATCCATGGATATCTTACAGTAGATAATGATAGCTACTAGAAAGACGCCGCACATGATAAGGCTGAAATACGGCAGATTCCAGTATATCTCATTCATATAATCCAGCGCACCGCTCAGTATGACAAGCACACCCATGACAATGGATTTTAAATACATATAATCGATAAAACCTTTCGGATCCTTTGCCTTCTTTATATCATAGCCCTTTCCGATAATGGCGGAACTGGTGATCTCGCCGGTCCGTTTCATCTGCACCGCCACATAAACCAGATAGGCGCCGCTGACCATGATGATGATATCCATAAAACCAAACGTACTGTTCATCCTTTTGTATATCCTTTCTTCTGTTGACAATCCAGCCCTGCGGCGGCAGTTACCGCCCTCCCGCAGGATCCTGTACCTTTGATACCCTGACAGTTCAGCTTTTCGGCTTCACCGCCGCCTGACGTCCGTTATATTCCCAGGTATCTCCTTACCGCATCCGCCATCTCCCCTTTTTCACAGACCGTATCATGGAGAACGGGCGCTGTCCGGATGCCTTCTACCGCCTCTGGTATCTTTACGCCGGAAAGTTCTGAGAGCCGGTCCGCAAGTACAAAATCGTCCGCTTCACCCTCATCTTTGCCGAGCGCCCTCATAACGCTTCTGGTAAACTTGTAGGGACTCGCCGTGGACGCGATTATGGTTTTTGTCCCATCTTTCGTCTCCGCCTTATATTTCTCATAAACACAGGCGGCGACTGCCGTATGGGGATCGATCACATATCCGCAGTCATCGCAGAGTGACCGGATCATTTTCGCGGTCTCCGCTTCATCCGCAAAACCACCGTAAAAATCCTGCAGCTTTTCCTGCATTTTTGTCGTAATTTCATATTTCCCTGACATAGAAAGCTGCATCATCAGTTCTTTGTTCTTTTCGGCATCGCTCCCTGCGATCAGGTAGATCAGGCGCTCCAGATTGCTGGAGATCAGGATATCCATGGAGGGAGAACTGGTCAGTACAAATTCCCTGTTCCGGTCGTAGATGCCTGTCCTGAAAAAGTCAAAAAGTACTTTGTTTTCGTTGGAGGCGCAGATCAGTTTTGCGATCGGCAGCCCCATATTTTTGGCGAAGTAAGCAGCCAGGATATTGCCGAAATTTCCGGTGGGCACCACCACATTTACCGGCTCTTTGTCCGATATCTTTCCCTCTTTTAACAGCTGCGCATAGGCATATACATAATATACCACCTGCGGCACAAGACGGCCGATGTTGATAGAGTTTGCTGAGGAGAACTGGTATCCGCTTTCCTCCATCAGTTTTCCAAACTCTTTGTCGCCGAATATCTTTTTTACGCCATTTTGCGCATCGTCAAAATTTCCATGAATGCCGACGACAAAAGTATTCTCCCCTCTCTGAGTGACCATCTGTTTCTCCTGGATCGGGCTGACACCGTTTTTCGGGTAAAAGACAATGATCTTTGTCCCCTCTACATCCGCAAATCCCGCGAGCGCCGCTTTACCCGTATCTCCGGATGTGGCGGTCAGGATAACGATATCATTTTTGATATGATTTTTTTTCGCCGCTGTGATCATCAGGTGCGGCAGGATCGAGAGCGCCATATCCTTAAAAGCGATTGTCGCGCCGTGGAACAGTTCCAGGTAATAAGCGCCGCCTGCATAAGCGAGAGGCGCGATCACCTCCGTGTCAAATTTGGAATCATAGGCGTTTCGGATGCAGTTTTTCAGTTCCTCCTCTGTGTAATCCGAAAGGAACAGCCGCATCACTTCGTATGCCACATCCTGATAGGACATCTCCGAAAGTTCCTTCAAACTTTTTGTGAGCGCCGGGATATGATCGGGAAAGAAAAGTCCGCCGTCTTCCGCAAGCCCTTTTAAAACAGCCTCGGAAGCTGATACTGCGCTGCCGCCGCCTCTTGTACTGAAATATTTTACCATTTGTAGTCCTCCGGTTTCATTCTGCCACTGTCAAAACCAGTCCGCCATATCCGCAGACATACGGATCAAATTGGCAGAATCAAAAATTTATTCTTTAAAAGTATACCATATACACTGTCTCCGCGTAAATAAATTTATGAAAAAATCGGCGGCATGGTCATGAGAAAAATTCGTGATGTCCGTATGTAAACAGGAAGGTGCATCTTGTGTCAAACCAGTTCATATATTTGCCGTTCGCCGCGCGCCTGTTGACAAAGTACAGGGCACCCTGCGATTCGTCCGCGCCGCGCAGAACCTTCTCCACTGCTTCACGTGTCTGATTGGAAACTTTCACACGGTAGTACCTGCCGTTTGCCACCGGGGAGAACTGATAAATGCCGCCACCCTTCTGGAATACCACACCTTTGACAGTGTTCGGAAAGCGGCTGCTCTCCACCCGGTTCAACACTACGTTCGCCACCAGCATCCGTCCCTTCTCATCCTCGTTTCCCGCCTCCGCTTCCACAATACGGCAGAGTACTTCCACACTTTCTTCATCCAAAAAGACGGCGTCCTCGTTGATGAGCACATCGTAACTCACGGTCCTTTTCGGGGAAGAGATATTCTGTATCAGTTCCCGGAATCGCGAGACTTCCTGAATATCCTCCCCTCTCGCCCCCGCCTGCATCTCCTCGATCGTCATTTCGAAGACATCGCCGGACAATTTCTGATTGAGATCCACTTCTTTCGCATTGACTGCGCACATGCCGGTGATCAGCATGGATAAACACAGTAACAGCGCACAATTCTTATACATTTTATTAACCATGTCCTTTCTTTCTGTGCCCTGCAAACTTTCCCGCATAATGATGCATTGTGCAGGCACAAATTGTTCTGTTGAAACCGCCGCCCGGGGTACGGCAGCCTGCTTTTTTGCACCGCCCTTATAATTCTATGCGATGGTTGTCCGGGACATGCCTTATTTTTGCAAGTATTGTGTTTCCGTTGGAAGTAGATTATAATGTACAGAAGAAATTCTATTGCGGATAAGCACAGCAATCACAGAAAAATATGGGGGATACTGCCCCTGGAGAAAGGAGCCTGTCAAATGGCAAAAGTGACCGCCGTATCTGTCGGCAATAAGATCAAAAAACATTTTCTGAACACCCTGTACGCCCTGAATATCATGAATTTCCTGTTTTTGACTGCGGCGGGCATTGTCAACGCTTTCGGCGTGGTGATGTTCCTCGCGCCGGTAAAGCTCTTCGACAGCGGCATATCCGGAACCTCCATGCTGATCTCCCAGCAGACGCCGGCGTGGTGTTCCCTCTCGCTGATCCTGATGCTGCTCAATATCCCGATCTTTCTGTTCGGGCTGAAAAAGGAGGGCGCGGCATTCACCGTGTATTCCATCTATGCGGTTTTGGTCTATTCCGTGACCGCCTGGATCATCACGGACATCCTGCCGGTGGATGTGACGATCGCCTCGCCCCTGGCGGAGACGGACCTGTTTCTGTGCGCTATCTTCGGCGGCATGATCTCCGGCTGCGGCAGCGGGCTCACGGTGCGCTTCGGCGGCGCCATCGACGGCATCGATGTCCTGGGGGTGATGTTCGCAAAACGCCTGGGGCTCAGCCTCGGAAGCTTTGTGATGGTTTATAACGTAGTGTTGTATATCATATGTGGTATCGTCCTTGGGAGCTGGGTGCTGCCCCTTTATTCCATTGTGACTTACGCCGCGGCGTCCAAAACCGTGGATTTCTTTGTGGAAGGGTTCGACCGCTCCAAGGCGGCGTTTATCATCACGACCAGGCAGGAGAAGGTCTGTAAGGCACTCTCTGAGACTTTTGAGAACGGGATGACGATCATCGATGCAAAGGGGTATTACTCGAATTCGGACAAGACGCTGATCTACTTTGTGGTGAACCGTTTTCAGGTGGGGAAAATGAAGAATCTGGTACATAAGATCGATCCGAAGGCTTATATCGCGATCAATGAGGTGGCGGATATCTTCCCTGCCAATCTGGAACAGAATCAGCAGGGAAAATCAGATACGCCGCGAGGGTGAAACGGATCATTATAATATACTCCGGAACTGATACTGATACACGCCGCCATATTTACTTCCGGTATGGTTTGAAGAGAAGATGCTCTCTATCTTCTCCTGCATTCCCGCCATATCCGTGTCAAATCCCTGGTCTTCTGCCGAAAAACTTCCCGCAGAGAACGTAAAGGAGGCGGCGAAGCGTGGAAGATTTTCTATCCCGTAAGCCTGCTTGAAACTGATGATATTGTGAAGGCTCTCCCGCAGATTTTCTATTTTTGTATTGTTTTTTGTTTTATTGACCAGGTCAGTCACATTGACCGGAAGGCCTCCTATCTTGCCGTCCGCCGTATAATAGAGTTGTTCCAAAGATACATCCTGTCCGGCGGCTTTTGATAAAAAGTGCTCCGCCTCCTGGATATCCACGGCAAACTGATAAATATCGGCGGGCAGGTCCGTCAGGCTCTCCGCGATCTGGGTGTAATGATTATAGAGCCTGTCTGCGTAACGATCGGTGATCAGCTTTTCCGCCAGGCTTCGTATCGTCTCATCGTCGATGCCGGAGACGGTGACTTTGCCGTCCGGGGATATCTGCACGTTCATGCCCTCCAGATCTTCCGGCGTGATCTGTGTTTTTTCGGGCTTTGACGGATCAGGATCAACATCCGAAAAAGTACGGTTTAAATCTGAGAGAAATTCGGCGGACACCTCTTTTTGCAGGCTGTTTTTCTGCCTGGCTCTTTCATAGTCCCTGAGATTCGCGTATATTTTTACGTATGCCGCCTCGGCGTCGGTGAGCTTCTCTCCATCCGCCATCTCCTGCACCAGTTCGGAGACGGACTTGCCGCCTTTATATTTCAGCTCTTCCGGAAGGCTGTCGTACTGCTTTTTATGTAAGGCTTCCAACTCTTTTGTATACTGCTCCTCCATCTCCCTGAGCACCCGGTTATATTCTTCAAGGCTCTCTTTAGCGCTCTCCCGCCCGCATGAGTAATCTTCATGGTATTTCATATAGGCTTCCCGGACGGCGTCGGTTTTATAACTCTCCTTATTTTCGGACATCTGAAAGCTGATCCGGTAAAAATCGCCCGGATCTACGGCTTCCCCGTCTTTGTTTTCAACCTTGAGACAGTATCTGGAAGTCTTTGTATCCCAGTTTGGAATGTGCAGTGTCTTTTTCCCGTTCTCATCCCATACCGCTTTTCCCACCTGATTGCCGTACTGGTCGTACAGTGTCAGGTCATAATCGCAGCCCTCCGGCAGTTCCATCGACACCGCGATATCAAAATAATTCTGAAACGTGCGGCTGTAGGGAATGGAAAACTGATAAAAGTCCACATCGCGCTCACTGTCCAGGTTTCCTTTCAGGCAGCTCGTCTCATCCTTGATCAGAAAGCTCACATCAAAATATGCGTTTACGTCCCTGCCCTTCTCCACTTCATAGACGACATGGTTTCGCCAGGAGTCGTTCGTGTTCAGCCCGCTGTTGTTTTCAAAAAGGTCCGTCCCCTCGATCCCGCCTCTTTTTATGCGCAGCCCGTTTGGACAGGTTCTTTTTAAGAAAGCGGTTATCTCCGCGTTGGTCTGCATAAATATGGGTTTCTGTTTCAAGAGTATGGGGGTGTTTATGCTCATTGTCTATTTGCTCCTTCATGATTTATAGGTATAATATATCGGAATATCATCTTGTTCCATGCCTGTTATCAGTTATTTGGGTTTTCGCAATATTTCAGAAGGCTGTCTATCCACCTGCCGCAGGAGAGATAGGAATCCCAGCTTCCCATTGCCATTCTCTCTTTCAGGACTTCTCCGGCGTATGAGAGATAATCCATTTTATCAAAATAACTTCCGGCGCCCGCCTTATCTCTCGCCATCACGGCATGCATATAGTCGGTGGGCGATGTATGTCCCGTCTCCACGTTCAGCACCATCAGTTCATTGTAGCTGCAGTGATTCGGATCGATCTTTTTGGCGTCTACCTCCATCTCAAAGGGTTCGCCGGATGCGTCAAGCCCTCTGATCAGGTAGACGGGGTTATCCTTTGTATAGCTTTCCGCCCGGTATATGTTGACGGATTCTCCGGTCTGTGGGCTCGCGTAGGACATCAGCGCGTCCGAGCACAGGAGCACCTCCTGATCGCCGGCGCGGACACATTTCATCACGCCGTCCGCGGATTTTCCTCCTGCTGTCTGTGCGGTTTTCGCAGGTTGTGTTTTTGGTGCAGGGGGCATGACGCCGCCCCCTGTGATTCCCGAAATTGCCATAATTTCCTCTCCATTTCTGCGCAGCCTTCAAATTGTTTATGAAGTCTGTATATAGTTATATTCCTGAAGGCTGCGCGGTACAGATTTGTATTGTAATCTTATCTGTGTTTCTGATAAAATCTCATCTCTTTCCATTTTGACTAATACAGTCAAATCTTACGACTTCTTTATCAGACTGTTACGGTATCTCCCAAATTTCTCAAAAACGCCCAATAAAATGCCCTCTCCTTCATCCGTTGACGCTGTACCTCGATGCTTCTGTTATTTTCAGGGGAGCGCGGATGCTCCAAGTCATACAGTGCTTCTCTGGCGGCGCGAATCGCGGAAGATACGCTGTTTCCGAGAATATCGTTCGCTTCTTCGCTGCCTGTCAGGCTCTTTTTTAATCTCTGCGCCATCATTTGGGAGATATGTGTTATCATCCCGTTCGATCCGATACCCATGCCGTTGACGCCGGCTTCTTTTGCGGCGTCCATCCACGCCTGCTTCACTTCCTCCGGCGCCCGAGAGCCCACAGAGGCGAAGGCTTTTTCGGCATAATCCATTTCTTTGCTTCCGGCTGCGTACTGTGTCACTTTTTCTGTCATTCTCTGTAGGAAATCATCCGCTTTTTCTGTGACAACTGTCGATCTGTTCCCGGTTTCATACCCGGCGGACACGCCGGATGCCGCAGCTTCTTCTTCCTTCGAAAGGATTCGTTCATAGTCGATGCCGATATCACGAAAGATACTGCTCCATGTAGAAAATTTCTGCATATCCTCAAGATCCGCCCTGCGCCGCTCCAGCCATTCAAAGATTTTCTGATAGGCGTCATCCGGAAGCCGAACACTCCAGTTATCTTTCGCGTTGCTGTCATCGCTGTAGGATATATTGTCAGGATGAATGGAAATGATGCCGCTTTCGGTGCGCATCGCCATACCCCTTATTTCAAAGGAAGCCCATATGTACGCCTCCTCTCTGCTTTCTATCAGGTGCGGGTACTTTTGAAGATAGATATCCGCAAGCTCCTCGTATTTGCAGGCGTCAGCCTCATTTTGCAGAAGGACTCTGCCGCCCCGCCCTTCTTCGCCGTCTCTTATCAGATATGGTATGCCTGTGCCGGCGTGGGTTTTCAGCGTATAGCCCTGCAGCGGTTCTGATTCCAGCGCATTCACGCCCATGATATGCTGCAAATCCTCCTTCAGCTCCCGGTCCAGCACCAGCGCATCGTACCAGGCGGTTCCGTTTTCTGAGATCAGAAGCTCTCTGCCGGTTCCGGCATCCTGCCTGCATTTAATATCTGAATAGAAAAAGACGCCCAGCCGCTCGCCCTGTTTGTTATAGATCGTAAAGCATGCATTTTCGTTGTCCGGTTCTATCCTATAATTTGCGGATTCGTATGTTGTATAAGGAAGCTTTTCGCCAGACATCTCTTCTTTGCCTGCCGCTTTTGATGCAGCGAATTTCCCGGGCTGAGAAGCATATGCGTCTACAGGCGATATATCATCTGCCCTCCCCTGCGGCGCGGTCAGATGTCCGAGAAGCGCCCCATAAAATGCTTTCTCCTCCGCGCGGAAAGCCTGATCCTTCTCGGACACATCCCCGATCGGATGCTCTATTCTGTCCAGAATGCTCCGCACCGCCGCGATATTGCTCTCCCTGTCTGCTCCGAAGAGCACATCATTTCCTCCGGTGGCAAAATCCTGCTCCATGGCAAGCTTCGACAGCGTGCTGGCATAGTCCTCCGGGAAGGGGTTGACTCCGGTCTCCTCCAGGGATTTCTGCCACGCCGCCTGCATCTCTTCCGAAGCATGTTCCAGGTAATAGCCGCTTATATAGGCGATCTGGCTTTTCGTCCTGTCGTCGGCAAAGTGGTAAGTCCGGTTGTCTGCCCGCTGCATTTCCCAGGCGGCTTTCGCCCTGCTGCTTTCCTCCGATTCCCAGTATCCCTCACTGTTTTTGTGGTACTTCATGCCGTTCACGGAAAAATCTCTGCCGCCGTCGATTCCCATGTAGGACAATACCGCAGAGACTCTCTCTGTCCACTTTTCATAGCCTTCCTGGCTGAATGCGACAGTTTTCCGTGTTCCGCAGGCATTTCTCAACAGCGTGTCGAGGGCTCCCGCCAGCCCCTCCGCCTTTCTGTAAGCTTCCGTATCATAGGGATCATAGTTTTCCCCGTGATGGCACTCCACGCCCCGCTCCGTCACTGTCAGAACATAGCCGTCATTTACCGCAATGCGCGTCCCAGCCGCGATCGTCACAGAATTTGCCGCCCTGTTCACGCTTGTTCTATCAGCCAGCCTGATCGGCGTCCGTATTACCTGCACCATATCCTCCACGGGACGCAGCAGGCGCTGCATACAGCCGAAAGCTTTCCTGTCTTTGATTTTTGTATTATTTATGTCTGATGTCAGGGTTCTGGTATTCGGGTTGACATACCAGGAACCCTGATAAGATCGTTGATTTGTTATATCCATGTATATTCCTCACTTTTTTAAAAATCCCCGGTCAGATATCTTCCCGCCGCGCCCTGTATCTGATCAGCCCAGTATTTTTTATTAAAGTAATCATCGGATACTCCGATGTTCTGAAACATAAAAGAAAGCACATCATAGGACAGAGAGGATGTATCTAAGGACAATTCTCTGCCGTCTTTTGATTTGATCACAGTGCCGTTATCGCCGATATAAGCCGTTGTGTTTTCATCCAGATGCCTGATCATTCCTGTGATCTCACACATTTTTTTCAGAAAGGGCTCACCTGTAGAGGCGCATAATTCTCTCAATTTTTCCACATCCTCCCCGGTGATATATGGATGTTTTCCGTCGGCTACATAAAAAGAGATACCGGTCTCCTTGTCAGTATATTTTTTATCCATTTTACTTCTGTCTCTCAGCACAGTTCCGTTATAGCTGACCGTCAGTTTTTCCTCTTCCGCCGCCTTCTCCGCAGAAACCGGATTTTCCGGTATATTGTTGTACTTCCCGGTGATCCGCTCCTCCTGTGTCCCTGGGGTATCCTGGAGAAAATCCCAATACTTTTTGTAATCCAGATATCCGGTCAGGTTTCCGGCGTCATACTGCATCTGCATCATCGCTTTGAGCCGCCCCATCCAGTCAACCTTATCGAACAGATCGTCATGCCGCATATCCCCCATGCCATGAGGATCTCCGGAAGCCCCCATAAAAGCGGACTGTGCGCCTGGACATTTTCCGCTGCATTCGAGATAGCTGGAATAGGCAAACATATCGATATAATCACTGTTTTCCGGATCGACCTTTTTCAGATCCACCATCCGCTCCGTCACATTGCCGTCTTTATCCCACACCTTTACTTTATATACCGGATTCTCCGGATCAAAATCCTTCGGGATATAGGCGGAGATCGAATAATCCCTGCCGCATGACGCCCCCACTGTCCTCTCTCCGTATTCATGATCAAAATAGTGCAGTACAAAGCTGCCGTCCGCCATCTCCGATTTCCGCAGGGTTTCGCTCCGGTTTTGATCACGCGTTACGGTTTCCGTTTTCTTCGCCTGTCCATATCTGTACCCTGCCGTCACAGGATACCCATAAGTTCCAATTCCATTTATGCTCATTTTGTCAAATCCTCCGTTGTCTCCAAATATATCTTCAGGTAAATTAATCTGTCTGATATTATTGATTAATACAGTCATAGCCAGCCGGTATGTGGACGGAGAATTTTATCCTCATCCACATACCATTATCCGGCTGCTTTCAATCTCCGACATCAATTTCAGATGCCGCCCATCCCTCCGCCGAACAGATCCATCATATTCAGATAAGTATTCGCCGCCACCGTGACATGCCCGGAAGAAAATATGGGATTTTCCTCTCCCGATGTGCCATCCGTCAGAAAATATCGGAGCCTTGCACTGCTCATCATCTGTTCCTCAAGCAGTTCCTGCTGCTGCAGCTTTCTGTTTGCGGCGGCTCTCTCCCTCGCCGCCTTCTCCTGCATCTCGATCAGTTCTTTCAGCTTTTTATGGCGCTTTACCCACCAGGATTCCTCGTCGGAGTCTGTCTTTTTGCTGCTGCCGCTGCTCGCGGGCACCGACTGTCCGATATGCTGTTCGATGGAATCCCCGAATTTTTCCGTACAGACATTCGGGGAATATCCGGGCCAGGACGCAAAGGGATTGTACACAGAACGGTTTTCCGAAGTATACCCCAGCACCCACGCCTCATATTCGGGATCGTTTTTCATCTGCTCCCAGCCTTTTTCCGAGATAGACCAGATCTCCACATCCCCGCGATGGGACGCATCAAAAGGAATGCTGTCCATCAGCGCGGTAAAAAACTGTTTGTACTCCTCCATGGTCATATCTTCCCTGGAAATGTCCTCTGCGCTGTTTTTTTGCAGTACCTTTTTCCCCGCCCTCACCTGCGCTTCCACATGGGATCTGTCCTCGGGATGCCTTTTGATGTATCTCTCCACTGCGCTCTCCGTCACTTTTCCTGTTTTACCGGCGGATTCCGCCTTTGTGACGGAGGATGCAAAGCCGCTTTTGGCGGAAGTTTTTTCTGTCTGTTTTGTTGTATAACCAGCGGTATAATCTACATATCCCGCATAGTTGATACCTCCGATACTCATCTGAAAGTTCCTCCTCTCAAGTAAGCAAGCGCGGATATCCAGTCGGTTCCTCTGTCAGTCAGAACCCCTCGCTCTCCGGTAAGGTCCAAGCGAATCTGATCCGTCATCATTTTGTGTCTCTGGTAATCCTGCATCTCCTGTGCGCGCCGCCCGGCGGCTTCCTTGCTCTGCACAAAATAGGCTTTGGAAGCGCTGTCTTTTGACGAGAGAATGCTGCCAAAAGCAGAGTTACTGTTTTCGGAAGCTTTCTTCCATTCTGCGCTTCTGAGCTGGTGCAGGATCTGCTGTGTGTAGCTGTCCGACAAAAAAGTCATATCCATACTCATATACTGTCCCTCCTTTTCTTTTATAGTTTCATCATGACAGTCAAGGTAAATATTGCACAACCGGACGTCTCGTCACTGCCGTCCGGATTACCTCCCATTTCAATGGAATAATCCACCGTCCCGCTGTATTTCTCCGCGGTCTTTTTCATATTTTCAAAACCGATGCCGTGCAGCCCTCTGTCCACTTTCCGTGTCGCCGGAAATTCAGAGCCGTCTTTTTTTGACAGCTTTCCGTCAAAACTGTTGGCGATTTCCAGAAAGAAATATCTGCCTCTCTGAAAAGAGGAGAGACGGATCAGAGGTTTTGCCGCCCGGCATGTTTCTTTCAGCCGCACGCAGCCCTCCATCGCGTTATCCAGAGCGTTCCCTAAAATGACACCTATGTCATAACTTTGGACGGGCATATCCTCCGGAAAGAGCAGTTTATCCGCCTGAAACACAAGATCCGGTATCAGGCTTGCAGCCTCGTAGTACTTCATATTGAGCAGGGCGTCCGCCACAGTATTTCCGGTTTTGAAGCGAAACTCCAGCCTGTCAAAACTCTGGTTCAGCTCCGCCAGATAAGCCGTAAATGCCGGATCATCCGCAGAACCCTTTTCCGCAAAAAGTCTCATCAGCACGGAGAGCGTATTTTTCATATCGTGTTTTACGCTCCGCACGCCCGCGTAAAGGCGCTCCGTCTCCCGGATATGCTCCTGCAGCGTATCGATCTGCTGCTCCAAAATAATGCGGCTGTTCCTCTCTCTGTTTAACAGGATCATATCCTGAAACAGCTTTACACCGTGTACGATGGACATCAGCGAAAGCAGAAAGATCGCCGGGATCAGAAAGCGCAGGGACGGATATCTGTCATACACCAGCGCCGGCATCCCGTCCTCCACCGTGATCATAATGATGCGCAGGAGGGCGCAGAGCAAAAGTCCCACAAGGCTCGGGGTGAGGATAAAGAGAAGTTCTGTCCTGTGCAGGTCGTGATCTTTTTCCAAAAAGGAGCCAGCCACCCTCTTCAGGGCGAGATAGAGCAGCGAAACCCACAGGATACAGCACAAAATCTGCAGTGCTGCGGCGGTGCCTCCAAGCAGCAGTTCAAAGGAATCCATTCCGATGTATCCCCGAGCAAAAAGCCTGCTCTCCATGTCCAGCACCGGGGAACTCATGACCATAACCAGATAGCCGAGAAAAAAGCTGATCTCACTGAGGGCGAGGAATGTCACCAGCAGGAATATGGTAATGGTTTTCCACGCCCTGTAAAAAACAAACGTCAGTACCACCAGCAAAACGCCGTGCAATATCAGTTTATAGAACCCGCCGGTACTCTTCTCCTCAAAGGAGACAAAGAAACTGAGCACCGTTTTCAACATGCCATAGCAGAAAAGAACAGACATGCCGTTTCCGCGCCGCCCTAAAAACCTGCCCCTCAGAAAACTGCCGAGGAAAAACTGCAGACAATACCCCTGCAGCGCAAAAGAGAGGATCTCGCAGAGGATCGTTATTTTTTCAGCCATGTATGATTCCTCCGCCTTTCAGATAACGCATATATTCTTTCACAAACTCCTGATATTTCTCTTTCGCCAGATAGACCGTCTCGCCGCTTGTCAGAAGGATGCTGTCATGATAGTATTCCGACACATATGCCATATTGAGAAGATACCCTCTGTGGGAACGGTAAAATCCTTCGCCGAGTTCCGCCTGCAGGCTGCTCAGGGATGCGTACATGGTGACCGTCTCCCGCACGGTGTGTATCTCCGCCTTCTTGCCTCTGCTCTCCACATAGAGGATGCCGTTTTTCGGTATCGGAAAGGTGCGGTTTCTGGTCCTGATCAGCAAAAGCCCCGTCTCGTCCTTCTTCCGCTTTTTTATCTCCTCCACCGCCCGCGTCAGCACTTCCTCAAACTTTTCCGGTTCGATGGGCTTTAACAGATAATGGAATGCCGCCACATCAAAAGCCTGAAAGACATGTTCCTTTGTGCCGGTCACAAAAATGAGAATCACATTTTCCGACTTTTGCCGCAGCTCTCTGGCGATATCGATACCGTCCATTCCGCCGAGCTGAATGTCCAGAAAAACGATATCATACTGTTTTCCTGCGTGAAGAAACGCCTCGCCCGACAGGAAGCCGTCCACCACCGCACCGCTTCCTGTAAGTTCTATCCTGTTTTTTATATCTTCCCTGATATATCGTTCATCGTCCACTACCGCTATTTTTATCAAATGTCACACCTCAAAAATGCCGATACAAAGCCGTGATCGGATACCGTTATGGTTTTGGCAATCCTCACTTAATGTATCGGCATAATTTTTGCTTATTTAAATAAAATGGAATGAAACCGCTGTGAAAGGGAATGAAAGATTTCCGTGCAGCCCTTTGTCTATCCTTCCGTCCGCAGCCTATCCACCAGTGAATCCTTTTCTATATTCCGAAAACAGAGATACGGGATCAGGGCGGCAGCCAACAGCAAAATCGGTGTGCAGATCACAAGGGGCAGGAGCGTAAAACGGAATGTGGTAAAACCGCCCTCCACCATTTTTCTCACGCCGACGCCCACCGCCAGCGCGCTCGCCGCGTAGGTGATAAGGAGTGTGAGAAAGGCGTAATCCAGCCCTTCCCGGACCAAAAGCCCGCACAACTGCTTTTTTGTCATGCCCACGCTCTGCATCATGGCAAACTCCTTTCGCCGGGAGACAATGGAAGTCACCATGGAATTCACAAAATTCAGCACGCCCACCAGAGAGATCACAAGGCTGATCATATTGCCCATCACGGCAAAGGATCTCGTCTCTCTCTCATACTGATCCATCATGGAAGCCCGGGATGTGACGGGGAGGCTGACGCCAGTTTCTAGGCTGTATGCTTCCAGCATCTCCCCCGCCGATTCGATACAGGCGTCCTCCACATTGAAAAACAGTTTCCGCGGCGTGTTCTCCCGCCAGTTTTCCCGGAAAACCTCCGCGGGCAGAATAAAATTGAGATAAAACTCGTTTTCCGTGCCGTTTACCGCCGTTTCTTCCCGAGCGCCTTCCGTCGCCGGATTCCAGTTATCTAGCACAGCCATCACCGTGTAGGCATTGCCTTCTATCACCACCTCTTCGCCGACAGACGCCGTCCCGGGCTTCTCCCCCTCCTCTCCGGCGGACGCGACCGCAAGAGTATAGCCGCCTGCGGTAAACTGTGCCGCGTCATAGCTGCCGTCCAGCAGATGCTCCTCACCGCACCAGGCATCCAGCACGATGCCGTCCACACCGTAGACAACACTTGCCGCCCTTTTCTGCGCGATCGCTTCCCGCAGCGCCAAGGGACCCTCGGGATCGTAGGAACCCCAGAATTTCAGCTTCTCCTCCGTATAGAAGTTTTGCAGGTTTGCGATGGTCTGTTCCGTCAGGGAAATCTCAGCCTCATGGCTGTAGAGATAACCGTATCCTTCCAGCCCCTCCAGTGATTCCACCTGTTCTCTCAGCGCAGCGCTCAGGGTATCGCCGCTGGGATTATATCCCCTGATATAGTCCTCGTTTGTGGCATCGTCGATCTGATAATCGGAAAGCGTCAGTTCGCTCAAATATTTCTCCATATCAAACGCCGCGTTTTTGGCGTAAAAAGTGCTCATCAAAGTCAGCCCCAGCGTCAGGGAACAGATCACGGTGACGGTGCGCTTTTTGTTGCGCCCAAGCCCGGACCAGGCGAGGGCTGAGAGTCCGGCATGGGAAGATGCCTTTTTTCCCGCTCGGTTAAAGGAGGATGTTCCTCCCTGCACATCATTGTAGCGCAGTGCCTCCATGGGGGAGGCTTTGCCCGCCATCCTTGCAGGGCGCATACAGGAGATCAGAACCGTAGCCGCGGCAAACAGGGCGGAACCGATAAAGATAAGAGGGCTTGCCGACACCGAGGCAAAGCGCCCCTGCAAAAACACGGGAACCAGCACAGCTCCCAGAAGATAGCCGGACAGCATGCCCGCCGGAATCCCGATCAGACACAGCATCCCCGCCTGCCCGTAGATCAGCTTTTTCAACTGTCTTGCCGTCATGCCAAGGGTTTTGCATTTGCCGTAAAACTGAATATCCTTGGTGACGGATATCTGAAAAATATTGTAGATGATCAGAAAGCCCGCCGCAAAGACCAGTATCATCCCCAGATACAAAGATAGATTTTCCTGCGCCGCCATGCGGTTCATCTCTGGATCGTAGGCGAGGTTTACGCTGTATGCAAGCCCGGAAAGACCGGTATCCTCGAGAATATGATCCATCATCGCTTCCATATTCCTGTCATCATAGAGGGTGACCTGTGCCATATACTGTCCCGCGATCCGGGAGGACGGTGCGGCTGTACTTATGGCAGTATCCCCTGTCATATCTTCTGTTTCTTTATCTTCTCCGGTACCTGTCTTTTCTTCCGCTGTCGGCTCTGTCCAGACATGATCAGCCGCAATGCCCTCCGCCGGTCTGTTTACAATCTCATAAACCGCATCCCCCGCCGCCTTCTGCGCAAACTCTTTATCCACCCAGGCGAAACTGGCATAGGAAGATTCGTTTCCCTCCCAGAAGCCACACAACGTAAACTCGGACACTCTGTTCTGTTCTTCCGCAAAATCGGCGATCCACTCCAGTGTCACCTTCTGCCCCAGTTCATGGGGAATGCCCAGTCTGTCCAGCACAATAGTATCCAGAGCGATCTCCTGCTCTGCCTCCGGCATTTTCCCGGTGGTCGGTTCCGCGAAGGAATGTTCTGCGTAACTTTCATCCGCCCAGCGGATCTCCACCTGTCTCCCCGCCAGGGCGTCGCCCATGCCGAGCCCTGCCACCATGCTCTGCCCAACTTCCGCCGCATCGGGATGCGCCGCGATCTTCTCCGCGTCCTCCGCCGTGATATGTTTGATGGATATCTGGGCATCGTAGCCGGTCTGCCGAAATGCCATCTCGATCAGGTTTTTCTTCATGCTCTGGCTCAATACAAAGAGCGTTGTAAACATCAGTGTAGTCAGCGCGATTGCTGTGACAGCCGCCAGATTGCGTCCCCTGTTCTGTCTGAACAGTCTTTTATTTAATACAATGATCGGTTTAAAATTCATCTGTTATTGCCCTGCCTTTCCGAATGTTGTCACGATCTTCCCGTCCTCGATCCGGATAATCCGGTCCGCCTGCGCCGCGATCTCGGGATTGTGGGTGATCATCACGATGCTCTGGCGGAACTGGGCGCTGGTCACTTTCAAGGACCCAACCACATCGCCGCTTGTCCTGGAGTCCAGATTGCCTGTGGGTTCATCCGCAAGGATCAGGGATGGCTTGGAGGCAAGCGCTCTGGCGATCGCCACACGCTGCTGTTGTCCGCCGGAGAGATTGTTCGGCAGTGTATCCAGTCTGCTCTCGAGACCGAGAAATTGTACGATCTCCATAATAAACTTTTCGTCTGGTTTTCTTCCGTCCAGTGTGATCGGAAAGATAATATTCTCCCACACGGTCAGGACCGGGATGAGATTGTAATTCTGAAAAATAAAGCCGATCTGTTTGCGGCGGAATATCGTCGCCTGTTCGCTGTTTAAGCGGGACAGCTCCTGCCCTCCGATCTGCACGCTGCCTTCGCTGGGCACATCCAGCCCGCCGAGCATATTTAACAGCGTCGATTTCCCACTGCCACTGGTGCCGACGATGGCGGTAAATTTTCCGCGTTCGATCTCCAAATCCACGCCGTCCAGCGCTTTCACAAGGGCTTCGCCCTTTCCGTAATATTTTTTTAATCCCGTTGCCTTGACGATGACTTCCATGATATGTTCCTCCTGTAGATTTTGGAAAGTTTCTTATTTAACCTTATACTGTTCCATAAGATAATCCTAACAGGAGAAAGTTACAGACAGGGTACAGAAAAGGTACAGTTTTGTACCATAAGAATCTTATATTTATATAACACGCATCCTCTCCGTCACGCTCTCCCTCGTCACGACGTTCAGAAAATACAGTGGGACAAGCAGCACGAGCGCCGCGAGGATCGGGATCGAGATCCAGAGGGGCATAAGGGAATAGTGCCAGGTGACGCACCAGGTGTTGGTGTTTGCGAGCCACCAGCGTCCCCAGAGCCAGGTGATGACCGCCGTCGCCGGGATCAGGATCAAGAGCATTGAGCCCAGATACAGGGCGCCTTCCAGCAGGAGCAATCTGCGAATCTGCCTTTTTGTCATGCCCAGGCTCTCGTAGACAGCGAACTCCTTTTTTCGGACAAGGACGCCTCTAGCCAGCACATTCCCGAAATTCAGTATACCGATCATCAGCATCACGCTCCCCACAAACAGCGGGATCATGCAATTGTGAAAGACGGAATTGCGGAAAACCCACTGATAATCGCTGACAGATACCACACTTGCCCCTGTTCCCTGTAACTGGCTGTCCAGAAATTGTTCAAATTCTTTTTGACTGTTTTGGTCAATATTTATCCCCACATTCCTGATACCATGGTCCGGGAACAGCTCCTCAAAGACTTCTTCCGGCATATAGTAGGTCACGTTAAATTCAGCCTCTCTGCTGTCCGCGCCGGATATCATGCTCTCTTCGTAAGGAACGGACGCCATGATCTCAAATTCCCTGCCTTCTATTACCACCCTGCTCCCCGCGGGCGGCGTGGTTTTCAAAACAGGCGAGCTGCTGCCCGCGGCGATCACATACTTTCCGGTGCCGAACAGTTCCGCGGAGAAGGAGCCTTCTATAAATATGTTCCGCGCCATCGCTTTTTCCAACGTCAGTCCGCCTACGCCTGCAACAATGCCGATATATTCGCCGTCTTTTCGCATCTTTTCATACCCCGCCATCCAGTCGGGGTTGTCCGCCATATATTCCTTTCTGGCAGTGCCGTTCTCATCCGCCTCCTCAAATGTCGCAAGGATCTGCGCCCGTCCTTTCTCGTCCGCGTACATGGGAACCTCCATGGTGCGCACCGCGCCGATACCGGTAACCGCCGGGTGGCTGGCAAGCGCCTCATATATCTCTTCCGTAATGCTCCTGCTCTTCGGATTATAGCGCTGTATGCTGGCTTCCGCCGAAGCGTCGGCGATCAGGTAATCGAAAAGCGCCATGCCCTCCAGATATTTTTCCTGATCGTAGCTTGCGCCCTGCATCCAGATACAGCACAAAATGCACAGCGCCAATAAAAGAGAGAGCGTTCCGGGGAGCGATCTGCCCCTTTGCCTTGAAAGCCCGGAAAGCGCCATCAAAAACAGAGAAGTCCGCCTGCGCCGTCCTCTCCTGCTCCCTGCGCCTTCCTTTTCCACGAATTTCATGGCTTCCACAGGTGTTTTTCCGGTCACCGTCCGCATGGGCAGTGAGCAGGCGATCCCCGTTGTCAGAAAAGTGAGTATGCCCGACACAGGAAAAGGCGACAGCCGGAAAAAACAGAGCGCCGGATTTTCCTCCATGCCGACCACCACATGGGGAGCGAGCACCGCACAGAGCAAAAACCCCGATAACCATCCCGGCAGCACGCCAAACAGGGACAAAAGCGACGCACGCTCCACCCACAATACCCGAAGCTGCCTCGGCGTCATCCCCAGACTTTTGATCCGCCCGTAAAACCGTACATCCTGCGCCGCGGAGAGGCGCACGATATGGTACAGCATCAGAATGCCGCAGAGCATGACGATCAGATTCATCCGATAGAACCGCATGGCAGTGATCCCGGCGTGCTCCTGCCGGGCGTCATTGAAGGCAAGGCTGGTGGTGAACGGGATATCCTGTATCCCCAGATCAGAGAGAATCTCCGCCCCCTGTTTCTCAAGGCCTGCGGGGCGGTACAATGTGACGCCCAGCGCCAGCTTTTCCGGCGTGCCGCCGCAAAACGCCTGTGCCGTCTCCTCTGTCACCCAGGCGCAGGTTTCCGTCAGCCCCATCCGGTTTTCCCAGAAGCCGCACAGAATAAAGGTGTCCATCCGCTCTCCGCCGCCATCCGCAGGCGTCCACCTGAGAGAGACTTCGGCTCCCGGCTCGCGGGGGATCGCCAGGGAGTTCATGGTGAGCTCGTCCAGCGCGATCTCGTTTTGTTTTTCCGGCATCCGCCCCTGCATCGGCACGGCATCCGTCTCCTTCGCCCATCCCGGAGAGACTACAGCCAGTTTCACGCTGCGGTTTCCCAGCATCTCATCGGAGAGGACACCGATGGCGGAGAGGGAAACCGCATTCTTTACACTTCTGTGATTTTTGATTCCCGCCGCCTGGGAGGAGGTCAGATCATAAAACAGAATGTGGCTCTCAGAGCCGTACATGATTTTGTAGGAATACATAAATCCGTCATAAGTCAGATTGCCCAGACACAGAGAAATGGTATACAGCATACAGACAAGGGCGACGGAGACAGACAGCAAAATATACTGCACTCTATGAAATTTTATGTCCCGCATGATCAGTCTGCGGCATATTTTCAGATTATTATTTTTTAGCATGGCGTATCCGGACTTTCCACAATGCGTCCGTCCTGCATCCGTACCACCCGGTCCGCCATCTGCGCAAGCTCCGGGTTGTGTGTGACCATCACAAGGGTGTGATGATACATTTCTGTCGTCATTTTCAAAAGCCCCGCCACATTCTGGCTGTTCCGCGAATCCAGATTGCCCGTGGGCTCATCCGCCAGAATGACCGCGGGTTTCGTCACAAGCGCCCTGGCGATCGCCACCCGCTGTTTTTGTCCGCCGGAGAGCATATCGGGGCAGCGCTCCATCTGATCCGTCAGCCCGAGAAGCTCTGTGATCTCCCGAAAGATGCGCATATCCGGCGCGGAGCCGTCCAGATCGAGGGGAAATAAAATATTTTCCTCCACCGTCAGCGTGGGCACCAGATTATAATTCTGGAAGATGATCCCGACCTTTTTGCGGCGAAACACGGCGAGTTCCTCCTCCCTCAGCGAAGAAAGATTCACGCCGTCCACGATCACTTCCCCACCCGTCGGCACATCCAGCCCGCCCATCATATTTAAGAGTGTCGTCTTGCCGCTGCCCGAGGCGCCGGTGATCGCTGTGAACCTGCCCTGCTCAATGGCAAGGTTCACGCCGTCTAGCGCTTTGACCACCGGCTCCTTGCCGCGATCCCCGTAATATTTTTTCAGATTGTGAACGGTTATGATGTCCATCTTCGTTGTCCTCATTTATTGCAATTCACATCACAATGTCATTAAGTTTACAGTTGTCGAACGCCGTGAGGAACATAAAATGCTCCGTCGCCACGCTTTCGCGGGCTCTGTTTTTCAAGAGCCTGTGAAATAGCGTAACGGACACTAAACTCGTGAGGGACCTCGTTAAGTGCCGACGTTTTTTAACGGGCTCCTTGAGCATTTTATGTTCCTCACGGCTGAGCTAAGATGCTAACTTAATGACATTGTATTCAGATATCAATGTCAGCTCAGCAGATACACCGAAAAAACGCTCCCGCCGCCCTCTTTGGATTTCACGCTGATATATCCCTTCTGCCTTCGGACGATCTCCTGCGCCAGATAGAGCCCGAGCCCGACGCCTTCACAGGAGGCTGCCTTCTCCCCGCGCCAGAACCGCTTGAATACATTGTGATAGTCGCTCTCCAATATACCGATGCCGGTGTCGGCGATATCCACCCGGATGTAAAACTGCCACGGGCGCACGCTGATCTGAACGGTTCCCCCCGATGGCGTGTACTTCACCGCATTGTCCAGAATGTTTTCCAGCGCTTCCGCAGTCCACTTCGGATCATATTTTGCCATGACAAATAAGTCACATTCCACGGACAGCCGTATCTCCTTTTTCTCCGCCTTTGCCCACACTCCGCTTACCGCCCGGGCGATCGTATCATACAGGTTTGCCTGTTCCATATGGATCGCGAAAGTGCCGGTCTCCAGTCTGGACATCCGGATCAGAGATTGCAGAAGAAACTCCAGCTTATTGAGCTGCCCCGCCGTCATGTCGAGAAACTCCGCCCGTTTTTCCGCGCCCAGGTCATGGGACTTTAAAATATCCAAAAACATTTGCAGGTTGGCGATCGGCGTCTTGACCTGGTGGGAAATATCCGAGACCAGCTCCTGAATGACCTGCTTGTCCTGCCGGCTCTGCCTGCGCTCCTCGCTCATCAGATCATAAAACTGCCGGAATTTCCCCTGCACCTTTGCGGTCAGCGTATCCTCATAGACAGAAAATCCTTCCGGCTCCCGCTCCGCGAGAAGCTGATCCAGCGTGCCGCACAGCTCGTCCGCAAATCTGCGCACCTGCCCCCTGAGAAACAGTGTCCAGAGCAGGATAAGAAGGCAGAGCCCTCCGAACAGAGAGATCAAAAGATACCGTATTTCCGCCCTCGGCACCCAGATCCACACCGTATAGAGAAAACCGCCCGCAAGGACAGCCCCCGCAAAAAGCAGCCCCCGGCTGATGATCGTTTCACTTTTATGTCCTGTCATGTCACGGTAAGTCCTTTTCTGCTCTCCCAGATGTACCCCATCCCGCGCACCGTCTTTATATAGGAATGCGCTTCATCCTCGATCTTCGCCCGCAACCTGTTCATCGTCACGGTCAGCGTGTGATCGTCGATAAAATTTTCATCGCAGTCCCAGAGTTTCTCCAGCAGAAGCTTTCTCGTCACCACATTGCCCGCGTTGGCGGTCAGCACCCGGAGCAGCTTGTACTCGTTCGGCGTGACAGACAGTTTCTCCCCGCCCCGCCATGCCGTCAGAGCGTCAAAGTCTATCTGCAAAAAATCATCCCTGTAACAGTCGGCACCGGCAGGCTTCTCCGCCATACCGCCGCGCCGCAGGGCTACTTCCAACCGCCTCAGAAAAACAGGCATCCGAAAGGGCTTCGTGATATAGTCCTCAGCTCCCAGATCATAGCCGCCCAGCACATCCTCCTCCAGATCTTTCGCCGTCAGGAAAATGACCGGCAGTTCTGGATGCGCCTCCTTTATCTTTCTGCACAGCTCAAATCCGTCCCCGTCCGGCAGATTGACATCCAGTATCACAAGCGAAAAATTCTCTCCTTCCATCTCCATGAGATATTCCGCCTTTTTGCAGTTGTACGCCGCCTGCGTGGCATACCCCGCCGCGTCCAGCTCAAAACACAGCCCCGTGCTCAGCATCAGGTCATCTTCCACCACCAGAATTCGTTTCATTTTTTCCACCATTCCGAAGCGTTTTACGCTGAGGATGCGAGCAGAATTTCAGATTCTGCTCTGCGATCAATAGAATTTGTGACGCTCCGGCACAAATTCCAACTGAACTTGTTCAGTTTGTTGAACTAAATTGCTCATCAAAGAATTTATTCAACCTTTTCTCCGCAAAATATCGTATGATGTAAGTATAACAAAATTTTTTAGAAAAGGGAATCAATCGAGTACTGTTCTATCTGCCGCAGGCTCCACAAAAATATCTCATCAAGCCCCTCCCAGTCAGGCGTCCTGTCATCTGCCATCTCCTTTGACAGCTTTTCATACCGGGCAATTTCGTCCTCCATATACTTTCTGATCGCAGGCATCTGAGGATGCAGTGCCGCCTCCCCGCTCTGCGCCTTGATCCGCAGCATTTCATCTATCTCCCCTCTCAGATCTTCCGGGAGCTCCTGCCGCAGCAATTCATCGAATCTCACCGGCGGAACGCTGTGCTTCGATTCGATAAACCTGCAGGCAAGCAGAGGTCTCAGCGCATAAATATACTTTTTATATTTTACTTTTTCTTCCATCAGATATTGTCTGAAAGTACTTCTGGCAGTCCCATAATAATGATACAGTGCGGCTTTCTCCGAAAAATACACTTTGCAGACATCATATATTCTCTCCCATATGTCTGTCGTCCGATAGACGATGGGCGAATTTGCCCATTCAAACAAAGTGGCGTTGCCCCTGTGAAACTGGGCAAGCGTCTTCTTCAGGTCCCAGCCGTTTATATCGAGCACCTCATCCAACTGCCACTCGATCACATCCCGTCTTTCCCTGACACACAGATAGTCCTTCGCCCGCCTCATATAAATAAACCGCACATCGTAATCGCTGTCGGGCGACTCCACGCCCCAAGCCCTGCTTCCGGACTCCACCGCATACAGAATCCTGACATTCTCAGACTTTTCGATCTCCGTGAGCTTATCCGCAATATTATCCAAAATTTCACCTTTCACAGCCGTCCTCCTTTTCGCGGGAACATTCAAAAATCCCCGTCAACCGTCCTTCTGTTCACATACTCCACAAACCGCTCCACCTTCTCCATATTCGGATTATCCGGCAACACAGACTTTTTTGTCGCCTTCTCCAGCCTGTCCTCATAGTCGGCGAGCAGCTCGTAGAACTCGGCGGAAAATGTTTTATCCTCTCTCTGAAAACCGCCCGTCCGAATGCGCAGAAGCAGATCCACATCATCTGTTCTGTGGGTTCTGATCTCCCCCTTTTCCAGAATATCGATCGCCATCATAAAAAGGCGGATCAGATGCATCGCATGTTTGTTCAGATGATTGTCATCCTTTTTCCTGTTGCGCTTCCCGATCTTGTCGTAATCCCTGACCACATTATTCATCACGCCCAGCAGATTGTGGTAGTCCCGCAGGGGCAGATGCCGGTAAGACGCATCGATAAAAAGTTCCTTCTCGAAGTCCGAGTTTTCGGATTCATCTATGTAGATGCGGACGTCTCCCTTCCCCGCGAACGCATTCTTGCGCTCAAAATCTTCCAGCGCATTTTTGACAGAATTGTAAATATGTTTTTCCCGCTCAGGCTGAGGCATGGAGTCCCTGGCTATGGCGTTCTGGAGCCTGCGGAGCTGCGCCCCGGCGTACCCGCCGAAGGACTTTGCCGCCCTCTTTGACAAAAACAGCCCCCTGTGGTCAAGGAGCTCCTGCCCCAGCGCCGTTTTGATCAGATACTGCTCCTCATCCAGTCCCAGAAGTTCTATGGTATTCGGATTACAGTCCAGAAGAAGCTTTACGATCTTGTTAAAAGCATATATCACAGTATCGGTGTTCTCATCCTCATACTGCTCAAACTCCGTCAGCCCCAGAAGGTCCGACGGCAGATGCAACGTGATGCCCCTGAGATCGATATCGCTTTCCGCATTGTTCGTCCCATAGGCATAACTGCCGCCGAGCCCCAGCAGGATAACGCGCCTGCCAAGCCTCGGGTGCTCACGCAGAAAATCGTATGTATTAGAACCGATCAGAGCTTTAAAATCTACTGACAATATAAATCTCCCTCCTCCTCTGCTCAAAGACAGAATCGCATATCGCCCGACACATCCATGCTTCCTGTACTAAACGCCTCCTGTCTGCAAATCGGGCAATTAAATCCCACTCGCCCTGTACCGCGACAGCACCCGCTTCACCTCAGTCCTTTCGCCCTTACCGCCCGGCGTCCATGTCAGATCTGTCCTGAAGGGCACGGAATACGGTCCGTCCGCATTTTTCTTCAACTGCTCAAAGATATTTCTGCGCCACGCCGCACTCTGCGCCGCATCGGCATTGCCAATCCTTACAAGCCATGCCTCAAAGCCGGCTAGATAACTCTCCGCCATGGCGTCCCAGGAGTTAAACTGCTGCTGGATCACTTTCCCGGCGGCGGAAAATTCCCGGTCCAGCTCTTCTCTGTCTATCATTTTCACAAGATACATCATACCGAGGAGCTGCGTCGCACGGCACAGATCCCAGCCCGCGTACTCCGTATCGAAGCGTCCCGCATGCCTTTCCACCAGTTCATGTACCGTCTCGATCCCGTCCTGCCTGTTTTTGATATCCCACTGTTCCCCAAGCGCCACATTCTTAAAATTAGCCACCGCCTTCCGGCTGCCGTGGACGCCTGTGACCAAAGGCCATCCCTCCAGCATGGAGAAAGAGTGCGCCCAGATCGCAAAGGTGGAAGCGCACCAGCACTCCAGATCATTGCGCGGCAAAAGCGGGTCTCTCTTCCAGAAAACAGCGGGCGCAAACCGCCAGCGCCTTACGCCGATCACTCTGTAGAGAAGCATTACAATGACAAAAATCCACGCGGAAGCCTTTTTCCCCAGCCCCATACCGTAATCCGCTTCCGACAGCACCGGCACATAATCTCCGTACATATCCACATAGTGATCCATAACGTAATGATTCGCTTCATATATCAAAGCCTCCGCCGGCGCCTCCCACTCTCTCCACTCCCCAACCGGCAGGCGATAGACGCCGGCTTTGTCGGTTTTCAAAAGCGCCTTCTGGTTGATATGCGCAAAAACCTTCTCCCCGCTGGGCAGTTCGATCCGGTGATAGATAGCCTCCCCGATGCGGAATGTATCGTACTTGAGCACCGTCCCGCTTGTGATAAAGGTAAACGTGCCGAACTGTTCCATCTCCTCCACGGACTCCGCCACAGGAATATCCCCTCCCGCTTCGGTCCCCGCAGCGCCCTCCTCCAACATAACATCTTTTCGATATATCTTATAAAAGAGCGGTCCCAGAACAAATTCCACTGCCAGTGCCAGCGCGATAATAACCGGTATCAGCAGGAACATCTGGTAGATATTATCCCTGAAACCGTATATATTTTTGTTTGATATTTTGTATCTTGCCACAATCATTCCCTCCTGTCTCCAATGTCATTTAGTTAAGCCTTTCACCTAGCCGTGAGGAACATAAAATGCTCAAGGAGCCCGTTAAAAAACGTCGGCACTTAATAAATGCGTAATTTTCAAAGAAAATTTCGCATGAGTTTAGTGTCCGCTACGTTTTTTACCGAGCGAAAGCGTGGCGACGGAGCATTTTATGTTCCTCACGGCGTCCGGCAACCGTTAACTTAATGACATTGCTCCTGTCTCTCATGATTTTATTATACCCGCCCATTTCCTAAAAGCAAGTATCAGTTCCGATTCCCACAAATTATGAATGGAATTATCTGCATACCTGTGATAAAGTAGTATTATTATGAGCCTTCCCGGTGTATACAAGACCACTTTAAAAGACGGCACAATCTCCTACCGTGCCTCCATAACGCATCAGAAGAAACATATCAGCCTCGGCAGCTATCCGGAGGAAAAGACGGCTCACGCCGCTTATCTTCTGGCTTTTTCCGTCCTCTCAGATATGGCGCACAAAATCCATGACTATGAGCAGTCCCTGCCGCTCTCCTTTGAAAAATGGGTGGTGTTGATCAATCTGCGGGATAACGGGATCTATTTTGCCACGCCGATCTATCTGATGAAAACCTATTTTCTGTACTATTTGGAGCCGGAACTGGAACTGAAATTTGATCTGGAGGACCTCTTTTACTATGCCTCCCACAAGATCATGCGGCGGGGCGGACATCTGTTTGTGGCGGACTACGGTATGCAGGTGACACTCTCCTCCCGGTACGGCATCAAAAATTACGCGGTACAGGGAAAGGATTTTCAGTTTATCAACGGCGACTCTTACGATTTTCGATATGAGAATATAAAGATACTGAACTCCTACCACGGTGTCTCCCTGATCCGGAGAAAAGGCAGCGTGCTCTACCGGGCGAGAATCCATATCAGGAGTTATTATCTGATCGGCTATTACGACAGCGCCATAGAAGCCGCCATCGCCTACAATAAAGCGGTGGACATCGTGAAAGAACGCTGTCCCGAAAAGAATTATGAGATGAATTATATTACAGAATTAAAGGCATCCGACTACGCCGATATTTACAAGCAGGTTGCAGTATCCGAAAAAATATACTCATTTTCCGCCAAAAAACCGTGTAAACCGTAACCGCAACCGAAAATTGCGCAATAGTTGGTGGAAGCAACCGGGGGATCTCGCTAAAATATAGTCAGAAAAACTTGAAAAGGAGAACTACTGACTATGGAAATTGCGAACTCAAATGCTCTCACACATCCCGGAGAATTTCCGAAATGGAAAATTCTGAACAGCACTACGATCAAACTGACGGCGGCTATGCTGATGTTTATGGATCACATCCATCAGATGTTTGTATCTTTCGGCGCGCCTCTGTGGCTTACTATGGCTGGCAGGCCTGTATTTCCTCTGTTCCTGTTTGCATCGGCGGAAAGCTTTTATTACACACACAGCAAAAAGCTATACCTGAAGCGCCTTCTTTTTGCCAGTTGGGGCATGACGATCTTTACCTTTATCCTGCAAAATGTCGTTCCCAACGAATCTGTGGTTTTGATGAACAATGCGTTCAGCACCTTTTTTGTCACCGGCCTGTATATGCAGTTCTGGGACTGGTTTGCGGAAGGGATACAAAAGAAAAACAGCCGGCAGATCATAAAATCTCTCTTTTGCTGTCTTATTCCGTTTTTGTGCGCACTGCCGATATTTCTTGTGGCACTGCTGTCGGCAGATGAGAGGATTCCGTTCTTTGTGATACGCCTGCTTGCCACAATATCGTTTCTGTTCCCGAATATCTTTCTCGTCGAGGGCGGTTTTGCTTTTGTACTGCTGGGCGTTCTGTTTTATATTTTCAGAAAACACAGAGGCCTGCAGATTGCAGCGCTGCTTCTCCTGTCCGCCGCCACTTATATGGTCAGCGGCGGCTTTCAGTGGATGATGTGCCTTTCGGCAATTCCCATGGCGCTTTATAACGGAGAACGGGGAGCCAGTATGAAAAAATTCTTTTATTTGTTTTATCCGGCGCACATCGGCATATTGTACCTGATCTCGTCGGCTTTTGCCTGAAAAATAAAGGATAGAAGGAGAAATTTTATGGACACACCACGATTTTTAACCGTTTCATTCGCCGCCCTATATATTATTTTTGTAATCGCGGCAGCCGGAGCAATGATCTACTTTTTTCTGCTGCTCGTCAAGGCATTGAAAAAATATATCAACTCTGATGAAGTGAGGAAAGAAAAGAAAGTCATCCGAAAATCTTTGGGCGAAGTACTGAAAGAAAACCGCCTCCGCTGCAAGATGACACAGGAATTTGTCTCGGAAGCACTGGGCATCAGCAGACAGGCTGTCTCCAAATGGGAAAACGGCACCTCAGACCCGAGCACCTCCAACCTGATCGCACTCGCCAAACTGTACGGCGTATCCTCGGAAGAACTGTTAAAAAATATTATCGATGACAATGGATAAAACCCACTATAGTTTTAAGCCACCATTTCGGCTGTTATCTCCAATTCAAAATAACCAATTCAGGAATAGCCAATGCCGGCATGGTCAATACCACAACTAACCGGAATGGAAATAAAATTCTCAAGGAACCTGCAAAAAAGCGCAGCCACAGAGTATTTTATTTCCATCCCGGCGTCCGATATCATTTACCCCTCCAGCTTATGGAAAATAATACAATTCGGATAATTCACCGGAATCTCCTTCGTATTCATCATGATCAGCCCCTTCTTCAGATCCGTAGAAAAGAACGTCATCGTATTGGACTCATGGTTTAAGGAGACAAGATGCCTGTTGTCCGGGAACAGCACCGCATCCTTTGGATAGTCCCCGCTGATCGGCAGGCAGAGCAGCTTTTCGAGCATTCCTGTCTTTTTGTCAACCTTGTAAATGGTCGCCGTATTATCGCCCGCATTGGAGGTGACGATGTAGCGGAAATCCTCGGAAATGTTCAGGGCACTCGCCGCCGAGTTGGAGGCATGGTAATCATTCACGGTGGAGATTGTCTGGATCTTCTCAAACTCCGGTATGTTCTTCTCCTCTTTGTAAGTATATACATCAATATAATTTTTCAATTCATGTACAATATATAGAAACTTTCCGTCCTGGGAAAATTTAATATGGCGGGGCGCGGAATCCTGATCGCTCCTTAAAATATCCACCAGTTTCAGCCGCCCGGTCATATGGTCAAGCTGGTATACATTGACATGGTCCATGCCAAGATCCGCCGCGCAGAGAAATTTATTGTCCCTTGTCATCTTCACACAACTCACGTGGGGCCTTGATGTCCGCTCCGCCATACTGCCCATGCCCTTGCAGAAGATCTCGTCGGTGATATTTCCGATGCTGCCGTCCTCATTTAACCGCAGCGCCGTGATCTTTCCGTCGTGATAGCCCGCCGTGAAGAGGAATTTATCCTCATAGTCCGTGGACAGGTAGCATCCTCTCATCCCGTTGATGGAACCCTGATTGATCCTGGACAACGTCCCATCCTTCTCGATACGGTAGGATTCTACCCCCATATCCGTGATCGAATACAGATATTTTTTATTGTGGGAGATCGTCACATAGGAAGAGTTGGTGATCTCCACCTGATCCTTCGGCGTAAAACATCCGTTTTTCAGATCCACATCATAGATTTTGATACCATAACTCTTTTTATCGTTTGTCAGAGTGCCCATGGTATAGGTTGATACATAAGCTACATATTTATCTTTCATCGCACTTCTCCTCCTCACGCCGCCCGCAAAGCTTTACCTGATTCTTTCGCCGGTCCTTTACCTCTTTCACTGACATGATATTTTTTAACCGGTTTTATCCTTTTATTAGGACGCCTTACCGGACTCTCTCCGGAAATCCTACCTTCTTCTGCACCTTGCGCAGTGTCTTCATCGCGTAATAATCTGCCTTTTCCGCATTGTTTTTGATGACAGAATCAATATAATCTTTATTTTTGCTCAGATCCGTATAACGCTCCTGCAATGGTCTCAGCACACTTACGACAGATTCGCCCACCGCCGTCTTAAAGTCTCCATATCCTTTGCCGTCAAACTCCTTTTCGATCTCTTCCGGCATCTTTCCGGTGCAGGCGCTGTAGATATTGATCAGGTTATAGATGCCCGCCTGCTCGGGGTTGTAGCGCACCTGCGCCTCCGAATCCGTCACCGCACGCCTGAACTTCCGCATGATCGTGTCGGGATCATCCATCAGATAGATGCTGGCGTTGGGATTTTCATCGGATTTCGACATCTTTTTCTCCGGTGCCTGCAGGCTCTTGATGCTGGCGCCGGTTTTGCCCACATAGGGCTCCGGAATCGCGAACACATCGCCATAGATAGCGTTAAACCTCTGGGCGATATCCCTTGTGATCTCAAGATGCTGAAGCTGATCCTTTCCCACCGGCACCACATCCGCCTGATACAACAAAATATCCGCCGCCATCAGCACGGGATAGGTGAACAGTCCGGCATTGATATTGTCTGCGTGCTTTGCCGCCTTGTCCTTAAACTGTGTCATTCTGTTCAGTTCACCCATATAGGTAAAGCAGTTTAAGATCCAGGACAGCTCGCAGTGTCCCGACACATGGGACTGATAATACAGGCAGTTTTTTTCCGGATCGAGCCCTGCCGCAATATAGAGCGTCAGAAGGGCACGCGCCCTCTTTCTAAGTTCCGCCGGCTCCTGCCGTATCGTGATGGAATGCAGATCCACCACCGAGTAGAAGCATTCATATTCATCGCAGAGCGTCACCCAGTTTTTCAATGCTCCCAGATAATTGCCGAGCGTCAGATTTCCCGTCGCCTGCATGCCGCTGAACAGTACCTTTTTTCCGTCTATCAATTTCTTTTGCCTTCCTTTCCATATGCCGTCAAATTCAGGACTCTATCCGTCCTGTCTATATTCTGCCCATGATTTTCTGCCGATAACGGCTTCCTTTTTTGTTTTCCCGCGATCAGACGCCGGATCTTTTCTCTCCTCTTTCTCAGATAAACATATTTAATATAGCGGAACGTTTTATCCTCGCCCTTTTCCGCCAGCATCCTCAAAAGCCTCTCCAGATTTTTTCTGGTATAGGGGTGGAGCGGCGCCGGATCTTTCCCCTGCAGGTAATATTCCAGAGGGCTCCTGTCCGTGTAGGCGTCCCCCTGGTAAGTCTTGCAGGCTGCAATCCTGTCCATGATCATCTCCGCGATATACCGGTCCGGCATCGGACAGGGCAGCATACCACCTGGCTGCGCCTTCAAAGAGTAATCTATCCAGTATTCATAGTGATGTTTGTTCCGCCCTTTATGGTGCAGCCAGGCGGATGAGTAGCCGATATCCTCCCGCTCCGCATTGTTGGGGCTTCTCGTCCCCTGATAATATTTTGCACCCACCCAAAACTCGGATGGATAATATTTTGACAGATCGTGGGTAAGCCCCTGCCAGTACAGTCCCACCCGAAAACATCCCTTTCTGACAAGATGTCTGTGATGGGTGATCGTTTTAAAATGCTTCCATATATGCATTGCTTCGCATTTTCCTCATTTCACTGTCTTATTCCCGCGGTTCCTTCTCTTCGGTGCCCCCGGCGCTTCCTCGGATACATAGATGCGCGCACATCTTGCAGGCAGCGTCACGGACTGGCTGCTCACATTGGAAGAATGAACCGAATCGGATGAATCAGAAGAAACCGCACTTCCCGCTTCCATTTCTGTGCAGACAACTGTTTCGCCGGCTGATTTTTCCGCCGCCATCGTTGTCGCCGTCTTATTATCTTTCGTATCTGCAGGCTCCTCCAGCTTCTCCCCGGCGGTGTCGACCAGCAGCTTCCACCTTTTCCCTTTCAGGAGCTTTGGCAGCGCAAAATCATGGGGTTCCCAGTGCATATTGTAGGCGATATAGAGACATTCATCCTCCCTGCCGTCCACAACACAGTATTTCCCGCAGAGCATCACGCCGATATTTCTGACCTGATACTCCATGCTTGTGCGCCATGCCTCCCGTCCGTGGTAGGACAGATCCGGATAGCCGCAGGACAGATAATCCATCAGCTTTAACGGCTTTTCCTGATGCATAATGCCGTGCGCTTTTCTCAGCGCGATAAGCTGCATCGTAAAAGCGAGAATTTCTTTTTCCGTTTTTTTCAGATTCCATTTCTGCCAGGTGATCTCATTGTCCTGACAGTATGGATTATTATTGCCGCCGGAAGATTTTCCCCATTCATCTCCCATAAAGAGAAAAGGAGTTCCCTGGGCTGTAAAAAGCATGATCAGCCCGTTTTTCATAAGCTGCGTCCGAAGTGCCAGGATGCTTTTTTTCCGCGTCTCCCCCTCCGTTCCGCAGTTCCAACTGTAATTGTTGTTCTCTCCGTCCCGGTTTTCCTCGCCGTTTGCCTCATTATGCTTCACATTATAGGAAAACACATCGGCAAGCCTAAAGCCGTTGTAAGTAGCGAGATAGTTGATCTGTCCGCACCCTTCCGGATTTTCCCTCTGACATCGCAGAAATTCAGCCATAACGCCGCCGTCGCCTTTCAGGAAACGCCGCATGGTGTTCTGATATGTTTTTCCGAACCCGGCAAGGTAACGCTTTTCCTTTCCCCAGGACTTTTTACGGCGCTGCCCGCCGCATACCTCTGTCAGCGGATATGAAACCTTTTGCCGGCGCGCCTCTTCTATCTCTTCAAAGGGCAGCCATTCGCTCCAGATCTTCGTATCCGAAAGCCCGGGCTCTAACGCGATCTCCTTCAGAGGAAGCGCGCCCCCCAAAAGTTCAAAACCGTCAACGTGGTACTGCCGTACCCAGTACAGTAAAATATCCCGAATCCGAAAGACCGGCGTGGAAGGTTCAAAATAAAATTGCAGGATCACTTCCAGATTATTTCTGTGGAGCTGGCGCACCAGAGTTTTCAACTCTGTCACGGCATTTTCACCGTAGGCGTAAGCGTTCTTGGGCGCCATATAAAATCCCGGCAGATAGCCCCAGTAATTGAGCCGCATCTCCGGCTCATCAGCCGTCTGCTGCAGCGCCGCTTCCGAGACATTTCTTGCCTTCGGCTGTCTCATGCATTCCTCAAACTCATAGACCGGCTGCAGCACGATCCCTGTGACACCCAGTTTTTTCAGATAGGGGATTTTTTTCTCCGCACCGGCGAAAGTGCCCGCCTCTCTCACTCTGGAAGAGGCATCTCTTGTAAACCCGCGGACATGCATCCCGTAGTAAATGCTGTCCTCATAGGGAGTGCCCGGCCTTTTATCGCCCCGCCAGTCAAACTCATCCGATACAAAAGCGCAGGTTTTCAGGGCATCTTTTTTCCCCGCCGCCCTGTGTTCCTCCCCGAAGAGCCGATGCCCAACAAGGCGTTTTGCCAGAGGATCAGCCACCGGCTTTCCGTCTTCGTGGAAAAGGTACACATGATCCCGCGCGGAAACACCCGATAACATACAGCGATACGTGCTGCCAAGCCGCATCTCTTCCGTAAAGTCGATCCGGACGGGTTCTGAGCCCTCCCTGTCATACAAAAGAATACCATTGCTTTCCCGCCCGTAAAGTTCCGCATGGATGCTGATACCGTGCGCCGTGACGCTGACGCCCGCGGTTTCAGCCGTCCATCTCTTCAAAGTATAGTTTTTATTCATATAGTCTTCCTATGTTGTTGACTCATTTCAGGTCTGCAGTAAACTCGCAAACACATTATAGCATAATTCTTTTTGGATGTGGAGATTTTTCCTGTAAATGTTGGTTAGTTTTTTAATTGGTACTAAAAATCAATCCGAAAAACGTTGCGAAATATAATCTATGACGTTAAAATAATGGTAAGTATTTCAACAGAAAGCGAGGACCACTCATGAAAAAGGAAGAACATAACATCATAACCGAGCCCGACCAAAATATGGCGCAGGAAGAGATGACCGTGGAACTGGAACTGGATGAAGGCACTGTGACATGTTCCGTTGTCACGATCTTTTCTGTCGGTGAAAAAGATTATATAGCCCTGCTTCCGCTCTCTGAGAACAGCGACAATGCGGACGGTTCGGTCTGGATCTACGGCTATTCGGAAAATCCCGATGATCCCAATGAGGAGCCGGAACTTCGCTATATTGAGGATGACGAGGAATATGAGCAGGCTTCGGATGCCTTCGACGAATATCTTGACAGTTGTGAGTTTGATGAGATGTTATAATATACTGGCTCGGAGCGAAGCGGAGTAGCCATAAAAAATACTATGTCCGCTTGCGGACATGGTATAATATCCACAGAGATAATGAGCGGTGCAAAAAAGTCCGATAACAGGATGCGTTGTGCCTGCTCATTCCATTTCCTTCAGAAATCTGGAAGGCGGCATTGTCTTGGCGGCGCCGCCTTCTCTATTTGCGCTTTTTTCCCCTGTGATACAGAACATCGTCAGTTCCTTTTTCGCTCTCGTCATCGCCACATAGAACATACGGCGCTCCTCCTCGATTTCCTCCTCACTGCGCGCTTTCCGGTGCGGCGTGCTCCCCTCATTGCAGTTTACTATAAAAACTTTATCATATTCTAATCCTTTGGAGCCGTGCATGGTCAAAAGCGTAACGCCCTCCTTCGGAGTGGGCTCCCCCGTTTTTGTGCCGTTCAGCGTCTCTTCCCTTCGCTCTTCCATTACCTGTTTCCACTGGGAAAGCGTCCGGCATCCTCTGGCTGAATGTTGTATCATATCTGCAAGTTCCAGTATATTGATGTTCTCTTTCTCCGGCAAATTGTACTTCCCCTCCCCGCTGTTTTGCATACTGCCCGCTCCGTACCGCTCCGCCAGATACACATCATACCCCATCGCCTTGCGGATATAGTTGACGGCAAGAAAGACCGGCATCGTGCGTATCCGTTCCAGATCCTGCCCAAGGCGTATGACAGCTTCCTGCATACCCGGTTTTCCCCGGTAATAACGGAGCAGATGCCCGAAGTCAGCGGACTCGTTTACCGCTTCCCTGCTGATATACCGGAGGGGCCTGTTCATAAACTGGAAAAACTGGCTCCGGCTTCTCTCCCGCAGAGGCGTCATGGCAAACTCCAGATAGGCAAGCAGGTCGTATGTGATCTCATGGTCATAGATACTCTTCACCTTTTCCCTGAATATGCATGGGATGCCCGCCTGACGAAGCTTTTCTGAGAGCATCGGAAACCGGGCGGATGTCCTGCTGATCACAGCGCAGTCCGCCAGCCTTCCGGTATTTTTTTCGGGCAGCAGACAACGGATCAGCGCCTCCTCCATTTTTTCAACGCTTTCCGTTCCTGTGATGCGAAGAGGTTCTCCCGGCTCCTTCGCCGCACTGATCTCCTTCGGGAAGCGGTTTGTGTTATGTTCGATCAGCTTCCCCGCCGCCGAGACCACCTGCGGCGTACTGCGGTAGTTTATCTGCAGGGCAACGATCTCCGCGGAGGGGTACTCTCTCGGAAAGTTCCGCATAATGTCCGGCTTTGCGCCCCGGAATCCATAGATGGACTGATCATCGTCCCCCACGATAAAAAGATTATTCTCCGGCGCGGCAAGAAGCCGTACCAGACGATATTGTATCGGCGCAATGTCCTGAAACTCATCGATCAGAAGATAACGGTATCTCGCCTGATACTGTTTTAAAATGTCCGGTCTTTCCTGAAATAACTCCAGACATTTCAGCGCCATATCGTCAAAGTCGATCTTACCGATGATCTCCTGCGCCCGTGTGAAATCCCGATACAGGTTCCAAAACAGTTCGGACGGTATATTCTGCGAGATAAAATCAATATTTTCACTTGGAGCGTTGCCCGATAAGTCATGGTTCGCCCCGCAAACGCTTTGTCTGTGCCTGCTTTGCGGGCGCTCTGCTCCTGTTTCGCCGCCTGCAAGACAGCGGTTTTTATACTGTCCGATCCCGGAGAGGATCTCTTCCAGCATATCTGCATTCGGACTGATATCGTATCTGTTTTTCTGGATAATGTCCCGAAGCATTTTTTTCTTTTCCGCCTCGGATAAGATGCTGCCACTTCGGCAGCGCGACGTTTCTTTGAGGATCGAATAAAAGACGGCATGGAATGTGCCGAAAGTCACCGGCGGATGTTCCCCCTCACAGAGTGATAGAAAGCGCTGCTGCATCTCTCCCGCGGCAGCTTTTGTGAAAGTGATCACCAGGATTTCCGATGGGTTGATATGATGCGTGTTGATCAGATGTGCGATTCTTCTTGTCAGCACAAAGGTTTTCCCGGAACCGGGCCCTGCGAGTACCATCACAGGACCGGCTCCGTGCGTGATCGCCTTCTGCTGCTGCGGATTACCCGTACTGTCCGGCTTACGGGATGGGGAAGCTTTCTTTCCCTCCTGTAAACTGGATTCCCGGAAATCTTGCTCTCCGCAGATGGGACAGGCCGAACGTTTTATCAAATCTGCACCGGTTCTGAATGAACCTGTATTCCGTGCCAGATCTGTGCCTGTCCCAACTAAATCTATATTTGGAATCAGGAAAACACCTTCTCAAGAAGCTCTATCCCCGCTCTGATCCGGGACAAAGATTCTTCCTTTCCGAGGATTTCCATGATTTCCGTGGCGCCCGCCGGCGTCATCTGCCTGCCGGAGACTGCGGTGCGGACGGGCCAGAGCACATAGCCGTTCTTGCAGCCTTTCTTTGCCACAAAATCACAGAGTGTCTGATACAGCGCATCATTGCTGTAATCTTCCTGTTTTTCCAGGACAGGAAGAAGTTCTCTCAATACCTCTAAAGAAGACTGAGCTGTGGTCTTCATCTTCTTGTGGGTGTACATTGCAGGATCGTACTGCGGCAGCGCCTCAAAAAAGTCGATCAGCGCCGGGATATCCGGGAACACCTCGATCCTCGTCTTCACCATCTCCGCGATCTTTTTCAGATCCAGCGGCTTTTTGATGGTGTCCTTTAAGAATGGCTCCGCCATCTCGTAAAACCGGTCAAAGTCCATCTGCTTGATGTACTCGCCATTCATCCATTTCAATTTCGTATAGTCGAATACCGCCGGAGATTTGGACATATGATGGTAGTCAAACGCCTCCGTCAACTCCTCTAAGGTAAAGATCTCCCGGTTATCCGAAGGGCTCCATCCGAGCAGCGCCACAAAGTTCACCACCGCCTCGGTCAGAAATCCCTGCTCGATCAAGTCCTCGTAGGAAGAATGCCCGCAGCGCTTGGACAGCTTGTTGTGCGCCTCATCCGTGATCAGCGGGCAGTGCACGTACACAGGCACCTCCCAGCCGAAGGCTTCGTAGAGCCTGTTGTACTTCGGGGAGGAGGAGAGATATTCATTCCCCCGCACCACATGGGTGATGCCCATCAGATGGTCGTCCACCACATTGGCGAAATTGTAGGTCGGATAGCCGTCGGACTTGATCAGGATCATATCGTCGAGCTCTGCGTTCTCCACCGCGATATCCCCGTAGATCTCATCGTGGAAGACTGTCTCGCCCTCTGTCGGATTGTTCTGCCTGATCACATAGGGAACTCCCGCCGCAAGCTTTTCCTCCACTTCTTCTCTGCTCAGGGAAAGGCAGTGTTTGTCATAGACGTTGATCTCCTTGCCCGCCACGGTCCTTGTGAGTCCCGCGAGCCGTTCCTTATCGCAGAAACAATAGTACGCCTCGCCCTTTTCCACCAGCTTCTTCGCATACTCCAGATAGAGCCCGCTCTTTTGCCGCTCGCTCTGCACATAGGGACCCACGCCCCCGTCCTTGTCCGGTCCTTCGTCGTGGATAAGCCCGGTCTTTTGCAGCGTCCTGTAGATGATATCCACAGCGCCCTCCATAAACCGCTCCTGATCCGTGTCCTCGATGCGGAGAATAAAATCCCCGCCCTCATGCTTGGCGATCAGATAGGCGTACAGCGCCGTCCTCAGATTGCCCACATGCATCCGTCCTGTGGGGCTCGGCGCAAATCTTGTTCTTATTTTCATAGCATCTGTACTCCTTCGTTACTTATTTTATTTTTTGTATCACTTGCAATATATTTAATAAATAAATATATTTTTTGCTCTTTTATGGTCAGTTTTCCGCTCCGATCGAGCAGCGGCGTGAAACCTCCTCCCAACTTAATAGCGTGCGGAAATAACACGAACCGGCTCCCCAAACAATACCTCTATTGCTGTCAGGCATTCCCGATCCGGTTTTGTCACCGGATTACGAATATCAATCTGAGTGCAGGCAAAGCCGCAGGAAAAATCATAATCCAGATCGTTCAAACTGCTGTTTTTGTGACAACATGGAGTTTCTATCATCAGATCCATAAAACTGTTTTTAAAGGCTCTGTCCATACCTGCGCCCCACCAGCCAACATCCAGCTTTTCACCGCAAAACGGACATTTTATCTCTTCCAGATTCTCACCGCAATCAACAAATACAGGGCTTTCATGTATAGCTGAAGAGATATCTTCCACTAAAATCCTTGTGCCAATATATTTGACAGCTTCCTGTACTTTCCGCTCCGGTATATGTGAATATGGATTTTTCGGTATGATCCTAACCATACAGTCGGACATGATATCTGTTCCTTCCTGATCAGATTCCGTCTGAGCCAGAGCCTCTCAAACATATATTACAGTTTATCGAACTGATTCTATCACAGATATTCTTTGGATTCAATACTCATCGGCAATGTCCCATCAGCTTGCTGCAGGGTATTTCTCTACAGCTCCCTCGCCATACACAGCGACTCAGGCATATCCGCATAAGGCCCGTAGTTCGGGATCACTTCAAACCCGAGTTTTTGATACACCGCACAGGATTCAGCCAACAGCTCTCCTGTCTCCAGAATCATCCTTCGATATCCCAACTCCCGCGCCCATTCCATCAGAAAAGAAACCAGCTCTGTACCGATCCCTCTCCCCTGATAATCTGGGTGGACAAAAATCCTCTTCAATTCCACAGTATTCTCTGCAGACACCTCCCACACAGCGTGCTTGCCACGCTCTGCGCCTTCATAGTAACCACCTCCCGGATATCTGTCTGCATAATATTTTCGGATCGCTCCGCCACCAGCCAGCTTTCCATCCTCGTAAATGATGATTGCCTCTTTTATATCGTCCAATTTATTATACTCACTGTATTTATCTCTCTTTATCCGCTTTCCCACCCGCCTGTCAAGATCCATATCGAGCAGGCGGCAGTTTTCCATAAAGTCCTTATTTTTTCCGTCGGTTCTCACAAACTCCATACTGATCATCTATCCTTTCCCGTCAATCTGATAATCCCGTATTCAGTTTTGTTTACATCCGCCATATCTCCCGCGTTGTAAATTCCGGTCGTCAAAATGCCTCCCGGGTTTTACTTTACCACATTTCATAGCCTGCAACAATCTGTTTTTACAGCAGGATTCAATATTTGTGTTTATAACAGGAATTTTGCCGGGCTGCGCAGAATCGCCGGTTTTCCGACAAAACTGCGCACTTTTCACCCTGACTGTACAGATAAACAGATACAAAAGAATTGTCTGCTCCGCAATGGCATATTACTCAGATTTCATATACCTCCATAAGTTCGATAAACAGAATCAGTAATTTTCCGCATGTACCTCAAAATAACTCTGCGGATGGCTGCAGGTCGGGCATACCTCGGGCGCCTTTGTACCCACAATGATATGTCCGCAGTTGCGGCACTCCCACACCTTCACTTCACTCTTCTCAAAGACTGCCGCCGTCTCCACATTTTTCAACAGCGCGCGGTATCTCTCCTCATGATGCTTTTCAATCGCGCCCACAAGCCTGAATTTTGCCGCCAGCTCCGGGAACCCTTCTTCCTCTGCTGTCTTTGCGAAGTTCTCATACATATCCGTCCACTCGTAGTTTTCGCCGTCCGCCGCCGCTCCCAGATTAGCTTTTGTGTCGCCTATTCCGTTCAGCTCCTTAAACCACATCTTTGCGTGTTCTTTCTCATTGTCCGCCGTCTTTAAAAACAGCGCCGCGATCTGCTCGTAACCTTCCTTTTTCGCGGCGGAAGCAAAATAGGTGTATTTGTTCCTCGCCTGTGACTCCCCTGCAAATGCCGCCTCAAGATTTTTTTCTGTCTGTGTTCCCGCATACTTTGTTGTTCCCATGTTTTTCTCCTCTCTGATATTATTTATTGACACATCCCGGGACGCATCGACAGTCGTTTCACCGGATGCCGTCCCGGAATCAGCTCCTGACGGCACGGATGCGGAGCCCGCATGTGCAATGTTTGTGTGTTCGGATATTTCTCTGCTGATCGTGCAGAGATCCTCCACAGATAGACCGTGAATATCCGTATTACCTGTGATACGCGCAAATGTCCTGAGTTCCTCCGCGGAACCAGTCGGGGCATTGCGTTAATTTCGAAAAAGGAACGCCCTCCTTTTCCTCATCATACACATAGCCGCAGACACTGCATTTGTATACCATGATAAATACCTCCTCCTATTTTTCTCCTCTGCACTTCGGACAGAGATAAAAGACTTTCAGATCATAGGCCAATATGCCCTCTCCGAGCTGTCTCTCAAGACTCCCTGTCAGATCATCAAAACTGATATCGGATAACGTCCCGCATTTTTTACATACAAGATGGTCATGCTTTCGGATCTTATCGTAGCGGTCCGGGGATCCCTCTATGGAAAGCCTGCGGATCATGCCCTCCTGACACAGGGCATTCAAGTTGTTATATACCGTCGCCTGTACAACCCTGGGTTCCGTCTTTTTCAGTTCTAAAAAAAGCTGTTCCGCTGTCATATGCCTCGCGGACCGGTTGATCAATTCCAGCAGCAGTTTCGCATATTTGCTCATCTCTTCACCGCCTTTGTTTTAAAATTATTCTAATTATAAATTCTTTCCAGTTCTGTGTCAAGCGAATATACTGTTACAAAAGCAGTAACAATTTAACAACAATGCATAATTTTCTCTCCGCAGCACATCCTAAGACAAACCGCGAAATCATCAGGCTATTTAAGTCAAAGGTTCCACACACCGGGATAAAAATATGGAATATCAGGAGGAATCCATTCAGTGAGCGATAAAAAACACAAAAACAGGAAAAAGAATAACAAAAAAGACCAGGAGGATTACCGTATGAGCGATGATAAAAACAAAAAACAGGAAGAGACAAGGGAAGAGATCCGTGAGAGCGGGCAGCTTATTCTCGACAAAAATAAAAAGAAAAACCACATCCAGCTGATCACGATAATCGGCGAGATCGAGGGTCACGATAATCTCGGCAGCAACTCCAAAACGACAAAGTATGAACACATCCTGCCCAAACTCGCGGCAGCGGAGGACGATGAGAATATTGACGGGCTGCTGTTCCTGCTGCACACAATGGGCGGCGATGTGGAGGCAGGGCTCGCCATCGCGGAACTGATCGCGTCCATCAGCAAACCCACAGTATCGCTTGTCCTGGGCGGTTCCCACTCCATCGGCGTACCGATCGCTGCCAGCACGGACTATTCCTTTATCGTTCCAACGGGCACGATGGTCGTTCATCCGGTGCGCATGAGCGGCACAGTGATCGGCGCAAAACAGACCTTTGACTATTTCAAGCAGATGCAGGCGCGCATCAGCTGGTTTGTCGCCCACCATTCCGGCATCACCGAAGAGAGGTTTGAAGAACTGATGATGGAGACAAAGATGCTGACCAAGGACGTCGGTACGATACTGGAGGGATCGGAAGCTGTCGAGGAAGGCATTATCGACGAAGTGGGCGGCCTTAAGGAGGCGATGGAGGAACTCCAGAGACGGATTGAAAAGCAGAAATCCAATACTCGCTGACGGGCACAGGAACACAGGACGCGCTCCCGCTCTGATCCTGCCGGCAGAATTCAGAAAAAGCAGGCCTACCAGTCAAAATCATCGTCATCCTTTATCTCTAAATCAAACTTCATATCCTCTTCCCTCACCTGATAACCGAAATCAGCAGCATGGCGTTTTTTCTTTTTGGGCACGGGTAAGGGATTATGCAGCGGTGCACCGGGGGGCGGAGCTGCCTGCTCCCGCTTTTTCCCCGACATGCCTGCGGATACATTTTTTTCCGACAGCTGCACTTCTTTTTCCGCCTCAGATTTATCCGCAGTATCTGTGTTTTTTCGACTCTCCGGTTCTCTCGGGACATCCGCTTTTTTCTCAGTATCTGATCTTTTCACCACATCGGCCTGTTTTCTGATACCGGATTTATCCGCACAGGTTTCTTTTTTCTCAGTGCTCTCATCTTCATCGTCCTCACCGTCTCTAACTGTTTTCCTCTCCTCCGGGACTTCTTCCGGCAGCCGCACCACCCCGTATGAGCCAAGCCCTGCCAGCATAGCCCATCCCAAAGTGATCACCATCTGTCCATCCAGTTTAAAAAACGAAGCCATTGACAAACCGTATGCCAGAAACAGATTGACGATAAATGCACTGCACTGATTTCTCTTCCACAGAAAAAAGGAGGGGACGACAAAAAAAGCTGTCGAAATGACGATCAGGGAGCCCACCATAGTCACATCGGGCAAGAGAAATCCCTGTTGGAAAAAAGAGGCCTCAAAACCCGCTCCACGCAGATAGAATGGGATAAATTCCGACAGATATTCTCCAAACGCCATCTTTCCGCTCAAAGACAATGCCAGTACAGACAGCAAAAATCCGCCCATCCCGCCAAGCAATGTGGACAGCCCTGCAAATAACGCCTGCCTTACTTTCTTCCTCCCCAAAGAAAACAACACACCAAAAAGGAGATACAGGGATATCCCATACGGATCAAGATAACATAAAAATCCAATGTAAAGCCCCGACAAAAAAATCAGAATATACCGCGCCGGGTGTAACGCCTCCCTCTCTCTCACCAGCCGGTACAATGCTCCCGTCAGACTGAATCCAAACAGATACAGCGCAAGATAAAACAACTCCGGCGTCAGAGAAAAGACATAGCGCAGGGAGACCGGCACAAAAGCAAATGCCGCCATCGAAAACGCCGCGGAGAAAGCGCCCGCAAACGCCCGCATACCTGTATATAAAAACAAAAGGCAGATAAAAAACAGAACGATCTGCAGCACGATCCCGGCAAAAGGCGTATTGCCGAAGATCAGCAGCATAACACGCAGCAGACAGGTATAAAGCCAGGACGCACCGTGCATGGAAAACGGAACACTTTTTCCGTCGGAGACCAGCGCCAGTCTGTAGTAACTGTCATCTTCCAATGTAAGAGGAGTATGATATACCAGAAAAAATGCAAGATATGCCACTATGCCTGCCAGGATCAACGCCGGCAGCATAACGCCAAACACCGCCCTCCATTTATTTATATCGCGGATGTGCCTTTCGATCTCCACACAGACTGTCCGAAGCGCTATAAATACCGCCGCAGTGAATACAAGATAGACGCATACCGCCCCCACAATACCCGGAAGAGGCCAGCCCGTCATATCGGAAATACCCGCCGATTGAAGGCAAAAGACGATGCCAAGGCAGCAAAGCGGCACAAAAGCCGCCCAGATTATATAGCTGAATACACTTTTTTTCAGATTCATAAGTTTCCCGAGACGGCCTCACTCCGCCGTCTGTTTTATCTTTCTTTATTTCCGCGGGCAACAGGCCGGATGGCCATGTTTAAAGCCGATCAGAATTGGCATGGGCATCTGGCGACTGCCGTGATTCCACCGATCCCATGGAATGTCGTTCATTCAAAAAGGTTTCAATATTATATCTTGGCCTCTGTTTTACCTCGATATAGATCTTGCCGATATACTGTCCGATCAGCCCGATGCTGACAAGCTGCACGCCGCCCAAAAACCAGATGGACAGGATCAGAGATGTCCAGCCCGCCGTCACATGCCCGGTAAAATAACTCCACAAGGCGTATACTGCCGCCAGAAAACACAGACAGATGATCATAACGCCAAACGCCGTGATCAGGCTGATTGGCTTTACACTGAAAGAACTGATCCCGTTAAATGCCAGCGCCAGCATTTTCTTCAGCGGATACTTTGATTCACCCGCCACCCGTTCCTTTCTCTCGTAGTAGACGCAATCCGTCTGGTAGCCGATCAACGGCATCATTCCCCGCAGGAACAGATTGGATTCCTTGTACTTCGCGAACTGTTCCACGGCGCGTTTTGACATCAGCCGAAAATCCGCATGGTTGTACACCGTTTTCACGCCCATCACAGCCATCATCTTATAAAAACTCTGAGCGGTAAACCGCTTGAAAAAGGAATCGGAAGACCTGTCGTTGCGGACGCCGTACACAATATCGTTTCCGGCATGAAACTTGTCGATCATCTCTTCGATCACCGTCACATCATCCTGCAGATCCGCATCGATGGAAACCGTCACATCACTGTAGTCCTTCGCCGTGATCAGTCCTGCTGTCAGCGCAAACTGATGCCCCACATTTCCCGCCAGCTTTAAGCCCTTGACATTCTCATACAGTCTGTGCTCTTCCTCGATCAGCTCCCAGGTCTTATCCTTGCTGCCGTCATCCACAAAGAGTACAAAACTGTCCCCGGCGATCTTCTGTTTCCCGATCAAATCCTGCAGCACACCCCGCAGCGCCTCCGAGGAGATCTTCATCACCGCCTCCTCATTATAACAGGGTACTACCAGCGCAAGTCTGTCCATGCTTTCTGTCCTTTCCGTATCTGTTCCATTACAGTGAAGGCGGATGGATGAACCGCCCTCTGTTCCTGTACACGAAATGCATTCACTGTATCTATAAGGCTACACTAGGAGACGAAAGATATCTCACCGGAATATTTGCCGGTTATCCTCCGTTTCCTCTGACGATCACAACTCCATCCGGCAGCCTGCGGATCACACTGTCTCCAGCGCCTGTGCCAGATCTGCGATGATATCATCCGCGTTCTCGATCCCCACCGAAAGCCTGATCAGATCCGGTGCGACGCCCGCCTCCACAAGCTGTTCATCTGTCATCTGCCTGTGGGTATGGCTGGCGGGATGCAGCACGCAGGTCTTGGAATCCGCCACATGGGTAGCGATCACAGCCAGATGCAGCTTATCCATCATCTCTCCCGCCGCCGCTCTGCCGCCCTTTAAGCCAAAGGCGATCACACCGCAGGTTCCCGACGGCATATATTTCTGTGCAAGATCATAATACTTGTTTCCTGGCAGGCCCGGGTAATTGACCCATGCCACCTTCTCATGGCTTTCTAAAAACCGTGCCACTTTCAGCGCATTGCTGCAATGTCTCTCCATGCGAAGCGCCAGCGTCTCCAGCCCCAGATTCAGCAAAAAAGCGTGCATTGGAGACTGGATAGAGCCAAGATCCCGCATCAGCTGGGAAGTCGCCTTTGTGATATAGGCGCCCCTGCCGAATTTTTCCGTATAGACGATACCGTGATAGGACTCATCGGGCGTACACAGTCCCGGATATTTATCGGGATAAGCCGCCCAGTCAAAATTACCGGAATCCACGATACAGCCGCCCACCGCGGCACCGTGCCCGTCCATATATTTTGTGGTCGAGTGGGTTATGATATCCGCGCCCCAGTCAAAAGGACTGCAGTTTACCGGCGTGGCAAATGTATTGTCCACGATCAGCAGACAGTGATGGGCATGGGCAAGCTTCGCAAACTTTTCAATGTCCAGCACCACTAACGCCGGATTTGCTATCGTCTCCGCAAACACACATTTCGTATTCTCCTGAAATGCCTTTTCCAGCTCTTCAGCCGGCGCGTCGGGATCAACCACGGTGCAGGATATTCCCATCTTTTTCATCGTACAGGTCAAAAGATTGAAGGTACCGCCGTAGACTGTGGAGGACATCACCATATGATCTCCCGCCTCACAGATATTGAACACCGCGTAATAGTTTGCCGCCTGTCCGGAACTCGTCAGCATCGCTGCAAAGCCGCCCTCCAGCTCACAGATCTTCTGTGCCGCCATATCGTTGGTGGGATTCTGCAGTCTGGTATAGAAATAACCGGAATCCTCCAAGTCAAAAAGCCTGCCCATCTGCTCCGAACTGTCATACTTAAAGGTCGTGCTCTGTATGATCGGCGAAAGTCTCGGCTGCCCGTTCCCCGGCTTCCAGCCCGCCTGCACACAGATAGTATCTTTTTTATACTGATCCATATTGATAACCATGCCCTTTCCAAAGCCTGACGCTCAGTTTCCTTAAAAACTCCTGCGGCGTATCTTTTCCCAAAAACCGGATACCGCCTGCCGGAAAATGTATCAACCTGTCCTCTTACTTCCGCCCTCCGGACATATATTCCTTCCGCAGTTCTTCCATCATCTCACAGTAAGTCTCCCTGCATTCCTCCTGTGCCCCGGCTCTGATATAAGCCACACAGGGAGCAAGATAATGATTCCAGAGCCAGATATATTTTGCCTGCGCCCCGGCATCTTTCGCGATCCGCTTCACAAGCGTCGGTGCGATGTCATAATACTCCTCGATCAGAGCCCGCCCCTCCTCTGTTGCGGACAGGTAATTGTCGCGGAACTCCTTTATCAGGCGCAGTTCCTCACAATCGCTGCCCTTGTTCAGATTCCGGCAGACCGCAGTCGTAACATAGCAGAGTTTTCTCTTAAATCCTTTGACAATAGAGTCATAGTCGGAGGCAATGATATTGCTGTCCTTAAAGCTTTTCCCCCATTCTTTGCAGATCGCATCCGCCAGTTCATCCGCCTTTTTCCCGCCGATCTCCTTGATGGATGGCAGCACATAGACAGCCATAAACATATTTTTATCCATCTGCACCGTAAATTTCTCGTTCTTTTTCTTCACCTGCGCAAGCGCCGCTTCCTGTTCTCTGATAAAGCCGCCCGCTATCTGATGATAGATCCCGTCAAGGCTTTCTATATCATCCGGCGCATTGTCAAAGACCAGTTTGATCGCGGTATAAAAAGCATAATTCTCCTCTTTATAGCGCTCAAACAGTTCATGATAGGAATCCTTTTTAAAAGCCCGCACCCTGGCGGAACAATCCCTGCACGCCCCTTCGACATGTTCCAGCACAAAATTCAGATTTTCATAACATTTGCCTGCATCTCTCTTCTTTTCAGGCGCTGTGCCAGACGCACTTTCTGTCTCCTGACAGACCACGCCTGCGGCTGTCAGGTCGATCCTTCCACCGCAGAACATACACAGGATCGACTCCCTGCCTGCGGGTGCCTGCATCTCTTCATTGCAGTGAGGACATTTGATCAAAACGGTTTCCATGGTTTATCCTTTCTGTGAGGGCGTTATGATCTGCAGAAACTTAACAGCCGGCAAAGCTTGCACTGTACCTGCAGATCGCAGCATTTTATTCGTTCCAGTTGTGGTATACTGCCTGGACATCATCGTCGTCTTCCAGCAGGTCCAGTGTTTTCTGAAGATTCTTTACGGCATTCTCATCTGTCAGGTCCACATAATTCTGAGGGATCATCGTCACTTCCGCGGAAACCATGGAAATGCCTGCCGCCTCCAACGCCTGCCTCACGGCCTCACAGTCATCCGGCGCCGTCAGCACCTCATAGCTGTCATCCTCCTCGTTAAAATCCTCCGCGCCGGCATCCAGAGCCAGCATCATCAGTTCATCCGCCTCCGTGTCGCACTCTTCCTTGTCAATGATGATCTGCCCGCGCTTGTCGAACATGTAGGATACACAGCCCTGCGTGCCCACATTGCCCTGCCCCTTGGTAAACGCGTTCCTGACATTCGCCGCGGTACGGTTCTTATTGTCCGTCAGCGCGTCCACGATGATCGCGATCCCGCTCGGACCGTATCCCTCATAAGTCACATACTCATAGTTGACGTTGCCGTCCTCGCCCGCCGCCTTTTTGATGCCGCGCTCGATCGTATCGTTGGGCATATTGTTCGCCTTTGCCTTCGCCACGACCTGCGCCAGTTTAAAGTTGTTCGCAGGATCAGGGCCTCCCTCTTTCACCGCCACGGCGATCTCCCTTCCGATGATCGTAAAGATCTTTCCCTTCGCCGCGTCGTTCTTTTCCTTCTTGTGCTTGATATTTGCAAATTTTGAATGTCCTGACATCTGTGTCATCTCCTTTATTATGTATCTTTATGCTTTTTTAATCTCCCGGTTCGCCTCCGCGGTCATTGCGCCAAAATCTCGTCTGTCTGCGCCTGCTTCACCACGAGCACCTTTTCGATCCTTCTGTTTTCCACCTTCAGGATCTGGAACTTAAAGCCGCCTACCACAACGGAAAAATCCTCATGTTCCTCCGGTATCCTGTCCATCTTCGCGATCAGAAAACCGTTCAGCGTGTCAAATTCCTCCTCCTCAAAATCGATACCAAAACGTTCCTCCAGTTCTCTCAACTCGGACATACCGTCGATCACATATTCGTCCCGTCCCTTTTTCTGGATATGGCTCTCCTCCTCGTCATATTCGTCCAGAATATTGCCGACGATCTCCTCCAGAATATCCTCCATCGTCACCAGTCCCGCACTCTGTCCGTACTCATCGATGACGATCGCCATCTGCACTTTCTTCTGCTGCATCTCCCGGAACAACGTGTCGATCTTTTTCTTTTCTGTCACAAAAACAGCCTTCCTGAGCAGATCCGGGATATCCTTAACCGCCATCTTCCGGTTTGCCGCAATCCGATTCATCCGAAATGCGTCCTTTAAAAATAAGATGCCGACAATGTGGTCAATGTTTTCCTCATAGACAGGAAATCTGCTGTTTGTACCGTCCAGCATAAAATCCAGCGCCTCTTTCAATGTCATTTCAGCTGAGACCGCTGTGATCTGAGAACGGTGTGTCATGATATCTCCCGCTTCCTTGTCATTCAGGGCAAAGATGTTGGAGATCATCTCCGCCTCATCATCCTCGATAGTTCCCTGCTCCTGGCCTTCACTGACCATGGTCAGGATATCTTCCTCCACTTCCTCCGGCTTACCATGCCGTCTACTTTCCAATCCTTTTTTAACTGATCTTACGATGGCACCCAGCCTGAAAGTATCAGGGTTTCCATCAGCCATTTTCTCATCTCCTTATATCTGTTCAGATTATACTACAATATCGGCAGATATTATACCATTTATCCTTTGTCCAGTCAATAAGCAAAACTGAATGCGGATCATGGCGGGTGACAGTTCAGCCTTCCAATATTCCGTAAGTAAAATCGCTCTGCAAGCGATTTCGCGGGTCGTGCAGGCGCCAAAATGCGCTGATAACATCAAAAGCCCCGAAAACTCGGGGCTTTGCACACAGCAGCCGGCTATTCGCCATATACGATGATCCCTTTTTTGGATATCTTTCTTTCCTCAAGCCTCTGAAAGGCTTCCAGAATATCGTCAAAAGCAAAATAGTCTGAAATATAATCTTTCAGATCGATGATACCAGATCTGATCCAGGCGAGGATCTGTGCGTTCGCCTCTCCCTCCTCCACCTTGCTCGGGAACTGCTGGAACTGAAGCTGCCAGTTGTAGGGGGCTCTTGCCCAGTCGATATCATAGTGGCACTGGGGCGCGATCCCGTAACAGCAGATCTTTCCCTGATCGCAGATAAAGCCCATCGCCTGATTGATCAGCCCCAGCACGCCCACCGCATCCAGCACAAACTCCACGCCGCCCGGACAGATCTTTCGTATCTCCGCCTCCGGATCACAGTTTTTGCTGTTGAAGGCATAGTCCGCGCCTTTATCGAGGGCTTCCTTCACCTTCTCGTCCACGATGTCAAACGCGATGATCGGATGCACCCCAAGAATGCTCATAAAACGTATAAAGGTAAGTCCGACAGGACCGCAGCCGAAAATGGCGACACTGTTGTTCTCCTTTATGCCGAATCGCTTGATAGAACTCAATACCTCCCGCAGCGTCACGATCATAGCGGCGTCCACCGGGTCAATGCCCTCGGGCACGATGGTCTGTGCATACGCGCATTCCGGTGCACCGCTTCCCGCGGCAGCCCTGTCTGTCACCACCGCATATTCGCTGTACGCCCCCCAGGCGGAGCCAAGCCTCCCATATCGCGCCTCATCCGCATCCACAAAGGGAAGCAGGACCACATCCCCGACTTTGTAACCGGTGACATTCCTCCCTGTCTCCACCACTCTGCCCACGCCCTCATGCCCCAGCATAAGGGGATACTCAGAAGGCTCCACCCCCTTGAAAGTCCTGTGGATCAGCTTCGCGTCCGTACCGTTGCAGATCCCGCAGCTGATCATCTTCACAAGCGCCTGATCATCTCCACAGACAGGTTTCGGAATTTCCTTCACGGACAATGCTCCGTTCTCATCTACGACCAATGTTTTCATATCGCTGCCATTCTCCTTTCCCGATCACAGACTCCTCATCAGATACAGAGCCCATGTTGAACAGTTACTCTTTCTCCCGGTATACAGGAAGCAGTGCCCTGTATACATCGCCAAATTCTTTCATGCGCTTCTGATAGAACCGGTGCGCCTCCTCGTCATACTGCACTTTTTCCCGGCTTATGAGAAACCGGTCCACCGCGGAGAAATCTTCCAAAATACCGCTTCCCACACCGGCTATCACAGCCGCTCCTATGGAATTCGCCTCCTCCGTATAGCCCGGCACATTTACCCTGACGCCAAATATATCCGCAATGCTCCCCTGCCAGAGCGCACTTTTCGCCACGCCGCCGATCAGCGTCAGCTCCTCGATATCCGAACTCTCCCGCAGAATGGAGAAGCACTCCGCCAGGTTCATGATAATGCCTTCCATCACGCTCCGGAGTATATCCTGCCTTGTTGTCTTCGCCGTGATGCCGTAAAATACGCCTTTGGCATCCTCATTCCATCTCGGCGCCCGCTCCCCCATCAGATAGGGCAGAAACAGTACGCCGCCTGCACCCCTTTTGCTTTCCCCGATCTCCTGATTCATCAGTTCGTAGGGCGATGCGCCTGCCTCCCCTGCGCGCCTTGTCTCATCCACACATATCGTATTCTTCAGCCAGCTGTAGGAACCCCCCGCATACTGCATCGTACCGTTCGGAGAGTAAAGCCCCGGCACCGCATGTGCCCAGCATACGATCCTTCTCTCCCTGTCGAATACAGGTTTTTCCGATGTGGAGGCAACCCACGCCGACGTACCCATACAGCAGTACGCCCTTCCCGGCGCCACACAGCCGGCGCCCACGTTGGCGGCGACACCGTCCCCAGCCCCCATGATGACTTTCGTGTGAACCGACAATCCCGTCTCCTCCGCAGCCTTCTCGGTGACGTTTCCTACATAAAAAACAGATTCCACGATCTCGGGCAGTTTCTCATAGGAGATGCCGGACGCCTCCACGATCTCCTCCGACCAGACATGCCCCGCCAGATCCAGACAATCCATACTGTTGGCGTCCGAACAATCCGTATAAAATTTTCCGGTCAGTTTATAAACCATGTAATCCTTGGCGTTTAAAAACTTGTATGTCCGCTCATAGATCTCCGGCATATTCTCTCTTATCCACATTGCCTTCTGGATTCCGTAGGATGCCGTATTTCTGTGCCCTGTAATATGATAAAACCTGTTGTCATCGATCTTTTCCCGCAGCATATCGGACTGCTTCTGCGCCCTCATATCCGCCCAGATAACAGCTTTTGATAACGGCTCCCCGTCTCTGTCCACGGGAAGCGCCCCCATCATCTGACCGCTGAAGCTGACCGCCTTCACATCCTCCGCCGCGATGTCATACTGCGACAGCAGTCTTTTTGTGGATGTACAGACCGCCCTCCACCAGTCCTGCGGATCCTGCTCCGCCCACAGCGCCCGCTCATAGAACACACCGTAGCCCATCTGCATGCTCCCGACCATAGCGCCTTCCGCGGAGAACAGTACCGCCTTGTTTCCTGAAGTGCCCAGATCATGGGCAAGAATATAATCCCCCATCTTCTCCTCATTTCCGCGCCGCTTTTCTACCCGAAGTCTCTTTCCTTCGCGCCGCCTGGCCCGCGGACGCAACGCAGGCGCAGGCTTTCCGGTTTTCATTCCATTTGCTGTCGTATATCCGGGAACCGCTTTTTACGGCTGTATTCGCCGTTTACCGCATCACGCTTCCAGATCAAGCTCCGCCATTGTTGCCGGCATCTCATGCGCCGTATTTACCTTTGTCTCATCTGTCACCAGGTCAAAACAGGAGGCAACGATCTTTCCCTCCCAGATGATGGGTTCGCCCGGCTGGTCTAACTCCCCGTGAAGGCCGTCGCAGTCCGGGGACTGGGCGATCCTTCTCGTGACGCGGTTTTTGTCCACCATAACGATGGCATTATTGTTGAAATCCGCAATGTAGAGATTCCCTGTCCTCTCATCCATGATCATGCCGTCCGTGGATACCAGTTCCGCCGGGTTTTTCGCATATACCTCCTGCTCCAGGATATCCCCGTTCTCGTCCAGACGGAATCTCCAGACTTCCCCGTCCCCGAAGTTGCCCACATACAGATTACCCCTGCTGTCGATCTCGATGCCGTCCGCACCGTACTGGCAGTTCGGATTGTGTGTGATAAAAGTGGTAAAGATATGCGGATCCTCCAGGGTGTTGGAAATTTTGATGTCTCTTGCGTCAAGGGGAAACCTGTAGACACAGCTCACCAGCTTACCGGACTTATCCTGCACCTTCTCCATGCAGCTCTGGGTCACATACAGATAGCCTTTATAGATGCGCACGCCGTTGGGATGCTCCATATCGTAAGCCACGGTATACCAGTCCTTCACGTTTCTGTCCTTGTCAAAAATAACCTTGAGCATCCTGCCCCTGCCGACGAGGGATGCATCCCCGGACCAGCCCTGATTGTCGCAGAGATACATGTTCCAGTCTTCGTCAAAGGCGATTCCCATATTTCTGGCGATGCCGGTCTCGGGATGCACCGGCACATCAAACCACTTGCTAATCTTTTTATCCTTTGTGATCCTCACCACGCACCCTGACATGTCATCCTGCGCAAAGTTGGGACAGGATAAGATCAGGTCCCCGTTTTTGTCGATCTCCATACCATCCGGAGTACAGACATATTCCTCCGGAAGAAGTGTAAACAATCTGGATGTCTGCATATCATTCCCCTCCCTTTTCCTCTCTGAATTCCTCACAGATCTTTATGCTGCTGCTTGTTCCGATCCTCTCCGCGCCTGCCGCGAGCATCTTTTTACATGTCTCCCAGTCACGGATACCGCCTGCCGCCTTCACTTTCACATCATCTCCCACAGTCTCCTTCATCAGCCTCACATCCTCCGCATCCGCACCGGAGGTACCGAAGCCCGTGCTGGTCTTGATGAAATCAGGTTTCACTTCTCTGGCGATTTTCGACGCGCGTACGATCTCCTCCTTCGTCAGATAGCAGTTCTCGAAGATCACCTTGCTCAGCACGCCGCTGTCGCGGCATACCTTTACGATCGCTTCCATCTCCCTGCGGATATAATCGTCATGCCCCATCTTCAGTTCCCCGATATTGATCACATAATCAATCTCGTCCGCACCGTCCTCGATCGCCTTTTTCGTCTCGAATACCTTTGTATCGAGTTCCGTCTGTCCGAGCGGGAAAGAGATCGCTGCCCCCACGTGGACATCGGTTCCCTTTAAAAATCTCTTACATGTCCTCACCTGTGAGGAGTTCACCGCCACCATGGCGAACCCTCTCTCCGCCGCCTCCCCGCAGAGTTTTTTGAAATCCTCCTCCTCCGCATAGGCTTTTAACAGCGTATGGTCCATCATGCCCGCCAGCTCCCGGACCGTCAGTTTCTCAATGTCTCTCATCGTTTCGTCTGCTCCTTTCCCTCTTAAAAATACCGATTGTCAGAATCGTCGTCCTGCCGTTTCGGGCTGATCCATACTGAAACAAGGCAGCCCTGTTTATTCCTTCTCCACAAGGTTCCGATAGTGCTCCATCATCAGAAAATGCGCCTGACATTCCACGGAGGTACCCGCACAGATGAAATCAGGGGAACCGGCAGCCTGACGCACAAGCCCCTCCTCCGATACTCTCGTTTTCAGCGCATTGCGGATGCGCTCCGCCCGCACAGCGTAACCCTCATCCAGAATGCCTTCCCTGATACCTCTGTAGATCGTGTACGCCGTCATCGCAGCTGTCTCGGATTCCGTAAATGTCTCCTGCCTGTCGAGCACATCATGGAAGGCATGCTCCCCTGTCTCAAAGGAGAGGACTGCATCCAGCAACGACTTCATCCGACACAGGATCTCCTCTTTTTCCCCGGCGCAGGATTCAGGCAGTTCCAGATACAGGCGCATCAGTCCGGTCAGGATCCAGCCGTTTCCGATTCCCCACAGATCCCGCCTGAGATAACCGTCCAGGCCATCGTCCCACTTATGGGCGTAGAGCCCCGTCTCTTCATCGTACAGCCGCCTGCAGATCCCCTTCATCTGCCTGACTGCCTCCCCGGCATGTCCTGCCTTCGCAAGGGCACAGGGCAGATAGGCCGCCGAGTCTGCCCAGATCTCCTTTGTGTGGATCATATGGTAGAGCGTGCCGTCCTTTGCCCTCTCGGCATCCTGAAGCAGAAAACGGACATTTTTCTCTGCCGCCTCCAGATATACGCTGTTCCCTGTCCTTGCGCCATAGTCCATCACTGCCGGGATACAGAATGCGGAATCCGTCACGGCAGGTGTATTTTCTATATTGCAGAGCCTGCCGTCACTGCTCTGGCGCTGCACAATGTCATGTATGACGAGCGCAAGCTCTTCCTCTCTGCAGGTCTCTAAAAGGCACTGCGCCGTTATCCCCTGTTCCCAGCACTGCCTTGTCATACAAAACATCGCCCTCAGAACCTTTTCCTGTTGATCTTGTCTCAAAATATCTTCCTCCTGCGCTCTGATCAGAGATCAGACATTTCTTTTCAATATCCTGTCTATTTCCGCCATCTGCTGTCTCGTCAGAGGACCGAAATCCACTGCGGATACATTTTCCCTCACCTGTTTCTCTGACTTAAATCCCGGGATCGGGATCAACCCTTTCCCCCTGCCCAGGATCCAGCAGATACACCCCTGTGCCAGCGTCCTGCCGTCTGACGTGAGTATCTCACGGATGGCATCCAGCCTGCCAAGAAACGCCTCGTTCGGCTTTCCGTCTATAAAATATTCCATCCAGGGCGCCGCATGCTTCCCCCGCAGGTCATTCTCCGGCATCTGCATACCAGCCCTGTATTTTCCGGTCAGGATTCCCATGGCAAGAGGCGACCTGCACAGCCCTGTCAGGCGTTTTTCCCCGCAAAACCCTGTCATTCCAGGATCATCCTCCAGAACATTCTCCGCGAATTCCATCATCACAGCATGATTCCCCGCCGCAAAAAGTCCCGCCCTCTCCGGATCCGATGTGGACCAGCCATAGTACCTGATCTTTCCCGCCCTGACCAGATCCTCCAGCGTGTCGAGGACCATGGGTGCCTTTTTCAGATCATAGTCGCCGCAGTGAAATAAAAATACATCGATATAGTCTGTCTTAAGCCGTCTCAGGGAATCCTCGCAGGATCTCACGATATCCTCCCCCGACTGCACGATCCCCGCTGTACATTTTTTTTCTTCATCACAGAGAATGCCGAACTTTGTGACGACCACTGCCTGATCCCGCTTTCCACGCAGCGCTTCTCCAACCAGTTCCTCGCTGTGGCCCGCACCGTATATATTGGCGGTGTCGATCAGTTTTACCCCCATATCGAGCCCTGTCTGCAGAGCTCTCAGGGAAACTTCATCATCCACATCGCCCCAGCCCGCCTGGGCTCCCATATCAGTCCATTCCCCGCCGATAGCCCAACACCCCAGCCCAACTGGCAGAATATCCATTCCTGTCTTTTCTATTTTCATGCAGCCTTTCCTTCTCCATGCCGGCATCGAACAGGTCAGAGTATATATTTTGACATGATCTCCTCCGGTATATTTGTCGTTTTTCTGTTTTGTATCTTTTGTTTTAAGATCACATGTTCCTGTTCCCTGCCGCCTTCTATCACCTTTTTTAACAGCCGGTAACAGTGGATCCCCAGTTCATCCTTGTCCTGACAGATCGTCGTCAGCGGAGGCTGGAAAAACTTGGAGACCGAGATATCGTCAAAGCCGACGATTCCCAGTTCTTCCGGTACTCTGATCCCGCTCTCAAGCGCTGCCGCCACAAAGCCCTGGGCGATCAGGTCATTCGATGTCAGTATCACATCCGGGATCGGCCTTTTGTTCTCGTCCGTAAAGAATTTCATAAAGGCGGCATATGCCGCATCGATCTTGTCGATATGTAACTCCTTCGTCACAACGCGGAGCCTGTCCTTCTCCGGCACGCCGCACATATCTAACCCTTTGACAAATCCCTGATAGCGGTATTTCAGGTTCTCCTGAATCTCCAAAGGCTCGCCGGCATAGGCAAATTTCCGGTATCCGCTCTCATACAGGGCGCAGATCAGGTGGGAGACCGTCTCCTCATTGTTAAATTCCACGCAGGGATGCCTTCCGTCATTCCGGTCCCCGAGGACAACGGGGATATTATATTTCTCCACCTCCTGCAGGATATCTTCGTCGTTTCCACCGCCCACAAACACGATACCCTCCACACGCCTCTCGATCAGGGCGGAAACCTGTGCCTTCACATTGTTGTTGTCAAAGCACGCGTCCATGACCATCAGCGCATATTTATCCTTCAGCGCCTCCTTCAGCATGCTGGCTGTACACTTGGCATAAAACTCACTGGAAATATCCTGCAGGACAACGCCGATCAGCCTCGTCCTCTTCTGCCTCAGGTTTCTGGCAGACGCATTCGGCGTGTAATGCAGCACTTCTATGGCGTGAAGCACCTTCGCCTTTGTCTCCTCCGTGATCTGCGCCGTCCCGTTCAGTACATGGGACACTGTGCTCGGCACCACCCCCGCATATTTTGCGACATCCACAATCGTAACCTTCGCCCGTGAACTGCTTTTTATCTCTTTCATGGTAAAACCTCCGCTCTCCACTCAATCATACCACAAAAAGATAAATTCAGGAACGCCTCGAGTTCCTCATGGCATCGATAAATACCGCGCTGACCAGCACAAGTCCCTGAATGATCTGCTGCCAGTAAGCGTTTACCTCGAGCAGCGTCATGCCGTTTACCAAAGTGGAAAGAATACCCACGCCGATCAGGGTTCCCCAGACATTGCCTCTGCCGCCCGCCATGGAGATACCGCCCAGGATGACCGCGGAAATGCCGTTCATATCATTCCCGTACCCCTGGCTCGCCATACAGGAGGAAGCCTGGCATACCGTAATAATGCCGCCAAGTACCGCACAGATACCAGCCAGGATATGGGAGACGAACCTTACCCGGTTCGTATTGATACCCGCGAGTTTTGCCACTGTGAGGTTGCCGCCTACTGCAAACACGGAACGTCCGTACACGGTGTATTTCAGGACATACCAGATCACCCCGTAGGTGATGAGCATGATGATCAGGCAGGTCGGCACGCCCGCGATCCTGCCGTTCCCGATAAAGTAAAAGACCGGATTGTCAATGCGGATATATCTGCCGTTGGTCAGAAGATAGGCAAATCCGCGAAAGATAAAAGAGGTACCCATGGTACAGATGATCGGATTTACCTTCATGACCGTGATGATGAAGGCGTTAAAACTGCCGCCCACGATACCAAGGATCACAACGCATACAAGGATCAGGTAAGGGTTTAACCCCGCCTCGTACAGGACGCCCAGGATCATACCGCCGAGAGCGGCAAGCGCATACTGGGATACATCCAGCCCGCCAAGCAGCATAGCCACCGTAAGCCCCGCAGCCAATGTTCCCATGATCGACATATAGGAACCGATATTCATGATATTCCTGAATGTCAGAAAATACGGGGAACCCACCCCGAAAATAATCCATAAAATGGCCAGCATGATAAAGGCACTCAATTCGCCTCTTGCATTTTTAAATATATTTTTCACTCTAACTCCCATCCGCCCGCTTCAGCGGGCACTCAAATCATGATCGTGAAATTTTTAATTTCACGCTACTCATATCAGTCCACCTCGCCAATCGCCAATTTCATCAGCTTTTCCTGTGTAAAATCTTTTTTCTCCACTTCTCCTGTGATACGTCCCTCGCACATAACATAGATCCTGTCGCTCATCGCCATGATCTCCGGCAGTTCGGAGGAAATCATCATGACCGCCCTGCCGTCCCTGCAGATATCATTGATCAGATCGTAAATCTCTACTTTTGCGCCCACATCGATCCCTCTTGTGGGCTCGTTCAGGATCAGAAACTTCGGGTCCGTATTCAGACATTTTGCAATGACAAGTTTCTGCTGATTACCACCGCTCAAACTGTCAGCCGGCGTATCCAGCGCAGGGGTTTTTACTTTCAGTTTATCCACCCATTTCTTTGCGACTTCCCTCTCATATTTCAGATCCAGAAGGCGGTGCTTTGTGAGCCCCTTCAGATCCGATAATGTGATGTTATCCTTCACCGACATGACCAGATTGCAGCCCTCTGTCTTTCTCTCGGCGGGCACATAGGAGAGTCCATGTGAAAGAGCCTCTTTCGGCGTGCCGTTCTCTATCCGCCTGCCCTCCATTGTGATCTCGATGCTGTCCGGTTTCTGTGCGCCGAACAGGCATCTTGCCGTCTCTGAACGCCCTGCGCCCATCAGTCCGAAAAATCCCACCACTTCTCCCGCCTTGATATAGAAAGAAAGATCTTTTAAGAAGGCGGTCTTCAGATTCTTCACCTCAAATACTGTCTCCCCGATGCGGCATTCCCTCCCGGGATACATCTCCTTCACCTGGCGCCCTACCATGGCGGCGACCACATCGTCAGTCGTCATTTCCGACACGGGCCTGTCAGTCACATATTTTCCGTCGCGCATGACCTCCACCCGATTTGCGACTTTGAAGAGTTCCTCCATACGGTGAGATATGTAGATAATACCGATCCCTTTTTCCCGGATCTTAAAGATCAGTTCAAATAATTTCTCCGTCTCTGTCTCGTTCAGGGCAGAGGTCGGCTCGTCCATAACAAGGATCTTCACATGATGGGAAAAGGCTCTCGCAATCTCTATCAGCTGCTTTTCCGCCACGGAGAGGATCCTCACCATATCCGTCGGTTTCCTGTGCCCCAGTCCGACTTCCTCCATAATGTCCCGCACGCTGTCGTACATCTTTTCATAGTCTACTTTTTTAAGCGGTCCTTTTACCGGCACCTGTCCGAGCAGTATATTCTCCGCGATCGACAGATCATTCAGATAATTCAGCTCCTGATAGATCACAGCGACTCCCTCGTCAAGCGACTGCTTCGTTGTCAGGCTGCTGTGGCTTTTGCCATCAATGATGATCTCACCCGAGTCCGGCGTATACATACCGGACAGGATCTTGATCAGCGTTGACTTTCCCGCGCCGTTCTCTCCCATCAGAGCCAGTACCTCGCCCCGGTACAATGTCAGATCCACCTTGTCGACAGCGACCACACCCGGAAACGCTTTGTAGATCTGCTTCATTTCCAACACTTTATCCATGCTTTTTACCTTTCCCATATTCTGTTACAGACAATCTCTGTACCTTGTCCCGCGGGCGGGTGCTGTACTTAAAATATGCACAGCGCTCTGCCGCGGTTTTTCCGGCTTCCTGCAGCCTGTCCTGCCGGATACAGCTGTGCAGGAGAGACTGCGAAAACCGAGGGACACTGCCTGTCCTGTATATAGCAGATTCAGTCAGTTCCATACAAGTGTCAGTGCTCTATAAAGTTCGCCTGTACTTCGTCACGTTTTGCAATATAATCATCTACATTTTCTGTTGTCAGGGGAGAGATCTCCGCGTAACGCTGCATTTCCGCGCCGCCTGCCATGATATCTTCCACATAAGCGATGATCTGCTCGCCGTATAAGAATGAGTTGTAGGCCATCGTTGTCACCCATGCCGTAGCTGTCGGATCATCCATATTTTTCTGCAGATTCTCCACGGAAGAGGGATCCGCATTGTGGGAACCGATCAGGCAGTTTGCCACTCTGTCCGCCGCGATAACAGCCTGGTTGATCGCATAACCTCTGTCGTCATTCTGCCCTACGAACACGATATGTTCTGCATCGGGATGCGCATCGAGCCAGTCTCTTGTCATGGACTGTGTCTTGGTGTCATCCGCCATGGAGTCAAGCCATACGACCTGGTCATCGCTCAGTCCATATTTTTCCTGAATCTCATCGGTTGCTCCCTCGCAGCGCATCTTTACTACATCACCCGCCTGGGAATCCCAGAGTGCTACAACGAAATCAACCTCTCCTGCAAACCTGTCATCCACAAAGGCTTCCAGAGATTTGCCGAGCTGTGTGCCAGCGTCATAGTTGTTCACACCAAAGAAATAAACACCCTCACCGTAATCGGAGTCGATGGACAGCATCGGAATCCCCTCTGCTGCAAGTTTCTCCCCTGTCGCCGCGCCCTGTTCCGGCAGACAGTTAAAGTCAACGATGATATCCGCGCCCTTTGTCACAAGCGTCTCGATGCTTGTCACCATCTTTGTGGAGTCACGGTCCGTGATCGCCAGATTGTACTCATGTCCGGCATTCATTGCCGCCGTGTAGATCGCGCTCTCCACTGTGATAAAGAAATCCTCTTTCATCTGCTGATTGCAGTAGCCGATGTTGTAGGCTGCCCCTTCCGCTGCCGGAGCCTCCTCCGCTGCGGGTGCTTCCTCTTCCGCCGCCGGAGCCTCTTCTGCTGCAGGCGTTTCCTCTGCCGCTGCCTCCTCAGCAGGCTTGTCCGCTTCCTGTCCGGCGGAGCCGCATCCAGCCAGCATAACTGCTGTCATAGACATACATAATAAAGCTGCTAACATTTTTCGTTTCATTTTCTTCCTCCTTTGAAAATATGAAAATGTATTTGTCATGGCATTTTTGCCCTGTGACCTTATTGATCGGTATTGAGTTGTAAAACATCATACGGTCTCATTTTCCGCCCTGATACAGGCTGCCTTGGCAGCCGGCATATTCCCGGACGCATACTTCTCGTTCCATCTCACGATCCGGAGACCGATCCCGTGAATTTCGTCCGAAGCCTGTATCTCCCGGATACCGCCTTCGCGCTTACCTCCCCTTCGCTGTAAGAGACCTCCCCCACAGTTCCCTGAAGCACCTCAAGGCTTCCTTTCTCCGTGCAGGGCAGGATGATCCTTGCGGTCGTATTGCAGGGTATCTGAAACGTTATATCAAATGTCTCCCCGCTCCACTTCCAGTCTGCAGTGATCTCTCCGTACACGCTCTCATAGCTGCAGCTGCACTCCCTGATCTCCTCCGACACCCCTGGATATATCAGGATCTTTTTGAACCCGCCCGAGAGCGTATCGATTCCCGCAAGCCCGGATACCAGATAGGCTCCGACCACGGCGTATCCTTCGTGGCACATCGCATTCATCGCCTGCGGATGAAGCCTGCCATCCTCCCTGACGCCGTCCCATCGCTCCCAGATCGTGTCATATCCCATTTTGTACATATAACCGATGCTTGGATAACTCTCGGAAGTAAAGAAGCGGTTTACAAGCGCTGTCTTCCCGAGCCGTTTCAAGGTACCGGGCATATACGGTGTGACAGCCGTGCCGCCGAACCAGCGGACATACCCTTTTTCTGTCATCTTCCGTTCCAGAAAAGCAAGCGCCTCCTTCTCTTCCTGCGGCGTGAACATACCGCACGCCAGCGCGATCAGATAATCTCCCTGCTTTTTGTAACGCAGGCTTCCATCCCTCTGTATATAGTGTTTCCGCAACACATTTATGATATCCCTGTGCAGGCTTTCAAACTTCTCTTGGTATTCCCGCTCTCCCAGTGCCCCGCACATCTTTGCCATCATCTTCACCGTAAATGCGTAGTGCGCAGTCCCCAGGATCGTCGGGCAGCTGTCCCCGTACCCGTGCAATTCATCGGAATATCCTGTATCCTCCAGAATACTCAGCCAGTCGCAGCCGATCGCGGCACGGATATTTCTGTCGCTGTTTCTGTCGAGATATTCAAAAAACCGGAGCATCTTCGGAAAATATTCCCTGACGGCATCCGTGTCGCCGTACATTTTATAGAGGGCGTAGACCATGTAGACGCCGTGGTTTGACTGGATATCTCCCACAAAGCCTTCCACATCCTTCATCATCATGGTCGGTGCCGTCGCCTCCAGCGCCCCGTCCTCCCTCTGCCCGTCCCATATATCCTTCGTCCATTTCCGTATCATACGATACTGGTCATTCATATATGTCATGGCAAACAGGAAATGGTTTCCCTCGGCTCCCCAGCCCAGCCGTTCGTCCCTCGCCGTACAGTCCGTCGGCACCTCAAACAGGTTAGCCTTCTCCGTCGCGAGTACCATATCATAGATATGGTTGACCGTCTCACTGTCCGTGCGGAACTTTGTAGTATGTAAAAGCCTGGTGCCGATCTGCACGCCCTCCACTTTTACGATCTCCGCCTCCCCCTCCACCGTCAGTTCCGCGTATCGGAACCCGTGATAGGTGAACAGAGGTGAAAATTCCTCTTCTCCCTCTCCGCGCAAAATATACTCATCCTGATTGCGCGCCGATCGATTTCCTCTCAGATGGAGTTCTCCCTCCTCACTCAGCGTCTCCGCATGCCTGATCACGATCCTTGTACCCTTTGTGCCCCTGAATTTTATATTCAGTACGCCGCATATGTACCGGTCAAATCTGATCCGTATTCTCTTTCCGCCAGGGTTTATCCCCCGATCCCCGTCTGAGAATGTCCTGCTCTTCGCATCCGCAGAATTGATTTCGGCAGACACTGCTCTGCTATCCTCATCCACAGTGATCATTTCCGCAGGCTGTACTCTGCCATGCTCCGTGACCCCCACGCCGGGATGAGGTTCCGGCACAAGATCGTTCTCACTCCCCGTCTCCGCCCTGTCCCATCCGCGGTCGTCAAAACCGTTTTCCCGCCATCCCAGGGGTTCCAGATTCGCATCGAATTTCTCTCCCTCAAAAATATCAGCCTCTCTGACGCCCCCGTAGGATGCCTTCCAGGTGCCGTCTGTCACGATTGTAAGATCGTCCCCGTCCTTTCCGACAATCTTCAGATTCACCAGAACTCTCGGCTTGCTGCCGTACCATTCCCGATTATTTAAGCTGATATATCCGGCGTACCATCCGTCCGCCAATATGGCGGACAGCGTATTTCTTCCCTTGCGCAGCAGCCCCGTCACAGGGTATGCCGCGCTGTAGACAGTCTCCGCATAGTTCGACATACCCGGCACAAAGCGTTCCCCGGAAACCTGCTTTCCATTGATCCTGACATCCGCAAGGCCGAATGCCGAAATATAGATCTTCGCGTCTTTTATCTCCTGATCAACCGTAAATTCTTTTCTCAGATACGGTGCGGGGGGCAGAAAATAGTCATTCTCTCCCTTATCATAATCGTCGGCGCAGTAAAACGGCTTCTGGGGATCAAATATTTTTCCGTCCACCGGTTTATCATATCCGATCCATTCTCCGCTCCAGCGCGTCAGCCCGGTCTCAAAAAAAGATTCCGCAGTCCCCGCCTCCCGGTCCTCCATATCCCAGGTGCTCACCTGCCATTCATAGCGGGAGGATTCCTCAAGCTGTTTCCCCCGGTAAGGGACATACAGGCAGGTGTCCGATATCACCTTTCCCGTATCCCACAGGATCTCTTCACCCCGCTTGACGACCAGGCGGTATGCGCTCTGTCCATCCCCCTCTTTCCGGCTTTCCAGGTTCCATCCGAAACACAGCTTCTCGGGTGATACCTGCAGCGGCTCTTTTATTCCGTCACACTTTAAATTGATAATCCGCATTCCTCATTCCCCTTTAATGAAAACGTTTTTATTGATAGCAAAAAATGATGCCGTATATCGGCGTATTGATCATATTTAATGAAAACGTTTTTATTGTATGCATTTATCTTACACCAGATTTTATATCCTGTCAATGTTTTTATACATGTTTGTTGTTTTCACACGTTTTTCATATTATATTTTTGTGCATATTGTACAGTATCTTTCATATCGGACTGTACCGCAAACGCACCTTTTGCCGTACAGTCCTGTACATCCGAAGTTTCGGCACCGACAAGCCGGTCATACAGCGAAGCGCTGGCCGGCTGCCAGACCCGCTGTGTAAAAAGCATCGCGCCATATATGTCCGGCAGGCCGGTCAGCACGCGAGTTCCATCCGTTTGATGATATGGTCCTGATAGCACTCATCCAGTTCCACAAAATATCCGCTCCAGCCCCAGACACGCACGATCAGGTTCTTATATTTCTCCGGATGCTTTTTCGCGTCCAACAGTTTTTCCCGGTTTACGGCATTGATCTGCATCTGATGGCCTCCAAGGTCGATGAACGTTTTTACAAACTGCGCCGTCTTCTCCGTGCTCTCCGCATTGCGGAACATGCTGTCTGTCAGTTCGATGGTCAGCGGGCCGCCGTTTGCCACCCTGGCGAGATCCGGTTTCGCGAAAGACCTGATAATGGAAAACGGTCCCTCAAGCCTTGTGAAAAGGCTCGGGCTGTAGTTGGCGGCAAATTCCTCCCCCGCTTTTCTGCCGTCCGGTGTGGCAGGCATATCCTTTGACTGCCAGATATAGTACATAGCGGAACCTGTTCCCGCCCGGTATCCGCCTCCCCGCTCGTTCACATGCCCTTCCATGGAATCCGCGAACCAGCCGAGAAGCCTCACGGCGATCTCATCTGTCTCATCGTCGTCATTTCCCATTTTGGGTCCCTCATACCGAAGCATATTTGCCATCCGCTCCCTGCCCTCGAAGTTCGTCCGAAGCGCCTCTAAAAGTTCCGTCTTTGTGATCGTCTTTTCCTCAAACACATATTTTCTGACAGCCGCCAGGGAATCCACCGCTGTAGCGATTCCCGTGCCGTGGAAGCCGAAATTATTATACTTGTTGCCCATGCTGATATCCGTGCCGTTTTCCACACAGCCGTCCATCAGCACGCTCATAAACGGAGCGGGTTCCATATAAATATCATGCACTCCCTCCCTGAGGGCTTTTGCCTGTACAAAGATCACCCGCCTGACATCCTCCATCAGCGCTTCAAAATTTTCCATCTCCTCCAGTTTATCCACAGCCTCCATCACGCAGGCGGGAAAGGAGAGTCCGTTGAGATTGGGGATATCCATCCCGCAGCCCGGTATAATGAATTCCCAGCATGCCGCCACCGCATAGCCGTATGCATCCTTTTCCTCATATCCCCAGTTTTTCAAAGCCTCGATCACGATATCATCGTTGGAATACTGCGGGAATCCAAGCCCCTCCTTTGTCAGTTCCGTGCCTCTCACATACAGTGACAGCGGTGTTTTTTTATTGACTCTCAGATTGATCTTCGGATCGATCAGCTTCAGTTCCAGACTCGCCTGCATGCACAAGTCCGACAATTCATTATAGCTTTCTGTCCCGTCCGGATTCATGCCGCCGAGCACCATGCTCTGCCCGTTATCGCCCTGCTGCATACCGGTGTACAGATCACTGTCCTTGTTCAGGCATATAAAAAACTCTTCCAGAAGTTCAAGCGCCTCCTCTTTTGACAGTTTTCCGGCTCTGATATCCTCCTCAAAAAAAGGATACATATACTGATCAAACCTTCCGAGCGTATTGTGATACTGAAAGCTGCACCAGAGGCAGTAATGTATGATCCGCAAAAACTGCAGGGCTTCCTGAAACGACTGCGGCCTCTCCCGCGGGACGCGCCGCAATAATTCAGCCGCTTCCGCATTTCCCGCCGTCTCCGCTTCCTTCCGGTATCTGTCGGCGAAATCCTCCATGATGCAGAGCGTGTCATACATGGCTTTCCCGCAGGCGGCTTTCTCTCTCTCTCCCGCCGCCTCAAAATCATGCATCCTTTCTAAGATCTGTTTCTTTTTCTCCTCTGTACCGGTGGTGAGAAGTTTTCTGTAATCCGGACTGATATTGCAAACTTTTCCCTGCTCATGAATATAGTGTTCCTTCGATATGGCGGAAAATTCTTCTTCCGTAAAGATCTCCGGCAGTGTGACAACCGTGCGCAGAAAAGCGATGGATTCCCCCGGCATCACCACCGGCGTCTCCTCCGAGAGCACATCCCGCAGCCGGCATACGCTGCGCTCCAGATCTCCAAGCCCCTTCTCGGCATAGATACCTGCATAACGGTACGCATCTTTCGGCGCCTGGCGAAACTTATGATGTTCCTTTCTTACCACATAGTAATCCAGCATATTTTTGATCTTCGGTGTCATCCCGGTTCCTCCTTCTCAAGCAGACCGCCGTTTCCGCGGCAGCTGTATTTATTTCCGTGTACAACAAGCCAGATAGCTGTGCTTAAAGCCAGCCTTTGGGTGGCTTTGATATATTGGCGGCTGTCTCCTCCCGGCAGCAGTCCCCTGCCGATCAGATAGGATCAGATCGTCCCGGCGCTTATGCCGTATCTCTCAAAGATCCCAGTGTTGATATACGGCTCCCTATCTTTCGGAAACGCCGGCCGGTATTCTCTCCCGACCATACTGTATTTCGCCCCTGCCGTCCTGTGGTACGGAAGCAGTTCTACCTTTTCCAGAGACCGCGTCCCCGCCAGCAGCCCGGCGGTATCCTCAAAATTCCTGTCTGAATCATTCACTCCCGGAATTACGGGAATTCTGACTGTAAACGGAATGCCGCTCTCTTTCAGTATCTCAAGATTCTGCAGAATGAGCCCATTATCCTTACCTGTCCATTTTTTATGCGCCACAGAGTCAGCCAGCTTGATATCCATCAGGACATAGTCCAGTTCGCTCAGGATCGCTTTGAACATTTCGGACTCACAGTATCCGCAGGTCTCTATCGCGCGGTGTATTCCTCTCAGCCGCCGGAGCACCGCCAGAAGAAACAGGGGCTGCATGGTCGGTTCCCCGCCGGAGAAGGTGATCCCTCCGCCGTTCTTCTCCAGAATATCCCTGTTCCGCAGCAGCTTTTCCGCAAGCGCCTCGTCTGTATAGTCCACGCCGCATATCTTTCTCAGATGCAGCGGACACGCAAGGATGCAGCTGCCGCATGCCGTACAGCTGTCTCCTCCCGGACAGGCTCTCTTACACTCTCCGCACTGCAGGCAGCTGCCCACACTCACCATAAGCTGCTTCTGTGCGGTAAGCCCCTCCGGATTGTGGCACCAGGCACATCTGAGCGGGCATCCCTTCAAAAAGACTGTGGTGCGGATCCCCGGACCGTCGAATACCGCCAGCTGTTTGATATCAAATACAGTTCCTGTGACCGCTCCCATACACTATTTTCCTCTCATATTCCTCTCCATTTCTGCGCATGTATTTTGCGCATGACAGGCAAAATCCACCCGCTCCGAAATTCCCGCACGTTTCTGTACCTTTAATGAAAACGTTTTTATTTATACATCTATAGTATGACGTATCAGGACTCCTGTCAATCTATAGATATAACTTTATCGATTTCACACTTTTTTCATGAGGAATTTTTGGGCATTATGCATAAGCAATGGCATGAAAAAAACGTGTAATGGCAAGCACCCTTACACGTTTTTAAAGTTTTGCCAGGCCCGCAGCCATTCATCCCACAGCCGGCGTCCTGTTCAGTTCCAGGCTGATCGCCAGCGCGCGGTTCACCTGATGCATCATCTTGTCATCGAGATGGCACACCCTGTCCTTCAACCTCATTTTATCTATCGTCCTCAGCTGCTCCAGTAAAATAACCGAATTTTTCTCCATCTGGTACTGATCTGCCCGAAGTTCTATATGAGTGGGCAGTTTCGCTTTGTTCTGTCTTGATGTAATCGCCGCACAGATAACCGTGGGGCTGTGCCTGTTTCCCGTGTCGTTCTGCACGATAAGTACCGGTCTCACGCCGCCCTGTTCAGAACCAACCACGGGCCTTAAGTCGGCATAGTAAATATCTCCGCGTTTCATAGAAATCCTCCATGCTGCCAATACCTGCAAATTGGGGCATCAGCACAAATTTGTCTGTGAAAAATTTATTTTTCACAGTACTCACCTCTTATTTTTTTCCTGCATTCTGATTTTGCAGGTGATATTTACAGTATTTCCCGTGGTTTTTATTTCATACACAGAAATGTGAAATTTGTTGCTGATCCAATTTTATTTTCCTCGCGGCGTCCGGCACCGTTAACTAAATGACATCGGTGTCATCTTCTCATCGTTTTTATGTTTCCTCGCCCGCACAATTTCCGCTCATTCGCCTCCGGTATATAATCTCGGGATGCGGCTGCCCAGGTCACAGGCAAGCTCATAGTTAAACCGTCCTGACAGCGCTCCCAACTCTTCCATCGTGATCTGCTCCTCCCCGTCTCTGCCGATCAGCGTCACCCGGTCCCCTTCCGCCGCCTCCGGAATCTTGGTCACATCCACCATAAACTGATCCATACATACCCGCCCTAAGATGGGCGCTCTCTTTCCGCGGATCAAAACCTCGCCCTTTCCCGATAATCCCCGCGGATAGCCGTCCCCGTATCCCACCGGGATCGTCGCGATCCGCCGCCTTTTTTCGGTCACATAAGTACCGCCGTAACTGACCGCCACGCCCGCCGGGACTGTTTTTATATAGACGATGTGGCTGTACAGGCTGAACACAGGAGAAAGTTCCATCTTCTCCCTGTCCATCTCCTCCGAAGGCCAGAGCCCGTACATGGCGATCCCCGCCCGCACAAGGGAAAGCTGGGTTTGGGGAAGTTCCATGATCGCCGCGCTGTTGGCACAATGTTTCAGCGGTATATCCATAGACAGCTCCCGCTCAAGCCTCTGCGTAAAGCCCGTAAAACGCCGGAACTGTTCCAGCGCATTTTTCTTATCTCTTTCATCCGCCCGGGCAAAATGGGTGTAGATTCCTTCGATCTCAAGCCCCGGCAGTTTTGATACCGTTTTTACAAAGTCAAAACCCGCCTGATCCGGAAAGATGCCGATCCGGGACATCCCCGTATCCACTTTTATGTGGATCTTTAACCGCCTTCCCTGCCTGAGCGCCTCCTCGGACAGTTGCTCTGCCATATCCATCCGAAATACCGTCGGACGGATATCCTCTTCCACCAATCTTTTATAGCAGTCGGGAAAGGTGTAGCCCAGGATCAGGATCGGTTTACACAGCCCGCCCTCCCGAAGCTCCAGCGCCTCCTCCACAGTCGCCACCGCATAGCCGAACACATAGTCAAGATGATCCAGCTTCCCTGCAATCTGCACCGCCCCGTGCCCGTAGCCGTTCGCCTTGATCACCGCAAGCATCTTTGTCTCCGGCAGAAGATTTTTCCGCAGACGCTCCATATTTTTTAAAGCGGCGTCCAAGTCCACCGCCGCGCAGACGCGTTTATATTTGTCTGGTATATATTTCATATTGTTACCTCGTTTTTATGATCAGATTTTCTTTCCGGTTCAGATATCCGCGGACTCTTCATGAGTATTCCGCCCCTTCTCGCCGCTCCCCAACAGCATCTTTCCCATTTTGCTGCCCAAGCATCTCCGGCAGCGCCATAACGATATCTCCCGCCTTCATCGAAGCCTCCCCATATTTTCCGGCAGCCAGATCTCCCGCCAGCCCATGCAGATACACGGCATGGCAGACCGCCTGAAAATATGCCGCCTTTTTATCAGCTTCCTCTGTGCCCTTGCGAAGGCGCACCGCCGTAAACGCCGCCAGGGCGCCCATGATCCCGGACAGCACATCGCCGGAACCGGCGCTTGCCATGCCGCTGTTTCCGGTCTGATTGATATAATACTGAAAGTTCTTACTTTCTCCCGCGCAGCCGATCACAGTAGCCGCATCTTTGCTGACTAAAATTGCGCCCGTCTCCCGGCAGTACTTTTCCAATCTCTCCATCCTCTCCCTCTGCATCTCCGACACGCTGCAATGCAGAAGCCTGGCAAACTCCGCCATATGGGGCGTCATGATCACTATGCCTCCCTGCCCGGTATATTTTTTTGCAAGTTCAGAGAGCCTCTCCGATGCCGCCAGCAGGTTCAGCCCGTCCGCGTCCAGGACAATCGGTTTGCAAAGATCCTTTTCTGACACGAGTGTCAGTATTTTTTCAAGGCTTGCCTCCGCGATATCCCCCTGACCGATACCAGGGCCAACGACAACCGCATCGCACCAGCCGAGCAGTTTCTCCCAGTCCGTATTTTCATCAAGCGCCCGGTACATTGCCTCCGGCAGCCAGGATATCACCAGTTCACGGTTTTCCGGCGGCGAAACCATCTGTAACATGCCGGCTCCGCTTCTAAACACCGCCTCCCCCGCCAGCAGCGCCGCTCCCGGCGCTCCGGCGCTTCCCGCAAAGAGAAGGACCTTTCCGTAGGTTCCCTTATGGCTGTTCTGTGTGCGCTTTACAAGCAATCGGAGACTGTCTTCCCCGGCAATCCCCATACCGCGTGACATCACTCTGCCGTCTGATGCCGCCCTGCCGATCGTGATCCCGGCGGGATATCTTCCCAGAAAGCTTTCTTCTGTGATCCCGATATCCGCGACGATCGTTTCGCCGCAGATTTCCCTGCCCGGATAGAGCAGCATCCCTCTTTTCAGAAAGCCGAATGTCACGGTGAGATCCGCCCGGAACGCACAGCCGAGCACGCTGCCGTCCTGCGCCGAGACACCCGAGGGAATATCGAGCGCCGCCTTCTTCCCGCCGAGCCCGTTCAGCCATTCTATCTTCTCCTGATAGTTCCCGGTGATCTGCCTGGATAAACCGATGCCGAACAGGGCGTCCACCACCAGATCGTACGCTCTGCCGCCTTCTTCTCTCTCCCGCTCTTTTTCCTGCCCTTTTTTCTGCGCTCTCCCACGCTTCCAATCATCGTCCGTTATGACCGTCAACGCTGATCCATCCCACTTACCGGTATTGTGTTTCGTTCTCTTTCCATCCGCCGCCTGCGCACAAAAAGAATCATCCGGAATCTGCCCATCCGCGCCGCCTTTTTCTCCCCGGCAAGTACGATACCGCTCCAATATCTCCATCTGTGTCCGCAGCGCAGAAGAATACTTTTCCCTCCCGCCGCTGACAAGCACCGTCACATCACAGCCCGACAGAAAAAGAAGGCGTGCCAGCGCCGCGCCGTCCCCGCCGTTGTTGCCATTCCCGCAGGCAATCAGAACCCGGGAGCCTTCCGCATAAATCCCCTGCCACCTTCGTCCGATGAGCTCCTTTGCCGCCAGCGCCGCCCGCTCCATCAACACAAGCTGCGGTATCCCGTAATGATCTATCGTATTTGCATCAGCCCGCTGCATTTCCTCAGCGCTCACTATATATTCCACTGTTACACCAAAACCTTTCCCTTTCATGCCTCCTGTAACTCAGCCCTGTATGTTTCAACCAGTTGATCGAATTCCGCCAGATATCTCTCTAACTTTTCATCATCTTTCCCCTTGATCAGACGCTTTTTTCCCTTGCAGAGAAAATAGTAAGTCGTCCTCTTATCCCCCTCTGTGACAGAGCCTTTCCAGTAAGGTATTGCCGCCGATCCCTTTAAACCGGGAATCCCTGCCACCAGCCTTGCAAGTTCGTCCATTTTGAACTGTGCAATATTCATATCAAGTTCCGTGATACGGCTCCCCAAAAGGCACAGATAATCCTTGTCCAGAACTTTATTTCCATACCAGGCAAAATGCGTGATACTGCTGCATGCCAACGGTTTCAGGCTTTCTATTTCCATCCTGGACCAGGCACGATTTCCTACAGCAAAATAGTCAAGGTGCGGTGCGGAAGCAACTTTTTCTATGGTATGCAGTCTGGAAAAATCATAGACTGCCAGCCCTTCCAGATTCTCATTGTGGCTCATATCCCACAAATCCACAGCCCTTTGATTAAAGAAAAAATGGATATATTTTATATTGTTTAAATCGCTCAGCGGAGACAAATCACTGATCATCTTATTTTTCCAGAAAGAGATCGCTTCAAATTGATCGCCAAATTGTTCGATCAAATACTCGAAGGATTCCTGATTCAGCCCGGATACCATCAGGGATCTGGCATCAGGATAGTACTTTAGACATTCCAACTGCTCTATTCCTGTCTTTCCGCCTCCGATCTCGTTCTGGACTATAGATACATCAAACAGGGCTCTACGACCCACCTCAAAGTTGGACAGATCCACCATACAAAAACCTCCTCCACACACAGGAGAATACGCATTGCCAGCGCCTGCTCAGATAACTTCTCTCCCTGCCTGCCGGCGCCTATAACCCCCAGACACTAAAGTCAAACTGATTGACCACATCCCTCAACTCATCCAATTCCACTTGGTAAGTCTCCGCCGTCACTTCCTTTTCTCCACTGGCAAAGCACTCGGTCATATAGAGGTTCACCTCCCTGTCATAATGGGTATAATCTATATACCGATCCAGATTACAGATCAGTTCAGGATCGTTCTGGAAGAAGAACACCCGCACGTTATCACAGGAAAACAGGGACTCCATGATCACCTCATACTCCATAAGGCGCGCGTCCACCTCATTATCCTGCAGGCAGTCATACCAGAACAGGATGCTGTAGGGCGGAAAAAACACGAAAAACTCCGTATCGGGATTGTTCCTGATATGGGGCAGGATATGCTCCTCCATGTTTGCCGTCGCCGCCTCCACATAGGCGTCCTCCGGCACAAACTCCTCCGCCTTCTCCTCCGGCACATAATTGCTCAGGACATATTCCGCGTTATAGTATTCCCCGTAGTAATTCTTTCCATAGATAATGTGGAAATCGTCCGCCTCATCCTTGCCCGCCAAAGGCGCTATGATATAATCGAGCAGCACATCCCTGTTCCACCAGTATTCCACATCGTTAAAAATATTATTGTCATAGTATATCTCAGGGACAGGATAAGCGTCCACATCCGTCCCGTTTGTGTAGGGCAGAAGATCGATCCCCAAAAATACAGCCTCCGGCATCTCATGGTGCGCCTCCACCACGCTCAAGATCCGGTCCTGATCCTTCGCGTGCGCCGCGTTGTAGGGCAGCTTCATCGTCTGAAGCCCCAATATATCTTCAAACCACTGCGTATTAAACTGCACCACCATCGAGGAGCCGAGGATAATGCTGTCATAGTCCATATTCTTCGCAATGCCCGGATTCTGCGTAAGCTGATTGTCCAGCACATACGGAAAACCCGGCAGAGGCTTATGATATTGAAAAAACGGATCTACATAAATGACCAACGCCGCTATCGCCGCAAGGCAGACGCCGGAGAACGCGCCGAAAACCGCCAGCCATCTCTTTTTATCATTCTTCATGACTTACTTCCCTATCTATCTTTCTTTCATTCTCCCAAATATCGATAAGAAAACGGTATCACAAAATCTAAAAATTAAAATACAGGAAAGAGCTGACACCCGCCAGCGAAATTACACAGTATAAAAACAATACCGCAGTCCCCATCGCTCCGGGAATGCCAAACCTGCTCCGCTCCGCCCTCTCTGCCGCGTTTTTCCCGATGAACGCCAGATAAAAAGCAAGGCACATAAACAGCACCCAGGGCAGATACTCCACAATAAATACCGAACCACAGGGCACCACCTGGAACAGATAATTCCACAGGTTTCCCTTAAAAAATACCGCGATCTCCGCCATCGGAAGCCCGAATCCCCCGGTGAATATCTGTCTGTACATCTCGCACATCGCCCCAAGGTCCGGCGCCCTGAACGCCACAAACGCCAGATCCACAAAACAAAACGTCAGAAATACCATCACCGGGCGGGGCAGTTTTTTAAAGAAAGGCCTTCCGAGATAGTCCAGAATATAACCGACGCCATGCATCACGCCCCAGAGCACAAAAGTCCAGTTCGCCCCGTGCCAGAGCCCGCTCAGAAAGAACACGATAAAACTGTTTCTGCAGGTTTTAAACTTCCCGTGCCGGTTCCCGCCAAGCGGAATATACACATATTTTGTGAAAAACCTCCCCAGCGTGATATGCCATCTCTTCCAGAATTCAATGATCCCCGCCGACTGATAGGGCGAATTAAAATTTACCGGCAACTCGATATGCAGCATACAGCCGATCCCCTTTGCCATATCACAGTAACCGGAAAAATCAAAATAGAGCTGAAACGTATACAGCACAGAGATGATGATCGCATTTGTGGAATCCAGCACTCCTATGGCGCCATATCCCCAGTCCACCACCTGCCCCAGCGTATCCGCCAGAATCACCTTCTTCGCCAGCCCCAGCGTAAAGAGCAGGATCCCTTTCGCGAACAGATCCCCATCCGGCATTTTTCTCTCCGGCGCGCGAAACTGCGCCATCATCTCCCCGTGGGTCACAATGGGGCCCGCGATCAACTGCGGAAAAAACACGACAAACAGCGTATACTCGATAAAGCCGCACCTTGCCGCCTCCCCCTTATAGGTATCCGCCAGAAAGGATATCTGCTGGAAGGTAAAAAAGCTGATGCCAAGAGGCAGTACGATATTCCTGAGCAGAAAGGATGTACCGAAAACTGCGTTGATATTTTCTGCGAAAAAGTCAAAATATTTGAAATAGCACAACAACAGCAGGTTAAAAGTAACCCCTGCGATGATATAAACTCTCTTCCTCCCCCGGCATATCTGACAGTGAAAAAAATAGTTCAGGACAACGCTCAACCCCAGAAGAAGCAGGTAGGAAAGATTGAAATAGGCATAAAACCAGCAGGACATACCGATCACAAGAACCTGCGCAGCGGTATACTTTTTTATGCTGTTCAGAAAATAATAGCCTGCTAGCACAGCCGGCAGAAATAAAAAGATAAATATATACGAATTAAATAACATAATTTATTCCAGTTCGGTCCATTCTAACTCACAAACGCTTCGCTTTTTGTTCCTATCCCTCGCTTTCAGCTCGGTCCGTTCCAACTCACAAACGCTTCGCTTTTTGTTCCTATCCCTCGCTTTCAGCTCGGTCCATTCCAACTCACAAACGCTTCGCTTTTTGTTCGTATCCCTCGCTTTCAGCTCGGTCTATTCTATATACCCATCTTCTTTGCGTTTGGGGCGGTACTCCTCGGGATGATAGTGCATGTCAAAAATATCGATGACGTCCCTGCCGAAAATATTGTGCATATAGGTATACAGTTCATAAGTGCTCGTCTCTCGCTCTTCCTTGAGGATCATGTTCTGCCGCAGTTCCTCTCTGGTTTTTTTGATCCAGTCATCATAGTACTCGATCTCTTTCCGGTTCTCCTCCAGACGCTTGTAACAAAGTTCCATGGTCCTCAGCATCAACTGATAATTTGTCTCATCTATCTCGTCCAGAAGATCCTTTGCGTCGTCCTGCAGGTTTTCCAGCCGTCCGCTGCACTCTTCCACAAGCCTCCTGTGGCGGTCCATCTCCCTCTCGATCGCCTCGTCACGCTTCCCGTCGTAATGGTCCGCCAGCTTTATGATCTCATCCATCAGCTTTCTCTTTAATGCCTTCAGCTTTTTCTGATCCGTATTGAACTTTCCCTGTTCCTTCAAAAGGTCATTTAGCTTTTTCTCCAGTTTTCTGATTTCCGGCGTCTCATTCGTCTGTGTAAATAACTTGTGCCAGTTATGATCCAATGTCAGTATCGGCAGATTCATTTTTGCCAACGCCGGTTTATAGATTTCTTCTGTTCTCGACATAATGATTCCTCTTTTCCCGATATATTAAACAAGATTATGACATCCCGTCATTTTTCAACAGAAATGATAACTTCATCAGGCTTTCGGATAGATGTACATTCTCCACCAGAATATGCGGCGGCACATTCAGATCGCAGTGGGCAAAATTCCAGATCGCACGAATGCCGCAACTCACAAGGTTTTCAGCCACTTCCACGGCACATGTCTTGGGGATTGTCAGCACAGCGATATCGATATCGTTTTCCTTCACAAAGCGCTCCATATTTTCCATCGGCTGCACTTCCATATTCATGATCCTTTTGCCATAGAGCGCCGGATTATTGTCAAAGATCCCCTTGAACAAAAATCCGCGCCGCTGAAAGTTCATATAGTTTGCCAGAGCCTGCCCAAGATTTCCAGCCCCTACTATGATCAGTTGATGCGTCTTGTCAAGTCCCAGTATTTTCCCGATCTCCGCATACAGATACTCTACATTATAACCATATCCCTGCTGTCCGAACCCCCCGAACTGGTTCAGATCCTGCCTGATCTGGGATGCCGTCACACGCATGATATCGCTGAGTTCCCTGGATGAAATTCTGGTGACCCCCTCATCCTTCAACTCCCCCAGATACCGAAAATACCGCGGAAGCCTCCCGACCACAGCCTGTGAAATTTCCTTCGCTAACTCTTTTCCCTCTTCCATTCTAAAACCTCTTAAAATCTTTCTGCCGTTACCCTGTTGATATTTTTTTACAAAATCGTTCGTTTCACGATACCCCTAAGATTTCACCGTAACCGTCTGATAAGGTATCTCAATATCATTCTTTAAGTACTGCTGTACAAGCGCCAGCCTGATCTCACTGCACGCCTGGAAACTGTCATTCAAGTTTCTGGTCCACACTGTCGTTTTGAGGATAACGCCGTCCGCCGAATATCCCTTTACAAACACCTTGTTCTCCGCCGTATTGAGCGTCAGTTCATTCTCTATGCAGATCTGCTTCATCAGTTCCATAGCCTTATCGATATCCGAATCGTACCCCACTGTGATCTCCATAAAGTTTCCGATGTTCTCCGTGTAATTTGTGTTGGTGATCACGGCGGAATCCATCACGGAATTCGGCACGATGCAGCTCTCATCGTTGTACTGGTTGATGATCGTATGGCGCAGTGTGATATCCGTTACAATGCCCTCCGCGATCACACTGTTTCCCTGGGAGACTCTGATCTTGTCATTGACATTATAAGGTTTGGAAAATGCCAGAATAAAACCGCTGATCACATTGGAGAGCGCCTGCTGAGCCGCAAAAGTAGCCACCGCGATCATCAGCGAGCCGCTCTGCAAAAGAGCCGTACTCATATCCTTTGTCACTTCAAACTGCTGCGCAAGAGCATAGATCGTAAGCACGATAATGATAACCTTGATAATGCTCCGGGAGAACCGAAGATGCGCCGCATTGTTTTTTCTCTCCAGCCGCCTGAAAATCAGATTTACGATCTGGATCAGGAGGCAGGTAGCGCCGGTAAAACCGATAACCATGATGATCTGACCGACATCCATTCCATCACCTTCCTTCCACACCATAGTATACCACTCCTTCGGCGAGTCGGCAAATGTTCTTAGTATATTTTATTATGAAAGTCCCGTCCGGCGGCTATGTGGATGGGCGCATGTATGCGCACAGCCATATAGACATCGGACGGGCAAGCCTGTATGAGTATGCAGGGCGATAGCCAGGAATACGAATACAGGCAGCGATTGCGGGAGCACCAAAGGCGCGGAGCAATCGACTTTCATGCCTTGGTGATACGCCGTCTGGCATACTTAAATTATCGATGCTTGAACTGATACGCTAGGGTAAAGTTTTTGTAGGAAAAGAGAAAAGAAAGAAATAGGAAAGCACCT
>CAJUDM010000007.1:0-72183 GCA_910584915.1 uncultured Lachnospiraceae bacterium
TTTGTGGTGACTCAATTTACCTATTGACAAAAGTCATTACATATCAGTTCAGCCACCCATGTCATTCAGCGAATGATGCCGAGCGCCAGGGGACATGGGTCGGATATCATCTGTCCTTAGCCTCAAACACCCACCACTTCTCATTCATATATACTTCGATCGTGTCTCCCACTCCATACTGATATCCGAATCCGCTCCCGAAGTTTGACTGCCCCTCCTCGGAAGGTATCTCGGAGGCGTCCACAGACGAAGTGATCTCCCCGTCCATGGTGCCGCAGCGGGCGGTGACAGTGCTCTCTCTTCCCGTGTCAACATAGATCGTGCCATCTACCATCACCATCGGAATCCTGTCTCCCGGTGTCGCCTCCCCCTGTTCATCCGGTTTCTGTTTACCTGGCTCCTCTTCCTCTGACACCTCATTTTCTGCCGCCATACTTTCGCTTTCCGCCTCCGCCAAAACTGCCGTCTCCGGTTCTGCCACCGCCTCATCTCGCTTTATGGCGCAGGCTGTCAAACCTGTCAGACAGCAAAGTATTGCCACAACTCCCATGGTTCTTTTCATCCCGTTTGTTTTCATCACTTTTTCCTCCACTTCACACATATTGTGATCTTCTATTATAGCTTTCTTTCGATTTCTTACATGATATGTGTCAGAAAAAATGTTTTATGTTGCACAGCCACAGGCATCACACTGTGTTTTCTTCTTCACTGCTTCCAACAGAAATTTCTTCATTGCTCAGTCTGATTCCCTGCGGATCACTGCATGCAGCGTCTCATATAATTTATCTACTTCGACAGGTTTGGAGAGATGTCCGTTCATACCGCACTTCACAGACTTTTTCATGTCATCATCAAAAGCATTCGCTGACATGGCAATGATTGGTATCGTTTGGCAGTCCTCCCTCTCCATACCCCGAATAGTGCGGGCTGCCTCCAGGCCGTCCATGACCGGCATCATGATATCCATCAAGATCACATCATAGGTTCCGGGAGGCGTAGTGCGGATGCGTTCCACCGCCTGGGAACCATCATATACGCAGTCCACTTCAAAGCCCTTCTCCTCCAACAGGCACTGGGCAATCTCAGCATTCAGTTCATTGTCCTCCACCACCAGAATATGACAGCCCTCAAAAGAAATCTCCTTCCTCTCCTCCCCTGCTTCCTCACTCTCTCCGGGAATCAGAGAAATGGTAAAGCTGAAGGTACTTCCTTTACCCGGTTCACTATCCAGACGAATACTGCTTCCCATCATCTGAACCAGGCGGCTGCTGATGGACAGCCCAAGACCGGTACCCTGCTGTTTGGACGGATCTCTGTTTGCCGCCTGCTCAAAGGAGCGGAATACCCTCTCCTGCTCCTCTTTCGCGATGCCGATCCCCGTATCCCTCACTGCAAAATAGAGAGAGATTCCTTCCTCTGTGACAGAGGCTTCTCTCACAGTGAGCGTAATACTTCCGCCCTCCTGCGTGAATTTCACCGCATTGCCTAGCAGATTGATCAATACCTGGCTGATACGCATTCTGTCTGCATAAAACCAGCGATGCCTCAGTTCAATATCCTGAATAAAACGGACACCCCTGGAGGAAGCCTGTGTCAGGATCAGTTCACGGATCGTGTCCAGCATATCATCCATGTTAAAATTAACAGGCTCCAGCTTCATCTTGCCGCTCTCGATCTTGGACATATCAAGTATATCATTGATCAACCCCAGCAGATAATCCGAGGAAGACTGGATCTTCTGCAGACAATCCATGATCCTCTCAGGAGTCTGTCCCTGCTGCAGAGCGATCGCCGTCATGCCGATAATACCGTTCATGGGCGTACGGATCTCATGGCTCATCCTGGATAGAAATTCCGACTTTGCCCTGCTGGCAATATCATGCTGCTGCTGATTGAGCTGACTCTGGATCACCCTTCCAAGTTCCGCCAGATTCTGATATTCTCCCTGATTGTCCAAAAGAGAAGAATCGACTCCGAGAATACAGATATTTCCCATATAACATCCGCTGTCGTACATGGGAAGAAGGATTCCCCGGCTTCCCGATCTAATGCTCAAAAGGTTTTGCAGCGCTTTCCGTGTGCTGTCCTCCTCTGAAAAGCCGCGCACCTCCGCCCTGCCGAGCCACTCATAAAACTCTCTTTTTTCCGAGTCCGTATATTTTCTTACGGTCTCAGCCGTCTTCTCACGATCTCTGTGCCACTGATAATTCAGATAATTGGAATTGAAATCAGGGCGCAGTATGGAAACCAGCACATCGCTCGCCTGGTAAGAACGCCCGATCTTTTGAAGCATCAGCATCATCTGCGCCGGGAAATCAGAACCCTTTCCAAAGAGATTTAAAGCCACGGAGACAAGGCTCGTATTCTTGTCATAACCCAGGCTGTTGACTTCCTGGCCCTTCAGCGCCGGCAGGGATGCATGGGCGTCTGCCGGAAGTTCTTTGTAAAAAAGAAGCTGCTGTCCGGCGATGGGAATGGCGAGATTTCCTGCCAGCTTCGCCCTGCGGATCAGTTCTTCCGAAGACTGTTCCTCCTTCCCATAGCATAAGCCTGCACACAGATGTACGTGAAAAATCTCCTCATCACAATCAGCAGTAATATGATCCAACAGGTCTTTTATATGGCGGGCGGCATCCTCCCTGGATACTCCCTCCAGCCACAGAACAAATTCTTCCTGATTCAGCCGCAGCGCAATGGCGGAACAGCTCGTCTCCCCGGTCACCATCCGGCACTTTTCCTGAATCATCCCGCCGACATTCTCCAGTATCATATCGCCAAACACAATACCGTTTTTTTCATTGACATATCTCAGATTGTGCAGGATCAGATCAGCCATTACCCCGCGGGGCTGTTTCCTGCGCGCCTGGGATAAAAGTTCCATGCCAACGCTGTATACATAGAGCCCCGTAACACCGTCTATCATATTTTTTCTGATCTGTTCCGCTTCTCTCTCCTTCTGTTCCTGGATATTACGGATACTTCCCACTAACTTCCACCGCTGTCCGTCAGTATCATATACTGTCTTGCCGGAAAGAGCCACCCAGTTGAATTCTGATTCCTCGGGCCAGCGTATCCTGAATTCCGCATACGGATTATCGGAATCCTGCTGCAGGGCCGCCATCGCTCTTTCCTGATCCTCCTCATAAATATATTCCGGATTGATGAAACCGTTCCCGTATCTGGGAGATTTCCATTGTCCGCTCATAGTCTTATGGTTGACAAGATCCAGGATCTGATTTTGCAGATCATAGGAAAAAAAGATATCTTTGGAAGATTCGAGCGCCACCTTATAGCGTTCCTTTTCCTCCAGAAGAATGTTTTCAGCTTTCTTCTGCTGCTTTGTCAGATCGCTTACGACATCATAGAGGGCATCGATCTCCAGAATATTGGAAAGTCTGAACTTCTGCAGTCCGGCGCTTCCCTCCATGATACACTGCATCAACTGTTGGACCGGTCTGGTCAAATGCCGCACCAGGATATAGATGCCGAATACACCGAACGCAAGACCGATGAAAACAGCAATAACCATCCAGAAATAGAGCTGACGGCTCATGCCAAACAGCTCTTTTTCCGTATTTAGGCCCAACAGCACCCACTCGGTGCTTTCATACGGCACATTCCTTCCATATAACTCCAGCGGACACGCGACGGCATAGATGCCCTGCCCGCTCAGTCTGACATCCTGCACGAGCGACAGGTTATCATACTCCGTCTCAAGCAGAGTAAAATTCCCGTCTGCAGCCCGCATCAGATCGTACAGCATTCCCTTGCCCGTCAGGGACGTATAGCTGCCGTCCTCTCTCCTGACAGCCAGCATATAGCCCGACTGCTGGGAACTGTTCAGCTCCGCCGCAGGAAAGTAATCATACAGATTCCGGCAGGAAATTTCCACGCCAAGCACACCATACACCTGCCCCTCATACCGCAGAGGAAGGGAATACGTGATCATCTCATATGTGTCAGAGCCCTTCTTTTCCAGCGAAAAAGGCAGGGACCAGTATCCCAGATCTTCCACATCGGCATCCGGATACTCTGCCCCGGCACGCCAGGGTTCATAAAAATAGGAGTCCATTTCATTCTTTCCGGCTCCATCCATATGAAACCGGGTCGTCCAGTTGGTGTCCAGAGGGACATTCCATGCCCTGGAGAGCTGCTTGTTCCCTCTCTCCAGCAACAGATCCGTATAATTTACAGGATTTGTATGCGGATCGGAATCCCGGATAAAAAATCCGGCATAATCCCCCGCAGCTTCCATATCCTCTCCTGCCAGAACAAGAAAAACTCCGGTGGTAGTATTATTCTGCAAAATATCGAGACACTCGGGGAACAGCCGATCCAGCAACCGGTCTTTCAGCTCTTCCGATCGAAGCATCTCATCCATGTCCGCCTTTTCATCCACAAGAAACTGCTGCAACTGGTTATTCAGAAAGCCCTCCTGATCAGAAATGACAGACCATCTCTGATTCATATCGCTCTGCAGGATCACCTGTCTGTTCTCTACCAGCCGCCGCATCATACCGCTGGAATACTCTTCCAGCGTTTTTGTCGTATGCCTTACCACAAGGGTGCCGATAGTGATCGCACTCTGCACCAGCATGATGGCGATCAGCGGAATCAGGAAGAATATGAATATGGTCAGCTTTTTCTTTTGTCGACTTCCCTCTTTCCTCATTTACCACCCCTCTATTTCACAGCGCTGTCCAATGCATCACAAAAAGAGTGATACCAATCTTCGAAAGCCTCCCTCGTCACATAAGGCGCTGCCGCCTCCTCCAGGGTTTTTCCCTCTTCCAGCCCTGCCAGGACAGCCGCACGATCCTCTGCGGCTTTGTCGGCGAGATGATACTCCAGAACCTTCCTGGCAGCAGAACCATTCTCAAAACTCTTATTTGTATAAAGAGTCATGCCATCCATATCCTGAAAAATAGTTGTCAGACAGTCATAGGTTTTGGGCGCTACCGTCAACTGTTCGGAAGCGATGACCTGATCCAGCTTCTCTACGCTGTTTGCCTCCTTCAGCACAGGCAGATAACCGGATACGCAGCCAAACTCCAGATTGTTCTCCGCCCGGGTAAACCATTTTAAAAACTCTACAGCGGCATATTCGTGCTTCTCATCCGATCTGCTGACTACCATACCCGCACCCTGCTGTACCGCGCAGCGCTCTCCCGCTTCAAACACGGGAGCCATCATGACAATATAGTCAATGGCATAACTGCCATCCTCCAGTTCCACCTGATCCGGAAAGTACATGGCGGAGGAAGTAGAACCCGTATATGCCAGAATATCCCCTGTCTTTACATCGTCAGAGCGGAAGGAACCGTAAGCGCCGAAATAGCCTTTTACCATGGGAACATAATAATTCTCCCACAGCCTGTACAGTTCTTCCTCAGGCATATTTAAGGTTACCTCACCGTTCTCCACATGGAAAATCTCCACACCGAGCTGCTGCATCCCGATGATAAAATAATTTGCCAGGGCATCCCTGCCATAGAAAGCTTTACCGTCCTCTGGAATATCAGGAGTAAGGCTGTCGGTCCACTCATAATACGCTTTTGCTGTGGCGTTTACTCCTTCAATGGTGGCAAGGGTATCCAGGGAAGCACCGGTTGCCTCCGCGAATTTTTCCCAGTCTGTCTTATTGATCATCATGATCTCCGTGGATTTTGCTGTGGGGAAGATCCTGAGCGAACCGTCGGCGGCAATGCGCCCTTCATCAATATAGGAATCCACATACTGCTCCAGTTCCTCCTCACTCAGATAGACGGAGAGATCCGCCAGCGCTCCCGCCTGTTCCACTTCATAAGCAGTGTCCGCATAGGAGGAAAAAATGTCCGGCATGGCGTCCGCCCCCACCTTTCCCTCAATGGAATCCCGCACGGCAGTCTCCAGGTCAGAGACGGACCCCTGGGAAAACCCCTCCACATAAATTCCTTTCTCCTGTCCCACCGTATCGTTGAATTCCTCCACCAGAGCGTCAAACGCCGCCTGCTGGGAACCGTTATAATAATGCCAGACGGTCAGTGACACAGGATCTTTGGGATCCAGGGGACTTTTGTCCCCGCATCCCGACAATCCCAGTGCCATGGCCGCCACAAAACAGAATATTCCCGATTTCTTTGCAAAAAACTTAGAATCTTTCATTGATATACCTCCCTGTGCGGATTTCATAATAACTCCTCTACTTTCTGCCGCAGGGTAAGTATACCATATTTTGCCAATTTTTACAAACTTCCTTCTTTCATTATTGATACAGTTTTAGAATATTCATTCATTACTTCTTCTCCTTCACCGCCACCCAGATCTCGCAGGTATAATTCGGATCGTCCACCTGATCGGAAGGGTACACCTCCAGCTCGATTCCCTGGGCGTACTCATACCTTTCGCTCTGTGGAAAAAATTCTGAGACGATCTTCCCATAGACTTCCGTGAAAGCTTCCGGCATCTTCCCCTTACAGGTGAACACCGCGTAGGTGTGGGCGGGGATCTCCACGATCTCCATGCCCTCCTCCACCTCTCTGCCGTCGTACTCCGCGCCGATGCCGTAGGGAAATTTAAGCCCCTCCGTCTCCTCGGAATAACATATTCCGAGCAGTCCTTTTAATCTCGGCTCCTTCGGGATATAGCTGACCAGTTTCCGGATCGAACCATCCTCCGTACACTCCTTCCAAAAACTGTGGATTCCCTCCGCCGGTCCGTCCACCGACTTTTTCTCCACCTTTTTCCTTCTGCAGACCACTTTGATCGCATCCAGTTTTTCCATTCTGTAATCCATCGTACTGCCTCCTGTCAGAATAAGTTTGACAGACAGTCTGGAAAAGGATTTGACATTTCCGCCGCGCCTCGCCTGTGTGGGCGTGATGCCGTGGAAACGGGTAAACGCGCGGGTGAAGCTCTCCGGCGTGTCATAGCCGTACCGCAGGGCGATATCGATCACTTTATCCTCCCCACCCGCCAGATCGGACGCCGCCAGCGAAAGCCTGCGCATGCGGATATAATCGCCCAGCGTAAAGCCGCACAGGATACCGAATACTCTCTGAAAATGAAAGACCGACGAACAGGCCTTCCTCGCCGCCTCCTCATAATCGATATCCTCCGTCAGATGCGCCTCCACATAGTCGATCGCCTGTTGCAAACCCGCTATCCAATCCATATCCTTCTCCTCCTGTCCTGTGCTTCCCAGTCTAGCAGAAACAAAAGACAGCTTCCTGATATTCTGTGCGTTGTGGTATCAGGTATGATCAGTCCGCGGCGCTTTTGCCGTATACCTCGCCCATGCCGCCAGTCCCGCGCCGTGCATAAAACTTCCGTCCGCTATCATATTCTGAAAAGCCTCCTCAGAAACTTCCTCCTGATACAATATCTCACCGGGCTCTTTTTCACTCTTCCCCCGTCTGGCGCAATGCGCACAGAACAGGTGAATCTTTTCATTCGTTGAGCCAAAAGACGGGTAGAAAGCTCCAAGGCTTCTCAGGTCGTCCGCTTCCAGTCCCGTCTCCTCTTTCAGCTCCCTCACCGCCGCCTCCTCCGGCGTCTCCCCCGCATCGACAAAGCCCCCGGGAAGTTCCCACTGCCAGGACGCGACCGGATAACGGTACTGTCTCTGGAGGACGATCTTTCCCCTGTAAAAAGGCAGGATGCATACTCCCTCGCGGATCTCCAGATAGTCATAATTCTGTTCCCTGCCATTCACCCGCACCCTGTCCTGTACGATCGTAAATCTGCCTGTCTGCACTTTTTCGGAGCGCAGCGTTGTAAACGGATTTTCCATATACTTTCCCCTTCTTTACACAATGATCAGCGACATCAGATAAAACGGCTTCGCACCCTGTCCTCTTTCCTGTTCCAAAACCGTTATCTTCACCGTGTGCCTCTTTCTCTCCCCGTGGTGCAGTACCGGTTCCAGATACTGACAGTCCCCCCAGTCCTCCCCGAACTCTCCGTCGAGCAACTTTGGATGTTCCTCATCCCCGTCCAATACCAACACAGCGGACAACGCCGGACGCCGCACCGATTTTCTGTATTGCACGGCGATACAGGAAGCCGCCACCTCAAAGAGAATGCTGTCTCCCGCCTTTTTACCGATCCAGCCGTTCTTAAAATGATCCAGATGCCCCCTTTTCTCCCCCGCATCCGTCAGAAAACCCAGAAGCTTTGGTGAAATCTCCCGTATGGTCAGCCGCCTCGCATTCTCATAAGCGTTTTTTGTCATCGGCTCCGGTATCCCGCAGTCCTCCTCCGGCTCATGTAACAGCGCTCTGATCTGTTCCAGCACACCCGTGATCTGCTTCTCCACAAGGAAATGTCCTTTATCGCTCGGGTGCAGGCCGTCCGGCGTCAGTTCCTCCCGCCTGTATTTTCCTTTAAGGATATCCTGATACAGTGTATTTTTTATACTGACATGGGGAACCTGATAATAATCTCCGACCGCATTGTGATACTCCTGTGCACTCTTTCCGGTGTCATAATACACGTTGTTCAAAAGAAGCACCGCCGGTGCGGAGCTCCATCCCAAAATCTTTCGCAAAAGTCCCTCATACGTCTCCTGATAAAAAGCATTCGGCTCATCGTTCACACTGAAATCCACCACCACAAAATCCGGCCTGTACATCAGCACATCCGTCACCGCCCTCGCAACACCGTAGTGGGAAGTCGTTCCCCCGATACCGCCATTCACATAAGAAAGCTCTGCCTGTGGAAAGGTTTCTTTCCACCACTCGGTGACAAGATAAGCATAACACTTTTCCGGTGAAGAGGAAAGACTTCCCTCGGTGATGGAGCCGCCCAGGAACCCGAGCGTCAGATGCTCCCCTGCTTCCGCCCTTCTCATGCAGTTTTTGATCCGCGATAAATTCATATATCCTGCACTCCCTTTTCGTTTCAGATTAATAACTTCTGTCCTTTGTCAGACAGACCGGATTCCCCTCCGAATCCTCACAGCAGACTCGCCGCACCGATCATTCCGGTCTCCTCCCCGAGCGCCGCTAGCTCGATCTCCGGCACCTCGCCGTGCTCCCGTCCGAAGCAGTTTTTCCGAACCATCTCCCGCAGAGGCTCCAACAGACATTCCCCATACTTCGCAATGGAACCGCCGAGCAGCATCACCTGCGGTCTGAAAATATTCACGATGTTTACAATCCCCGTCCCAAGCTTCTCTATGTATTCCCCGACTATCTCCGAGACAGCCACATCACCCTGCCCGTACAGCTGAAAAATCTCTTCTATACTCAACATCCTGCCGCACCGCTTTTCCACATCCCTTTTCAGGGCGGTCAACGACGCATAGGTCTCCAGGCATCCACGTCTGCCGCAGGTGCAGGGCCTCCCGCCCTGTTCTATGACCATATGGCCCAGTTCGCTCCCGCCCAGCCGTCCTCCTTCGAACAGTCTGCCGTCCAGCAGGATACCGGCTCCCACGCCGGAGCCGATTGTCAGCATCACCACATCCTGACAATCTCTTGCGGCTCCCACACTCGCCTCCCCAAAAACCGCACAGTCCGCATTGTTAGCCACCCGGATCGGCACCGGCAGATACGCGGCGAGCAGCCTTGCCACCGGAACCTGCTCCCAGCGGATATTGTTGGAGTAGACCACCGTCCCTGTCTTCCTGTCGATGGTGCCGGGAATCCCAACGCCCGCACCGCTGCACTGGTCCATAGCAATATCCCGCTCTCCTAAAAGTGCCAAAGCCGCCTTTCCAATCTGTCCGATCACCTCCTCCGGCTTCTTCTCCCTCTCCATCGGAAACGTTTCGGAGGCAAGCATATGCTGGTGTACATCCACAAGCCCGACCCTGACATCTGAGGAGGTGATCTCGATCCCGAGGCGCACAGAACCCGCCTTCTCCCGGATCGATGTGATCAGCGCATCGCAGTTCCCCTCTATCTCGTAGGCGCCGCTTCCCGCCGGGAGAAACAGACTGTCGCCCTTCTGGTAGGGCAGCTTCTCCTCCCCGCAGGCGATTGTTCCACTACCATCCAGTATCAGAATGCTGACAAAAGACTCCCCGGAGACGACGCCCTCCATTTTTCCCATCATTCTGCCGTCCAGATTCAATTTATCCACTGTAAAATAGTCGCAGTCCGCCACATGGGGGTAGCTTTTCGCGCTCTTTACAATGGGCACCCGGTTCGTCACCGCCAGCGCCTTCTCGATGTGTAGATCGCGCTTCTTCCCATCACGCCCCACTCTGCCGTAGTCGTACACCCGGTAGGTGACATTGGAATTCTGCTGGATCTCCGCGATCAGAATGTCCTGCCCGATGGCGTGGATCGTCCCGGATTCGATAAACAGCACATCGCCTTTTTGGACCGGCACTGCGTTCAATACTTCCAACAGGGTATCTTCCTCGATCCTTCTCGCGAATTCTTCTTTTGTGATCTCTTTCCGAAAGCCGTAGTATAAAAACGCTCCCTCCTTCGCATCCATCACATACCACATCTCAGTCTTGCCGTACTGTCCCTCATTTTTCAGGGCGTAACGGTTGTCGGGATGGACCTGTATGGACAGATTCTGCTTCGCGTCGATGAACTTTGTCAGGATCGGGAAATCGCGAAATCTGCGGCAGTGCGTGCCCAGCACATCCCGCCCCTCGGCGTCGATGTACTCCGCCAGAGTTTTTCCGGCATGAGGACCATTTGCGATCACGGAGGGACCGTCCGGATGGCAGGAGAGCTCCCACGCCTCCGCCAGGATATCCCCGTCGTACTCGATGCCGTACTCCTCCGCGAGGCGGCGCCCGCCCCAGATGTAGTCTTTACAGGTTGGTTTTAATTTTAAAATACTCATATTTTCTTAAATATCCTCATCAACAAAAATGAATTGACCCATGCAGTCAGCGAAAATCCAACCACGACATAGACCGGTACGATCATCGCGATGACAAAATCCCCCAGGACAATACAGATTGCCGGGATCGCGTTGACAAGCAGCATGGGGATTGTAAAGTGCAGATTAGCTATGGATAAAAGCAGGGCATTTTTCAGCGTATTTCCCACAGTATTCTGATACTGTCCCTGCAACGGGAATGTGTAGGTACAGACAAAGCCCCAGAGCAGGGCGAGCACGCCGATACAGATGTTCAGCCCCCTCGGCATATTCCGGGCAAAGAAAATATCGAAGGCGAGCACGCCTCCGCTCACGAGAAGGATCAGCCACAGGACAGTGCTCTGCTTCCACTCTTTCCGGATCATCCGAAAGTATTCCTTCACCGGATAGGCGCTCTCTCCCAGCAGGCGTTTTATCATCACCCTGTACAGGGATGTGAGCGAGACACCTATCGTCACCACCGGAATACAGGTGAGCAGAAACACGATATTCAGGAGTATAAAATCTCCGATTGTTCCCATCCAGTTAAAAAACGGATTATCCACTGATATCTTTTTCATACTGATCTCCATTCCAACACATTTACACAATGCGGGCAATACACTACTTAATTTGACGCCACTATTCCATATCCGCCAGAAATCTCAAAAATTCCTGACACGCCTGCCTGTGCGTGCCCGACGACGGGAACGCCAAAAGCAGCGTCTCGTCTGTCTCGTTGTCAAGAAATCCGGCAAGCCCGGTCTTCTCCACATACACTGCCGCCTGCTTTCCTCCATCCTCAAATATCCGCATATCCCCCGTCTCCAACTCCGACAGATCCGTAAATTCCACATCCATCTCCAGACAGTGCCGGTAAAAGCTCTCCGGCATAAGGACCACATCCAGCTCCCCGCCGCCCAGGCGGAAAAAGAACTTTTCATATGAACTCTCGTTCACGCCCTCCAGTTTTATCTCACCGTAGGAAAAATTATAGTCGGAGCTGATATCTACGGGACCACCGCCGTAGTCCCCCAGATACGCCAGAAACGCCTGTTCCATCTCCTCGTCCCTCCCATAGTCGATCGGTTGGTTGATCAGGACCATGTTGAAATACGGTTCCTTCCCCCCGAAGCCGAAATGGACGATCAGAAAGATCAAAATCGCTGCAGCCGCACAGATCCCCAGAATGTGATACCAGTAATAAGTGACGATATATTCCGTTTTCTGTGCCGGCGTCATATCCGCCGTTCTGTCCCGAATGTCCAGTATATACCTCTTCATTGTCATATCTCACGATGGCCTTCCCTCTCCAGTATCTCCAGATTCCGCGCGATCAGCTCACATCTCTGCTTTACGCAGTCCGGCGAACGACCCGCATCCCCCGGTGTGGAAAACAGATAGTCCTCCAGTTTATCGACCGTAGTCGTCGCAACGTGCATCCTCGTGTCGGAGGAAGCGTAATAGATATAGACATCGCCGTTCCCTCTTGCGATGGCGCCGTTCGTGAACACCACGTTGGACACATCGCCCACTCTCTCCCATCCCAGGGGCACCAAAAAGATACCGCCGGGCTCCGCCACCACCTTAGACGGGTCTTCCAGATCTGTTCCGAACGCATACAGCACATACCGAAGTCCTGCCGCCGTATTCCGCACGCCGTGGGCAATATTGATCCAACATCTCTTCCCCTTGATCGGCACTGCGCCCGCGCCATTTTTAGCCTCCGTGATCTGATGATACATGCGCCTGCTTATGATCTTTTCCTCGTCGATCACAGCATGAGCGATGTCCTCACACAGGCCGAAGCCGATTCCTCCTCCACTGCCGGTCTCGATAAAACCATCCATCGGTCTGGTATAAAAAGCATACTTTCCGTCCACAAACTCCGGGTGCAGCACCACATTCCTCTGTTGTGGAGAGCGCAGTGTCCTCAGGTTATCGAGCCTCTCCCACTCCACCAGATCCTTCGTGCGGACGATGCCCGCCTGCGCCACCGCGGCGGAGAGATCGCTGTCCGTCCTGTCCTTGCTCTCCGAGCAGAACACGCCGTAGATATAACCGTCCTCATGCTTTGTCAGGCGCATGTCGTAGACATTGGTCTCCTCCGGACAGGTATCGGGAAGTTTTACCGGATAATCCCGGAAACGGAAGCCGTCTACGCCGTTATCGCTCTCAGCCACCGCGAAGAAAGATTTTCTGTCATTTCCCTCCACCCTTGCCACCAGACAAAACTTTCCGTTCAGTTCGATGGCACCGGAGTTCATGACCGCATTGACGCCGAGGCGCTCCATAAAATAAGGATTTGTCTTCTCGTCCAGATCATACTTCCAATGTACCGGTATGTGCTCCCTTGTGAGCACCGGGTCTTCGTACCTGTCGATAATGCCGTTGTAGAAATCGCTCTTGCGGTTCTTTCTCGCAGTCAGCCTGTTTAACTTTTCCTGCTCTATGTAATATTGTCTGTGCATACTGTCTTCCTCGCTTCACTTCTGTATCAATCTGTTTCTGCCAAAAACACTCTCGCGATCTGAAAGGCCAAATACTCTGCCCTCCCTGCATTTTCTGCGCAAAAGAGTCTTTCAGTCAGGACAATCTCTTAATCACTTCCATACACATCCGCCCGTTATGATATGGACATTTCCACGGTTCCACGATCGGCTTCTCCACCGGACCCCCGTTCTCATCCACACACCAGAACCACTCCGAGCCCTCGCGCGGATCGATGATATACTCCTTAATATACTCCCAGGTATCCCTCGCCGCATCCAGATACTCCTGTCTGCCCTGCTTCTGATACCCGTTTAATAATCCCACCACGGCCTCCGCCTGTACCCACCAGATACGCGTCGTATTGTCCACACCGTTCTCCGCCTCGCAGAGCAGGGAATGATCCCGGTATGCACACTCATATACATGGTCTGTCATCTCTCTGGTGATCGGCGATATCCCGTCCATATAAGTCTGATCTCCCAGAATCTCCAGCCCCCTGTCGATCAGCCACGCCGCCTCGATGTCGTGCCCGTAGGAATACAGATCGATCAGCGTGTTCCAGTCTCTGTCAAAAAAGACTTCCTGCCTGCGGCGCTCCCGGTTGTAGACCTTCCCCTCGATCAGATCGAGCATCTCCCTCAGATACCCGGCAGCCTTTCTGTCCCCGCACACCCTGTAATACTCCGTATACGCCTCAAAGACATGCAGCAGCGTGTTCATGGTCCGCTCCGCCATCACGCCGTTCTCGGACAATTTCTCATTGTCCGCCGGCGCAAAAGTTCTGTCGAAAGCCTCCAGATAGCCGCCCTCGTCCCTGCAGTTCTCCTCGATCAGATCCCGCAGCTCCCCAGCCAGCGCAAGCGCCTCCTCATCCTTCACCGCATCATAATAGGACGACAACGCGTAGATCGCAAAAGCCTGATTGTAGGTATGTTTCGTCGTATCCAGAGGCTCCCCGTCACAGGTGACGGACCAGAACACCCCGCCGTACTCCCTGTCGAGGCAATGCTCCCGCAGGAACCGGTACGCATGTTCCGCATCCGCTCTCAGATTTTCCTTCCCGAGAAGCATGTAGGCGTTGGAGAAAAACCACAGGATACGACTGTTCAAAATGCAGCCCTTCTCATAAGACTTATCCGCTTTCAGATCATACCCCATATAGCCGATATAGCCGCCGTTTTCATCATCCTTCAGCCCCTCCCAGAAGGGGATCAGCCTCTCCGTCAAATGCGCCCTGATTTCCTGCAAAAACATATCCATTACCTCTTTCTATTCCAGTTCCGCAGAATCTTTTTCAGCACATCTGCTTCCAAAGATTCTGCTGTTTTTCTATCTTTTTCCCAGTTCCGTGTCTGATTCCCTCGTCACACTGTTTTCTTTAATATACGCGACGACCTGCTCCACCGTCGTGAACGCCAGCCCCACATAAGTATCCGCCGCACCGTAGTAGATCGCGATTCTGCCGCTCTGTGCATCGTGCAGCGTCGCACAGGGGAACACCACATTGGGCACAAAGCCGCGCTCCTCGTACCACTCCTCGGGCGTCAGCAGGAAATTCTGACAGCGGTATTTCACGATCGACGGATCGTCGATGTCCAGGATCGCTCCGCCGATGCTGTAGATGAAGCCGTTGCAGCTCCCCGTCACGCCGTGATAGAACAAGAGCCATCCTTCCGTCGTCTCGATCGGCGCCGCTCCGCCTCCGATCTTCACAGCCTCCCACCACTCCGGACTCTTGCCCATCACATGGCGGTGTCTTCCCCAGTACTCCATATCTCTGCTCTCCGAGATAAAAATATCTCCGAAGGGCGTATGTCCGCTGTCGCTCGGCCTCGACAGCATCATATATTTTCCGTCTATCTTCCGCGGAAACAGCACCGCGTTCCGGTTGAAAGGAAGAAACGGATTCTCGATCCTGGTGAACAACTTAAAATCCTTTGTCTTAGCCACGCCGATCGCCGCCCCATAAAAATCCTGACACCAGATGATATAGTATGTATCCTCCACTTTGACCAGCCGCGGATCATAGGCGTACTCCGGCATAAAGGACTTTCCTTTCTCATCCACAAAGGGAATCTTCTCGCTCTCAAACTCCCAGTGCACCGCATCTTTGCTTCTCCCCAGATAAATATAGGGGATACCGTTTGTCTGCTCCCCCCGGAAGACGCCGATAAAGGCGCCCTCATAGGGGATCACGGCACTGTTGAAAATTCTTGCCACTTCTTTTACCGGGTTTCTGCCGATGATCGGATTCTCACGGAAGCGCCAGACCGGCGCCCCGTGAAACTCCTTCGGTCCTTCCTGCCAGGGGATATTCGGCAGGGCTTCCCCGATTATTTTCACATTATTCATTTCACAGTCCTCAATTCATTATATTGTTTTTTATTTCTTATCCTTTTACAGCTCCCGCCGCCATACCGCCGTAGATCTGTTTCTGGAATACCAAAAACAGGATCAGGATCGGGATGATCGTAATGATAACGCCGGCACAAATGTAGTTGTACTGGTTGCCGTAAGGTCCCGTAAAAGTATACAGCGATGTGGAGATCGTCCGCAGCGTCTCCTTCTGCAGATACAGGTTCGACATGTAGTACTCGTTGTACACACTCACGCCCTTCAATACCATCGAAGTCACGATAGCGGGCTTTAAGAGCGGGAACAGGATCTTGAAGAACACACCGAAATAAGTACATCCGTCCATGATCGCCGACTCGTCCAGAGAGACCGAAAGGTTCTCAAAGAACTGCAGGAAAATATAGATAGAGATGATATCCGTTCCCATCAGCACGATCATATACCCGTAGAGGTGGTTGATCAGTCCCAGCTTATACATGATCTGGTAGATCGTCACCTGCGTCGCGATACCGGGGATCAGGGACGCAAACATAAACAGATTCTGCACCACGCCGTTGCCCTTGAACTTAAAGCGGTTCAGCACATACGCCAGCATGGACCCCGTCAGCACCGATACCGCCAGCACCACCACCAGAACGATCGCCGTGTTGGCAAAGCCGTTCAACATCTTCGCCTTCTCAAAAGCGATCTGAAAGTTTTCAAAGTTCAGGAAGGATGCCGGAGCATCCAGCACGGACGAATTATTGTACTCATCCGTTGTCTTGAACGCCGTCAAAATGCACACACAGACCGGGATCAGCGCGATCAGGGATGCAGCGATCAGCATCAGATACTGAAATACTCTGAATATCACACTGAATGGACTTGATTTCTTATTCATCTTGCGCCTCCTTTCACGACTGCTCTCTCCGCTTTCCTCCGCCTTCTCACAGCCGCTTTGGACTCATCGGATGTGCCGTCGTCAAAAGCATACTTGAAGAACAGTTTCTGTGCTACAGTGCATAGTATGATGATGCCAAGCAGCACGATCGCCATCGCGCAGGCGAGGCCGACTTTCTGATTCTCATGCGCCAGGCGGTTCATGATAACGAAATAGGTTCCCGTCCCCATCGTACCGTTCGTGATAACATAGGGCGGCTCGAAGGCGCTCAGGGAACCGCTGATCGAAAGGATCATGTTGAGCACCACGATGGACTTGATGCTGGGCAGAATAATGTAGCGGAACTGATGCCACTTGTTCGCGCCGTCCAAAGACGCCGCCTCGTAGAGCTCCGCGTCCACGGACATCATCGCCCCCAGGAACAGGATCATATTCTGACCGGTGTACCTCCAGACCGAAGTAGCCACCAGGGAGATATTGTTGATACTCTGATTCTCCAGCCAGTACGGTATCTTTTCTATATCCATTCCCGCCATCTGCAGCAGGGAGTCCAGCACGAATCCCCTCGCGTAAAAGAACTTGAAGATAAAACCTACCGCGATACCGCAAATCAGGTAGGGGAAAAACATCGCCCCCTTGAACACAGCGCTCCCCCTCACCTTGAACACCATCAGCGTGGCGAAGAACAACGCCAGGGCGAGCTGCACCAGCGCACCGCCCATGTAATAGACGCTGACAAACAGCGATTTAAAGCATTCGCTTCTCTGGAATACATCTATGTAATTTTTCAGTCCCACAAATTTTCTCGGACCGCTGTACTTCATCTGGTAAAAGCTGAACTGCACCATCTTCCCGAACGGGACATAGGTGAAGATGATCAGCAGCGCCATCGGAACCAGCATGAATGTAAAGATGACCAGCAGCCTCTGTACTTTTCTGCTTCTGAATGTCTCCGCAAAGGTCTTTTCGCTCTTTGCGGCGGCAGATATCTGATTGCTCATTGTACGCTCTCCTATTTGAGTTCCGCATCCGTCCTCTCGGTGCCCAGGTACGGCAGAGAGATTTCCAGCCGCCGTTCGCGTCTGTAAATCCTCTGGGGCACCTTCCGGAAAGATGCTGTTTACAGAATTATTTGTTTACCTCGACGCCCAGGCTCTCCTGCGCCGCGGACCACTTCTCGTTCCACTCGCCCATCACTTCATCCAGAGTTCTCGTACCGTAGAGCGCCGCCTCCAGAATCTCACAGTCGGGATAATCGTTGTTGTTGATGCCTACTTCGCTCTCGTTGTTCACTTCGTTGAACAGGTCTTCCTCCCCCTCCAAAGGCGGATTGTCAGACAGCAGTTCCACGCCCTCAAAGTCAGCCAGGGCATCCGGCAGGTCACCGCTCTTGAGCGCCGGGATACTCCCCTCGTCATCGTAGATACTGGACTCCTCGATGAGCCATTTCAGATATACCATCGCCGCGATCTGGTTGTCCTCCGCCGCCTGATTGTTGATACCGAACGCATAATTTCCGCCTGCGCCCGCGTAGCGCTTTCCGTCCACAGTGATCGGGAACGGCATGTAGCCGACGTCATCCGGTGTATCGCCGGCCTCCTTGCACTGCTGTACCGCCCAGGAACCGAGCACCATCGCGCCGATCTCGCCTTTGTTCATCTTGTTTTTAGAAGATTCCCAGTCGCTGCTGGCAGGGGATTCTTCCACCAGTTTTCTCGCCACCGCCTCGTACATCGTATAGTAGACAGCGTAAGGGCCTGTCATGTCGTCCTGTTTTGCAAACGGATCCTTCGTGTGAATGATCTCGTTGTTCATGAAATCCGGATTACCGGTCGCCGCGATCCCTATGTAGGCATCCCACGCGCCCATGGGCCAGCCTGCGGAGAAGTTCGTGTACAGAGGCGCTTCCACATCCGTGTTGTCCTTGATCTTCTGCAGACAGTCGAGGAACTCTTCGGGAGTCGCCGGAAGCTCCGTGATCCCCGCATCAGCCCAGACCTTCTTATTGTAGAGAACGCCGCTCGCCGTGCCGCCGTTGCAAATGCCGTACACCGTGCCGTCGTAGGTCTTTTCCGTACAGAAATTGTAGATCGGGTCCAATGTGTCATAGTCGCCAAGCGGTGTGAAGTACATGGAAAGTTCGTTTTTGTTCACGCTGGTGGGGATAAAGCACAGATCGCCCCAGTCGCCGTTCGTCAGCCGCAGGTTCAGGGATTCCTCATAATCGGTGATGCCCTCGTACTCCACCGTGATATTCGGGTACAGCTTCATAAACTCGTCCGCATATCTTTTATATACTGTATCCACGATATCTGTCCTGTTGGTCAGCACTTTGATGGATGCCGTGAGATCCTGATAATCCTCCCCCACTTTGATCTCATCGATTGTCGGAACATTCTCAGAGGAAGTTACCCCCCCGGTTTCCCCATCAGAGTTTCCGCATGCCGCGAGCATGGACATTGCCATGACAGCAGCAAGCCCGAGACTTAAAACTTTTTTCACTTTCATAGTGATTTCCTCCTTTTTCATTTAATTAATATTTAAGTTATATTAATTGTAGAATTATTTAATTAATTTTTCAAGTATTTTTTACTTAAAAAATAAAGTATGTGACATATGCAAAATTTTTAATCTAATATTTTAGGCACTTTTTACAAAGATTTTATATTCTCCTGCTCACATAGAGACTTCCGTTTTCTTTCCCATATTAAAATTAATCAACTTAAAAAGGCAGAGCACATGACTTTATCATCATGCTCTGCCTTATATCTTTTATCTTTTATCCTATTTCGGCTTCCCCACGCTCTCCTTCTCCACGATATGCCCCGAGATGACATCCAGCCCCGTGCCGGACTCAGGATTTTTCAGCCTTTTCAGCATCTTCTCCAGCGCCACCCGCACCATGGTCTTTGTGTTGACCTCATAGGACGTGATCTTCAGATTGGGAAATCCCGGATACAGGTAATTGTCGAAGCCCACCACGGACACATCCTCCGGCACCTTCACCCCCCGCTCCTCCAGCATCAGGATCAGCTTTCCCGCCACCAGGTCGCAGTTGCACACAAAAACCTGCGGCAGCCGCTCCGGCAGCTCAAACAGAATATCCCCCATCTCGTTCCTGTCCTCGATCAGCCACTCCTCCGGCAGCGGGACGCCGTGCTCCCAGAGAGCCTTCCGAAAGCCACAGTACCGGTCCATGATGCTGCTGGTCGCCTGGATCGAACCGATATACGCCATCTCCCGGAAGCCCCGCTCAAAAAGATACTCCGTCATCAGATACATCCCGTAAAAATTGTCCGCGATCACCGAATCATCGGAGAGCTCCTTATCGTAAAAGTCCAGAAAGATCACCGGCATACCCGCCTTCCCTTTCAGAAACCGGATGTATTCCTTGCTGATCTTTCCCATGACGATCAGCCCCTCCACCGATTCCTCCGACACGATCCGCGGCAGGATAAGCTCCTCCTCCGCCCCGTGCTTCAGAATCTCCACGGATGTCATACAGTTCTTGTCCACCGCCGTCAGCGCCATCTCCTGATACATCTTCCAGTAAAATGTCGTGTACTCCGCCAGATACTTCTCCGAGATAATGATGCCGATACTCTTAAGGCTCCGCCCCTTCTCCCGCTTTGCCGCCGCCGTGTTCTGACGATATCCCATCTCATCCGCCAGACGGACGATCTCGGCGCGCAGCTCATCGCTGACGCCCTTGTGCCCGGACAGAGCGTTGTGTACCGTCACAGTGCTGACTCCGGCGCGCTCCGCGATATCCGATAATCTCACTTTCCCCATATTTTCCCTGACCTTTCTGTAACAATCTTCCAGCAATCATCTGGCTCTTATATCTTTTCCTCCCAGCGCCCGCCAGCGGAGGTATATTTGCCCCTTCACGCGTCCTCCCGCACAAAATGGTACAGCCTGCTCACAAAATCCCCCTGCATGGGCTCGATCAGAAATCCCGCATACATCAGCATCTCACCGGAATAAACCTGCTCCGTGCCCTCCAGGCGATACATCGCATCCGCCTCAAACCCCTGCAGATGGAGCTTCCTGCTGTGTTTGTTGGGCTCCGCCAGCACCTGCACATAGGTTACCAGCACCTCCCGCTTATCCCTGGAAGCCACCGCCCACGCGTCAAACTTATGATTCTCTCTGTAGGAGGCGATGCGGTAATAATCCCCCTCCCTGACAAGATCATTGTACTTATGGTACATCTCCGTCTGCCCCTGGATCATCCCCCTGTCCGCCTCAGATATCTTCGTGATGTCCAGCTCATAGCCGAAACTCCCCGCCAGCGCCACATGCCCCCTCGTCTCAAAGGGCGTGACCCGCCCCACGATATGATTCGGGCAGTCGCTGACATGGGCTCCCATCGTGGAGAGCGGATAGATCAGCCCCGTGCCCTCCTGAATGATAAGCCGTTCGACCGCATCCGTGTCATCGGAACACCAGATCTGCGGACTGTAGTAGAGCATGCCCGGATCGAACCTCGCCCCGCCGCCGGAACAGTTCTCCAGGAGCAGCTCCGGGAACTCCGTCACAAGCCGCTCCTGCAGCTCATACAATCCCAGCACATACCTGTGGAACAGCTCCTGATGGCGCCCCGCCTCCATGCGGACGCTGCCCATATCGGAGAGCTGCCTGTTCATATCCCACTTCACATAGCGGATATTGGCGCCGCGCAGAATCTTAGCCACCGCCTCGTACACATAATCCACCACATCCGCCCTGGAGAGATCTAACACATACTGATTCCGGCACATGGTCCCCTCCCGTCCTTCAATCTTAAACGCCCAGTCGGGATGCGCCCGGTACAGATCGGAATCCGGCGAGATCATCTCCGGCTCAAACCAGATGCCGAACTCCAGACCGATCCCGTTCACCTCATCCACCAGCTTTTTCAGACCGCCCTTTATCTTCTTCTCGTTGACAAACCAGTCCCCCAGGGAATTGTCGTCAAAATTTCTCTTTCCGAACCAGCCGTCGTCCATGACCAACATCTCGATCCCGCACTTTTTCGCCTCCCTGGCGATCTGCAGAAGCTTTTCATTGTCGAACTCAAAATAGGTTGCCTCCCAGTTGTTGATCAGGATCGGACGCTTTCTGTGATTGTAGACGCTGCGGATCATATGTTTTCTGTAGAAATCGTGGAAGCTCCGGCTCATCTTCCCGAGCCCCTCCCCGGAGTAGGTCAGGATCACCTCCGGCGCCTGGAACGCCTCCCCCGGCGCGAGATCCCAGCTGAACTCCTCCCCGTGGATGCCCATCACCATCCTGACGCTGTCATACTGCGTCAGCTCTGTCTGCGCCAGGAAATTGCCGGAATACACGAAGTGCATCGCGTAAACCCTCCCCTGCCTCTGATCCGTGCCCGGCGTGACGAGCGCCATAAACGGATGCTCCTGATGACTGGACTCCCCCCGCAGGGAAGACACCGCCTGTTTGCCATAGCGCACGACGCCCTTCTGGATATGCCGCTCCCTCGCCCAGGAACCGCACAGATTGATCATCTCGAAGTCCTCATTGTCCATGTCAAGGCAGGCGCTGAACACCTTCTCCAGCCGCAGCCCCTCCTGCCCTCCGTTGACGATGCGGACGCTCCTCGCGATCACATCCTCCTTCTCAAAGACAGAGTAGGACAACACCGCCCGCATGCCCAGGATCTGATCCTCCAGCACGATCTCCAGAGTCTCCACTTCCCCTTCACTGCCGAAGGAAGCCGGAAGCCCCTCCAGTTTTTTCTTACCCCTATAGATCTCATGGGACAGATAAAACAGCTCGCTCCCCATCTGCCCCTTCCCGTTGCGCACATTCAGACAGCTCTCTCTATAATCCCCGATCCCGCCGGTGGGATACTCCATCGGAAAACTGTCCAGAAAAGAAGACTTCTCCCGCTTGTTCACAGAGGGCGTAAAAGGAATCTCCGCCATCCGCAGCAGATAGTTATCCGCCTCCTTCCAAAGCCTCTCCCCGTAATAGATATGCCCGACATACCCCTCCGGCGTGACGCCGATCAGATAGGTACTGTTTTTCGTATGTAATTCAAATATTTTTTTCTGCTCCTGATAATAGATTGCCATGTTCCTTCTCCTTTGAAAATATATTCGTTTCAATCCAATCCTAACTGTCCGCAAAGACATCCCAAACGCATAATACAAACCAGACAATGTCCCATCTGGTTTGTATTATACTTAATTTTGCCTAATCAGTCAACTTAATTTAATTTATTTTATTCTATTTCACCGCACTGTCCACCATACCCTTTATAAAGTATTTTTGCAGGAACAGGAAGCAGACAACCACCGGGAAGATCGCCAGAAATGCCGCCGCGGACGCCGCGTTCAAATTGCTCGTCGTCTGGGAAAAGAAGGACGAGATCGCCAGCGTCACGGTCCGCATCTCCGAGGACTGCAGAATATACAGGGAAAACTGGTAATCGTTCCAACAGTGGATGCCCGTGAGGATCACAACGGACGCCGTGACGGACTTCAAATGCGGCAGGATAATATAGAAGAACGCGCGGACCGGCCCGCACCCGTCGATCGCCGCCGCCTCATCCAGCGCCGTAGGGATCGACGAGATAAAATTCGTGTACAAAAAGATCGCCATGGGCAGCTCAAAAGTCAAAAGCGTCAGGATGATCCCCCAGTATTTGTTGATCCCGCCGATATCCACCAGCACCGAATACAACGGCACCAGAATGCTGAGCGGCGGCACCATCATAATGCCCAGAATAAAACTTTTTACCCCCCTGTTCAGCCTGCTCCTGTTTCTCGCGAGAGGATACGCCGCGAGGGAGCTGACCACCACGATCAGAAACACCGCCGCCGCCATAATGAAAAAACTGTGCAGCAATGCGGAGAGGATCTCTCCCTGCTCTATCGCGGTGCGGAAATTGTCCAATGTCGGGCTCCCCGGAAATTTCCAGTGGGAACTCAGATCTGTCACCGGCTTGAGAGATATATTAAACAGTATATAAAAAGGGGACAGATAAACGGCAAATATAACCAGAAGGACCGGCATCCTCCACAGATTCTTTTTTGTCTGCTTATTCATCACAGATCTACCTCCTTTTTCTCCAGACATTTCACCACGATATTGCTGAGCACCATGATCAGCACAAAGGACACAAGCCCGATGGCGGACGCGTAGCCTGCGTTTTCGCTTCCGAAATAAGTGCGGCGCACCAATGTGGAGAGCGAATGCGTATCATACCCCGGCCCCCCGGACGTCAGCGCCATGATAATATCAAACAGCTTCAACCCGCCGATCAGATTGATCGTGACGGAGGAGGAGATGGCAGGCATCAACAGCGGCAGTGTGATATACCGGAATTCCTGCCCCGGCTTCACGCCGTCGATCGCCGCCGCCTCATAGTACATATCCGGTATGCCCTGGAGCCCTGCCAGGTATAAAACCATGGAAATACCCACAAACTGCAGCGTGTTTACCATCGTCAGTATGAAAACCCCTCTCCTGCCGTCCGCCAGCCAGTCCACCGGCGCCCTGCCGAATATGCCGATCAGATCGTTCATCGCCCCGTTGTTGAAGCTGAAGAAGAAATACATGATATACCCCATGATCAGAGGGGCAAGCATGACCGGCAGATATACGATCGTCCTTGTCAGCGACCTCCCCCTGAACTTCTGGTTCAAAAACAGCGCAAGCGCAAGCCCCAGCAAATTCTGGAGCACCGTGCTCCCCACGCCGTAAATGATCGTATTCAAAAACGCCCGATGCACATTCTGGTCATCAAGCATCCTGATATAATTGTTGATCCCCACCATCTTGTAAGTCTGGGAATACCCGTTCCAGTTTGTAAAGGACAAAAAGATACCTTTCATCAGCGGATATAACACAAAGACTGAAAACAGGACAATGGCAGGCACATAAAACAGATTCATGATCCCGGCTCTTTTTTTCATTCGATCCACCTTCCTTTTTCTTACCCGCACCGGGTAAGCTGATGAGAAAAGGGGAAGCAGTTTTCTGCTCCCCCTGTACTATGCAGCGATAACTACTCGGCAACATACTTATCGTTAAAGTTCTGCTCCATCGTCTTCGCGGCGTTCTCCACCGCGCCGTCCTTCTGTGCCAGAATATCAGCCCCCGTGGAACACATCACATCCCACATACCGCTGGGCAGATACTCCCTGTCAAAATAGGGGAATGCTTCCACATCCGCATACTTGTCGTAGTACTCGCCGATCTTGCCCACATCCGCGCTCACGCCGTTTAAGCCCGCCTTGTTTCCAGCCGCTTCCGCAAGCCCCTTCAAGACATCCGGCCTTGCCAGATAGTTCAAAAGCTCCGTCGCCTCCGCCTTGACCTTGGAATCCTTCCACACGCCAACCGCGATATCCTCGCCGGAGATCAGGCTCGGCTTATCGTCCGCGCTCACAGCCGGAACCGGGATCATGCCCATATCCGCGTCCGGGTTGACGCCCAGCGTATCCACGATACCGCCGTTCCCGTAGAAGGCAAACGCCGCATCCGCCTGCGCCAGCGCCTGAATATCAGAATTGTAGTCCGCCGTCAGGACATCCTCATTGAAGTAGCCTGCTGCCACCCAGTCCGCCAGCATACCGGAAACCTCCTCCCACACCGCCGTGTCAAAAGTGCCGCCCTTCAACTCGTCCGCATGGCTCTTCGCCTCGTTCGTTATGTAAAAAGAGGGCGCCGCCCAGTCGAAATACTGACCGATGGTCCAGTTATCCTTGCCGCCGAGATGGATCGGCGTCTTGCCCGCCGCCTTGATCTTGTCACACGCCGCCGCGAAATCATCCCATGTCTGAATCCCGTCCGGATCGACTCCCGCCTCCTCCAGGACTGTCATATTGCAGATGATCCCCGCGATATCCATGTCCACCGGAAGCACAAACATATTGCCGTCTTTGTCCGTGATGACCGGCCTGATCTGATCGCTGATATCCGCAGCCCACTCCAGATCGTTGACCGTCATCAGGTAATCGCTGTACCTTGCCACGGACCAGCCGTGGGTTGTGAACACATCCGGCAGCTCATTCGCCGCCATCTTTGTCTTCATCAGCTCCTCATAGCCCTCGCCGGGCACCTGGAAATCCACCGTGTATCCGGTCTCCTCCTCGAACGCCTCGCAGGCAGCCCGCAAAGCGTCCGCCTTGTTACCCACCGCGTTCGTCAAAAACGTGATCGTCGTCCCGTCCCCGCTTTCCGCCGGCGCCGCTCCTCCCTCATCTCCTGCGGCCTCTGCCGCACTCTGTCCTCCTGCCGAATCCCCGTCCTTGCCGGAGCCGCACGCCGCCAGCGAACATACCATCGCCGCCGAACACAAAAGTACCATCAGTTTCTTCCACTTCATAACATCTTTCCTCCTGCTCACTTGATATATCTGTTGTCATCTGATGGTTTTACTATACAGCATCCGTTTTCTTTTTGAAATGACACAAATCTCCGATTCAGGTACGGTTTTCTACAATCCGCCCTCCGCTTTCACCCTGCGGTAGGAGGAGGGCGTCATGCCCGTCTGTTTCTGAAACAGCGTGGAAAAATGCCTGGAACTGTTGTACCCCACCATCAGCGCGATATCCTGCACCGACGCCGTGATATTCTCGCACAGAAGCTTCTTTGCCGCCTCCATCCGCACCTGCGTCAGATAATCAATCAGCTTCATACCGGTCCGCTGGCGGAAGATCGTGCTCAGATAATTGGCGGTCAGCCCGAGGCTTTCCGCGATCTGGCTTATACTGATATCGTTCCTGTAATATTTTTTCACATATTCTCTCGCCTGCTCCGTGACATCCTTCTCCTCCTGGGACGAAAAGCTGTACATCTCATCCGAATTCTCCACAAAACTGCGGCAGAAAGCTCTCAGCGAATCCGACAAAATCCTGCCGCCTGTCACCGCCTCACAAAATCCGCTCAAATTCTTCAGATTTAAATTCAGCTCCAGGCATCCATACCCCCGCCACATCTCATTCAGGATCTCCCTGCACGCCGTCCCGTCAGCCTGCATCCAGACTTCCGTCAGTTTTTCCGTGAGGTGCAGAAACTCTCTCTCCCTCTCCCCTGCCCTCACCTCCTCGTACCGGCATACGGCTCCCGGATTTTCCTGCATCAGAAGGCACAGATCCTTTTCCAGCTTTTCGCATCTGATACAGGCCTCCTCCAGGCTCTCCTCCTCAAACCACATAAAACAGTGCCGCACCTTCTCCGAAACAGCCGACATACTCGCCATTTTGATGCGCGACAGGATATGATCCGCCTGATCTCTCCCCGTCTGAAAAACAATGCAGGGCGTCCCGTAACCGTTGCAGGCGGCGGCGTAATACCCTCCCCGCCCCACCACTTCCTCACCCAGGGCGGAAATTTTCTTCATCAGATCCCGCTGCTGCTTTTCCATGGATTCCCGGGTGTTTTTTCCGCCCCTGATCCGAAGCATAAAAACTGTATAACAGCCGCTATCCTCCACCTTGTCTATCCCGCCCTCTTCCCTGCCCAGAACGGTATAATAATTAAACGCCTCCATCACTCTCAGCCGGAAACGGGAATTGGAATCCGATTTGTTTCGTTTTATTTTCTCGGTGAGCTCCCCGATCACCTTACGCAGATCCTCCTCGTCCACCGGTTTCAGAAGATACTCACTGACGCCGAGGCGCATCCCCTTTTGCGCATACTCAAAATCCGAGTAGCCGCTGACGATCACGTACTCGGTATCCGGCGCCTCTTTTCTGCTCTCCGCGATGGCTTCGAGCCCGCTCAAATGCGGCATCCTGATATCCACAAAAGCGACGTCGGGATGATGCTCTCTGCACAATTCCACCATCTCCATACCGTTTCCGGCTTCCAGAAAAATGTCCTCCTCATCCCCTCTGAGATCGTGCAATATACTTTTTATAGTGAACCTGACCAGCCTGTCATCGTCCGCGATCAATATGACCATTGTGTATCTCCCCCCTTCTCCTCCGGAATGACGATCGTTGTCTTTGTGCCCTCCCCCGGAACGGAAATGCACTGAAATATCGCATGCCTGTTGTACAGCCGCACCCGCGCCCGCACATTCTCTATCCCGACGCCTCTCTCCTCTTCCCCCTCCGGTTCCCGAAAGCCCACGCCGTTATCCCGCACCGACAATATCATGACCTCCCCGATCCCCTTCACCCGGGAAGTTTTCGCCAGCACATAGATCATGAGATGCCCATCCCCGTCCCCCATGCCATGTTTTATGCTGTTCTCCACGATCGGTTGCAGCAGCAGCCTGGGGATCGTTTTTTTCCTGCTCTCCTCATCTGTCCAGATCATATAATCCAGCCGCTCCTGATATTTCAGCTTTTCCAGCTTCAGGTAATCCTCCAGAAATCCGACCTCGTTCTCAACTGCCGCCGACTCCTGACTGCCGCAGGCATACCGAAACAGCCTGGAGAGCCCCACGATACTCCTCTCTAACGCCTTTTTCTCTCCCATACGGTTCAGCGCCACAAAACCGTTCAGCGTATTGTACAGAAAATGGGGATTGATCTGGGACTGCAGCGCCCGATACTCCGCTTTCTGCTGCTGTAATTCCAGCAGGTACTCTTTTTCTATGTACTGCTTGAGGTGATCCGCCATCCGGTTGATCGCCTCCGCTATCTTCCGAAATTCACTCTCCGCCACCAGTTCTATACTGATATCCAGATCGCCCCGCTCCACCCGCTGCAGCGCGTCCGTGATCCGGTCCACATCCGCCACCATCTTCCTCGCCTGCCGCCTGTAATTGATGAAAGCCAGCACTCCGCCCGTCAACAGAATCAGAAGCGATAAGCTTATCATATAAAAATATGCCCAGTGCAGCGAACTTCTCGAATCCAGATACAAAAGCTCCAGACCGGTGCCCTCGATGCCGGCGCTCTGCGTCCGATATACCGTATCCCCCACCCGCATCCGTCCGTCCTTCAACTCCATGTCATCCTCTTTTGTGAAACAGGCGGAAGAGGCCAAGTATTCTCCGTTCTGCAGCAGCATCAGCCCTTTTTCCCCATTACCGCCGATAATATTCAGCGTATCCTGCAGCATGTCGCTTCTCACATCGACTCTGACCACGCCGATCACCCGTTTCGCATTCATATCCCTGATCGGCCTGATATAAGAATATACCTCAACCGGCTTCTTTCTATCATCATACTCCGGAATATGTATTCCCTCAAAAACGACCGAGTTTCCGGCTTCCAGAGCTTCCTGATACCATTTTTCCTGGTGATATCCCGGATATGTGATCTCCTGAAGCCCTTTGTCCATTCCCAGATAATACGCTCTGTCCCCCTCCGCCGCCGGGAAAAATACCACATCCCGCATATTCTGCTCCGACGTATGCAGAAGCTTTGTCAGCGTCATGACATAAGTGCTCTCCATCTGCACCCGGCTCCTCTCATCATAATACTGATACAGCCTCGGGTTATTCAGAAATTCCGCCTCCTGAAAGACCTGATTGTAGATATAGAATGCATTGGTGATATTCCTGCTCTCCGAAAACTGCATATCCAGATTTCGGGACACAGACTGTAGAACATTCTGAATATTTTGCTCCTCCCTCTGCAACAGAATATGGTTGGAGTACAGCCAGAAACAGAATATGGCTATCAGCACCGGTATCACCATGCTTCCCATGAACATGGAGTACAGCTTCGCGCCGAATGTTCCCGTCCTGTCCTTCTTTTTCCTTTTCATCTTATCCGCCTTTCCGCCGATTCCGCGCCCGCAGTTTTTTCCGATGATCCCATTATAGCAGAGAAAGAACGATTTCTGGGCGGCTTTTCGCTGATCACCAGCCATATGCCGCAGAAACAGTTTTATGCAAAATATCCCGGCAGTATGGAATCTCATAACTGCCGGGATATCGTCTTTTCTATTATCTCCAAATCGTTTGACACTATTTTTGATGCTGCTCGCCGCCAAATTATTTTATAAGCATCACTCTGCACCGCTTCTTATAGCAGGCGATCGCATATTTTAAGACCACATCGATCCCTTCGTCGCGCAGTTCCTCCTCATAGTGCATCCTCTCGATCTGATCCTGCGCTTTTTTGCAGGCGGCATCCAGATTGCCGTCCTCCGCATACTTTATCTCCAGTATGATCCCAGCTCCCGCCTGATCTCCACTCCCCAGACCTCGACCAGCCTCTCAAAAGAGCACGCCGCATTCGCCGGACTGGTGGAGGGCAGCGCCGTGATCTCCGCCTTCGTCTCCGGAAAAATATACTTATTATACAGGCTCTCGGACTTTTTGCCGTTGGCATAGATCCTGCCGATCTGCGTCCTCCCAAGCACCGCCCCGATATCCGCAGGCTTCACATTTTTGATGCTGCTGTCGCTGGATCCCCTGATATCACAGCTCTCGATCACATCCCACAGCGCGACGCGATGCTCGAGCAACATCTTTTTCTTCTCCCCTATCGTCCCCGGCACCTGACAGGACAACACCGCCGCAAGCACCCTCCAGAAACGGTTCTGCGGGTGCCCGTAATAGAATCCCTGCTCCCTGGACTTCACCGACGGAAGGCTCCCCAGAATCAGGATCTTTGATCTCTCATCATATACCGGTTCAAAGGTGTGACAGATATGCTCGTACTCCGCCATGCCGCCCTCCCCGCTTTCTCTTTTCTTTCTGACCTTATGCTACCCAACGGTCTTTTTCACAGGATGCCTGATCACCGTGCGCAGCTTCTCCGGCGCCGTCCTTCTCGGATCGCTCAAATATATCTCGTGGTGCAGACGGGTATCCGAAAAATCTTCCCTGTATCCCTGTTCTCTCACAAACTCCTTCATCAGCCCGATGGTCTCCGGCTCCCTGTCATAACTGCCAATATGCATGCACTGCACGCAGAGTCCCTCATGCCAGGTAAAGAACTTTACTTTCGAGAAATCACTTTGCTTTTTCTCCGTCGCCTCCTGGACAGCCCAGTCATACTCTTCCTCTGTCACAAACTCCGGCAGGCGGATCATGGATGTCCACTCAAAATCTTCCTTGCGGCTATAATCGATCTCTCCGCCTCCTCCCTGCTTCCACAGCCCCTCCAGGGGCGGCACGACATACGGAAAATACCCCTCTATCTTATGACTCCCCTTATAGCTCATTTTGATCGTGAAAGCAATGCCATACAGCATCCCCATAGCCGCCCTGTACTCCCCCTCCGGCTCGTTGGGATCCCCTCTGCCGCTCACCGCGATATAATTCATCTCAGGGATCTCGATCAACCCCGGCTTTTTGGGCGGCAGATAAAATTCCCTGTACTCCTTCTTATAGTCAAATGCCATGTTTCTTCTCCCTCACCTTCTTCGGCTTCTTGGGCTTCGGCGCCGGCAGCTCCGCACAGGTGGCTTTCACCAGCTCCACGAGAGCCTCTTTATCGTCGACATCTTCCACCAGCAGATAATTCTTCGCCCCCTCGTAGGGCGGCGCCTCCGCAAGCTCCGGACGCAGCTTCCTCCCCGCCTCCGTTATCTTGATAAACAGCTGATCATCACAGACCACCGCAAATATCTTGCCGTCGACATACATACCGTACTCCCCGAACATCTTCCGGTATGTGACCTGCCCTGCCTCCCTCAACTGATCCGCGATGTACTGAACATACTCAGGATTCGATGCCATGTCTGTACCGCCTTTCTCACTTAATTTATAATTATATATTTTTATTTTTGCTCAGAGACCTCAAGCGTCAATATATATCATTACCCGCACAGAGAATCCGCCAGAGCGAGGAACTTCTTCTCCGACAGGATCTCATTTGTCATAAATTTCCCATTGTGGAACAGGGCAAAATTGGTCCACGCTGCCGGCGCGTTCTGCGCCTTCTCCCTGCTGTCGATCTTTATCACGGTGAGACCGATCCCCCGCTCATCCGCGCACTGCTTCAGCAGCGGTACATATTTTGCCGTAAAAGGACAGCCGTTTGTGTAATACAGGACAAATCCCTGCCCCTCGCACCCGGGCGCCTTCGCGCAGTCCTTAAACCCCGGCGTCTCCGCTTCCTCCGCAAACGGAAGATACCACAGCTCAAAAAAGGGCTCCGCGGTGTCCGCAGCTCGAAATCCCTTGTGGGCAAGATACTTCGGATCTGACAGGAACGGCTTCTTCTTTGCCGACGAGATCACGGTCAGCCCCGCCTTCCCCTTCTCTTTCGCGTCAGCGATGCACTGCTCCAAAAGCTCGTCCCCATACCCGCATCCCTTGCTGGAGCCCGCCACCCAGAAACAGTTGATATGCATATAGCCCTCCGCCAGGATCGGCACCCAGGCATACTCCGCCGGGATATACTCGATAAAACATTTCCCCCGGACGTCCCCCTTCAAAAACACAAGCCCCTCGTCGAGCCGCTCCCTCAGCCACTCCTTTTTCGACATGACCTGCACGTCTCTGTTGTTTGAAATTGCGCAGCAAATATGCTCCCCGTCCAAATTTTCTTCTGTAATACGGATGTAATTCATACCTGTCCCTCCATTTTCCCGCACTGCCTATTGCTTTGGGGACATTATAACGCCAAAAACCGGACATCTCATGTCATGTTTTATTTTCCAAACCGACCTACAGCATGAGTTTCATCATACAGAGGGCAAAGGCGATCAATCCCGGAATCTCAGCCGCCGCCATATACAGCATGACCTTCGACATCTCCCGCGGTTTCTCCTCCCCCACGCACAGAGGCAGTTTTATCACCCCCACGATCCCCTTCACAATGCAGGAAACCGCATTCAGCGCGCCGATTCCGACAAAAAACAGCTCGGATTCCCCCATAATTCTGTCAACCGGTATCCTGTCATGGTAGAACATCAATAAAACCACCAGTACGGCATACAAAAATGTCGTCATATATATGGACAGAAATATCATCGCGACAGCCTTCAGCTCCTCCCCGCCTGATTCCGCCCTCCTCGCTTTCCCCATTGTAATGAAAAGGGATACAACTGCTATCAGAAAGGAAGCCGCCGTCGGCACAGACAACAACAGGATCCTCCTCAGCACATCGCCGTTCTGTAATATCGCAAAATTCATATTCTTTCTCCTCTCCGGACCACGAACCCTCTTCTTTTGGACAGGCGCCAGCCCTCTCATAACAAGTCTACCATATCTCCCGCAAAATTCAATATCTTACTTCACTGTAAAAAGCTCCCCCTCGGAGGACCTGACAATGATCCCGCATATATTGTCCGGCGTCTCCTCATAGTCCCTGTTATACTGTTTTAGCGTATTGATCACAAACTCCCGGGAAAATCTCTTCAAAAACCTCTGCTCCTCCCGAATACACAGGATAAATTCATAGATCCTGTCGATCCCCGTCAAACCCGAAAGATCCCTCATCACCGGATAATCAAACGTCAGTATCATATCCTGCGGCTCAAACTTACAGTCATACCGCCGGAAAAATTCCGGCAGCCCCTCCACAAACGTATCGTACAGAAACTGATTCCCGTAGGAGTCAAAATCCGGCAGGATCTCGTTGTACAGCGCCAGAGCCCTCTTTGTCTTCTCTACAACGCAGGACGCTCCCATCTCGTACAAGCGCTTCGCCGACAGTTCCCCTGGCAAAATTGCCGACCCACCCCCTGCCTGCTCCGCCTCCCGGATACAGTACAGGACAGCCCCCATCAGCTGCTCCGCCTTCTCGTAGGTGACGGATGTGCTCTCATAGCCCGTATATTTTCCTGCGAGCTCTCCCACGATCGACACTAACTCCTCCATCCCGATACCATTCTTTTTCTTTTCCATACCGATTTCCTCCTCTTTTTGCCGTACGCCGCATTCTCTGTCCATCTCAACTCCAACAGATCTCCTTCAGCGCCTCGAAATACAGCTCATAGTCCCACCTTGCCACCTCATCGAACTTCTCATACTCGCCATAGCCGTCCGATTTTTTATGGCCGCCGTACCCCGCCCGGACCGCCTGCGCAAAATTGGAAAGGCACGTCCCCTCCAGATAGCCCAGATCCCCGAAACAGATCGACTCAAACTGCTCCTTCATGAAATGCACAAGCTCGCTGTCGGAAATCTCATCCAGCATCTCATTCTTATACAGATAAAATATCTCCTGCAGCCGAAGCAGCGTCTCCACATAATTGTCCTGATCGATGTAAGCCGAATCGCAGAACTCATAGATGATCTGCGGGATGATCCCCTCCCCGAACTCCACCCTCCTCATCTCCCGCAGGACCTTCCCCCTCTCCTTCAGAATCAGTTCCGCATCCCGTCTTGTCAAAGCCAGCCCAAACTGCTCCGACGCCTGATTCATCTCCATCAGACAACCCAGACCGTTTTGATCCTGCAACAAAGCCATCCAGTTTTTTTCCATAGACATTCCTCCTCCGTTTTCGTCGGAAATTAAATATAACACTGCGCCGATCACATTACCAGACTTGAAATTTTGGCATTTTCATGGTATTATAATAATGACAAAAGGGAACGGTTTTCCGCTCCCTTTTCTCGTTTCTGTCAATATCTCTCATTCCTCTCCGCGCCGGACGTTTTACTCCCGGTTCGCCAGCTCCTTCGTGATCTCCTCCCAGCTGATCCCCTTCTCAGCCATCAGCACCATCATATGGTAAAGGAAATCAGATATCTCATATTTCACTTCGTTCTTATTCGGATTTTTAGCCGCGATCACAATCTCCGTCGCCTCTTCCCCGAGCTTTTTCAGTATCTTGTCCAATCCCTTTTCAAACAGATAATTGGTGTAAGATCCCTCCTTCGGATGGATCTTTCGATCCTCGATGACCTTCATCACCTCCTCAAACACTTTCAGCGGATTCGCCGCCTCCTTCAGATCCTGCGCCATAATCTCATTGAAAAAGCAGGAACGGCTACCCGTATGGCAGGCGGCGCCCACCTGGCTTATCTTCGCAAGGATCGTATCACAGTCGCAGTCCGCCGTCAGCGATTTCACATACTGATAATGCCCGCTGGTCTCCCCCTTGATCCAGAGCTCCTGCCTGCTCCTGCTGTAATAAGTCATCTTCCCGGTCCGCAGCGTATGCTCAAAAGCCTCCTCGTTCATATAGGCGACCATCAGCACCTCGCCGGTCTTATAATCCTGCGCCACCACCGGCACCATGCCGTCACTGTTCAACTTAAAGTCAGACCAGGAAAGCTTTCCTTTCGGTATCTTTACCTCCACGCCGCTCTCCTGAAATACTGCCTTCATGGAATACAGGTCTTTGTAATTATCATTGATCGCATTGCCCGAGATGCCGTCCACCGCCGGATTCTGAAAGATCCAGGACATCCCCTCCAGAGAACAATTATCCATCACGATAATCGTCGGATCGTTCAGGCACTGCATCGTCTCCTTCACCCTGCCCGACTGCGCAATCCAGATCGTCTCGGAAATATAGGCGTCGATCAACTGCCTGTGCACGCTGAGCGTCTCCGGCTTCGTGAACGAAAGATAGATCCTGTCCTTCCCGAACTTCTGGGACACCTCCTCCGTGATCTCAATGTTCCCCTCCTTGTCAAAATTCAACACGGCGCGCTCACAGCCCGTGTAGAGGATCTTCTTGATATCCTCCATCCGCACCACATTCCCGGCGCCGATCACCGGGATCTCGATGGACGCGCAGATCTCCTTGATCACATCGAGCGCCCTCTCGTGCTCCTCATCGCCCTTCGACATATCGAAGACGATCAGCTCATCCGCCGCATTTTCACTGTAAGTCTTTGCCAGCTCCACCGGATTTTCCGACACCACTGTCATATCCTTGAAATTTTTTACCGCCTTTTCCCTGTACAAATAGATGCATGGAATCAATCTCTTCATATTGTTTGTCCTCTTATTCAAAATCCGCAGCTGTCCGCTTTTCTCTCTGTCATACTTCGCTAATCAACGATCAGCGTTATCTTATTATTTTCATTGACAATTCTGCCAAGAAAATCTTCCGCTTCAATAGAATATTCAACCATAGAATCCCGTTCTGCAGTCTTAGCAGTCCTCACACATAAGTCCCCAGCTTCATCCCCAGTCAGCATTATTTGTGATAAGAAAAACGCCTCATCAAACACTACGGTATCCCCGGTCACAGGATCAAAATACCCTATTTCCGATCGTGGGATGCCTGACCCACATGAATACGTATAATATAACTCATAACAACCATCCTGATTTATATCTGCGAGAGCCATACCAGTTATACCATATCCTCCAAAATAACTGCCGGTAATGTAAATCTCATTTTCATACATAATATATCCCATCCCTGAGATAATGTTTTTAAAGATCAGAAAATTAGAATGATCCGCAATAAAGTCCGGCGTTATATTATAATACAATTCTGCACCATATTCTTCACCGTATTCTTCAACAGAGCCATTCTGAAGTTTCATAAATTCAGAAACCTGAGACGCAGACGGAGTAATCGACATTTCAAACTCCGGCGCAATAACTTCAAGTCCCCTGCTCTCCGAACTCCTGTCAGACAAATAACTAAAATAATCCGAAAAACAGAACATGGCTCCCCCGCCGCAGCCTACCAGCACAATCAAAACAATAAACCAAAAACGGGATTTATCAGCAACGCCTCCTCTTTTATCTGTCATGCAAGCGTCCCTTTCGTGCTCAACACATCCGTAAGCCTCTCATCCATCCCCGTCGCCTCATCCAACGCCCTCGCGAACGCCTTGAACATCGCCTCGATGATATGATGGTTATTCTGCCCATCTAACACCTTAATATGTAAATTCATGCCGGCGTTGTAGCTGACGGCATAGAAAAACTCATGTACAAGCTCCGTGTCCAGATACCCCACGCGCTCCGCCGTAAACGCCGCATCGAAATTCAGCCACGGCCTGCCGCCCAGATCGACGGCGCACAACACCAGCGTCTCATCCATCGGCAGAATACACTGCCCGAACCGCTTCATGCCCTTCTTATCGCCCACGGCTTCCCTGATCGCCTGCCCCAGCACGATCCCGCAGTCCTCCACACTGTGATGCCCGTCCACCTGCAGATCCCCGTCGATCCGCACTTTCATGTCAAAAAAACCGTGCCTCGCAAATCCCTCCAGCATATGATCAAAAAATCCAATCCCCGTGGAGATATCCCCGGTCCCCTGCCCGTCCAGATTCAGTTCCAGCGATATCTTTGTCTCTCTCGTGTTCCGCTCTACTTTTGCTGTTCTCATACGCTCTCCCATATCAATCCCCATTCCGAAAGATCCTCTCCATCTGTTTTCCCCTGGCAAGTTCATCCACCAATTTGTCCAGATAACGGATCTCCTGCATCAAAGGCTCCTCAATATCCTCCACCCGGACACCGCACAAAACGCCCTTTATCAGCTTACGCCTGGGGTTTAACTCCGGCGCCCGCAGGAAAAAGTCTCCGTATGTGATATCACATTTCAAAAATTCGTTCAGATCCTCCGCGCTGTATCCGGTCAGCCAGCAGGTGATCTCATCCACCTCTTCCCTCGTCCGCCCTTTTTTCTCAGCCTTCGCGACAAGCATTGGATACAGTTTCGCAAAAGACATGCCATATATTTTCTCGTTCGCCATAATCGTCCCTTCAGAAAACCTCCCCGATCAACACTCCATCCCCCTAAAGCCCATCGGTTTTACCGCCCTCGCTCTCCCTCTCTGGCAGATTCTGACGACTCACTTCACTCAGATTCCTCGATCAGCTCTCCCGCATCATCCACGAGATATATCGCAAAAACCGTATTGATCTGAGCGGGGTATGACTCCGCGATATCCCCGTTATACACTACCCTGATCGTCGTTCCCTCCTCCATCTGAGGAACCTCGTTCGTCGATACCACATCTGTATTTACAACAAACTGATCGGCGGAGGGCAGTTCTTCCTCCCCCTCGAAGGGCTCCACCAGCACAGATTTTTCATATACTTCCAGCACTGTCGCGTTAAAATAAGGATTCGCCGCCTCATTTCCGCAGCCTGCTATAAAAATCATACTGATCAACAAAACCACCGCTGCCGCTCTCTTCATCCTTCACTCCTTTTCCCTGATCCGATTCCGCCTTCGCATTTACGGGACACATGAACCGATAAACCGTATTATGATATGACAATACCACTTTTTTCAGACCTTTACAATAGTCGGCACCCGCTAAAATCGTGACAATCGCAACAGTTCAGCCTTTAAGTCAAAATGTCGCCTAAAACCCAATCTTCATGGACTGCCCTTCCACATAGACACCCTCCGACAGCGTAAGCGGCAGTTTCTGGTCCGCGGTAAAGCCGATCGTCTCCCCATCCCGCAGAACCGCCCCCTGTGTGATCAGATAAGAGGAAATATTCCACATCATGTCATAAACCTCCGAGGGCTGATGGCTGCTGTGGACGATCTCCAATTCCTCTTTCCCGAAGGACCGCATACCGTTTGTCCAACTGCTGACACCCATCTCATCCCGGTACAGTCCCACAAACACCAGATCGCCCAAAGGCGTCTCCCCTTCCTTCATAACCATCGCCGACTCAATAAAGTGTTCCGGCAGCCAAACCGTACCGCAGTCATAAATTCCAAGAACATTCGGCGCTTTCAGACAGGCACAGGCGACCTTCACAAAAAGTTCCCCCGCTTCCAGGGGCGCATGCCCTCTTCCCAGCACCGCCACCAGCAGATGCGCCTGATGAGCCTTCGCGGCGGCAATGGATGCCTCCCTTGTCATAAAGTTGCTGTTCGCCCAGTACTCCGCTTCCCCGCCGGGAACCTTCGCCTCCATCAGCCCCACTGTGGCCATCATGCCGTTTACCTCAAAGGCAAGGGCAATGCCGTCCTTTTCACTCCTCGGATTTGCAGCATCCTCCGGGCATTCGATCCCCCAGTCCTCCTGGAGAACTGCCCGAAACCTCTCCACATCAAACTCCGGCGAAGATAACAACACAAATCCCACAAAACTTCCTCCTGCGGACTTCGCGCTGTCATCTCCCTCCTCCTGTTCTTTCGCCCTCTCCATCCAGTATTTTCTGATCTTTTCCACCATCGCCACGCATTTTTCCTGCGCCGTGGATGGATCATAGTCCTCCATCTCGCTGTAAATATGACCGCAGTGTCCCAAGCCGTCGCCCTCATAGCCACCGCAGACTGCCACCTTCCAGGAGCCTAAAATCGACTTTTTAAACTTAAAAATATAATAGTGCAGATCGTGCAGATCAAACTCTCCCGCTATCTCAAGCTTCGCCGGTTTCTTTCCCAGCTCCTGCGGATGAGAAAGCCACTCTTCCATCACTGCCGCCGCATATTCTCTCTGTGTAGTCATCTGTCAACCTCCCTGCATGATATTATTTTCTTATCCTCAAAGTCAGCTACCCCACTGCAAGCAACGGGACATCAAGCCTGCAACGCTGCAGGGCAGCGGGGTATTTGACCCTCGCAGCAGTCGCCAAATGTACATGCGAGCATGCCCGCCTGGCTCGTTGCTCGCGGGAATCAATGCACCAACAATACTAAAACTCGCAACAGATGCAATGATGCACAAAAGAAATAACCGCCTGTATCCATCTGCTCCGCCGGTTCAACCTCCGGCACAGATCACCCTCGCGTATTTATTTTCCGAATCTTCGACAACGAGTATCTTCCCCCGCTCAATATAGTGCTCGATCCGCCGGGCATACCACCAGTCCCCCACGCCGAGCTGCGCATGGCCGAGGATATCACCGATCACTCTGCCCTCTCGCACCGGAACATCCCCCAGCCATCTCCATATCAGGAAATCATAGAAATCTTCCGGGACACTGAGCACTCTGCCGCTTATCACAGCGCGAAGCGGACTGTTCTCCTCAACCAGAATGCCCCACAGCATCGAAAACATACGGATCTCTTCCTTTGAAAGCGGCTTTTCGTAAGACAAAAATCCTGCAAACTCCTCCGCCGATACCTCGCTCCAACTGTGACAGGACACGATCGTCTTACCGCGGACCACATACTCAGGAAGCTTCACCACCGATATTTCATTCTCATACCTTTCCAGCAACTGACTTAGGCCGTAAAAGCCGCATCTGGAATAGGGGGCATCGCAATACCAGACCCTGACGGCTTCCCCGGCATCCAGAAATCTTTTCAACCGATGCCATTCTTCCACATACTGATCGCCGGCACCTTTCAACTCTCCCTTTATCTCTTTATCCTGTGCCCACTGATCCTGATCGTACATGGAACAGATCAGTTCCCTGCGGTACGGACTCTCCACAGGCTCCCTGATATTCCCGATATCCATCATAAGTCCCAGGCAGATGACCTCCTCCGCCGTTCCCTCGATCCAGCCGCAGAAAGGTTTCTCAGGAGGCGTCTTCTTCCCTGCCATCCAGACAGAGACAGGACCGTTGACTTTTCCGATGACTATTTTATTCTTCGCCGCTCTCATGGCGGCGGCTTCACTCTCACCGAACAATACTTCGATCATACCGGCTATACCTCTCACCTGAAACCACTATGATACAGACAACAGAAAAACTTCGCTTTCCATTGCATCCCTTTTCGTTTTCTCAGCGCACACGGAACCAAAAAATCTTCTACGCAAACCGCACCGCCACTGAATTCGCATGGGCAGTCAGCCCCTCGCTCTTTGCAAACCGCTCGATATCCTTATGGTCCCGCAATAGCGCCTCCCTGGAATAAGAAATAATGCTTGTCTTTTTGATAAAATCGTCCACACCGAGAGGGGAGAAAAACTTCGCCGTGCCGTTCGTCGGCAAAATGTGGTTCGGCCCCGCAAAATAATCCCCCAACGGCTCCGAGGAATATTCCCCCAAAAAGATTGCCCCGGCGTTTTTTACCTTCGTCATCGTCTGGAAGGGATCCTTTGTCAGAATCTCCATATGCTCCGACGCGATATCGTTCGCGGCATCCACCGCCTCGTCCATGTTTTCCGCAACCAGAATATAACCGTAATTGTCCAGCGACTTTCTGATGATCTCCTCCCTGGAGAGCTGCGCCGTAAAGCTTTCCACTTCCTCGGAAACCTTCCCCGCAAGCTCCGCGGAGTCCGTTATCAGGATAGCGCTGGCAAGCTCGTCGTGCTCCGCCTGAGAGAGAAGATCCGCCGCCACATACCTGGGATTTGCGTACTTGTCCGCCAGGATCAGTATCTCACTGGGGCCTGCCACGGAATCGATGCTCACATAGCCGAACACCGCCTTCTTCGCAAGCGCCACAAAAATATTGCCGGGACCGGTGATCTTATCCACCTTCGGAATGGACTCCGTACCGAACGCCATCGCCGCGATCGCCTGGGCGCCTCCCACTTTATAGATCCTGTCAACCCCCGCGATATCCGCCGCCACAAGGGTTCCGGGGTTCACTTTTCCATCCTTCCCCGGCGGCGTTGTCATAATGATCTCTAAAACTCCTGCCACCTTCGCCGGTACCACATTCATCAGCACACTGGACGGATAAGCCGCCTTTCCGCCGGGCACATAAACCCCAGCCCGCTCAAGCGGCGTGATCCGCTGCCCTAAAATGGAACCGTCCGGCTTCGTCGCAAAAAAACTCTGCCTGACCTGCTTCTCATGATATGCTCTGATATTTTCCGCGGATTTTCTCATCGTCTGTACCAGCGCCTCATCCAGCGCACGATAGGCATCCTCTATCTCCGCCCTCGTCACCACCAGGTTCTCCGCCGTCAGTTCACACTTGTCAAACTGTTTCGTGTAGTCAAAAACCGCCTGATCGCCTCTGTCTCTGACCTGACCGATGATCCCGTTCACCGTATCCTCGTACTCCCCGTAATGGCTTGGACTCCGTTTCAGTAAATTCTCCAATATATTTTTTTTCGTTTCACCCGTCAGCTCTACGATCCTCATTCTGTCATTCCTCCTATGACTTTCCATTTTTCATTTTCCATCATTAATTCCCTGCACTTCCATTCTTCACCCATAACACAATATTTTTCTATTGTATCAGGAACCACATCGCTGAAACCGACTGCTTTATAACAGTGATAAGCCGGAAGATTATTCTCAAAAACGCCCAATGACGCCTTTTTTGCTCCATATATTTCAAATACAAATTTCAACCCTGACCGGAGCATGGCTTTTCCACAGCCTTTTCCCCTCCTTTGAAGATCTACGATTACAAATCCAAAGCGCAGTTCATCCAATGATCCATCCGGATTCCTCAGAGTAAAAAAGCCAACGATTCCGTTTTCATCAAATGCGGTAAACGGCATGAGAGATTCAACAAAACTGAACTCATTTTGTGTTATGGGATAGTTGCCGAGTATGCCTGCTGTCCATTGATAAAACGCTTTTTCATCCTGGCACCACGATAATATCGTATCTGCATCCGAAGCTTTATATGGCCTTATTCTAATCATATGTTTCTCCAATCCCTGGTTTTTGGTTCCTTTCTATCACTTACTGTTGTCTCATCTGCAAAAGGAAATCACCAACCATCTCATAATATTTTCTCTGCATATATCACGGAATAACCTCCTTCAACCGATGGATCAGCCCGCTGATCCTCTCATACTCCATCCGCATGCTCACCGGGTTCACGATCATCCGCGCGGACAGCGGGCAGACCTCCTCCAGCACGCCGAGCCCGTTTTCCTTTAATGTCCCGCCGGTCTCCACGATATCCACGATCACATCCGACAGCCCCACGATCGGTCCGAGTTCCACCGAACCGTTCAACTTGATGATATCTACCGTCTGATGCTTCTTATTATAGAAATATTCCTTCGCGATCAGCGGATACTTTGTCGCCACCCTGATCCGCTCATGATGCTGCAACAACTCCGCCGCCGAATCCGGTCCGCAGACACACATCCTGCATTTGCCGAACCCCAGATCCAGCACCTCATAGACCCGCCTGTTTTCCTCCATGATCGTATCTCTGCCCACCACGCCGATATCCGCCGCGCCGTACTCCACATAGGTGGGCACATCCGGTCCTTTCGACAGGAAAAATTTCAGTTTCTGCTCTTCATTGACAAAGATCAGCTTCCGGGAATCCTTCTCTTTCATCTCCGCACAGGTGATCCCAAGCCTCTCTAAAAGTTCCAGTGTCTTATTTGCAAGCCTGCCCTTCGCTAATGCGAAAGTCAGGTATCTGTCCTCATTCATAGCTTATCCTTCCTCCTGACTTTCGCATCTGCGAACGTCAGGTATCTGTCCTCGTTCATAGCTTTTCCTCCCCCCTGACTTTCGCATCTGCGAACATCAGGTATCTGTCCTTATTCATAACGTTTCCTTCCCCTCCTGATTTCTCATTCGCGAAAGTCAGATATCACTCTACACTCACAGCCTTTCCGTTCGTCTGCTTCTCAATCATCCATACCGAAATACTCTACCCCGCACCCGCGCCTTTCTGCCAGCTCCTGATACTCCTCTTTCGCTTTTCTCCCATCCTTAAACATCAGTTCCGCACAGACGCCGTCCTCCCGCAGCTTATTCGCCCTGGCGAGCGCCTCTTCAAACGCCCCTGCCTCATAGACAAGTATCGCATGTCTCTCCTGTATGGGCAAAGTGATCTTCTGGCTTGCCAGCGCCGTCATCAGATCATCCAGCACCACCACAAAGCCCACCGCAGGCGCGTCCTTCCCGAAGGTTTTAAGCAGATTGTCATACCGCCCGCCCTTCACGATGGCGTCCCCCACGCCGTAAGTGTAGGCCCGGAATGTCACACCGGTATAATAATGATACTTGCTGAGCATGCCGAAATCAAAGGATATAAACTGCTGTACCCCGTAGATAGTCAGCCGCTCATACAACTGTTTTAATCTCTCCACCGCTCTCAGCGACCGGGTACTTAAGACAAGCCCTTCCGCCTTGTGGAGCACTTCCACCGAACCGAACAACTCTGTTATCTTCAAAAATGCTTCTCTGTATTCCTCCCCGATATGCTGCTGTTTTAAAAGATCCTCCACACCGAAAATATTTTTGCCGCTGACATTCTCCCTGAGCGCCAGTTCTGTCTCTTTCGACAGCCCTGCCGCCTCGCAGAGCCCTCTGAAATAATCCGCCTGCCCGATCGTCACCTGAAACTGCGAAAGCCCTGTACTTTTCAGGCACTCGATCAGCATGGCGATCATCTCCGCATCCGCCTCCACGCTGTCATCCCCGATCAGTTCCGCGCCCATCTGAGTTACCTCGCACAGTTTCCCCTGCAGGCTCGATGTGTTGGTAAAGGTATTCCCCAGGTAACAAAAGCGGATTGGAAAAGTCTCCTCCATAAAATATTTTGCCGCACAGCGCGCCATGGAAGGCGTAAAATCCGGACGGAGCGCCAGCGTATTTCCTTCTTTGTCAAAAAACTTGTACAGTTCCTTCGACGGCGTTGTTCCGATCTCCCTGGAAAACACATCGAAAAACTCAAAGGACGGTGTCTGGATATCCTGATATCCGAAGCTTTTCAGCCTGCCGTGGATCAACTCCTCCAGCTTCAATTTTCCCGCATATTCTTTTCCGTAAATATCCCGTACACCCTCCGGCGTATGTAATAAATTCTGGTTCATATATCCTCACTTTCCGCTGTTGCCCCGTCGATCCTATTCTGGCGGCCAGGCACACAAAAATCCAGTTAATCATTCGTATTTTGAAGCGTATCCCGGTTTAAAAAGAATCATCTCCTTTTCGATCGTTTCAGTCTGGTAACGCGTTAAACAGATAATGCGTTACTGAACAAAAGCAGCGTATCAATTATAAAAAACGAAACTCTCCCTGTCAAGCCCTGTCATCCAGGTCCTTCTGCAGCATATCCAGATACGGGATCAGGATCCCCTGTTTCCTCGGAATAAAATACTCCGGATTCAATTCATCAAAGCGGAAGCTTTTCCGTCCTCCCTTGAGTTTTCTGTCCCAAAAATAGTAGAGCATCTCGAAGGCCAGATAATAAAACTGATCTCTGTGTGTATAATAGATCAGGAAAAATGCCACCCCGCCCTGCCGCTCAAATTTCTGCATGAAATCCACCTGATGGTCGTGAATGTTCTGCAGGGAGAATGTATCCACAGCGCACTCCTTCGCATCAAAACAGACAGGTATCCCCTGTACCGCCCCAATATAGTCCACTGTACTCTTCTGATCAAAATAAGCCAATGTGATATGCCTGGATTCCTTGTCCATTTTGATTGGTGTGATGGGCGTCGGAATCTTCTGGATCAGCGCCAGCCCCGCCTCCGCATATTTTTCATTTGTTCTGTTTATCATATCCTCCAGGGCGGAACCCCGGAGGCCTCTGCTCTTCCATGTGGGCATGTTTCACCGCGTTTCTGCACTGCTTTGTTCCAATCAATCAAAACTGTATTCTGGCGAGTCTGTGACAGGCAGCGCGCAGGCACAAATCTCGAGATCAAAAATTTGACATTCCTTCCTGTTCTCTTAAATACTGATTTTATAGACACGCGCCTTCCTCTCGATCCAGAGAAAGGCTATGATACAGATCACTACCGACACCGCCGAGCCGGTGACTGTTGCCAGCCCCATGGGAAACAGCGTGTCCGCGAACAGTTTCGACGCAAGGTACGCCAGCGGAATACGGGCGCACACGATAGCGATCGCATTATGTAAAAAGGAAAGCCCCGACATGCCTCTGGCACAGAAGTATCCGCTGAAACAAAAATGCACCCCCGCAAACACACAGTCCCAGACATAGCCCTTCAGATACTGTCCCCCAAGCCGCACAACTTCCGGCTCTCCTCTGAATATACTGACCGCCGGCTCTGCAAAAAACTGCATCAGGAGTGCTGAAACTGTCCCGAAAACTACCGCCGTGATCATCGCATACTTCAATGTCTGTTTTGCGCGCTCTTTCTTTCCCGCACCGATATTTTGTGCCGCCAGCGCCGATACGGAGGAAAGAAGGGAAGACGGCACCAAAAACAGGATGCCGATGATCTTTTCCACCACACCCACTGCCGCCGCATCGAAAAGCCCTCTCCTATTAGCGATCACTGTGATCAACAGAAAAGAAATCTGGATAAACCCGTCCTGCACAGCCACGGGAATGCCGATCGACAGAAGCTTCCCCATCACCGCCCGTTTCGGTCTGAAATCCTCCGCAGACAGTCTGATATGCTGCATACTCTTGTCCGTCTTAATGCGGATGAGCGCAGCCGCCACACTGATTGTCTGGGCAAGCGTCGTCCCCAGCGCTGCTCCGACCGCTCCCATCCCCAGCGCACCGATCAAAATATAGTCCAGTGCGATATTGGAAACACACGCCACTGCAATAAAATACATGGGACTCCTGGAATCCCCCATTCCACGGAAGATTGAACTGATGATATTGTAAGCCGTGATGAAAGGGATCCCAATAAAGCAGATTGTCAGATAGGATATCGTGCTCTCCACCGCCTCAGCAGGGGTGGACATTACAGCCACGATAGGATCAATACACAAGGTAAGCAGCACCGCTGACAACACGGACAGGCCTAAAAACAAAACCACTGTATTTCCAATCGCCTCAAACATTCTTTTTTCATTTTTCGCCCCCGCCTCATGTCCAATGGACACCGTAGTCCCCATCGCCATTCCCACGATCATCACTGTTATCATATGCATGATCTGACTGCCGATGGAGACGGCGGTAGTGCTTTCCACCGCATTGAACTGCCCTACGATATACAGATCTGCCATCCCGTACAACGTCTGCAGAAAATAGGAGAAAAAATAAGGGATTGAAAATGAAAGCAGTGTTCCGAATACATTTCCTGTTGTCAGGTCTGTTCTCCATTCCTTTTTCATCCTTTTCCTGTTCCTTTCCTTGACAAGTGACTGCACGGCCATTGGCCGGATTCCCCTGCCCTCCTCTTTCCGGCGGTATCTCCTGCGTCAAAACTTATTTCGTTTCGTCACATTATTTTTATCATTATCTCAACACTCTCAGAATGAAAGCCAGACTCCCCAAGATTCCGGTGCAGGTGCTGTCAGACATTTTCCCGACAGATAAGCAAATTCTCCCTCCGTCACCGGGAATTCCACTCTGCAGGCATGGAGCAGCTGGTGTTTCAATACTGCCTCTTCCTTTCCCGCCGGTCTCCATCCATACTTCCTGTCCCCCAGCACAGGGTGTCCTGTCCCGGCAAGATGCGCCCTGATCTGGTGACTCTTTCCTGTCACCAGCAGGATCTCCAGTTTGGTGCAGTCTTTCCCCTCCACATAAAAGAGAGGCTTTATCACTGTCTCGATCCTTTTATACTCTTTTTCAGCCTCAGGCTCCGCCAAAATCAGCTGCCGATACGCAAAGGTGTCGATGATTGCCGAACTATTGTTCTCCTCTTTCTTTTTCAGATAGCCATCCAGTACAGCCTTCTGTCCGACCCGCCCCTGCACATACGTCACATAGTATTTATGCACGCTCCTGTCCCTCAGGATTTCAGATAAAAACTGGCTGCCGCGGACACTCTTGCCACAGAGCATGAGCCCGCTGGTATTGCGGTCCAGCCGATTGCACACCGAAGGGCGGAAGCGTGCAAGTTCCTCCTCCGTGATTTCCTTCTTTTCCAGCAGATATCCGATCATCCACTCGTTCAAAGAAAAATCTTCTTTATCCGCCTTCTGGGACAGAATACCCGCCGGCTTATTTAATACAAGAATATTCTCATCCTCATATATGACAGAAATACCCTTTAGTTTTTGGTAAGCTCTCCGGTAACTCTGATATGTTTTTGCCTCAGATATCTTCCCGTCAGCCGCGGCCTCAATATTTTTTTCTTCCTCTTCTTCGCGCTTCCTACCGGCTTCCTCCTGTTCTGAAACCTCCGGAAGATTCCCTGAAAACTTCCGATAAGTCTCCTCCGAAAAAAACACCTCCACTGTATCCCCCCGGGCGATCACTTCATTTCCCGCCGCCTTCTTCTGATTCAATGTAATATTCTTTTTCCGAAGCATTTTATAAAGAAAGCCGGAGGACGCCTGTGGCAGCAGTTTTTTCAGGTATTTATCAAAACGCCACCCTGCTTCCCGCCCGGTTATCACAAATCTCTGCATATTATATTATCCCAATTTCCCCGGATACCCAAAAATTTCATGACCATATAACCTTTATGCATCACATCTCACAGCGAAAGATTCTCCATCAGTTCCAGCACTTTCTCATCAAACTCCCTGTTGTCATCCATCTCCGATTCCCGCAGGGACTTCAGCCTCTCCAGGTACCTGCCCTTTTCCTGAAATATTTTTATCGTAATATCCCGGAATCCATTCTGGCCAAACAATGTCTTTACATGCTGATAACACGCCGCCTCATCAAAGCCTTCCTGCTCCGTGATGCCGATCAGGCTTTTCCCTTTCATCACAAGATGGCTGATCTGGAAATTCTTCGCATAGCTGGTCAGATACAGGTCATACCGCTCAGAAAGTCCGTCCGCTCCATCGCCGATGGCTTCCCGCAACCTTGAGGAACACCCCTTCGCCTTTAAAAACATGATCATCCCCACCGCGCTCCTGCTGGCGGGGAGACAGCCCAAAACCGCCGCCAGCGTCAACAGGTTTTTGTTGGACTTTGTGGCAATATACCCTGCCGCATAAAGGGCGATGGATATCCCGAACATCAGCATTGTCCTGATGATCTCCCATCTCCTCTGTCTTTTAATATAACCGAATGTCCCCTTTTTGTTTCTCCAGAACATATTCTCTTTCTGTGCTCCTTATCTTTTTCTCACGCCTTATAACATTCCCGTTTCTTCCTGTTCTTCCATATAGTTCTTTGCACTATTTATCACTGAACTTTTTATGGCTGCCTGATCCTCGATCATGCCTAACAGATTCTCTGGTTTTCATTCCCTTCCTGTCCGCCGCCGCGCGCCTGCCCTTGTTCTTATCCCTCTTCCCATTCATCGAACCTCTCTTCCCGTCCGTGACATGCTTCTTTCCATCTCCAGCCTTATCCCTCCTCATCTTCCGCGGCGGTATCAGGCACTCAGCGCCAAATCCGATCAGATCCTCCCTGTGCGTAAGCAGCAGCGCCTCTTTGACGAGCTCATAATTCTCCGCCTTTTTATACTGCATCAGCGCCCTCTGCATCGCTTTCTCATGGGGATTTTTTGCCACGGATACCTTTTTCCCGGTCCGGGGATCGATCCCTGTATAATACATGACTGTGGAGAGGGTTGAGGGCGTCGGGTAAAAATCCTGGACCTGCTCCGGCTGATGCCCGGTATCCCGCAGATATTCCGCAAGCTCCACCGCCTCCCTGATCGTCGCGCCGGGATGGGAGCTCATCAGATAGGGCACCAGATACTGTTTCAGCCCCAGCCTTTTATTGTACTCCTCATATTTCCTGACAAACCTGTCATATACCTGTCTTTTGGGCTTGCCCATATAGTACAGCACCTGGTCGGACACATGCTCTGGCGCCACTTTGCACAGCCCGCTCACATGGTATTGTATCATCTCTTTCAAGAATCTGTCACTCTTTTCTTCCAGCATATAGTCAAACCGCACGCCGGAGCGGATAAAAACCTTCTTTACCCCCGGCAGTTTCCGCAATTTGCCGAGCAGGGCAATATAATCCTCATGGCTGCTGTCCAGATTTTTGCAGGGCTCGGGAAACAGGCACTGCCTGTTTTTACAGACGCCCGACTGTAATTGCTTTTGGCAGGAAGGATGGCGGAAATTCGCCGTGGGGCCTCCCACATCATGGATGTACCCCTTGAAATCCTTCTGCCCGGTCATCCACTCTGCTTCCCTCAGCAGGGAATCATGGCTCCTCACCTGCACGATCCGCCCCTGATGAAAGGTGAGGGCACAGAAATTGCAGCCCCCGAAGCACCCTCTGCAGCTGATCAGTGAAAATTTCACCTCCGCCATCGCCGGCACGCCGCCCTCCTTTTCATAGGAGGGATGGGGCGCACGCATGTAAGGCAGCCCATAGATATCATCCATCTCCTGCACGGTAAGGGGCTCCGCCGGCGGATTCTGCACCACATATACTCTGTTCGGATAGGCTTCTATCAACGCCTTTCCCTGAAACGGATCGGTATTTTCATACTGTGTCATAAAACTGTCCGCATACAGCTTTTTCTCCGCCCTGCACGCCTCATAGGGAGGCAGGGCGATCCCATCATACACAGAAGAGATATCCTGTGTCCGATAGGCTGTCCCTCGGATAAACGTGATATCCTTCACCGAAAGCCCCGCATCCAGCGCCTCCGCGATCTCCACAATGCTCTTCTCGCCCATACCATAGCTGATCAGATCCGCCCCCGCATCCAAGAGGATCGACCGCTTGTAGGAATCAGACCAGTAATCATAGTGCGCAAGCCGCCTCAGGGAAGCCTCTATACCTCCCAGTATAATAGGAATGTCCTTGAACGTCCGTCGTATCAGATTGCTGTAGACAACAGCCGCATGATCCGGCCTTTTCCCCGCCGCGCCGCCCGGCGTATAGGCATCCTCCCCGCGCCTTCTCTTAGAGACATAGTAATGATTCACCATGGAGTCCATGTTGCCGGAAGTGACCAAAAAAGCCAGGCGGGGACGCCCTAAAACCGCAATGCTCTCATCCTTCTTCCAGTCCGGCTGCGAGATGATGCCCACCGTAAAGCCGTGCACCTGCAATACCCTGCTGATAATGGCATGCCCGAAAGAAGGATGGTCCACATAGGCGTCCCCGATCACATAGACAAAATCAAGCTGCTTTATATGCTGTTTTTCCATCTCCTCCCGGGAGGTCGGGAGAAAGCCCTCTGTCCTCATAAAAAACGGTTTCCTCTACTCTGTCTTCAAATTTTTCACTTCCTCATAGGAAAGCCCTGCATACTCTGCAATTTTTTCCAGAGTCAGCCTCCCGTCTTTCAGCATCCTTTTGGCGACATTCAATGAATTTTCTTTTATTCCTTCTTCCTTTCCATCCTGTTTTGCATACGCAAGTTCTTCCCATCTCTGCATAAATTTTACCCCCGCTTTCTCTGACCTTCTGATCCGGCATATCTTTTTATGTATCTTTTTGATCCGCCCGCTCCCGCTTCTCCCTGCACTCTCATCTATAGTCCTCGTAATATAATCCATGAAATCCAGAAATTCCTGCGAAAAATCTTCCCGGTTCGTTCCCTTTGTATTGATAAAAACTCTGACTGCGCCATCCTCCAACTTTAACTCAGGACATTCCCGACATACCTCTTCAAATGTATAGCGGTAGAGTCCTTTTCCGAAAAGATCAAATGGCGCAATCATAATAAAGCAACTGTCATTCAGCAAATTAAAATCTATGCTGCCGGGCTCAAGGAGCGACACATCCAGCTGCGCCTGATAATAACGGCTCCTGCGGATCAGGTTTCCCGTATTTCTCTTTTGCATTTCCGTATAGTAGAGTTTTCCCTCCCTGTCCATCCCTACCACATCCAGCCTGACCTGCCGTATTTCCGATGATATCCTGAGTTCTTTTTCCGTCTCCGTCCCACCCAGAAGTTCCACTTCATTTTCCATCAGAATACTGATCACCATCTGATAAGTTTCCTGATCTTCCATCGCCTCGTCGAAAAGAAACTTATCCAACAAATTCAGTTCTTTCAGTTTTGCATTTTCCATACATTTTCCTCCTTTGCAGATTCCAAAAGAGGATGAAAACTGTTGATCCAAACGTACTGATATCCATTCTTCCGAAATCCCATGCAATTTTAATTTGTGATTGAAAAAGCATAGATTTCGTATGAAATCAGATGGGAATGATTCCCAACAGAAATGGCTCTGCCCTCCGTTTTTTCCGGATGGCATTGCTGTAAGAATTCAAAAGAATATATGCTTTTGAAAGTAGTATAACAGAAGCGGCGCTATCTGGCAAGCAGTTTTATCACGGAATCCTGTACCGTTTTCCCGGTACCTCCCACGCCCTGACTTCCCTGACCGACCGTTTTGCTTTACTTTCTATTAAATATATATTCCTGTGACTTCCTGTATTGTCCAGCAGAAAACCCGCCACGGCATAATCATGCAGTCCGGCCTGATACAAAATATTTATCACATTTTCTTCGCCCCATCTGTCCACCCACAACATGATCATTTGACTCGAATCATCATATCCGGCAGATATTGCTTCTTTCACCGTCTGCTCCACCTTCTCATCTTCCATCCAAAATGCCAGGAAGAACAGCCGGTGAAAATCGGACACCTCTTTATGATAACTTTCCATTATCCCGTCATTGTCAAGATCGCTGATAAAAACATTTTTCTCTTTCTTTTCGCCGGGATTCGCCTCCTGTTCCGCATCCCCTGCATACTCAATATACTTTCCCGACTGCTCATAGATTAAAGGCGCCTTCTCCAGTTCCTTTTGTGCCATATCGCGATATTCATCCTGACAAAATACAACAGAAGTATTCCGCTTTTCAGCCTCCAGGTTGAGCGTGACCGTTTCCACCAGTTTCCCGTCACGATACCCCTCCAGGATCAGTCCGCTCATCGGATACAATCCATTGTTCAGCTTATAATGGCACGCATAATTCTTTCCTTCCCAACAGATCACATAAAACTCTTTTCTGACATGCTCTTCGATGCCGACTCCTGTCCTCCTATATCCACCGGTTTCATCTCCCTGAAACAGCACATACTCCCCAAATCCGCCCGTTCCTCCAAAATCCACCTCCGCAAAAATGTCCTCGACACCATCATTGTCAAGATCCGTCTTTACCATCTTCACATATCCGCTTCTGACGTCCTCCACAGCCTGCGCAATATCGGCACTTTTCACCGCCTCCGCCTCTTCCTCATCGGAAAGCTCCCTGCCGCTCTCCAGCGATGCAAGCAGTTTAAACTCCGCTCCCGCAGCATACGCCTCCGACAGCGTTTCCACCAGGCTCCCCGGTATCACTTCCTCCTCCCCGGGCGCATCATGGCACATGTAGTAAAGCTCTTTCGGCGCATACCCCTGGTAAAACTGTGCATATAATTCCCGCACCTCCGGATTCTTCTCCCAACCCTCTTTCTCAAAAGTTCCGCAGGCCGGGCATGCCCCACTTTTGGGATCTGTCAGAACAATCCTGATCTCCTCTTCTCCGAGCTGACAGGAAATGCTGCGGACTTCCCGCAACGTAACCCCTTCCCACTGATACAGCCTCTCCCGCATCTCCTGTATTTTATACTCATCATTCCTGATATCGTTGTATCCCCAAAATGTTTTGGTATCATCCAGTTTTTTCTCGATATCATACCCTTCCACTATATCCTCAGGTATAACTGCCTCCACAAACTGTGCGCCTGCCTCATCCCACAAAAAATGCCTTCTCTCCTTTTTCTCATCGTTATATATTGAAACGTCTAAATAACCGTCAAAATTAATATCCCTTTTCGCATAGACACACCCCTTCTCACTGAGCTCTGCCAGAGCTTCCGCCCACGTAACCTCAGCCGATTTTTCCTCCTTCTCTTCCTCCACCGACGCACAGGCGGCTCCTCCTTTTGCCGGATCATCTTCTGCGCCTCTCTCATCCTTCGCATGTATATCCAAACTTTGTCCCACAGTGTGGGAAGCGGCATGATACTCACCGGCGTAACCGATCTCCACCGCCAGGACTAACACCACTATCCAACATTGTATGCCCGCCGCTTTTGTAACCCTCATTCCGAAAATCACCGCATCTTCTCCCTCTCCACGATCTGCCCGAACTCCTCAATATAGTAATCCGAAAGCCGTCTCTTCTCCCGGTCCGAATCCAGAGAGTAGGCATCCTGCACCGCGCAGACCTTCATCCCCGCATTCTTTCCCGCCATGATCCCCGCGGTCAGATCCTCAAACACAAGGCACTTCGCAGGCTCCACCTGCAGCTCCTTCGCCACCGCCAGATAAATATCCGGCGCAGGCTTTCCCTTCTGCACCTCCGAGCCCGTCCTGATACAACTGATATACTCCGTCAGCCCGTGTATCCGCTCAACCGTCTCAAGCAGCTCCCTTGAATTGCTGGTGGCGATCCCCATCTTAATGCCCCTGCTCTTGCAGAGCTGCATAAATTCCCGCACGCCGGCTTTCAGCGGTACTTCCTTCTCATACTTCTCCCACGCCATCTCGTTCCAGTCCGCCATGATCTTCTCCACCGGATCTGCGATCTGAAAGCGTTTTTTAAAATAAACCGCCGTCTCATAAAAGCTCCAGCCCTCGATCTCCGCCTGCAAGGTGTCGGGCAGGGGAATCCCGAATCTCTCCAGATATTCCTTGTCGATCCGCTTCCACATCCACATGGAATCCGCTATCGTCCCGTCCACATCGAAGATCACCGCCTCGATATGTTCCAGAGACGGACACTTATCCCTGAGGCTCTCCGCCTCCCCATCTGTCAAAAACCGGTAATCCCCCGGCTCCATATCCCCGTCCAGATACAACGTCCCCATCCGCAGCCGCTTTAAGTGCATCACCTTATTTCCCACAGCCGCAAGCATCCGCTTCACCTGATGGTAACGCCCCTCCATAATGGACAGATGGATCTTTCCATCTGCCTGTGTATTCACCCTCGCCGGCATGGTCATCTTCTCATCCCCGATATCCACGCCGCATTCCAGCGTCAGGATCTCTTCCGCGTGAAGCGGCATCTCCGGCGTCACCTCGTAGGTTTTCACCACATGCTTTTTCGGGGAGAGCAGCTCGTGCGCCAGCGCTCCGTCGTTTGTGATAAGAAGAAGCCCTTCCGTATCCCTGTCCAGCCTGCCCACCGGAAATAACCCTTTCGGAAAAGGGCGCTCCTCCCGCCTCTCCCATTCCCTTCTCAGAAAATCCAGCACCGTCTCCTCTCTCTTATCTTCCGTGGCTGAGACGATCCCCTGGGGCTTGTAAAACATAATATAGGTGTACTCTTCATAGACAATCGTTTGACCATTACAGTCAACAGTCGTCGTGCTCTCATCCACCTTCTCCTCCGGCCTTTTACAGATTTCCCCGTTCACTCTCACCTGTCCCTTTTTGATCATCTCTTTTACACTGCTCCGCGTCCCGATCCCCGCATCGCAGAGATATTTATCCAACCGTATCATCCGTTCTCCATTCTACCTTATAGTATCCGGTTCTTTTTTAACTTCACACTCTCAAAAACAGTATGACACAATATAGTCAGTTTCTCTCTCAGGAAACCCAAAAACCGTACTTCTAACTCACCCGTTCCCACATATACTGAACTAACAATAAAATCCACCTGTTAAAAACGATGCCTGAAAAATCCGCTCTCTCCCAAAACTCCCCGCTTTTTTACGCCATACAGCTTCTTTTCCTGTCCCTGCTTGCAGTCTCCATCCTCCACTCCCCCACGGACGCCTGCGGTCTTGCCGCGCTGGCTCTCAAGCTGTGGTTTGAAAAAATGATTCCCTCCCTCTTTCCGTTCATGGTTCTCTCAGGGCTGATCGTCAGGCTGGATCTCGGCAAAACCATATCCCTTCCGGTCTATCCCATCCTCGGACGGCTCTACCGCATCAGCAGGACCATGTGTACAACGCTCCTTCTCGGTTTTCTCTTCGGCTTTCCCTTAGGCGCCAAAACCGTTGCCGAACAGTACAGCCTGAAACAACTGACAAAACCACAGGCACAGTATCTTCTCTCCTTCTGCAACAATATCGGTCCGGTCTACCTGCTCAGCTTCGCCCTGCCGCTTCTCGGTTTATCCGGCGACAGCGAAAACCACCTGCTCCGACTGGCTCTGACGGCAGGCTTTTTCGGCATCCCCTTGCTCTACGGCATGATCCTGCGCTACACGGTGTATCGCAGCGTCTCTTTTTCCGCGGAATGCCTTCCCGTACATGTTCCCGATAAGGCGCCCGCTTCCCTCAGCGCCGCATCCACCCCGGAAATCAAAACTTCCGTCCCGCAGCCATCTGCGCTTTACAGAAAGCCCCGGAAAATGTCCGCGCCCCTCGACATTGCATCCGTCAGGTCTCAGCGCCCCTCCTTCATCTTTGCCCTGGACCTCTCTGTCACTTCCGCCTGCTCCGCCATCACAAGGCTCGGCGGCTACATGGTCTTTTTCATGGTCTGCAACCTGATCCCACGGCAGATATCACACCTGCTGGAAACACTCTTCCCGCAGATATCTCCTGGCAGTCTTGCCGCTCTCACAGCCCCTGTGCTGGAGATAACCAGTGGGCTCTCCCTGGCAAAAGACATCCTCTCTCCCGCCCTGTCTATGACCATGCTCACCTTCGGCGGGCTTTCCTGCTTTGCCCAGACCTACACCTGCATCCGGGAGACTGATCTGTCTTTCGGAAACTACTGCCTCCACAAGCTGTTCCAGAGCGCTATCGCCTTCTGTTTCTATACCCTGATTCTCTCTGCAGTCTTTTCTTTTCCATCTGTCTCTGTATTTTCTGCTTTTTCCGCCATCTCCCTCTTGCGATGAGCAGAAAAACCAGAAGAGAGACCAAAAACCCCAGTACCATCAGCCAGAGGAACTCCGAGACATCGGAACTGCTGACCAGCACTTTGTCTTTCTCCTTCTCCGCATCCCTCTTCTCATACCAGCCCATGTCGATCTGGTGGGCATCGCCAGAAGCCTCCACGGACGCTCCGTCCCCCGCACCATCTTCCGGCACCTGCGCCTCTCCGCCTCCCGGCGTACCCATGGCCTCCTGCCCGGAAACGCTGACGCCCGGTGTGATCCCGTTTTTCCCTGTATCCGCGCTCCCCCCCAGGGCGGGGATCGTCACGACCTCCGTCTCCGCATCCAGGTCATAGCCGTTGTAGACCCGGCATTTCAGCGCGATATCCTGATCTGTGGGCACCTTTATCGTAAATTCCAGCTCGTGGCCGGAGGCTTCCCACTTTTGCAGTCCGCTGTAATGTAAGCCGCCGTCGATACTGTAATCATAGTACAAAAGCCCGCTGTCCTCATCCCTTCCGGTGAGAAGAAGGTTCACTTCCCCGGTCTCCTCCTTCACTCTCAGACAGGTCAGCGACACATCCGCCGGCTCCGTGTCATCCGGCTTCACCACCCGCTCCGGCACTTCCACCTTCGGCTTCTGAAACTGCCGGTAATCTGCCCCCGTGGTCGGCGAATACAGCCCATAATACTTTGCCACCGCCGTAGCATCCAGCACCCCAAGCCTTTTCATCGCCTCCGTCGTCTCAAAACGCCCCGCATCCTCCCTGTGATCCAGATGGCAGTGCTCGATAATGCAGGCGGGAATATTGTAGTCCACACAATGCTGGATCACACCGTAATAGTCCGTCCCGTCCTTATTCAGCCTTGTCTTCACACCCCGTCTGTACAGGTCCAGTGTATCCATCTCATCCAGGCACAGCTCCCCGAAGCTTTTTCCCTCGGCATAATACCTCCCGAAAGCCGACACCCAGACCTCCGAACCGTAGAGCGTATGGTTCTCCGACATATTAAAATGAAGACAAAAGAAAAAGTCCGCATCCACCGATTTGGCATAGTCCGCCCTCTGCTGGAGCGATAATTCCACATCCTCCGTCCTTGTCAGGTAGACCTCCACACCCTCATACTTTTTCAGTTCCTCCGCCATGGCGTTTGCCACCACCATAGTCATATACTTCTCCGTATATTTCCCATACTTTCCGCCCAGATTCTCCCCGCCGTGCCCTGGATCGATCACGATCTTTACCGGCTCCGCACACACAGTTTTTGCCGGCACAGCTACACAGAAAACAATGGGAAGCAGACAAAAAAATATCCCTTTCCTTATACTCTGAAATATACTTTTCAACATCTTACCACACTTATTTTCCATACACGCTCCTATATTCACAATGCAATTTCATTAAGTTAGCATCTTAACTCAGCCGTGAGGAACATAAAATGCTCAAGGAGCCCGTTAAAAAACGTCGGCACTTAACGAGGTCCCCCACGAGTTTAGTGTCCGCTACGTTTTTTACCGAGCGAAAGCGTGGTGACGGAGCATTTTATGTTCCTCACGGCGTCCGGCAACCGTTAACTTAATGACGTTGATTCACAATGTATTCACAATGACAGGCAGCACCCTTTTCCCGATAAACCGACTCACGAGTGCAATGTCATCCGGCTAAACCTTTCACCACTCTTCATTTAAAAAAGACCGACTTCCTCGGAAACCGGCCATCTTCCACCCTTATCATTCTATAGCGATCCAGTCCTCGCGGAAATGCTGCATCCTCAATAGCTGCACATTCTTTTTCTACATCAGATCCAGATCTTCCTTCGATTCCGCAGTTCCTGCAGTGACAGGACCATTCTCCTCCAGTTCCTCCGGCATCGGCATAAGCTCCCGCCTGTTGGTGCTGATGATCTCCTGGTACTGCTTCATATGACCGATCAGGTTCTCATAATCGCCGGATGCGGTCTGGATCGAAGAGGCGACGATATTTTCCACATGGGATAGCAGATCATCCGTATACTGCATCGCAGACATACGCATCTCATTGGCTTCCAGCACAGCTCTGTCCAGAATCTCCTGCGCCTGTCTGGTAGCCGCGCTCACCACCTCATCCGCCTGCGCATACGCCTGCTGCATGATCTGATGCTCACTGATGAGTTCCGTCCGCTGCACTGTGGTATCTTTTATCAGCTGCTCCGCCTTTGCCCTGGCATCGTTTAAGATCTCTTCCTTATTCTGAATGATACGCTGATACCGCTTGATCTCATCCGGCGTCTTCACCCGAAGTTCCCGGATCAATTCCTCGATCTCATCCTTGTTCACCAGAATCTTGCTGCTGCTGAATGTCTGATATTTGCAACTGTCAATATACTCTTCAATTTCATCGATTAACTGCTCTATTCTGCTGCTCATTCTCACTCCGTTTCCGTACCTGTCTCCATAAGACAGGCAGATCTGCCCGCATATCTGTCTTTCATTTAAACCAAAACCAATCTTTTTTCTCCCGGTATCAAAGCCAAAACCCTGATCAAACTCAGTGCCCGTATTTTTCGTACATCATATCCCGCACAAAATCAGGCACACACTTAGAGATATCCCCCTTGAACATGGCGATCTCCTTCACTGTGGAAGAACTCAGATAAGCATATTCCAGACTGGTTGTCAGAAACATCGTATCCAGATGCCCGTCGGACAAAATCCTGTTCGTCTGGGCGATCTGCAGTTCATACTCAAAATCCGTGATCGCGCGAAGTCCCCTGATCGATACATGGATATTGTTCTTCCTCGTATAATCAACCAAAAGCCCGCTGAAGGAATCCACCCTCACATTGGGATATTCCTTTGTCGCCTCTTTCAGCATTTTAACACGTTCCTCCACGGAAAACAATGGCGTCTTCATTTTGTTATCCAGAACGCTCACTGTCAGTTCGTCAAAAATCTCCGCCGAACGCCTGATAATATCCAGATGCCCATATGTAACCGGATCAAAACTGCCGGGATATACCGCTGATTTCATTTGCCGCCTCCTTTATTATAACACGCCTTTTCTCAAAAAAACATGTTTATTTGTTTTATAACATTTTTCTTTTTCGACATAAAAACCGTAATCTCCCGCAAATCCGAAATCTCTCCTCAGATCCGCCTCAAAGACAAGCAGAGTATCCTCCGTCACATAGCTCCTGTCCCTCAGAACAGACAACAGCTTCTCATAGTGCCCGCCCTCATAGGGGGGATCGGCAAAGATCACATCCGCCTCCTTCTCATGGATGCCGTAGAGTGCTGTATACACATCCTGTTTCAGAAGCACCGCATCTTCCGTCATCTTCGCAAATTTCACATTGTCCGAGACACAGGCGAAAGCCTCTCTCCCGTTCTCCGCAAAATATGCCTTTTTCGCTCCTCTGCTGAGCGCCTCGATCCCGATCTGTCCGCTGCCCGCAAACAGATCCACAAACACACATCCGGGCAGATAAGGCATCAGCATATTAAATAATGTCTCCTTGATCCTGTCCGAGGTTGGCCGCGTCTCAAACCCCGCCGGCGTCTTAAGCGGCAGACTCCTCGCCTTCCCTGCTATGATCCTCATCTCTTCCTCTTCTCCCTTTCTATGATGCAGCTCAGGTAACCGAAGTTGCATCAAAACCAAATTTTAATAACTATACCGCACAGATCACATAATCTGCCGCAGTTTGGCAATTCTATAACCGGGTCCGAACCGCTGTATTCCAAGCGGCGATACGGGCAGCTTTGTTGCGAGCCGGTCCATAACCGGATCCGAGCCGCCGCGAGCCGTTTTTTATTTCATAGGAAACTGCGTCCTATGAAACAAAAACGCTCCGCGAGGGTGCGCACTCCGCGCAAAGGAATATGGCTGCTGATGCAGCCGCGCTCCGGCGCGAGAGTCCGGCGAGCCGGACTCTTTGTTCTCCACAGGCAGAATCCCATCAGCGAATCACCTCGTAGCGCAGCCGCAGATAGGAGTTCTCCAAAACCACACATTCCTGCAGTTTCAGAACGCCCAGCCCCGACAATTCGCTCTGCGAAAGCAGGGATCTCCCATCGATCAAAGTGGAGGTGTCCCTGCCGCCGATCAAAACCGGAGCGACGACAATATCGACATAATCGAACAGCTTTTCGCGGAGAAACAGGCCGTTTAGCGTCCCGCCGGTCTGTATCGTTATCCTCTCACAGCCATATTCCGCCTTAAGCTTTACAAGTGCATCTTCCAGCGACAATTCCTTTTGATATATGATATGAAAATTGTCTTCCTCTATCTGAAATGCCGGATGCCTCTCGTTTGATGTGATCAGCACAAACTCTTTTGCCAGGGCACAGAAATACCGTATGCCGTTTTCCTGCAAATGGCTGTTATCGATCATCACAAAGGACACCGGCTTCCTGCCTGGGATTTCCTTTGTGTTGACACCGATCTTAGCCTGAACCCTGCCGGAATTGAGCGTCCACAAATCCGTCGTCTGCTCTATCTCATAATACTGGTGCAGCCCCTCGCTGACTCCCGCGATCCGGGGAAAATCCTTGTCTACATCCAGATCGTCCGATGCCCCGGTGCTTATCTTCCCGTCAACCGACATCAGCATAAACAACGTTGTGACCGGCCTGTCCATGTTATCCGTCCTGGTCTGATATCCCATTTATACTCTCACCTTCACGCCTTTCCCCGCTCTCGTCCCGGCTTTCAGTTTCCCGAGCTCTATCTTCTTCCCCTTATACTCGATCGTCTGTTCTGCCCCTGCTCTCGTATAATAGGCTGCCTCCAGATAGTCTCCCTCTCCCAGCTTCATCCCTTTCGTGCCCACAGCCGCCTTCTTCATGGCAGAGATCTCCTCCACCGGGAACCGCAGAAAATAGCCGTCCTTCGACTGCAGCACGATATGTTTCTGATCGATCAGCGGCTCCACGCTGAGCACCTCATCGCCGTCTAAAAGCTTCGTGGACGCCACGGTGCGCTTCATCACATCGAACTCGCCGCCGTCCACCACCTTCACCATGGACTGTCTTGTGACAAACAGTACCCTGTAGAGGTTTAACTCCGTCTGACTGGTGGCATAGATCAGGTTTTCCTTCTCGATATTGAAATTGCTGATATTGTCCACCGGCACGCCCTTGTCCCGGAACTTCCCGAATGGCACATCCGCCGCCTTGATCGTGTGGAGCTGTCCGCCGGAGGTAAACAGGCAGACTCTGCCCGTATTTTTGCAGGGGAACACATACCGGTTCTCCGCGTCCGCCGCCTCCTTATTTCTCTCATAGGTCGCCGCATCCACCGTCCTGCAATAGCCGAAGCGGTCCATCAGGAAGATCACTTCCATCTCCTCTATCTTCTTCTCCTCAAAGACAGCCTCCACGCCGTTCTCGATCACGGTCCTGCGCTTTTTGCCGTAGGCCTTTTTCAGCGCCTCCAGCTCCCGGACGATGACCTGCGCCATGGAATCCCGCCTGTCCAGGATATCCTCATAGCGGTAGATGTTCGCCATGGTCTCCTCATGTTCTTTGATCAGCGCCTGCAATTCCAGCCCGATCAGCTTATAGAGCCGCATCTCCAGTATCGCGTTCGCCTGTTTTTCCGTGAACATCAGCTGCGCCGCCATCGCCTTCGAGGCTTTGGAGCGGAATTTGATCCCCTCCGTCTTACCCTCCACCAGGCAGGCTTTCGCCATGGGCCTGTCCTTGGAACCGCGGAGGATCTCGATCACAAGGTCGATCACATTGCAGGCTTTGATCAGCCCCTCCTGGATCTCCTTTCTCTCGAGCTCCTTCTCCAGCAGGTTCGTATACTTTCTGGTAGCCACCTCAAACTGAAAGTCCACGCATTCCCTGATGATCGCCTTAAGCCCCAGCGTCTCCGGCCTGCCGTGGCTGATGGCAAGCATATTCACGCCGAAGGTGTCCTCCAGCCTGGTCTTTTTGTAGAGCATATTGATGAAGTTATCCACATCCGCGTCCCTGCGCAGCTCGATGACGATCCGAATGCCCTCCTTGGAGGACTGGTTTGTGATATCCACAATATCCTGGGTCTTTTTCGTCTCCGCAAGCACCGCCACATCGGACAAAAACTTGCCGATGCCCATACCGATCATCGTGTAGGGGATCTCGGTGATCACCACATTGGTCTTTCCGCCCTTTCCCTTTTCGATCTCCACTTTGCCCCGCAGCTTGATTTTTCCCACCCCGGTCTCATAGATCGCCGGCAGTTCGTCCTTGTTGATCACAATGCCGCCCGTCGGAAAATCCGGACCCTTCATATACCGCATCAGCTCTCTCGTCGTCACGTTGTTGTCATTCATATACGCCTTGACCGCATCGATCACTTCCCCCAGGTTGTGGGGCGGGATGCTGGTCGCCATGCCGACGGCGATTCCCTCCGAACCGTTGACCAGGAGGTTCGGCACTTTCACCGGCAACACCGAAGGCTCCCGCTCCGTCTCGTCAAAGTTGGGGATAAAATCCACCACATCCTTGTCGAGGTCCGCAAGGAACGCCTCCTCCGTGATCTTCTGAAGTCTCGCCTCGGTGTAACGCATCGCCGCCGCGCCGTCGCCCTCGATATTGCCGAAGTTGCCATGCCCGTCCACAAGGGGCAGTCCCTTCTTGAACTCCTGTGCCATCACCACCAACGCGTCATAGATCGAGGAATCGCCGTGGGGATGATATTTACCCATCGTATCGCCCACGATCCTCGCGCACTTCCTGTAAGGCCTGTCCGAGCGGATGCCCAGCTCGTGCATATCGTAGAGCACCCTCCTCTGCACCGGCTTTAAGCCGTCCCGCACATCCGGCAGCGCCCTAGCTACGATGACGCTCATGGCGTAATCTATGTAGGATTTCTGCATGACCTCGGAGTATTCTGTTTTTATGATCCTGTCCTGTACCATTTATACCTCACGTGTTATATATCATTTAAAAATCAAAAACAATCACTGTGCCATGTGCAGGCGAAAACTCTGCCGCCTGCCATAAAATAGAAAAAGCAAATTTTGAATCTTTGCAAACCTGTTTTTTGCCGCTTTTCATAAACCTGATCAACATCTACTTAAACTTCTGCGGCATCATCAATCACCAGAGTATTTCTTTTTTATCTCAACCTTTTTGTTTCCACAAATTTCATAAACCGCGGATTAAAATAAAAGAATATAACGCTTTTATCCGTAATAAAATAATCCCATTCTTTCGGAGTAAAAACCTCTGTGCCTAACGCCGCCTTTATCCGCTCTCCGATCTCTTCCTCAGAATCATCGATAAATCGATTCGCAGCGACGATCTCCCCTGTACTGCAATCAATGGTGATCCCCTCCAATGCGGAAATCGGATGCGCCCCGCCCGGATAATTGACATCGTTAAACACCATGCTCACATAGTCATCGCCGACATAGGTCACATAAAAAAATATCAGACTGTCACATGGTGTACTGATATACGAATCCTCCGTATATGTTTCTGAATCCTGACGATAAGTCGCCTTCTTTGAATCATAATAAATCTGTAATGTTTCATTTAGGATTGCCGGATATGTCTCATCAAAATAGAAACATTCAATTTCGTAGTAAAAGAAAGTGTTTCCCTCCTGATCCTGAAACTCTTCCTGTTCCTGTTTTATATCCCCATAGTCCGTTTTATCAAGATCGGGATTATATTCCACAATATAATACTTATTTTCCGATTCTGAAGGCTTTTCATCATGCGCCGCTTCCGTCATATCCCCGGTTGAGCCTATACCGTTTTCTTCTACAACGCTCTCTTTTATATCACTTTCTTCTATATCGCTCTCTATCAGACCACTTCCTCTTGTATCATCTTCTGCCGTTTCTTCCTGTTCGACGGCTTCTACGGCAGTCTCAGGCTCTTCTGCTTCCGTCAGGTCCGCTTTTTTCCCACAACCCGTAAACAAAAAGATCAGTAAAATATAAATGACAGTTACAGCAATCTTTCTCATATTGCATCCTCCTCAATACAAAGTTGCTGCTCCGTTCGACTTCCCCACAAACCAAAATTACCACTTACTCATAATGTTCCAACGAATAATCCCGTTCCATAAAAATATAAGTATCATTTATCAGTTTCATGCTCACATCTCTATATATCTCACCTTCTTTTTGATTCCACTCACTACGCGTTCCATTTCCCCATGACTTTCTGCCATCTGAACCGGGCGGCAACTCGTAATCGGTTACCATCCAAACTGTATAAGTCGCCTCAATCAGAGATTCAACACTTTCTTCCAAGAGCAAAAGATTATCTTTATCCTCCTGATATACACATTTATCTTGCATCCAAACCATTACATTTTCAAACTCTGTTTTCCATACGCCCCGGTAGGTATCCTGCATTTGCCTGCGCTCTGCCTCGCACGAAGCGTTTTCAATACGTGGCAGAAAATAGGCATCTATTGGATTGGAATACTCTTCTTCCACTACCGTCGATTCCTCACAGTAATCTCCTTTTGTACATTCTTCCTGATCATGTTCCGGTAAAGTAACCGCTGTCTTTACATTATCCGCTGCTTCTGCATCATACTCTGGCTGAGCACTGGTATCTGCATTATCATCTGATGGGTTTGCCTGGGCATCGGCATCTGTATTATCCTCTGATGGATTCTCTGCCTGGGCATTGACACCTGCATCCATGCCGCATCCCGTTACCGACATTAATACACAAACACACAAAATACCAATCCAATATTTATGTTTCATAACATTACCCCCAAAAATGCCAAGCAGTCGTTTTGTTTCACTCTCACATAAATCCCGACCAATCGGGCGGAACCCACTCGCAAACGCTGCGCCTGTGCCTGTATCGCAGGCACTATGCTCCTGTATCGCCGCTTGAAAAACAGCTAATCGACTCGCAAACGCTTCGCTTTTTGCTCGTATCGCCGCTTGAAAAACAGCTAATCGACTCGCAAACGCTTCGCTTTTTGCTCGTATCGCCGCTTGAAAAACAGCGGCTCTATACATCCAGCTCCGCGTCCGTCGCATTTTGATAGATAAACTTCTTTCTCGGCGGCACCTCCGTCCCCATCAGCATCTGCGTCACCTCGGACGCCATGCGCCCGTCCTCGATCTCCACCTTCTTTAACATCCGTGTCTCCGGGTCGAGTGTCGTCTCCCAGAGCTGCTCGGCATCCATCTCCCCGAGGCCTTTGTAGCGCTGCAAGGTAAATGGTCCCTTATGGCGTTTTCTGTATTTTTCCAGCGCCGCATCATCGTAGAGGTACTCCTCCTTCCCCTTCGAGGGCATCGCCTTATAGAGCGGCGGCATGGCGATATACACATGCCCCTGGTAGATCAGTTCCGGCATAAACCGATAAAACAGTGTGAGAAGCAGCGTGGAAATATGCGCGCCGTCCACATCCGCATCCGCCATGATGATGATCTTGTCGTAGCGCAGCTTGGCAATATCGAAATCATTGCCGTACCCCTCCGAAAAGCCGCAGCCGAAGGCGTAGATCATGGTCTTGATCTCCGCGTTGGCAAGGACTTTGTCGATACTCGCCTTCTCCACGTTCAGTATCTTGCCGCGGATCGGCAAAATAGCCTGGTACTGCCGGTTTCTCGCGGTCTTGGCGGAGCCTCCCGCCGAATCTCCCTCCACGATAAAGATCTCACACTTGGAAGGGTCTTTGCTCTCACAGTTGGCAAGCTTTCCGTTGGAGTCGAAGGAAAACTTCTGTTTGGTGAGCATGTTTGTCTTGGCGCGCTCCTCCGCCTTCCGGATCTTCGCCGCCTTCTCCGCGCAGCCGATAATGCTCTTTAAAACCTCCAGATTCCGGTCAAAATACAGGACCGCCTTCTCCCCCGTCACCTTGCTGACCACCTTGGCGGCGTCCTGGTTGTCCAGCTTCGTCTTTGTCTGCCCCTCAAAACGGGGATCGGGATGCTTGATGGAGATCACCGCCGTCATGCCGTTCCTGACATCCGTCCCGGTAAAGTTCACATCCTTCTCCTTCAATATCCCCAATTCTCTCGCGTAGGTATTGATCACGTTCGTGAACATGGTCTTAAAGCCCGTGATATGGGTACCGCCCTCGGCGTTGTAGATATTATTGCAAAAGCCCAGGATATCCTCGTGGAACTCGTTCACATACTGGAAAGCCGCCTGCACCTGCACGCCCTCCGCTTCCCCCTCGAAGTAGATCACCTCATGAACCGTATCCTTGTTGGCATTCATATCCTTCACAAAACCGATGATCCCGTCCGGCTCGTGGAACTCCAGATGTTCCACCTCCGCCTTCCGCCTGTCCTCAAAAATGATCGTCAGAGCCGGATTTAAGTAAGCCGTCTCATGGAGCCTGCTCTTTACCTCCTCCTCCCTGAACCTTGTCTTTTCAAAGATCTCACCGTCCGGCAGAAAGTTGATCGTTGTGCCGGTCTCCTTCGTCTTTCCCACGACCGGCAAAAGCCCCTCTATCAGCTCCGTCGTCGGAATGCCCTGCTCGTAGGTATCCTCGTAGATACGCCCGCCGTTTTTGACTCTGACAGTCAATTTTTTGGACAGCGCATTGACCACCGAGGAACCCACTCCGTGCAGTCCGCCGCTGGTCTTATAAGCATCATTGTCAAATTTTCCGCCCGCATGAAGCGTCGTAAAGACAAGCCGCTCCGCGCTGATCCCCTTCTCGTGCATCCCCACCGGAATGCCCCGCCCGTTGTCGGAGACCGTGGCGGAACCGTCCGCCTCCAAAATCACCTCGATCCTGTCGCAAAAACCCGCCAGATGCTCGTCCACCGAGTTATCCATGATCTCATAGATCAGATGATTGAGCCCCTTCGTGGAGACGCTCCCGATATACATGCCCGGCCGTCTTCTGACCGCCTCAAGCCCCTCCAAAACGGTAATGTTCGAGGCATCATAATTACTGCTGTTCGCCATATATCTGTTTAAACTCCTGTCCTTCTATCATTACTTCCGTTATCCGAATCGACGGTCACTATAACCGTTCCATCATACATTTTATTAAAATAAAGATTGCTCGCGAAGCGGGCTTTCTGTTGTTTCCTCACGGCGTCCGGTGCCATCAACTAAACCCGTCCGTCCCTCTCCGCAATTTCTTACAGCACGCCAGCGCCAGCGAACCCGGTCCGATATGGCAGCTCACCACAAGCGAAAGCGGATCTACCTCCTCCACCTGGAAGCCCGGAAACGCCTCCTCGACCTCCGCCTTAAACTGCATCGCCATCTCCTCATTGTTTGTGTGGGCGATAAACAGCGAACAGTTCTCCGGATCAGCCCCGCCGAACCGGCTTTCCATATCGTTTCTGATCGCGTTGATCATCGTCTGCTTTGCGTGGTTTACAGTCCTCGCCTTTGCGAAAGCGTCCAACAGGGCTCCCTGAATCTGCAGGACCGGTTTCAGCCTCAAAACCGTCCCGATGGCTGCCGCAGCCGGCGTGATCCGCCCGCCCTTTTTCAGATAATACAACGTATCCAGCATGATATAGATACTGGAATTGTCCCCGTCTGCTTCCAGGATATTCTTGATCTCTGCGGCACTCTTTCCCTGATCTGCCAGAGCCATCGCATCGTAGACCGCGCTCTTCTGGGTGACAGAAATGCGGCGGTCATCTACCACCTGCACCCTGCCATCATAGTCCCCCGCCAGCATGAGGGCGCTCTGACAGGAAGCCGAAAGCCCGCTGCTCATCGGAATATACAAAAGCTCCTCATACTCTTTAAGCACCTCATCCCAGAGTCCTAGCACATCCCCGGGTGCCGGCTGGCTTGTGGAGATCGACTTATTCTCTCTCATCATCTGATAGAAAGCTTCCTCTCTCAGATCCACATGTTCCAGATAGTCCTTCCCATCGATCATAAAAGGCATCGGAAGCACAAAAATATGTTTTTCAGCCGCCTCCTCCGGGAGAATCCCTGCATTTGAATCTGTTACCACCGCTGTTTTTTTCATCGTTTCTTTCATTCCTCTTTTTTCTTTATGAACAATACACTGATCAACAGTCCCTTCTGCTGCAACGCACACAAAAATATTTTACGTTCAGATGCCCGGAAAGTCAATGTTATTTCTGACACTCCTGGCTAGAAGCGCCGCCAGCGGCCTGTATTTTTCCTTCTCCTCCCAGCTTTTGTCCGCAGCGATCTCCCCACATGCCTGATCCGCCTGCATCAGCATATCCGCGTCCTGATAGATATCCGCTATTCTGAAATTCAGGATACCGCTCTGCCGCACACCAAACATATCCCCGGGTCCTCTGAGTTTCAGATCCTGCTCCGCAATATAAAATCCGTCGTTGGAATGATTCAATACCTCCAGCCGCTCTTTCGATCTGTCCGCATCCGAACTGTTGATAAAAATACAATAGGACTGACATTCTCCTCTGCCCACTCTGCCGCGAAGCTGATGGAGCTGTGCCAGCCCGAAACGCTCAGCGTTCTCTATCAGCATCACTGTGGCGTTTGGAATATTGACGCCCACTTCGATGACCGTAGTGGAGACCACGATATCGATCATCCCTGCGCCAAAAGCATCCATCAGCCGTTTTTTCTCCGCAGGTTTCATCTTTCCGTGCAGCATACCAATCCTTATGGCATCAGGCAGCGCTGCCCGGAGTTTTTCCGTATATTCTTCCACATTTTCCAGTTCCGATTCCTCTGACGGACCGATCATCGGGCAGACCACAAAAGCCTGCCGGCCGGCACTTATCTCTTTCTCCAGAAATTTCCACGCCCGTCCCCTCCAGTCAGTGCCGACCACACAGTTCTTGATCCCCCGCCGGCCGGCGGGCATCTGTTTTATCACAGAGACATGCAGGTCCCCGTACAGGATCATCGCAAGCGTTCTCGGGATTGGAGTCGCGCTCATGACCATCACATGAGGCGGCTTCGGCTCTTTCGCATTTCCCGTCTCTATGCCTTTGCGCAGGAAGGCCTCCCGCTGCCTGACGCCAAACCTGTGCTGCTCATCCGTGATAACCAGCGCCAGATTTGCATAAATTACCTTCTCCTGGATCAGCGCATGGGTTCCGATGATCAGGTTCCCTGAACCGCTCTCTATCTGCCCATATGCCTCCCTTTTCTCCTTCGCCGTCATGGAGCCGGTCAGAAGCACCGGACGGAACGGCAGATTATACTTATCAGTATATCCACGCAGTATTTTAAAATGCTGCGCTGCCAACACCTCCGTAGGTGCCATCATCGCTCCCTGATAACCGTTGGACACCGCTAACAGCAGTGCCAGCGCCGCCAGAACAGTCTTGCCGGAGCCCACATCCCCCTGCACCAGCCGGTTCATCGTATAGCTCCCGGTCATATCCCCCAGGATATCCCGCCATACCTGTTCCTGATCCTCTGTCAGTTTAAACGGAAGTGCCTCCACAAAACGCCTGGTATCCGACGTCTCAAACATCGGAAAAGCGTTCGGCACAGCCTCAGCGGAATCCTTCATTTTTCTGACCAACAGCAAAAACACCAGAAATTCTTCAAATGCCAGCCGTTTCTTTGCCGCCGCCAGTTCCTCCCTGCCCTCCGGAAAATGAATTTCCCGCAAAGCCTCATATATGCCGCAGAACTGCCTCTCCTTCCGAATCTCCTTCGGCAAAACCTCCGGCAGCAGGCCGCTATCCTGTTGTACCGCTCCAAGCACCTGTTGCAGAGCCTTCCTCACTGTCTTCTGGTTTAGCCCGGTCGTCAGCGGATAGACCGGAAGAAGTTTTCCCCGCTGTCTGTCATATTCCGCAGGAGAGAGAAGAACCGGCTGTTCCATCGTAAAACTGCCGCCTCTTTTACTTACTTTCCCCCGAAAATAATAGAGGGATCCCTTCTTTAACATTTTTTTGATATAAGGCATATTGAAAAAGGAAAGCTGCATCTTCCCGGTCTCATCTGCAGCCTGAGAGAAACTGATCACAAGCCGTCCCGCCTTCCGCTCAGAGACGCCGGCACAGACAGTCCCCCTCACTACCGCACGGGTATTATCCGTAAGTTCCGCGATCCGGGAAACCTCCTCGATCCTGTCATAGTCTCTCGGGTAAAAACGCAAAAGCTCCTCCAGGGTTTCCGTTCCCATACGCCCAAACAGCGCCGCTGTTTTATCCCCTATTCCTTTTAATACCGTGATATTATCCGTCAGATGAAGCTCCATTTTCATTCCTTACCGAAAACAACGGGCTTACCGCCCGTTGTTTTAAATTATTGTCACCGTCAACTTGAGAATACTTCTCTTTCACTTACAGCGATGCCTGAAATAAAACAGGCTCACTCCGCGGAGATCACATAATAGTAAATCGGCTGTCCGCCATACTGCAGCTCGATGTCACAGTCCGGATAGAGGCTTTCTACTTCCTTCCCAAAGGCTTCCGCCTCCTCCTCTGTTATGTCCGTCCCGTAGTAGATGCTGATCAATTCCACTTCGTCATCCACCATCTCCTTCACCATCTCTATGGCAACGGCATCCTTGTCCTCTCCCACGGACAGAATTCCCCTGTCCCCGATTCCCATATAATCTCCCTGTTTAATTTCTTTATCTTCTATGGAAGTGTCACGAACCGCATATGTCACCTGGCCGGTCTTCACTCTGCCGATCTCCTCCTCCATTGCCGCTACATTCTCCTCCATCGAGAGATCCGGCACGTAATTGATCACTGCCGTAATACCCTGGGGCACAGTCTTTGTGGGAATAACGTATATCTCCTTATCTTCCACCAGGGACTGCGCCTGGTTTGCAGCCAGAATAATATTTTTATTGTTTGGCAGGATGACCACATGATCCGCATTGACTTTTTCGATCGCGTTTAACATATCTTCCGTGCTGGGGTTCATAGTCTGTCCGCCTTCAATAATATAGTCCACACCCAGCCCTTTAAATATCTCATTCAGCCCGTCCCCGATGGAAACCGCAATAAAAGCAGTATCCTTCTTTTCCATCACAGGCTCTTCCTCTTTAACCTCTCCATCCTTCTGTTCGGACATCTTAAACAGCTTCTCCTGATGCTCCAGACGCATATTGTCGATCTTCAGATTGGAGAGTGCACCGTATTTAAGCGCTTTCTGAATCGCAAACCCGGGGTCGTTGGTATGCACATGCACCTTTACGATATCATCGTCAGCAACCACCACGATGGAATCACCGATAGACTCCAGATATGCCTTAAAATCCATCTCCATCTTGATATTAAATGTCCTGTTCAGCATAATGATAAATTCTGTACAATAACCGAATTTGATATCAGCATCCGACTGTGCCTGATAGCTGCCGCCTCCCCTGGAGGATACGCTTCCCGAGGACATGGATGGAGCCGTCAGATCGATCTCCTTCCCCTGAAAAGCCTCATATGCCCCTCTGATCACTTCCACAAGCCCCTGGCCGCCGGAGTCCACTACTCCCGCCTGCTTTAAGACAGGAAGCAGTTCCGGCGTCTGTGCCAGCACTTCCTCCATATGTCTGAGCACTTCCCCGATGAAGTCATCCAGCTGCGTTCTGCCCTCTTCCAAAAGTTCGCCCGCCTTCTGGGCGCCGCCCTTTGCCACAGTCAGGATCGTGCCCTCCTTTGGCTTCATCACCGCCTTATAGGCAGTCTCCACCGCCTTGTCGAGCGCCACGCACAGATCCGCAGCGTTGAGTTCCTTCTTATCTGCTATGGATTTCGTAAATCCCCTGAAAAGCTGAGACAGAATGACCCCGGAATTTCCCCTTGCACCCCTGAGGGATCCCGAGGAGATTGCCTTGCATACTGCAGCCATATCCTCCATATCCACTGCCGCCACTTCCTTCGCCGCGGATATGATCGTCATCGTCATATTTGTCCCGGTATCGCCGTCAGGCACCGGGAATACATTCAGTTCATTGATCCATTCCTTTTTACTGTCAAGATTTTTCGCGCCAGCTAAGAACATTCTGGAAAGCATCTTAGCATCGATCGTCTTTAAAGCCACCGATATTTCCTCCTTAATCAATCACTCTGACACCTTCAACATAGATGTTCACTTTTTCTATTTCAAACCCTGTAAATTCTTCCACTTTATATTTTACACTGCTGATCAGATTATCAGCCACAGCCATGATGCTGACGCCGTAAGATACGATTATATGGAAATCCAGCGTCAATTTACCGTTCTTCACGGACACGGCAATACCCTTTGTGATATTATCCTTCTTCAGCAGAGATACGATGCCGTCCTTCACATTGACGCCTGCCATCCCCACAACGCCGAAACTCTCCGTAGCCACACTGCCGGCATACTGCGCGATCACTTCACTGTCAATATAAATATTCCCCATGTGGGTATTCATAGATGAATTGCTTTTCATGAAACTCCTCCTTCTATTTCACTATCCCTTCTGAAAAACAGTTCCTGTTTTCCAGATAGGCTCCGGTTCTTCAGAACCGTCGCTAACATGTCAGATTCGGGTAAATGATGCTTCGCATCGCTTCCCCGACTGCTGACATCCTTCTGAAAAACAGTTCCTGTTTTCCAGATAGGCTCCGGTTCTTCAGAACCGTC
>CAJUDM010000007.1:72283-168592 GCA_910584915.1 uncultured Lachnospiraceae bacterium
AACATGTCAGATTCGGGTAAATGATGCTTCGCATCGCTTCCCCGACTGCTGACATGTTACATTATAACTTGTTTTTGTAAAAAATGGAATATAAAAATACTATCTTTTCCCAAAAAATACCTTGCATTTTTACATTTTATCTGCTATTATACTAATGTTGCGAATTTATTTCTGTTCGTTAGGAGGTGCGAAGATGGCTAAATGTGATATTTGTGGCAAGGGCGTTCATTTCGGCAATAACGTGAGCCATTCCCATAGAAGATCCAACAAGATTTGGAGATCTAATATCAAGAATGTAAAATGCAAAGTTAACGGAGCTTCCAAGACCATGCATGTCTGCACAAGATGTCTGCGTTCCGGCGCCGTAGAGAGAGCATAATTCTATGACTGAAAATGTGGGATGAACCCGTCTGTCCGGCAGATTAAACCGGCTGACGGGTTTTTTGCTGTTCCTACAACTCCCTCTTTAAATGCTCATATTCCCTGCTGATCTGCTGCATCATCTCCTTATCCCCCGCCAGATTATCCGGATGATAGATTTTCAGCAGATCCTTATACCGCTTTTTTAACGCCAGCTGATTCTTCACGCCTGCGAAGAAGACGCCCCTCTCCCCTGGAAGAAAATGCAGGCTTTTCTTTCTTCCCGTCTCCTCTGTCCTGTGACGGAAAGTCTCCTTCTCCTTCTCGAATGCCTTCCTGTCCGCCTCAAGCTGGGAAAAACCGTTTTTCAGGATTTCCATCTTTTTGTCAAAAAACTGCTCATCCTGTTTCAGACGCTGTCTTGCCGCCGTCACCTTCTGATTCAGGATCTTCATCTCCTCCTGAAACTGCATTCTCTCCTTCAGAAAATGATTTTTCATCTCCAGAAGTTTTTTCTGCTCCGTCTGCACACGGATATTTTCGCTGAACAGCCACAGCTTTAATGCCTGAAGTTCCTTATCTCCCATCTCATCCAAGTTCAAACCGGATACTCCCTCATTTTTTTCTACCCTCTGCCCTGCGCCGCCTCCCGGAGCAGCAGATTCCATCCTGGCCTTCCCAATGTCCATACCCTTCGTATCTCCAAGCGATCCTGCCTGATCATTCCCCGGATTCTCCGGCATGCCTGTCCGGTACTGCCTCCTGCCTCTGAAAACCACTGCCCGGGTATTACCCAGACAAAATGCTAATAGCAGAACAGATTATAGCCTGCGATCAGCAGGCAGGCAGCGAGAATAACTCCTACGATATTACTGCCGATCAGCATCATCAGCAGCATTCCTATCGCAATCCAAAACAGAATAAGCCCAAGAACCCGTCTCACGCTTTTTCTCCCGAAAACTGTTTATGACAGTATATGCCGGGATACCGTTTTATATTATTTTTGTTCTTCTCAATCCCCGTCCTCCGGAAAAGCGATATCCACGATATCCTCGTCCTTCAGGCTGTCCTTCCCTGAGTCTGTCTCCTTCTTTGCCGTGAATTTATCCACAATATCCGGCACCATATCCAGAATCTTCGTCATCGTATCCTGATTTTTTACATTGACCAGCTTCGTGTAACCGTCCCTGATCACAAGCACCGCGCTGGGGCTCATCTTTCCGCCCATTCCACCGCCGCCGGAATTTTTCTTATCTCCGGCACCGGCACCTGCTCCCACGCCGAATGTCACATCCACAAGCGGGAGAATGATCGTATCACCAATCTGGGTTGCCTCCCCCACCACCGTCTTCGTGGAAAGCACAGTATCCATCCCCTTTAACAAAGATTCCACAACATTAGGAAAATTATTGTTTTGCATAGGTTTTCCTCATTTCCGCACTAATCGTGCTAATTATTTTATGATATAATGAGCATTAGCGAGAAGAATGAACTTGCTCATTCGGCGAGCGGCGAATGTCGATCATGAATCGTAGATTCATGATATAATAACCGCTATATCCTTTATCACACGGCGTACATCCTTTGACAGATACAGGCTGAGCGCCACCCGCAGAAAATGCCATACCCGCAGTTTTCCCCTGATCCTGATATGTGCCGCCAGCACCTGCTTTTCGAAATCTGGCTCCACAGAAAGCTTCGGACTCCAGACCGGATACAGGATCCCATATGCTGCCATCGCGTAACCAGTCGTGGAAGGATCCTCAAAACCAAACCTGAGATATCCCTCCAGATTTCCCGGTCTTGAGTGCTTCAACAGATAAGTGAGCTGCCTCCCAAGAAGGCTTCTGCTGCTCACCATATGCTCTGATTTCCAGAGTTCTTCTATTTTCTCTGCTCTTTCCCTTATCTTTTTTAGTTTATCACAGAAATCCCGGATTGTCTGCAGAATAATCGAAATAAACTTCTTTATACCCCGTTTTTCTCTTTGAACAGAACTGTCCTCAGCCCTGCCGTTCTTATTATACTTCCCGGTCTCCTCTATCTTATCCTCCTCTCTACCTCCCTCAGATGTCCCGGCTTCAGCGTTTAATTGATCTCCTCCATCCCCGTCAGGCATTCCTTCCTCGACATCCATTTCTGCCTCTTCCGGCGCTTCGGCTTTCTTTCTGCTCTTTTTATTCTCTCTTCTCTTATCTTTCTTTTTATCCGCTTTTTTCTCCTTCGCCGTATCATACAGCGTAAACAGGAACAGCTTCACCCGTATCCTGACGTTCTCCTCCCGGGAAACATACATCCTGACGAGCCGCATCAGCCAGAATGCACGAAAAGCCGCCTCCACCGATTTCCCGCCCCCGTCCTCTAACTCATCCACAAAAAAATCCCCACGGTACCTCACGGGCACAAATAAAATGCAGCCGGCAGCTATTATCAGAATACCCAAAAGCGCGGCTAATATGATTCCCACTATTTTTAAGATCAGTAAAACTATCTCCAGCATACATCCTCTCTGTAATATGGACAGTTTCCTTCGAACACCGCCTCCTGTTTTGCACCGGTATACTTAACCGCCCGCTTAATCCCGACCCGCCAGATACACCTTCAGATCTGCGTTGCCGTTTTTCCTGTAACACTCTCCCGCTATCTGCTGCACCATATCCACTGCCGCTCCGTAGCCGCCCGCGATCCCAATAATAAATTTCGGATTTTTCCGAAAATAAGACTGCAGTAGTACAAGAGAATTGTAGATCTCCAGCTGATCTTCCCCCTCACACAATGTCAGTACATAACAGGGCGTGTCCCGCTTTGAAACTTTCAGCCGCCACTTGATCCGATTTCTTTTTTTCTCCGGGATATTTTCATCCCAGTAAAGATATTTGTAAAATTTATGCACTTTGACCTCTATTCCAGTTCTACAGATACCCTAACTCGCAAACGCTTCGCTTTTTGCTCGTATCCCTCGCTTTCAGCTCGGTCTATTCCAGTTCTACAGATACCCTAACCCGCAAACGCTTCACTTTTTGCTCGTATCCCTCGCTTTCAGCTTGGTCTATTCCGACTCGCAAACGCTTCGCTTTTTGCTCGTATCCCTCGCTTTCAGCTCGGTCCATTCCAGTTCCGCAGATGCCCCTGCGGTACACATTTCCCGCGAATAACATCACCTTTATGGTGAAAAGGAACCCCGCAAATCGCAGGATTCCTCATCTGTGACGGATTATTTTCTTCTACCTTTTGAACCATCTGCTCGCCTTTTTCAATTCCAGATATTCCTGATAAGCCTTTTCCAATATCTGTTTCTCATTGGCAAACTTCAGCAAATGATACGCTTCATGGTATTTGTAATACCCCGAATCGACAAAATACTCTTCCCTCTGCGGTTTGCTGTAATAACTGTCAGCCATCATCAAATACCAGTGAACATCCTTGTCCACCACATCGTCGGGAATGTTAAAAGTATACTCACTTTTCCCTATATATTTCATGATCGTCGCTTTTGCACCGGTTTCTTCCAGTACCTCCCGAAGAGCCGTCTCCTTGTACTCTTCTCCTTCTTCCACAGTTCCTTTCGGCAAAACCCAGCCTTCATACTTGTTTTTAAAATTCTTATAAAGCAGAAGTATCTTGCCCCGAAATATAACCACACCGCCACAACTGGTTGCCTCAACCATTGCAAATCCTCCTGTTTCTGGTGTGCTTCTCACTCTTTCTGTACTCAGTATAATGCAAAATATGGTAAGATGCAAGATATTTTCCGCAACAGCCTGTTACATGCGATCTCCGAACGCATTATGCACACAAAATGTCCCAAAATCGTATTTTAACGCCCGCACAACCTGCAAATTCGCCTGCAGAGCGATTTTACTCGCGGAATAATAGCGGACTGACCTGATATGCCACAGCATATATCTTACCGTCCCGATAGCTGCACGATCCACATCCAGAGGGCCTCCCCGGCTTTCCTGCACTTTAAGCTTTTTATCCAAACCATCCCTGAAGGATCAACAGGATTAGCAATACCGGAAGAATATATGTCACATAGATCCTGATCCCCTTCGGTATCTTCAGCCCCTCACCGGTATTTGCCTCCTTCAGATACTTATCAAACCCCCAGCCATACTTTGTCACGCAGAACAGCAGATAGATCAGGGAACCGATCGGGAGCAGACAATTGCTGACGATAAAGTCCTCCAGATCCAGCACTGCAGAGCCCTCCCCGAGCGGTTGAAAACCGGACCACAGATTATAGCCCAGCACGCATGGCATCGACAGAGCGATCAGTGCTGCCAGATTCACCAGACATGATTTTCTTCTGCTGAAGTGGAACAGATCCATACCGCAGGAAATGATATTTTCAAACACCGCCAGTATCGTGGAGAATGCCGCAAATGTCATGAACATAAAAAACAACGCCCCCCAGATCCTGCCTGCCGCCATATGGTTGAACACATTGGGCAGCGTAATAAAGATCAGGCTCGGTCCGTTATCCGGACTGATACCGAAGGCAAAACAGGTGGGAAAAATGATAAGCCCGGACACGATAGCCACAAAAGTATCCAGGATCGCGATATTCACGGACTCTCCCAACAGCGTGTGCTTTTTGTCGATATAGCTGCCAAAAATAGCCATCGCGCCGATTCCCAGGCTCAGCGTGAAGAACGCCTGATTCATCGCCGCAACCACCGTTTCCAGTATACCGGCATCCTTCATTCTCTGCAGATCGGGAACCAGATAAAATTTCAGCCCGTCCATAGCTCCCTCCAATGTCATCCCGCGGACCGCCAGAACGATGATAATAAACAGCAGAAGCACCATCATGATCTTTGTGATCTTTTCAACACCTTTCTGCAGTCCCACAGAACAGATCAGTATGCCTGAAATAACGATGATAACCATGCAGACTGTCAGGACCACCGGATCTTCCAACATGCCCTGAAAAACTAAAGCTACTTCCTCCGTATTTTTTCCGGTAAAACGTCCGGAAAGCATCAGATAAAAATAGTACAGCATCCATCCCGCGACAGTCGTGTAGAACATCATCAGCACATAGTTCCCCAGCATGCCGAGATACCCGTTCAAATGCCATTTCTGTCCAGGTTTTTCCAACTCCGTGAAACTTTTTACAACACTCTTCCTGCTGGCGCGCCCCACGGCAAACTCCATGGTCATAACAGGCACCCCCATCGCCACCAGAAAAAACAGATACAGCACCACGAACATACCACCGCCGTACATCCCCGTGATATAGGGAAAACGCCATACATTGCCGATGCCGATGGCACAGCCCGCCGACAATAAGATAAAACCCATTCTTGAACCTAACTTTTCTCTCTCCATGTTTGTTGACCTTCCTGTTTTATTCATCTTTCCATATCCAAGTACTGTGTGGGAACTGCGGCGATCCGGCACACCTCCCATAAACATCCTGTGTGCCATTCCATATTATTAAATTAGCGACGCCGGATGCCGCGGGAAAGGCTTAACCAGATGACATCGGTGTTACCCTTCTGCCGTCTCACTCCCCACTCCAAAATACGCGTCAAACACCCGCCTTGCCATAGGCACCGCATAATCGCCGCCGGAACCGGCGCCCTCGATGATCACCGTGACACAGATCTCCGGGTCTTCCGCCGGCGCAAAGCCTGTAAACCAGGCGTGGGAATCCCGCTCACTGTTGTACTCCGCTGAGCCCGTCTTTCCCGCCGCCGTATAGGACTGATCCAACAGCCTTGTGGCAGTCCCCGACTCCACCACCTCCCGCATCAGTCCCTGTAATATATAGGCCTCCTGCTGGGACATCATCTTTGTGCTGCCCGAAGAGGAAAACCGTTTGATCACGGCGCCATTTGAATTTTCCACCCGGTCTACCACATAGGGATACTGCAAAACGCCGTCGTTGGCAATAGCGCAGGTGATCAGATTCATATGCAATGGAGAAACTAATGTCTCCCCCTGTCCGATAGCAGTCTGCATCTGTTCATCCGTCGTCATGCCCTCTCCCGCCTTCACCGTGCTGACCGCAGACTCCAGGTCGAAAGGCAGCTTTCTCCCAAACAGCAGGCTTTCCAGCGTCTCGTCAAAGCTGTTCCAGTCCACCCTTGTCCCCATATTGGCAAAAGAAGAGTTGCAGGACTTCGCAAAGGATCTCTCAAAATCCACCTTTCCGTGGTTCGCCCCGTGATAGCACTGTATTCTGGAGCCGTCAATCTTGATCGAACCATTGCAGGTGAAACTGTAGTTTGTGTAGGTGGACGGGTTCTCATGGATATACTCAAGCGCTGTCACGATCTTAAAGGTGGAACCCGGCGGGTACAGCCCCTGCGCCGCTCTGTTTAACAGCACGCCGGACTCATCGTCCTCCAGCAGTTCCTCCCAGATCTGTGATATCTCATTGGGATTAAAATCCGGCTTGGAAACCATAGCAAGCACTTCCCCTGTCTTCGGGTCTGTCACAACGATCGCCCCTTCATAGACACCGAGCGCCTTATTTGCCGCCTCCTGCATCTTCACATCCAGCGTGGTGAAGACATTGTCCCCGGGATTTTTTCTCTCCTTCATCCCGTTGTCCATCTTCTCATTGATAGGCGCGTTGGACTGGATCAGATAATAGTTCATCTTGTCCTCGATGCCCGTCTTTCCCTTGGTAGAATAGCCCACCACATGAGAAAACAGACTGTCATAGGGGTATCTACGCACCTCCGATCCGTCCGGCTGTGTGACAGTCTCCGCCAGCACTTCGCCATCCCTTGCCATAATGCTCCCCCGCCTGTTCTGGGCTATCAGGATCTGCTGGCCTGCATTGTAACTGTTGTTGATCATAACCTCCTGGTTCTGGTACACATAGACACAGATATAAGTCATCATGCCCAGAAACAGAAAAACAAAAAAGTAGGACACCAGCAGGATTTCTCTGTTTCTATGAGGTTTCTTTTGCTTCCGGGGCTTTTTCTTCTCCGAACCGGGCTCTTTCTCCGACCGCCCGGGTTCTTTCTTCGCCTGACTGGGCTCCTTCTCCGACTGCCCGGATCCCTTCTTCACCTGGCCGCGCTCCTTCTCCGCCTGAAGAATCTTTCTCCGACCGCCTGCTCCCGGCAATTTTATTTTTCTTTTTAACATGTACCGCTCCTTCATCCTGTCTGATGATATATAAGCCTTCAATGATTGCGAACATAAACAGGGTCGTCATGACCGAACTGCCGCCATAACTGACAAGAGGCAGCGTCACCCCGGTCAGAGGAATAAACTTTGTGTCCCCTCCTATCGTCAAAAATACCTGAAAAACATAAATGACACCCATGCCAAACGCCGTGAGCTGATAAAACCTGTCCCGCATCCTCATGGCAATATTCATAAACATGATAAAACAGCTTAATGACACCATGATGACGCAGAGCGCCACGATCAGCCCCATCTCCTCCGACACCGCGGAAAAAATGAAGTCCCGCTCGACTTTCGGAATATCCTCCGGCACGCCCTGGAAAAGTCCGAGTCCGAAAAGCCCTCCTCTTCCCAGTGAAAACAGGGACTGCGTGATCTGATAGCCATCCCCGTCGATCACGCTCCAGGGATCCCTCCACGCCTGCACGCGCATCTGTACATGCCGGAAAAGCTGGTAGGCGACCACCGAAGCGCCCGTTCCGCCTGCAGCTCCGAACAACAGATACCAGAAATTCTTTGTGGCGAGAAAGACCATCAATACATACACCACAAAAAAGATCAGCGCCGATCCCAGATCCCTGGACGCCGCAAGGATCAACACATGAATACCCGCCACCACCGTCACATACGCAACCTGCAGCAGGTTCGCACTCTTATGCAGAGCTGCCGCCATAAAAAAGACAAAAACTATCTTGATAAATTCAGACGGCTGGAAACTGATACCAAATATCGAGTAGGACAATTTCGATCCGTATGTGGTATTGCCGAGAATTAACACTGCGGCAAGCGGCAGGATCCCGATCAGGGCATACAGCCAGCTGAAATCTCTCAGGTTTCTGAATCTGCGGATCAAACAGGGAATCGCTAACGCGATCGCCATGGACGCCAGCGCGATGATAAACTGCCGGACTGCCAGATTCATGTTCAGCCTTGTGAGGATCACAAAGCCGATCACAAGCAGCATGCACATATTGTGGATCAAAAGTCTGTTGACAGCCGGATAAAACAGTTCAAACAGCACCAACACCACAAACACCGCAAGCTGTTGGAATGCGTAAAAAAACAGATACTGCAGATCGCCGGACTCGATACAGATTGTCAGAAAGCAGGTGAAATGCACAAAAAACAGCAGGATCACCTGTCTTGTATATATGCCCTTTCTCCGCTTTTCCTCCCGAAATCGAAACACCGAAAAACTCTCATAGGTGTAGATTGCCATAAAGAGGGTTATAAAATATTTAGATAAAGCAACGATATATTGTTCCATAGATCTCTATTCTACGCTCCGGCCAAAACGTCCCTGCGTTGTTTTCATTTTTGCCAGTTTCCCGGAATCCTGTACTTTTCTCTGTTCCTGTGAGCCTCCGACAGACTCCTTTTTTTTCGTCTGTATCCCGGTGCCCGGATAACTTTTCTCTCTCCGTGCCTTCCCGGTAAAATTCTTCTTTTCCTGTATTCCGCAGCCGAAATCTTTTCTTTCCTTCTCTTTCCCGTTTAAATCTTTCCTCTGTAATTCAGATGCCAGAAAATCCCGGAAAGTTTGCCTGACATCCCCTGCCGTCTGTCCGTCCTCCACCGTAAACTCTATCCTGAATGACCGGATTCCATCCTCCTGCAGCATCCACAGACTCTCATGGCAGGATGTCGGAAGACAATTATATATAATATTATAACAGTGGCTGCAATTTGTATAGACCGGAAAAATATTCCCCATCCTGTCCGTCAGTTCCGCATACTGTCTCCTGTCCCTGTCACATCTGTCCGAAGAAAGCTTGACACAGTTCGCCGACACCATAAAAGGCGCTCTGCCGTAAACCGGAGCTTCCAACCTGTCGACAGGATATTCCTGCCCGCACGCGGTCAGCCTCTCAGCGATATACTGCTGCCCGCCGTCCGCTCCGCAGCTTACCGGGAAACCGCTCAGTTCCCTGATCTCCCTGCTGTCGAGTTCTAATGGAACGCTGACACAGTCCAGTTCTTTTGCCCAGAATAAAACGGCTTCCCGGTTCCACGCATAGAGCGATGCCTCCCCTGCAATCTCTCCACGGTACAAAATGCCTTTTGCCCAGGCAAGCACATCTATGGTTCCGCAATACAATATATCAGGTTCTTTCTCCTCTATCAGACTCTGCAATCTCTGCAAATACGCCCTGTCGCTCTGCCGCAGGATCAACGGGCACTTTATTCCCCAGTATACTTTTCCGACAGAAATCCTCTCCCTGACCTCCATATCTTCTAAAAACAGGTCAGCATCTACGATCAGATATTCTCTTACTCCCGCCGCTTCTCCTTCCTCTGCCCTGAACGCGCTCTTCTCCATGTCAGGAAAAACCGCCTCAAACTGCTCCCTTGTCTGTACTACAGTCGTCAGTCGGTACGCCTGATCCCCGGCTTTTTTCCTCCTGCTGTCTGTCCCGGGATCATCCCTTTTACAGGCAGCCCGCATACTGTCAGATATACGTTCTTCCTCCGTCCTGCCTTCACTCCTTGTATTCTTCTCATTGTCCTGATCCCTTGCGCCGTATCTGATATAGATCTTCCGCAGCAATTCCCTGCGAAGCTGTTTCAGCCACTGCACCGGCACGAACGTATTTTCCCCCAGTTCAATCTCACAGTGTTCCACAACAAACGGTGTTCCACCGGTTTTTATCATCTGTCCCCGGATCTCCTCCTCACAGACAGCCCGTTTTTTAGCCTGTTCAACCACAGGTCCCGAAGCAGACAGCCCGGAGACGGTATCCCGATCCGAAAACCGCACCTCACCGTATAATGGCTCTCCCGCCCTGCACCGCACAAATATCCGCAGCTTCATCCCGGGAATCTCTTTGATATAAGTCTTTCTCAGCGACTCAAGCAATGCCGGATCCGCCTCGTTATATCCGGGTTTCCGCAGAGTCAGCATCTCTTTCCCCCGGCTCCTGTCATAATAGCCGTTGCCGGCCTCACTCCTGATATAGAGAGATGACAATACCTTCCTGTCCTCAGGAAGAATACTCCATCGCTTTAAAGTGTCCCGTCCCGCATGCTCCGTATAATATTTATCTATATATTTTCTATATATAGATACGACACCTGCCACATACTCCGGCTTCTTCATGCGTCCCTCGATCTTAAACGAATCGATTCCTGCTTCTATCAATTCCGGTATATGCTCCAGCGTGTTCATATCTTTCAGGCTCAGATAATATCCTTCTCGGCCCGCTGTTTTATAGGGCAGCCTGCAGGGTCCCGCGCAGCGCCCTCTGTTGCCGCTCCTGCCGCCGATCATACTGCTCATCAGGCACTGTCCCGAATAGCAATAACACATCGCTCCGTGAATAAAAGCCTCTATCTCCACAGCAGTTTCCCGCCTGATTGCCCTGATCTCCTTCAGGGACAACTCTCTTGCCGGCACGATACGTTCACAGCCAAGCTCCTTCAGGTAAGCCGCGCCATAAATACCCGTGACCGTCATCTGGGTACTGGCATGAAGCTTCAGATCCGGAAAATCCCGCTTCAGAAGGCTGAACACTCCCATATCCTGCACAATGGCTCCGTCCAGCCCGGCCTCATAGAAAGGCAGTATATAATCGTACAGGGCCGAAAACTCCCGCTCCTTTATCAGCGTATTGACCGTCAGGTATACTCTGACACCCGAAAGATGCGCCTGCCTGATCACCGATACCAGCTCTTCCTCCGAAAAATTTTCCGCGTAGGCCCTCGCACCAAACGCTTTGCCGCCCAGATAGACCGCATCCGCCCCGGCATTCACCGCCGCAAGAAAACTCTCATAACTGCCGCATGGCGCAAGCAGCTCCACCCGGCCATCCACAATATTTTCTGTTCCTTTATATGCTCTTTTCATACTTTCCTTCACAATACACAACGACATATACTCACAAAATGATCCCTGTTTCAGGCAATGGCTGCAGACGCTGCAGACGATCATATGCCGGCTGATTATCACATGTCACCGGGCGATCACTGCCCAAAAAAGCTGTCGTACTCCGACAGCCTCTTCTCTTATCTATTTTGCGTTTTGCCTTTCAGTTCCGTTTCCAGGCGTACGATCTTCTTGGAATTTTCCAACAGTTCCGCATTCTGATTTCTTACGATCTTCTCGGAATTCTCCAGCTTGATCTGGTAGGAGATCAGTTCATGCTTCAGATCGTACAGTTCCTTTTCTTTCGCTTTAACTTCCTCTTCCAGAATGCTGATCTGTTTTTTGGCTTTGAAATATTCATCGGCAATATTGATCTGCATCAGGACGCTCTGCATATCCATCGGCAGCTTTTTAAAGCTGTCCAGCTTTCCGTACTCCGACATTTTATTATTGATATAACTGGCAACCTTTTGAAAATATTCTTCACTCTCATAGCCGCTCAACGTATAAACTTTACCGCCAATCAAAACCTCGGCATCCACTTTGGAATCCATACTGTTTCCCTCATTCGTAAAACACAAAATGTGCTACATATCCCTGAAAAAAAATACTATATCTATTATACATGATATCACGGTATAATTGCAAGCCCGAATTGTTGCTGTTACTTTTCCTCTCTTTGCGCGGTAATAAACAGTGAATATCCAAGTTCCGTCACAACGCGCCCGCGAGGCGTCCGGTTGATCAGGCCGTTTTTGATCAGATAGGGCTCATACACCTCTTCGATCGTACCTGCATCCTCCCCGATGGCTGCCGCCAGAGTATCCAGTCCAACCGGGCCGCCATTAAATTTTTCTATCATGGTAAGCAGCATATTCCTGTCGATATGATCTAACCCCATCTTGTCCACATCCATCAGATCAAGCGCCGTTTTTGCCACCTCTTCCGTGATAACGCCATCGTATTTGACCTGTGCAAAATCACGCACCCTTTTTAAAATCCGGTTTGCCAGACGCGGCGTTCCACGGCTTCTCCTCGCGATCTCCTCCGCTCCGGCCTTCTCTGTCTTCACTTCCAGGATTTTTGCGGAATGCAGGATCACCTTTGTCAGTTCTCCGATCGAGTAAAATTCCAGCCTGTGGATCATACCAAATCGGTCTCTGAGAGGCGCTGTCAAAAGTCCCGCCCTTGTGGTGGCGCCCACCAGTGTAAATTTTGGCAGATCCAGACGGATAGAACGGGCTGTAGGTCCCTTGCCGATCATGATATCGATCACATAATCCTCCATAGCAGGGTAGAGCACCTCCTCCACCTGCCTGTTCAGGCGGTGGATCTCATCCACAAACAGCAGATCGCCCTCTGCCAGATTATTCAGGATCGCCGCCATATCTCCCGGCTTTTCGATCGCCGGACCGGATGTCACCTTCATATGCACTCCCATCTCATTGGCGATGACTCCCGCCAGTGTCGTCTTGCCGAGCCCCGGCGGTCCGTACAGGAGCACATGGTCCAGAGCATCGCTTCTTTGCTTTGCCGCCTGAATGTAGACTTTCAGATTCTCCTTGATACTCTCCTGTCCGATATAGTCCTGCAGGTTCTGGGGACGCAGCGTGCCCTCTATTTTGCTGTCCTCTTCCGTAAAATTTGTCTCTATCGTTCTTGCCATTTATCGTCTCCGTCAGGCTGTCTGCCCCGCACACTTTTTTGATTCCTGTCAACCGGAATTCTGCCTGCAGCTTCTTCCAAACTGCAAACCACCTGTAATACCCATCAGATCAAATGCTTCAGAGAGGCTTTCAGGATATCCTCCACTGTCATCTGTTCTGCATCCTTTACCGCCTTCACCGCACGCGCTGCCTCCATCTGTCCGTATCCCAAAGCCGCCAACGCTTCTACCGCCTCCCGCACACTGTCTGAAACCGTCGCGCCATCATCTGCCCGCATATCTTTGATGTCTGTATGAAACGTATCCTCCAGCGAAACCTTATCCCGCATATCTAATATGATACGCTGGGCGGATTTACCGCCGATCCCGGGCGCTTTCGCTATCATTTTGGCATCTCCCGATAAAATGGCAAGGCGAAGTTCATCCGGGCTCATAACAGACAGGATGCTCTGCCCGCCTTTCGGCCCGATGCCGTTTACTCCAATCAACAGTTTGAAAATATCCAGATCATCTTTTGTCAGAAAACCGTACAACGCTATGGCATCTTCCCTGACGGATGTGTAGGTATACAGCTTTGTCTCCTCTCCCTCCGCCGGCAGAAGAGACGCCGTGCCCGCAGAAATCCGTATATTGTAGCCGACGCCGTTCACCTCAACGACCACAAGATCCGGCTCCTTCGCCGCTATTTTTCCTTTGAAATATGCGTACATATATTGTGCCTCTCTCCTCTTTGTCTTTTCCCATCCTCAACAATCCCGCTACAAGCAACGGGGGACATTTACATGATCTGATCGATCTTTTCCATCGTTGCCGTAGCCGCCCCATCACTTACTTCATAATTCCCGGAAGTCTCATCCGCAGTTCCCCTTCTGATTCCCAGTCAGTTCTCAATTTTCTACAATAACTATATTTATAACTATAATATGCCATTCAATCGTATTCACGACTCATTATACTGAAGATACGCTCAAAAAGCAATAGCCGATTCCTTCCGCCTGAACCGCTGTTATAACAATTCAGCCCGGAAGCCTCCGCAACAGTTCTTTACCCATAACGCCAATCAGAAATCCTGTCGCCAGTCCCGCCGCCAAAAGAAACGGTGCATAATAACCTATCCCAATAGTCTGCACGATAAACACTGCTGCCAGGAGCTGTCCCACGTTATGGAATACACCCCCCGCCATACTGACACCATGCAGGGAAAGCCCCAGCCTTTTTGCCGCCAGCATACAGATGAAACTGACAAGTGCTCCACTCAGACTGAATAAAATGGAAAACATATTACCGAACAGAAGCCCCGAGAGCACTATCCGCAGGATATTTACCGTAAGCGCCTCCTTCCATCCATAAAAATACAGCGTCACCACCACCGCCAGATTCGCCAGTCCCAGTTTCATTCCGGGCACTCCGAAAAAAAACGGAACCAAAGACTCAATATAGGAAAGCATCATAGCCACCGTCACAAACAGTGCCATTGTAACTAATTTTCTGTTGTTCATGGACTTCAATTCCACACTTCCTGTCTTATCAATTTGATACAATAATATTTTACATCCCTTTGTCTACAGGCATCCTTTCATATAAGATATTGTGTATCTCATTACCATATGAAGTTCCGTTTTCAGGAGTTCCGTTTTCAGGGATTCCCAAAGGGAGTGACATATCCGGCGTGGTGCAGGCAGCCTGGGCGGTGATAATTTCAACCCACACTCCCCAAAGGGAGTGACTCTTATTTTAGTAAGTTTTGCTTTATATTCATCAATTTCAACCCACACTCCCCAAAGGGAGTGACCAGGCCTCCAGTTCGCCCATCCATCATCCTTTGTCATTTCAACCCACACTCCCCAAAGGGAGTGACTGTGTCAGAATCAAAATTTGATATGGAAGTTACAATTTCAACCCACACTCCCCAAAGGGAGTGACAGGTATGGGGCAAAAGGGGAGAAGCGGAAGGCAAAATTTCAACCCACACTCCCCAAAGGGAGTGACATGCTATGATTTTCTCCGATGATGCTCCTGCTCTGATTTCAACCCACACTCCCCAAAGGGAGTGACTCTTATTTTAGTAAGTTTTGCTTTATATTCATCAATTTCAACCCACACTCCCCAAAGGGAGTGACTTTTACACCACTGCCATAAGTCTCATCAGTAACAATTTCAACCCACACTCCCCAAAGGGAGTGACTGGTGGCTAACAGGGCAGGAAAACCGGTATTCATATTTCAACCCACACTCCCCAAAGGGAGTGACCCTGTGTATCTCTGCCGATAGTAAAAGCTTTTCCAATTTCAACCCACACTCCCCAAAGGGAGTGACAAGACATGTCGACGTAGCTATGAATGACGTTAAATTTCAACCCACACTCCCCAAAGGGAGTGACAAGACCTGTCTGACGGACTGAGAGCTATCATAGCAATTTCAACCCACACTCCCCAAAGGGAGTGACTAGATTTTGAGGACGGATTTTGATTCTGTTTTCGTATTTCAACCCACACTCCCCAAAGAGAGTGACGCCCACGCTTTTCCATAATCGTGCTTGTTTCGCTATTTCAACCCACACTCCCCAAAGGGAGTGACTAACAGGGCTTTGTAAATCCATCCATCATAGTGCCATTTCAACCCACACTCCCCAAAGGGAGTGACAATATCTCACATATCCCTGATTCTGCATAGTTAGATTTCAACCCACACTCCCCAAAGGGAGTGACTAAATGGGGTGCAGGCTGATGTAGTTTCGCTCCAATTTCAACCCACACTCCCCAAAGGGAGTGACAGGACAGGCTCATCTATACAGCGGTCATGCAGCTATTTCAACCCACACTCCCCAAAGGGAGTGACAAATTTCTTTAAGAACGCCCCCTGAACCTCCATAATTTCAACCCACACTCCCCAAAGGGAGTGACCGGATCAGGAACCTGCCGGTAAAAAAGACGAAAAAATTTCAACCCACACTCCCCAAAGGGAGTGACCAGATTGCGCACAGACTTCGGGCTGTGCTCTTTCATTTCAACCCACACTCCCCAAAGGGAGTGACAGAGGGATTATGACCGCATGGCGTACCAGCTGACACAATTTCAACCCACACTCCCCAAAGGGAGTGACACAGAGTATCAGCGTATTATTTACAGGATACAAGATTTCAACCCACACTCCCCAAAGGGAGTGACAAAATGATAAAGTATAAAATTGATGTGATGGATATTTCAACCCACACTCCCCAAAGGGAGTGACAATTTAATAAGTTTTCAGCCGGGCAAAGCCCGGAATTTCAACCCACACTCCCCAAAGGGAGTGACCTATGGCAAGCCGCGATTATGTGGAGCATTTGGAATTTCAACCCACACTCCCCAAAGGGAGTGACGGGAAAAGCCAAGTGAAAAGGAGATTTTATAAATATTTCAACCCACACTCCCCAAAGGGAGTGACTCCGTGCAAAAAATCGGCAGACTGGAGTTAAAAATTTCAACCCACACTCCCCAAAGGGAGTGACAGTTAAGGCGTGATATTTTTTTACATGGATTATTAATTTCAACCCACACTCCCCAAAGGGAGTGACTTGGGCTTGCAAGCTGATTTACCGAGGGCATGAATTTCAACCCACACTCCCCAAAGGGAGTGACGGGCGGCGGCATGAACCCGCGGGCTATGTTACAATTTCAACCCACACTCCCCAAAGGGAGTGACCTTTGTAGTTATATGAGATTGGTAAAGGACGAGATTTCAACCCACACTCCCCAAAGGGAGTGACCTGATGGCTACGATGACGGTCAGCGCAGAGGTTACATTTCAACCCACACTCCCCAAAGGGAGTGACTTTCTGCCGCAACCTCGCTATTTGCTTTATTTAATTTCAACCCACACTCCCCAAAGGGAGTGACCTCGTCCTTGTCGCCGCCAGACAGTTGGTATGATATTTCAACCCACACTCCCCAAAGGGAGTGACGTAGTTGGGCTGCATAGTATCAAAGCTTTTGTTATTTCAACCCACACTCCCCAAAGGGAGTGACTTTACTGGCGGCAATCTGATTATCAATTTGCCAATTTCAACCCACACTCCCCAAAGGGAGTGACCTGTCCCACATTAACAGAATGGAGTTGATTTATGAATTTCAACCCACACTCCCCAAAGGGAGTGACATGATTGGCTCCCATGTAATAAACTGGCACTTGCAATTTCAACCCACACTCCCCAAAGGGAGTGACTATCCGTTTTTCCCTGCAAAAATCGGCACATGACAATTTCAACCCACACTCCCCAAAGGGAGTGACCCTCGCCAGTCTGTGACTTATAGTTGGCTGCAAAATTTCAACCCACACTCCCCAAAGGGAGTGACACGGCAGTCCGCATATCCATTCAATTCATTTAATCTATTTCAACCCACACTCCCCAAAGGGAGTGACAATACGGTTAATGGCGCCACCTTGGTTGACATATATTTCAACCCACACTCCCCAAAGGGAGTGACATGATTTTGCAAGGCTCAAGGCGACAGATTCCCTTATTTCAACCCACACTCCCCAAAGGGAGTGACAGATTCCCATAATTAAAAAATAATCCGTCCCAATCATTTCAACCCACACTCCCCAAAGGGAGTGACCTGCGGCAGTCCATACCGTTCCAGAATATCTTTCATGATTTCAACCCACACTCCCCAAAGGGAGTGACACTTTCCAGAACGGATTTTTTCAACGGTTACAAGAATTTCAACCCACACTCCCCAAAGGGAGTGACTACGTTGGCTGTATTGATACCTATCCATGCACAAATTTCAACCCACACTCCCCAAAGGGAGTGACCTGCGGATTCCGTAAAAATCCGTCCGGCAGTATGATTTCAACCCACACTCCCCAAAGGGAGTGACGCAATGCGTGATTTTTAGTGTATAATGTAAGATATATTTCAACCCACACTCCCCAAAGGGAGTGACATACCAGCACACGATCACCTCCTTATCTGCCCATATTTCAACCCACACTCCCCAAAGGGAGTGACTAGGCGGCGCACGCCGAATGTCTATGAGGAATTTAAATTTCAACCCACACTCCCCAAAGGGAGTGACAGTAACGCATAACAGATGTCGCTATCTTATTTCGATTTCAACCCACACTCCCCAAAGGGAGTGACGAGAGGTAATAGCGCATAATGGAAATGTCAGACATTTCAACCCACACTCCCCAAAGGGAGTGACGATTCTGTTTATAACAAAATTGTCTGGGCGATAAATTTCAACCCACACTCCCCAAAGGGAGTGACCATTTCAGATGAGGGAGATTCTCCACTTATCCCAAATTTCAACCCACACTCCCCAAAGGGAGTGACCGCAGATAAGATGTTTTAACATACAGGAAGAAAATTTCAACCCACACTCCCCAAAGGGAGTGACCAGCCGGTCAATCCACTTGCGGTATACTTCCATCAATTTCAACCCACACTCCCCAAAGGGAGTGACGTATAAACTTTCTGATGGATTAGGCGTTTCTCTTATTTCAACCCACACTCCCCAAAGGGAGTGACCGGAAACCGCAAAATAATATGGTGGATTTCGCACATATTTCAACCCACACTCCCCAAAGGGAGTGACAGGTAAAAGCATGTCAGAATTAAAGGATAAATACATTTCAACCCACACTCCCCAAAGGGAGTGACTGTATTCACAGGCTCTGCCAAGCCGAGTACAAAAATTTCAACCCACACTCCCCAAAGGGAGTGACCGAAGAATCTCTTCGTCTGTCGCTTCCAATTCCCTATTTCAACCCACACTCCCCAAAGGGAGTGACTTACCATACATAAGCTTCGGCATTACTTCGCGTCATTTCAACCCACACTCCCCAAAGGGAGTGACCAAGCGGCGGCGGAAAAATACATTGATTCGAGAAATTTCAACCCACACTCCCCAAAGGGAGTGACTATAATCCCTGACCCTCCTGTTCCCGGAATAAAAATTTCAACCCACACTCCCCAAAGGGAGTGACTACGTACGTATAGTGTATATTAGACTTATCAAAGATTTCAACCCACACTCCCCAAAGGGAGTGACGGTATTGATTGCAAAAGCCATAGATTCTGCAAAGTATTTCAACCCACACTCCCCAAAGGGAGTGACATTCCCAATCCCCCAGACCATCAAAAAATCCTTGAATTTCAACCCACACTCCCCAAAGGGAGTGACTCTTCCGCTACTCTTTGAGCAGATTCAAAATTCAATTTCAACCCACACTCCCCAAAGGGAGTGACTCTGTACCTCCCCGGTCTTTGCTCGTAAACACCAATTTCAACCCACACTCCCCAAAGGGAGTGACATTCATCCATGTCGGTATCATCACCAGACAGTCGGATTTCAACCCACACTCCCCAAAGGGAGTGACTATTCGTCGCCTGTTGTGCTGCCGGGCAATATACATTTCAACCCACACTCCCCAAAGGGAGTGACCAAAGAGGCATATGCAGCACTTGGGGGATACTATATTTCAACCCACACTCCCCAAAGGGAGTGACTGTTACATGTAGACGTTAGGAGATTATCATGCAGATTTCAACCCACACTCCCCAAAGGGAGTGACAGCAGGAATACCGGGTTCCAAGCAAGGCTCGGATATTTCAACCCACACTCCCCAAAGGGAGTGACAAATAACTTGCTTAATGGTATGCCTGTTTCCTCTATTTCAACCCACACTCCCCAAAGGGAGTGACGTATTGATTGCAAAAGCCATAGATTCTGCAAAGTATTTCAACCCACACTCCCCAAAGGGAGTGACTCATCGTCAAAAAGCTGCTGCTGAAAGTCTTTCTATTTCAACCCACACTCCCCAAAGGGAGTGACGATTAATCCTCTTCTTTAACCACTTCAAACCCTAAATTTCAACCCACACTCCCCAAAGGGAGTGACCTCTGCCAAAAGGAAAATCGTATTAAATCCCATATTTCAACCCACACTCCCCAAAGGGAGTGACGTCAGGCTCCATAGAATCACCGTTTACCCCTATAATATTTCAACCCACACTCCCCAAAGGGAGTGACTACTGCGGCGGCTGTTAGTGCAGGATATTCCAAAAATTTCAACCCACACTCCCCAAAGGGAGTGACAAATCCTCGGACTGAATGACTTAATCTCCCAAATATTTCAACCCACACTCCCCAAAGGGAGTGACGATTCATTTTTCGCTCAATTACTGCCCTGTTGGAATTTCAACCCACACTCCCCAAAGGGAGTGACTGTTGTAATCGTCCTGCACTTTTTTGGCTTTTGTATTTCAACCCACACTCCCCAAAGGGAGTGACGGTTATTGGATCATTTTGAGGATTTCAGTGCTGAAATTTCAACCCACACTCCCCAAAGGGAGTGACGTGGATTCCGTTACTGTCAATATTGGAAAGAGTATTTCAACCCACACTCCCCAAAGGGAGTGACAGCTCTTTGATCACCTGGACAATCACGGCCACCAATTTCAACCCACACTCCCCAAAGGGAGTGACACATTTCTCCAGTACAGCGCACTGGAAGAGTACCAATTTCAACCCACACTCCCCAAAGGGAGTGACTCAAGGCGCTGCTTTGCTTTCCGTGCAAAATCCTATTTCAACCCACACTCCCCAAAGGGAGTGACATTATTTTGACGCTATTAAGAACGTGTCCATGCGATTTCAACCCACACTCCCCAAAGGGAGTGACTATACAATGATTTTTACTGGCCCACAAGGACTGGATTTCAACCCACACTCCCCAAAGGGAGTGACCGCATCTCGCAAAGCATCCATTTTTGAACGCAAAATTTCAACCCACACTCCCCAAAGGGAGTGACTTGGAGCGGAGTTTAGGAACGCATCTGATTGAGCAATTTCAACCCACACTCCCCAAAGGGAGTGACCGCGGACTATGTGGATATCATAGAGTATCCTTCGATTTCAACCCACACTCCCCAAAGGGAGTGACGCCTTCCGGCGCTCCTTCTCTTTCCTGTACTCCGATTTCAACCCACACTCCCCAAAGGGAGTGACACCTGCCGGCGGTTGTAAACGTAGTCAGCACCGGAATTTCAACCCACACTCCCCAAAGGGAGTGACAGATTCATTTTCCGCTCAATCACTGCCCTGTTGGAATTTCAACCCACACTCCCCAAAGGGAGTGACTAGACAGGTTGGAATCGCGTGCGGATGTGATCGAGATTTCAACCCACACTCCCCAAAGGGAGTGACCAAGCAGGAAAATATCCCCTGTGGATGTATTACATATTTCAACCCACACTCCCCAAAGGGAGTGACCTATAACAGACGAGCAGATAAAGACCTTTGACAATTTCAACCCACACTCCCCAAAGGGAGTGACTTTCTATGATGGCAAAATATAACGAGGTTGTCGGATTTCAACCCACACTCCCCAAAGGGAGTGACATGCGCCCCATTAAAAAGCAGCCGGGCGCAGTGCTATTTCAACCCACACTCCCCAAAGGGAGTGACATTACTGCGATTGCATCAATATATTCTGCAAACAATTTCAACCCACACTCCCCAAAGGGAGTGACATCGTCAGATTCAAATTCAATTTCGGTTTTCATCATTTCAACCCACACTCCCCAAAGGGAGTGACAATTCGGGAGTTAATTCAGAACGGTACAGACCAAATTTCAACCCACACTCCCCAAAGGGAGTGACGACAGCATCCTGTGATGTGTCCTCCTCCCCATTCAATTTCAACCCACACTCCCCAAAGGGAGTGACCCATCGGGCAGGTGGTGCCTCTGGCATCCACCCTATTTCAACCCACACTCCCCAAAGGGAGTGACGATGCGGTCGATTCGGTCGCCTCCAGGATCAACGGATTTCAACCCACACTCCCCAAAGGGAGTGACCTTAACTAAACTTAACGTTTTGGGGTATATAGCAATTTCAACCCACACTCCCCAAAGGGAGTGACCAGTTTGCCGGAGATTCCGAAGTGCGTAAAATAATTTCAACCCACACTCCCCAAAGGGAGTGACTGCTGTATTATCAATAATAGGAGGTGATGGAAGTATTTCAACCCACACTCCCCAAAGGGAGTGACGATTCTTTACAAACTGCCATTCTCTTGTAACTGTTATTTCAACCCACACTCCCCAAAGGGAGTGACATCAAGGCTTTTCAATTCCTTTTGTGCATTTGAATTTCAACCCACACTCCCCAAAGGGAGTGACTTAACGGATTATAACGCACAGAAACATTGCTCAATTTCAACCCACACTCCCCAAAGGGAGTGACCATATCAGCATATACTTTTGCTTTACTAGATGCAATTTCAACCCACACTCCCCAAAGGGAGTGACGTTGACAAACAATCCATTGACATATACTTTTCCGATTTCAACCCACACTCCCCAAAGGGAGTGACGATTACAAAATTGAGTATGACAATGACGGAAATGAATTTCAACCCACACTCCCCAAAGGGAGTGACTATCGGACTGACTATAGCAACAAATTTGGTAGGCGATTTCAACCCACACTCCCCAAAGGGAGTGACGGAGTGTTATACACATTTGAGGACGGAGCCAATTATTTCAACCCACACTCCCCAAAGGGAGTGACGATTACGCCGCTTCTCAATCAGTATATTGAAGAGCAATTTCAACCCACACTCCCCAAAGGGAGTGACTATCTTCTCACAAGATTTCACATTATTGCAGATATGATTTCAACCCACACTCCCCAAAGGGAGTGACCCGACAAAAGTAAATTGGGCAGATTATGCAAGCGGATTTCAACCCACACTCCCCAAAGGGAGTGACAATCATGGATATTTTTAATAAAAATAAAGTTGCAATTTCAACCCACACTCCCCAAAGGGAGTGACTATTGTCCACATAACAAAAGCAAAAGTACTCAACATTTCAACCCACACTCCCCAAAGGGAGTGACACAGTGCTGTTGCGATATTCGGGCGGCGATTCAGATTTCAACCCACACTCCCCAAAGGGAGTGACTACTGTAAGTACCAGTTGCCGCTGGAATACGAAAATTTCAACCCACACTCCCCAAAGGGAGTGACGGAGTGTTATACACATTTGAGGACGGAGCCAATTATTTCAACCCACACTCCCCAAAGGGAGTGACTGTAACTCGCGCTGACATCAATGATGGCTTTGCTATATTTCAACCCACACTCCCCAAAGGGAGTGACGGAAACTAATAAGGGATATCCTGTACCGGGAACTATTTCAACCCACACTCCCCAAAGGGAGTGACGAGCAAAACCGCAATTTTCCATGTTTGGTTGACAATATTTCAACCCACACTCCCCAAAGGGAGTGACAATTCTGCGCATTAGAAATCTTTTTGCGCTTGCGATTTCAACCCACACTCCCCAAAGGGAGTGACATTCTTTGCGGATTTGTTTTTGGAGCACTCTGATAAATTTCAACCCACACTCCCCAAAGGGAGTGACTGAAATCATCATGGATAATGACAGCAGATTTGCCGATTTCAACCCACACTCCCCAAAGGGAGTGACAACAGTGATTCGTTTGAGAAATACGGAGCAAGAGATTTCAACCCACACTCCCCAAAGGGAGTGACTTATTCCGAGGTGTTGACGATAAGATGAAACTAATTTCAACCCACACTCCCCAAAGGGAGTGACGTCCTTTGCTCCCAGTTCTTGCATTAGGATGCGCTATTTCAACCCACACTCCCCAAAGGGAGTGACGCAAAAACAGAAAATAAATTCCGCTAAAGCAAATAATCATTCAGCATAATATACAAAAATATTACTGAATTCTATATCCGGCTCCAATAAACGGGACCTATAATCACTAAAATACTTATCATTGCATGCGCGAATCTCTCAGGAAAATTATGTTCACTTATATTTCGCGCATCAAACTAAACCAACAATACGTCTGACATATCAATCGTCTTCTTTGCGCCGACATGTTCCACTCGTCTGCTATAATTATCGCCCAAAACATAATAGCGGACGCTGTCAGTATCTTCATCGATAATATCAGATATCTGCTTTTTCAGCATTGCAAGCTGCGTTCTGTCAACCAGACATTCAAAAACAGAATTTTGTACTCTCTGTCCATAGTTTATACACACCTTTGCGACTTTGGAAAGGCGTCTTACACCTGCCGCTGTCTTCGTACTCACATCATACGTAATCAATACTAACACGTTTTCACCTCTTAAAATACGGAGGATATGCGTCCATATCTCCGCGCAAAAATCTCGCCAACAGCATAGCCTGCACATAGGGCAAAAGTCCTGTCTGTACCTTTTCCTTCAAAAATGGATGCACTATCAATTCCTTTCGATTTTCCTGCCACTTTTGAATGACTCTTTTTCTCGCCTCATCTTCAATATAAACTGCACCGTCTTCCATTTTGCGAAACTCTTTTTTGCCCACTTCTCTCTTATTAATAAGCGTTAAAACAAACCTGTCCGCTATGGGCGCCCTGAATTCCTCCATCAAATCCAACGCCAATGACAGCCTTCCGGGCCTGTCTCTGTGTAAAAAGCCAACATATGGATCTAACCCTGCGGAATACAACGCCCCTGCGCATTCTGTTGTCAACAGGGAATACGAAAATGACAACAATGCATTCACATTGTCCAGCGGCGGCCGCCTGTTTCTGCCTGTAAAAACAAAACTTTCCTTCTGTTGAATGATCAGTTCGCCAAAGACGGAAAAATATACGGATGCCGCTTCTCCCTCATATCCCCTGAGCTGCTCCAGATTCTCACACTCCTTAACATATTGCAGAGATTGTTTTAAAAACTGAGAAGCAGAAAGTAATTTATCACTATCGATGCTCAATGCGTGATCTCTGATCGCTCTTTGTAGCACATATCTCTGATTGTATATCTTTCCCAATATCATATTTTTTGCAATCGGAAAACTGTCTGATTCACGATCCGATCTCCGGTATTGCATTTTTCGCAGAAGTACATTCCCGTTTTCCTGCCCCACAAATCGTCCGCAAAACCTGTCTCCCTGAAAAAAACTCAAGTTTATTCCGCTCTCTCCGCATTTACGGATCAACGCCGGACTCGCCCCGGAATAATTAAACGCTACGATTGCCTCCAGATTGTGAAGCGGCACCCGCAAAGCAATTTCTTCCTCTTTTTTGACTACGACATTTTCTCCTATCAATGCCAGATATGTGTCAGGAGACGTTATGTAAAGCGTGTTTAATAACTTTTTCAATGCATCTCCTCCTTCAATACATTATCGATATACCGGACAGCAGATCTGTTCTCGCAGAGCACAGGCATACATATTTCCTGCAACGAACACTGCACACAAAACTTTCCGGTTTTCACCTTGGGCGTGTACCCTCTCTCATAGTACGCATGCATTTCAGAAAGCATATTCCGCACGTTTTCCCGGATCTCCTCATCCATCAATACCTCCACTCTGCGGCGTGTTTCTCCGTAGTAGAGATATCCCAGTCTGATATCCGCAAAAAGCATTTCTTCCAGACACATTGCCTGCGCCGCCAGCTGCAGCCTGTCTGCATCATGTTGTTTCGGCGCTCCCCTCTTGTACTCGACAGGTACAACCTGAAACAGTCCCTCTCTGCCATGTATGGGAATTCCCTCTGTCGATTTATGGAACTCCACCACATCACATTCTCCGCTGATCCCCAGCATCCGGGAAGCCACCTTCATTCCGCGTACTGTCAGTATATCCCCTCTCTTCTCGCTGAACTCTACATCATGCGCCTTCTCATGCATGACTTTCCCCTCAAAAGTACGCACATTCTCCATCCACTGCTGTTCAATATGGATCAACGCCCACTGCCGGCGGCAAAAAGCAAAGTGCTGAATGCCCGACAACAAAAGATACTTATCCTCTGTATATTCCATCCGTCCCCCTATTCCATGCAGATGCAGCTCACTCCCTGCGGCAGCTCTGTCTGTACGGCCACCTCATAATCCGCATATGCCCTGGGAATCTCAACGCCTTCCTTCCTCTCAATTTTCACCGCATCAAACAGTTTATGCGCAGGCGCACACCCGAGCTCACTCTCGTGTTTAAAAATGATCAGTTTCCTGACAGCCATTTTCCCTCTCGCCGCCGCATGGTCATTTTCAAACATATTCAAGATCGCCTGCCACAGCAATTCCAGATCTTCCTCCGAAAATCCCGTAACCTTTCTTGCCAGATTTGCCGACACATACCCTTCCATACGGTACAGCGCGTAGGGGACAATATATTTTCTCCCCATCTCCGTCCCCTTTTTCTCCGCATCACTCTCTGTCGTGATCGCCACCCTTGTGATCGTGACCTCCTGCGGCAAGATCGGATCAACCGACTTTGCAAATCCAAGCTGCACCGGTCCCCTCACCTGTCCGCAGTTCAGATTCGCTTTCACAAAAGTTGTCATAACCGCGCCGAAGGTCCTGATGTCATAAAAATTCTCGCACATAAAATCCCTGATCTTTCTGTCCAGCTCGGGATCTTCCTTTTTCAGCTTTTTGATACCATCCGCATTTGTATTTAAATATTCATACGCCTCATTGTCACTGCGGTTTAACGGAACATTATCCTTAATATAGATCCGATATCCCTGCTCATCCTCCTTCAAAGTCTCCACATAATTTCTGATCTTGCGCTTGATACAGACATCCGTGACCAGTCCGAAACCGCTCTCCGGATCAACCCTGGGCATATTGCCGGCATCCGGATCTCCATTGGGGTTACCGTTCTCCACATCGAACAAGACCACAAATTCATACCTGTTTTTAATCGCTTCGCTCACTTACTTTTCCTCCTTCTTCTGATAACGTTTCTGTGTCTGGCAATAATACCCCAGTTGAAAGGCACCCTGCTCCGGCAGATTCATGCGCACCGGGTATCTCTCGCCGATGATGAGCGCCAGCTCACCGATCTGATTCTCAAAATATGCTTTTAACCTCGGGCGGTCATTTAATTTCCTCAAATGCTTTTGTGCCAGATTGATCAGTACGGGAAAGATATGGGACGGGGTTGACGCCGCCGCATTAAAATATTTATCCTTTATCGTCGCATTGATCCCCTGGTTAGCTTCCTGCTGAATATGTTCCAGCACGGCAAACAGCCTTCCCAACGTGTACGGAACATCCGTACAATTCTCATTCAATTCCATCTCCAATACCCCCTTTTCTTTGGAACAGCCCTTATTTCTGTTTTTCAGATAATACGCCTTTATGATCGCAGCGCGCCCATAGGTTACTTCCTTCTCCGCGCGTATCCGCAACATCGCATGATTCAACAGTGATGCCGGATAGTTTCTTCCCGTCAGGACAGCCTGCAGCGTATCCGCCGCCATCTGAGGGGAGGGTGATTTATCCTTTGCATTTTTGTTGACGGTCTCCGACAGTAACCTCCATATCGGCAGATTTTCTAACCTTTCGTTTTGAGGCCTGACGATCCTCAACCTTTCGTAATGCGCCGCAATATTTTTCAGCATATTTCCAAAAGAATCCGTATAAAAAAACCTGACAGCCAGCCTCGCCGCATTCGGCGCCAATCCTAATATATAAAAATGCCTGTCTGTCTGTAAGACCTGCTCGTCGATCTGAATCTTTTCCCCTTTTGATACCTTGCTGAAAATGGCGCTCAGATCCTGATCCGTGATCCCCTCATCCTCTGTTCCGAACAATGCTGCACAGGTGATATCCTGATATATTTTTTCTCCTCCCTCCGCCCAGTACACCACTGTCGCGTCACCGACCAGCCTCCTGTGTTCCCTGTCCCCCAACAGCTCATTCAGCGCAGTGCCGTAAGCAAACGTGGCATATTCGCCGACCGATGCATTTGCCCCCTGCTCCTTCCCGTAGGAACAAAAGGCAGGCGCATTAAAAGATACCAGAGATGTCCCCATCGCCTGTGCCCCCGCCACTCCCTTGATAGTCGGATGCAGATTAGCCAGTGCCGCTTTCTTTCCTGTCACAGAACAGATTCCCGTCAAGCCGCTCTCAGACTGATCATAATATTTCTGCCACGCCTGCCTGATGCTATTATCTTCCAAAACAGACTTTCCGTTCACATAAAACAGGATATTAGCCCCTGACATAAGTTCTTCCTTATTATCTGCCAGAAAAGAATTCTCCTCCAATAATTCCTGTCTCCATGATTCAAAATAGAGCAGTATCGCTCTGGATAAAGGCGTCTGCACTGTGTCCAGAATCCTGTGATGCAGATTTTTGCACTCCTCAAAACACAGAAGGCTCCTCTCCGGTTTTCCCTTTTCATCGATCCCCATGATATACGTGGAATTATCGCACAGAAAGTTCGCTTTGATACCCGAAGAACGTTTTACCGGTTGCGGTACCTCCAGCAAGCCCGGTGCATCCACCGTTTTATTCCCGACATTGCGCGAGACTTTTAACGGCAGCAATCCTGTCACTTTTCCGTCATCACTCAGGTTCAGCCCGAAAGATACCTTCGCCTTCTCCCAGCCGGGCTTTGCTATTTTCCCCGTTCGCATCAGATCCTCATAATGCGAAACTAACGCCTGTAAAATCATCTCACCACCTCACAATCCCCGACATGCACTATCCCGTTTTCCAGCTTTGCATGAAAAAACATGGGCGTTATCTCTCTCGGGTTACTGTAATCCATATCCCACAGCATATATCCCAGGTCCCTCGTCTCCTCTATAGCAGGAATCACGCCGCCTTTCCATTCCCTGAATCTCGCCGGGAACTCCCTGCAGCCAAAATACGGTTGGTGATAACACTGTCCTCTATGCAGGCGCCTTTTTATGATATCCTGAAACTTTCCCGCATTATCCGTCTCGTTCGCCTTTTCCGTGAGCTCAAAATGCGCCTCCATCACATAATGGACATTTTGTAAAACCAGCGAGGAGCGCTGTTGAATATCATCGGAAGTATTGATAAACAGCTCGCTTCTCCCCCCTGTCATCGCGCCTTTTACATTGCTTGCCAGAATCTTTGATTTTACCTCGTTTCTCTTTATATTGGTCATGTGGATCGGGGAAAGCACATATATGTTGTCGATCCGCCATTTCATGCCCGGATGCCAGTAGATTGCCTCCAACAATCCCCGCGCCGCGGAAGGCGTCATCACATCGTAGCTGATCCTTTCCACCTTCATCTCCGGCCTGGAAAAGCATGCAAAATCACCCCATACCTCCACTTTTACCGCCATAAAATTACCTCCTCTCTTTATTAATAACGGCAAATGCCGCCTGTCACCATCTTAAAAGTTCAAACAAAAACCCCATCCCCCGTCTCAATATCCATCTGCAGCCCGGTATCCTCTTTATACTGTGTCAAATCCCGCAGTACATAGACCTGATCCCACAGACATTCCACACATCCGCTCTCCTGTAAGGCGCGCAGATGATTCGGATATACATTTACGCTGTACTGCCCCAGTTTCCTGAACGTATTTCTGTCAAAATCACCTGATGTAAGCTGATCCACCAGCACTTTCCCCTCTCCAAGAGGAATATAGACAGGCACTGTTTCATTCTCAATCAGCTTAAACCACTCCGCAACGCTTTTAAGCGGCAGAATGCCTCCGTCCAGCCCTTCTGCAAAAGCCTTCATAATCCCTTTGACATCCAGATTCTCTCCTCCCAGCAGTTCCCTGTAAAAATGAAAATAGCCGGAAATCGCCTTTAAATCCCCCAAATCATCAAACTGCCTCTGCATCCACTGAAACGCCGCAATATTCTGCGAAAGAAATTTGAAGTTACTGCCTTCCAACTGAAATACTGAAACAACACTCTCCTCTGCGGGGCGCTTCCCCTCTCTGTTACACCGCCCGGCGGCCTGAATCACCGAATCCAGTCCCGCCTCCTGCCGGTAAACTCTCGGAAAATCGATATCCACCCCCGCCTCAATCAAAGATGTCGCTATCACTCTGCACGATAATCCTTCTTTTAATCTCTGCTTTATTTCTTCAATCTTTTCTTTTCGCGCCGCAGGGTATATCAAAGTTGTCAGACAGTATATACCCTCTCCTTTCAAGCATTCATCTCCCTTCAGGCATCTATATATTTCCTGCGCTGTCCTTCGCTGATTTACGATACACAGTACCTGCCCATTCTCCCGCAATTCCCCGCACAGCCTGTCCATGTCCAAAACACCGGCATGCACGATCCCTGTTCGCCTGAACCATCTGTATGTATCCTCCACGCCATCGCATATTTCACACAGCTCCATCTTACCCAGATATCTCTGAAACATTCCGCCCAGCGCCGGCTGTGTCGCGGTACATAGTACAACCGTGGATCTATAATGTGCCACAAGTTCCGATATCGCCGCCACACAGGGCTCCAAATAGGGTACAGGTAGCGTCTGCGCTTCATCAAATATGATGACGCTGTAGGCAATACTGTGCAATTTCCGGCATTTAGAACTCTTTGAAGCAAAAAGCGACTCAAAAAACTGGACGGCAGTCGTGACGACCACCGGCATGTCCCAGTTCTCCGTTGCCAGCGCTTTCTGATAATTCCTTTCTGACTCTCCCTCTTTTACCTCATACAAGATACCACTGTGATGCTCCAGTACATTCTCCTCCCCCAGAATATCGCCAAATACCGTGGCAGTCTGATCTATGATAGAAGTATACGGGATCACATATATGATCCGCCTCATGGCATGTTTCTGCATCTGCTTCAGCGCAAATCCCAGGGAAGCCGTCGTTTTCCCGCCGCCAGTCGGCACCGTCAGCGAATAGAGCCCTCTGTCAAACCGCTCACCCTTTTCCATGCAGTCTAACAGGATCTCCGTTCTTTTTTGACAGATCTGTTTTTGCTGTTCATTGTCAAAATCACGCCTGTCGATCCACCCGGAAATATGCTTTTCAAAACGTTTGAGAAGTTCTGCGCCGGAAGCGTACTCTCCCCTGTCGATACCGCCCGAGGACATAAACCTCTCGGTGTCAAGATAGTCCGCATCCACCAGACAGGAATAGATCATCCGGGTAAAAAAAGCCATCGTAAAAGCAGGATTTATTCCCATCTTCATAAATGTCGGCATTTTAATTTGTTTTACAGCAATTTCCTCTTTCCAGTCATCATAAGACGGTATCTCCTTTTTCATCCTGCCGAAAAAAGTTCCATCCTCCGCTTCCGAAACCTTCTTATTTCCTCCGTCCATCAGACCTGAATGATGTCCTGCGACAGCCATCGCCAGGAAAATATACCCCTTAGACATATCGCATAACTCTTTTGCCCCTGCCGTAGAATGATCCACTTTTTTTACATGTTCCGGATCGCGTATTCTTCTCTGGAACTCCTTGGAGTACTTGCCGATATCATGCATAAGCCCGCACAGATATCCCGCCTCACCACATCCGAACTCCTCCGCAAATTGTTCCGCCTTTTTTGCCGTCTCAAACAGGTGTTCTTTTACCGACTGCTTTTCACCCAATTCATTTATGTGTGCTATCTTCATATTCACCGCCATATTTACCAAAATATTCTCATTCCACGGAAGATTCTTCTTCTATGGAAGATTCCTCTTGCATTCTCATAAACAGGGATTATCAACCGAAACAATATCATGTGTTCCACCAGATGTTTCCCAGACTTGCATGTACTATTATAGCAAAGAATTTCATTTTATGTCAACGAAAATTGGTAAATATATACAATTTCGATTTCACATAAAAAAGAAAATCCCACGAGATATCAGGCTTTTTCCCCTGACATTTCGCGGAATTTTCTCTCACCTTTTTTATGCACTTACTTTAGAGTACACAGCATCTCATCCTTCCTTACCGCCAGATAAGGCGCATAAAGCCCCAAAAACAGCTTCGACTGCAGCCATCCCACAAAAGAAAACCCGACACTGCACCACAAAAACGCGGACAGAGGCAAAAACTCCGGAAGCAGCCAGGTCAGATAGGCGGGCACCGCCGCCGACGCAGCCACCAAAAGTATCGTCACCGGAGATCGCCCGGCAAAAAACATACTGTTCAGAAGATGCTGTTTTATAGAAGCTTCAAAAGCCGCGATCCCCGGAAAAGTGTAGGCCGCGATCACAACGGTGGCTACAAGCAGTACCGGCAGGGCATACACAAACAGATGCATCACGCCCTCAAACTGGCTGCACCAGAACATCTCCAGCGCCATAAACAGGATAAGCGCCATGGCACCAATCCACACCACCGTGGCTTTTCGAAAATTCTCCGTAAACCCTTTCCAGAACACCCGAAACGGATTCATCTCCCTCTCTCCGCGCAGATACCGCATTTCCGTATAATACAGGGCGCAGAGGGAAGCGCCCGCCGTCACAACGCCCAGGCATCCCAGAAGAAACAGGAGATTGACGGCGATAAAAATACCCGCCTTCGTCATCAGGCGCCCGAACATACTGTCATTACTCAAAAATCGTGTCACCGCATTCATTCTGAACCCTCCTTCACAAAATAATACTGCACCGCCGGATAATCCCCTTTCAGGATCGGCAGCGTAAATCCGCCGTACATCAGCGCCGCACCGCTGTAATACTTCCCTTCCGTCTTTTCCAGATACACCGCCTCCTCCCGCAGCCCTTTTAACCTGACATGGATCGGTGTGGGATTTGCCTGAGGGGAGACCACCACCACATTTAACAGTGCTTCCGCCCCATCTTTCGAGGCAAACTGCCATGCCGTAAAATAAGTGTCCGCTATGGCATCCGTCAGACGGTAATAGTCGCCCCACTGGATCAGCGGATAATACGCTTTAAACTGGTCGATCTGCTCCGCTATCTCCTGCCTTTCCGCCTCATCCAGCAAAGCCAGATCCAGTTCACAGCCAAAAGTTCCCGACATCGCCACTACGCCCCTTGTGCGCAGCGGCGTGCTGCGCCCTGTCTGATGGTTGGGACACGCCGACACATGGGCTCCCATCGCGGACACCGGATAGCCGAAACTCGTCCCATACTGGATCTTCAGACGGGCTATGGCATCCGTATCATCGCTGCACCAGATCTGCGGCGAATAACAGAGCATCCCGCAGTCAAACCGCCCGCCCCCGCCGCTGCACCCCTCGAAGAGCACATCGGGAAAAGCCTCTGTCAGTCTCTCGAGCAGGGCATACACCCCCAGTATATAGCGATGCCCCGCCTCCCCCTGTCTCTCAGGCGCAAGCACTCTGCTGTAGATATCCGACAGATTGCGGTTCATATCCCATTTGATATAATCGATGGGATGTTCCGAAAGGAGCGTCCTCAACGCCTCATACAGATAATCCTGCACTTCCTGCCTCCCCATATCCAGGGCAAGCTGGCATCTGCCCATCACCGGCTCCCTGCCCGGCACCGAAAGCGCCCAGTCCGGATGTGCCTTATAGAGATCGCTGTCTTCATTGACCATCTCCGGTTCCACCCAGATCCCGAACTTCATGCCCATTTTGTTTATTTTCTCAATCAGAGAATTTAAATTTCCACCCAGCTTCTCCTCATTGACATACCAGTCCCCCAGGCCATCCGTCTCACAATCCCGCCTGCCAAACCATCCATCGTCCAAAACCAGCATCTCTATTCCCAGTTCACCGGCTTTTTCCGCGATGTCAAGCAGTTTTTCCGCCGTGAAATCAAAATAGGTAGCCTCCCAGTTGTTGATCAGGATCGGCCGTCTCGCCTTCTTATATTTGCCGCGGCAGATATGTTCTCTGATAAAGTCTGCATAATTGTGACTCAGCCCGGTGAGCCCCCTGCCGCTGTAGGAAAGAAGCACTTCCGGCATCACAAAGCTTTCTCCCCGCTCCAGTTTCCACAGAAACTGCTCCTCCTGGATGCCAAGCACCATCCGCACCGCCCGCATCTGCGTCTTTTCTATCTCGATCTGGAAGCTTCCGGAATACACCAGCATGGCGCCCAGACATTCCCCGTAATCCTCCGATGTCTCCGGCAGAGCCAGTATGGCAAAAGGATTGTGCTGGTGGCTGCTGCTGCCCCGTCTGGATGATATCTTCTGGATGCCGTCCATCAGCTTTCTCCGCTCCGCCTGGCGCTCCATACAGTGACGTCCTGGGAAATGGATCAGCTCCCAGTCTCCGAAGGGGATATCCAGACAGGCGGAAAGGGCTTTATGAAGCTGCACAGTCCCCGCCGTCTCATTCAGGATCTCCGCGCTCCTCGTGATCACATCCTCCTTTTCGAAGACACCATAGTAGAGCCGCAGCGTAAGCCCTGTCACAGGATCTCTCATCTGTATCACCAGGCTGAGCGCCATCCCCGCTTCATCATATGCCGCCGATATTCCAAAAGAAGCGCACAGCAAATGGGAGCTTGAGCGCCATCCCCGCTTCATCATATGCCGCCGGCAGCCCGGACAACGCATATTTCCCCTGCCTTATCTCATGGCTCTCATACCGGAAATCCGCGCTGTAACTCCCGTCCGGATTTTGCACGGAAAGACAGCTCACCCGGTAATCTCCGATATCGCTGCCCGGGTACTCCTGGCAGATATTGTCCAGCGAAAAATCTCTCCTGTCCATCAGCCGGTAAGGATTGGCGGAAAATCCGCAGTCCGAATAATAGTGCATATACTCCATATTGCTGCTGCCCGTATTTTTTCCATAGTAGAGATGGTGCAGATATCCATGCTCATCCACCTGCATCTGATAAGAAGTCCGATCTGTATGTAATGTAAAAGTGCGGCTCTCTCTATCCCATAGTATACCCATGACACTTCTCCCAATCATTCTGATAATAAATTCTTTTTATGATAAATCCTGCTTCCGTCCCCAGTCCTCCTTCGTGATATGAAGCCGGTATTCACTGGGGCTCATTTCGTAAATCTTTTTGAACATTTTTGTAAAGGCGAGCGGATTGTCATATCCGATCTTCTTCGCCACCTCCTGGATCGGCATCTCCGTCGTCCGCAAAAGTTCACAGCTCTTCTCCAGCCTGTAGTGCAGCAGGTACTGCTGTGGGGACATCTTTGTCTTTTTCTTAAAAATATCCGACAGATAGCTGCGGTTGATGCCCACATATCCCGCCAGATCGGCAATCGTAATATGGCTGTAATTCTTTTTGATCAGATCCACCGCACAGTCCACATACATATCCGGCAGATAGGCAGGCTGATACGGACTGTTATGTCCGGATTTAGAATAGGACTCCGCCGCCAGCGACAAAAACTCATACATGATAGCGGTCCTCTTCAGAAGCGACGAGATACCGGGCTTCATCTCCTGCATCATCCGTTCCGCAGTCTTTATAAACGCCTCCGGCTCCACCCTGCAGTCCTGTGTGTAAACGCCCTCCCCGAAACCGCACAATTCGGCGTAGTAGGATGCGCTCCTGCCGTCAAACGCGAGCCAGCAGTAACTCCACGGATTTTCCGCATCCGCATAATAGACAACCGTCTCCCCCGGTTTGATTATAAACATCTGCCCTGCCCTCACAGTCATAAAACTGTCCGGCGTCTGATAATACCCCTTGCCCGAGAAGACGACATGCAGATGGTATCCTTCTCTCGCCACAGGCCCCAGGTGCTGGGAAGGGGCGCAGCGCTCCCTCCCGCACAGGGTAAGATATAACTCTTCCGATATTTTCTGATAATAGGCAATACTGCTGTAGTGGGGCGTATCCCACCGTCTTATCTCACTCATTCTTTTATAACTTTCCTCCGGAAGTTGCGATTCCCTCCACAAACTGTTTCTGGAAGATCACATAGATCACGATCATCGGCAGGCACGCCATCAGTGCAGCCGCCATCAGCTCCGGATAGTTGGAACTGAACTGTCCCTGCATCTTTGCCAGCGCCGCGGACAGTGTTGTCTTTGCGCTTTCGGAACAGACGATCATCGGCCACATCAGATCCTTAAAGGCGAACACCGCCGTGAAAATACCCAGGGATATCATGGCGCTTCTGGTCAGCGGCGCCATGATCAGCAGAAACCTCTGCCCGTAGTTGCAACCGTCCACCATCGCCGCCTCCTCCATGTCTTTGGACAGTCCCTGGAAACTGGTCTTCAACAGAAATGTCCCGAAAGCTGTCACCATACCCGGAAATACCAGGGCAAACATCTTATTCAACATGCCCAGTTTCGATACCATAACATACTGAGGAATAATGAAGATCTGCCCCGGCACCATCATCTGGATCATCACCAGCGCAAAGGCGACGTTCTTTCCCGGAAACTTCATGCGCCCGAAGGCGTAACCCGCCATCGTCGCCGTCAACACCGCACAGACCACACGGAAAAAGATCATCAGCAGTGTATTTTTATAGAGCACAAGAAAATTATAGCTCTTCCAGACATTTTTGAAACTGTCAAATTTCCAGCTCGAAGGCAATATCACAAAAGGATTGACGCTTGTGGCTTCACTGATCGTCTTAAACGCCGTCAGAAGCATCCATAAAAAGGGAACGATCATCACGAAAGCCATCAGGATCAGTATCACATGGATCAAAACCGCATTACATTTTTCTTTTCTCATCTGCTCATCTCCTCCCCTAATTATAGAACACCCATTTTTTCTCCGCCTTCTGGCAGAGCACGGTCAGCGCCAGGATCACCAGAAGAAGCAATATCACAAAAGTTGCGCCGCAGCCTTTATTGCCGTAAGTAAAGGCATACCTGTAAAATACCGGCACCACAGTCTCCACCTTGCCAAGCGCCGGGTTTGACGTATCCATCACCATGTAGATCAGGTCAAACTGCTGCAGCGCACCGATGATCCTTGTCTGCACAATAAAGAATATCGTGGGGCTTAAAAGCGGTATCGTGACATAGAAAAACTGCCTGATGCCGGTGGCTCCGTCGATGGATGCCGCCTCATAGTAATCTCTCGGGATCTCCTGCAGCCCGCCGATCATCAATACCATATTATACCCCAGAATGGACCACACGCCAATGATGCCGATGGATACCCAGGCGATCTTCGGGTCGGATATCCATGCCGTATCCGTGCCGAAAATATGGTTCAGCAGGCCGTACTGCTGGTTAAAAAGCCATTTCCACACCATGGCGACTGCCGCCGGCGCCGCTACCATGGGCAGGAAATATATTGTCCTGTACACACTGCGCCCTCTCATCTTCCGGTTTAACAAAACCGCCAGCACCAGCGCGATGCATACGGAAAACGGAACTTCTATGAGTGCATATTTAAAAGTGTTCCACAAACTGATCCAAAACTCCCCGCCGGATAATACGTCTATGTAATTTTTCAGCCCTACAAATGTATTGCCTCTGCCAAAATCGCCCGTCTCACAGAAACTCTGCCAGACCGTGTTGATGATCGGGTAAAAGTTCAGGACGACCAGGCCGATCATCGTCGGCGCGATAAAAAACCAGCACCAGCGCGCCTCCGTTTTTTCCGCTTTCGTCATTTTCCGTTTCATACTCCGCTTCCCCCTGTTATTCCTGTGCTAGCTGGGCATTCATGTTTTCCGCTATCGTCCGGCATGTCGCTTCCATCGTCGATGTATCATTCCAGGCGCCCACCAGATTCTCACCCATCATGGTCTCCCAGTTGGTGGTGTATTTGCTGCAGGGACGGAAGATCAGAGTGCCCTGTTCTTCCATATCCAGAAAGGCATCGATATTCATGCCCTCAAAAGCCGACGCATAGGAGTCCGACGCGCCCAGATATCCCGCCATCGTCACGCCCAGATCAGCCTGTTTCACCTGATTCTCCTCGCTGCAAAACCACTCGATCAGTTCCCATGCCGCATCTGGTGCATCCGTATTCGCCGCTGCCGCCCAGCCGATGCCGTTGTAGATAGAACATCTCTCACCTTCGTCCACCGCGCCGTTCCCATTTCTGTCACAGTAAGGCAGCATCGCCCAGCCGTAATTTTCACTGTTGTCGCTTGTATAGAAAGTGTTGATATTCCAGCTTCCCTGTGTCGTCATCGCCACAACGCCGGAGTTAAACAGAGTGCCGCAGCCGTTCTCTGAGATGACGGACTGAGGCGGCATCGTATCCTTGATCAATTTGCCGAGAAATTCCATCGCCTCCAGGGTTTTCGGATCGTCCATGCCGGAAGTTTTCTTGTCCTCGCTGATAATATAACCGCCGAAATCATAGACGATATTCCACCAGCCGTCCTGATTGTTTCCCACATCGATAGCATAGCCGTAGGCATTTCCCGCTCCCGCGTCCGTGATCGCCTTCGCCGCATCATAAAAGTCGTCCCATGTCCAGGTCTCATCCGGATAAGCCACATTGTACTGATCGAAAACCGCTTTGTTATAGCACAGAGCTATCGTGTCGTGGTCCTTCGGCACCGCGTACTGCACATCGTTCATACGGTACATCCCCGCAATCCCCTCATAGTAATTCGTCATATCGATCTTGTCGGACGCCTCGATCCTGCTGTTCAGATCGAGCAGCATATCGTTCTCCATGTACTTTTGCGCCACATTGGAATGCATCCAGAAGACGTCCGGCATATCGCCGCCCGTCGCTCCCGCCTCCAGCAGCGTCCAGTATTCATCCCAGCCCAGTGTCTGAATATTTACCTTGATGCCGGACTGCGCCGTCCACTCATCCGCGATCTGCTGCAGGCCGTCCACCTGTGCTCCGTCCCAGATCTTTACTTCCAGCGCATCCGCACTGCCGGATGCCCCCCCGCTTCCTGTGCCTGCCTCTTCTGCGCCGCAGGCGGTCATGGCAAGCGCCGCCGCTATCGCCAGCCCTGTTGCAACTGCTCTTTGTTTCATCATTGGAAACCTCCTTCATGTTATAAACTTTTTCATACGGAGCCCTCAATGTTCTCTCCATATGCTCTTTTTCCGGTAACCTCAGTATAACAAGAAGCCTGTTCCCCTCATATGGCCTGCTGTCGGAAGCACATGTCCTTATGTCAGATATTTTTCGTCATTTTTTATATGATTTGCACAAAAACCGTCTGGATGTCTTGCCGTACAGACGGTTTTGCGATATATGCGGTCTGTTTTCCCATACCTTTTGTCGCATACCTTTTGTCATGTCAAAATCCGTTTTTTCAAAAATACAAAAACCCGCGGCGGCATATCCTGACATCAGGTATGCCGCCGCAGGCTCCTCCCTGGCTTTCGCCGTTATATCATTTCAATTTTCCTCCTCATCACACGGGTATCCGAGACAGACAGCGCCACCGTCTCCTCGGACACCTTCCCGTCCGCAAAATGATCCTTCTGTGCGTTTCACTGATCACTCCGCCCGATCACTTCCTTCGCCATCGCGAACATCTCCTCACCGGTGAGCGCCGTGTCATTCCCCAGCAGATCATAGTATACGCCGTCTTTCTCCCACAACACATGAGTCATCTGTGCATACTCTACCTCATCCGATCCCACGGAGATCTCATAGTCGTCCCTCTCCAGGTTCGCCTTATCCTCCTCGGTCAGTTCATAGCCCTCGGGGACAAACTTGTAGGTATATACATCATACCTGAGCGCAATATCGCCGCACTGGTCCGTCAGATCCGGCTCTTTATCCTGCTCTCCTTTTTCCGGCCTCATATCAACATACAGAGCGATATCGCTCACACCGTCCCTTATATAGTCCACATTCAGCTCAGGGAAAGTATACACCGTCTCCTGATTTTCATCCACGGCGTGTGTGTCTCCCACCCACATCTCCTCAAAGCTGTAGCCGTTGCTGAAACTCTCCGGTACATCCGCGGAAAACCCCAGTTTCTCCTCCGCTTTGTCAAGTTCCGCATAAGAATAACTCTGTGCATAACCGGAAATATATCCCTTGGTCTTTCCCGCAAAGACGCCCCCTGAAATGAGGAGACATGCCGCCGCCACGCCGATCACTAATTTCTTTGTATTAAAATGCTTTTTCATGGAAACCTCCTGTTCTCCGGGCAGAGGGATCGGTATGACCTTCCCCTGCCTGCGGATCTCACTGTCAATTTTCTGTTTCAATGTTTCGGAAGCCGAAATGCCGCCCGCGTGCATTTCCAATGCCATTTTTATCTTATCGTCAAATTTTTTATCTCTGATCTTCATGCATTCCTCTTTCCTGCACCGGTTTTATCGTGCATACACCCGTTTTGTCGTGCATATATCCGCTCTGTCCGTGCATACACCTGCTTCATCCGTGCCTGCACTTTGCATACACCTGCTCCATCTGTGCCTGCACCTGCTCTATCTGTGCATATTCATGTTCTGCTGCGCCTATACGCACTCCGCCTTAAAGTTCGCCCGACCTTCCAGTTCCCCTTTCAGAAACTTTCTCGCCGTGTGCAGCCTTGACTTCACCGTTCCCTCCCGGCAGGCGAGCATCTCCGCGATCTGTGCCACAGAGAGTTCGTTGTAGTAGTAAAGCACCACCACCGTCCGCTGTTTCACCGGCAGAGCCTCCACCGCCCGGAAGATCATCTCGGCTTCTTCCTGTTTTATCATCTGTCCCAGAGGAGAGAGAACCGTCTGGCTTTCCGAAAGAGACTCTATCTCCTCATCCGGAACTTCCCTGCTTCTCTTTTTACCTATCCGGTACGCTGTCCTCACAAGGATCTGCATCATCCACGGTTTCAATCCGGCGTCATTTTTCAGCTCGGAGATGTGAAGATAGACTTTGACAAAAGTTTCCTGCGCCGCATCCTCACTGTCCGGTTTATTGCCTGTGATCAGATAAGCCGTCCGGATCAACAGATTCTTATACTTTTCATACAACAGGTCGAAGGCTTCACGACTCCCCTTTTTTAACTGCTGTACCAGAATTTCATCTTCCAATGTTTCCTACTCCTCATTCTTTTGGTGCACCTGTTATTAAGAGCCGCAAAGCCTTCATTTGGTTCATTCTATTTTATTTTATTCTATTTTATTTTTTTAATTTGCCCTTTCTCTCTCATAGGCTTCAAACGTCCTGTCGTCAAAGAGCACCCATTTCACCACATCCAGTTCTCCGGGATGCTCTTCGATAAATTTTTTCACTGTGCCCACGGCGATCTTGGCCGCCTCCTCCAGCGGAAAACAATAGATGCCTGTGGAGATGGACGGAAAGGCAATGCTCCGTATACCGTTTTCCACAGCCAGCTCAAGACAGGATCGATAACAGGAAGCGAGAAGCTCATGCTCCCCTGACCTGCCGCCGTTCCAGCGCGGTCCCGGCGTATGGATCACATACTCACAGGGAAGCCTGTACGCTTTTGTGATCTTTGCCCTGCCTGTCCTGCATCCGTTCAATAGGCGGCATTCCGCCAAAAGCTCCGGTCCTGCCGCCCGGTGGATCGCGCCGTCCACGCCGCCTCCTCCTAAAAGGGAAGTATTGGCGGCGTTCACGATTGCATGCACCCCGTGATCCTTTGTGATATCGCCTTTTAACATGATGATTTCTATCCTGTTCATTGTTCCGGTCTGTTCCCCTTTCCGCAATTTGTTCATGATTAAATCGGATAAACTACCTGATTTTAAGATAACATCAATTTAAACGCTTTACAAGCTGATATGTGATATCATCATTTCAGCAACAGTCTACTCCATTTCATATAAGAAGACATATCCGGCATCTGTCCTTAAAAATGCACTATGCAAAATATAGAGTCTCTCCTGAATTTTCAGAAATATTTTTACCATATTTTGTAGTTTTCAATTTTATTTTTTACAAATATATTTTTATTTTTCTACATCATATTTTATATCTTATACTTGTCCTCCACCGTGGTATATGGTAAAAAGAATTAAGACCGGTCAAAATATTGTTATTTTCTAAAACCACATGCACATCTGAACATTTTCCGTACTGTAGACAAATCCTTTTCTGAACACACGGATTCTGCTCAGGCATATCACAAAGGAGCATATCTTATGAACAATCTGAAAAATCTCGGATGTATATCCGAACCGATACCTTTTACTGGTATAATTGATTATCCTCTAACGAATGACTACATGTTTCGAAGCGTCATGCAGAGCAATGAAAATGTATTAAAGGAACTTTTGTGCTCTCTGCTACGATTAAACTCTGATGATATCAGATCCGTACAGATTCTCAATCCCATTGAGCTCGGAAAAAAAATCGACAATAAAGATTTTATTCTGGATATTAAAATCTTAATGAACAACAATTCTGCCATAAATCTGGAAATGCAAATGAATAACCAGTATAACTGGCCGGAGAGGTCATTAGTCTATCTCTCTCGGCTCTTCGACAATCTAAATGCCGGAGAATCTTATAAAACCGTGAAGCCTGCTTTTCAGATCGGAATTCTCAACTTTACATTGTTTCCCAAACATCCTGAATTCTTTGCCACCTACAAAATGCTAAATATAAAAAACTATTATAAATATAGTGACAAGTTTACCATTCATGTGTTAGACTTAACTAAAACACACTTGGCGGACAATGAAGACAAGAATTATAATCTCGATAAATGGGCCCAGTTATTTAACGCATTGACATGGGAGGATTTTAAAATGATCTCAACAGGCAATAAAAATATGCAGGAAGCAGCGGAAACACTTTTTATCCTCAACGGAGACGCCCGGATTCGCGATCAATGTGAGGCGCGGGAAGACTACCGAAAAACATGGGATACCATAGAACAACATATGATTGAAAGGCAGCGGAAGATAGAGGAATTAACATCATCAAATGCGGAATTAAAGTCTCTAAATAAAGAAAAAGACTCTATTATCGCCTCATTGGAGGCAAGAATTGCCGAACTGCAAGAATAACTCAGGAACAAAAGACACAATCACCCGATCCGGAATATCAGTAGGCGATGGCATCATAAGCCGCATCCTCCCCGCCTCTCACCGTCAGAAACAGTCTGTGGGGCAGGCAGCAGATGATCTCCCCCTCAGAGGCTATCTTCCGCATTCCCACACAGATCCTGTCCGGGCAGTCCGCCTCTTTCACATACGCACTGCCCGCCTCTATGACAACGGTATTGTTTCCATAGGAGGAGGTGACCATCATTTCTGTGTCCTCATCCAGCGGAAACTCTCCGTAAACTTCCCCGTCTATTGTGATCTCCAGCAAACCGTTCTCCGTCTCCGCCTTCTTTCTGCCGCCGATCTGGAAAGAAAGCCCCAAAATAACCACAGCCGCCAGTACAGCGGCTGCGAAAATCAGATCCTTTTTATATTGTTTTGATAAAATATTGCCCTGTTTCATCGATCCATGTCTTTCCTGTCTGTTTCTCTTGAAATCAGTTCATCCTCAAAATATCTTCCACCTTTTATTTTCTGCCCTATTTTTATTGTATAAAAACAACGTCCACTCTTAAAATGCCAGCCGATACGAACCACAACTCCCGTCATGCCAGGGTGATCACACGGAGAGACGCACTCCCCATAAACATATCGCGGAGCCTCTCGTAGTTCTCTGATCTCTGCTTTTTCTATCTGAACATCTGACACCGGCGAGACAAGAGTTACTTTATCGGAACAATTTAATCCGGCAGCTAAACAGTTATCTTTGCTGTCCATATCATTTGTTATATATTGCACCACAGCTTGGAATAGTTTAGGATCGCCTGCATTTATATCCAGGCATACACCCCATCTGCATTCATTTTTACTTTCTCCCATCACTGCCGTCCGCTTTCCCAACTACACCAGATTCGCCGTCCTCAGCACTGCATCCTCAATCCGGCTCTCCACTTCCGCCGCGTAAGGCTCCAGATAGGAATCCTGTCCTTCCGCCAGTCCCTGGCGTCTGAGTTCCTGCGCCACCAGAGAGGCGATCTCCTCGATCAGCACCACCTTTTCATCCGCCGTATTTAACGCAAAGCGGTACTCTCCCGGTGTCTCCGTGTCCCATTTATCCTGCTGACACGGCAAAACTGACAGTTTTTCAAGCTTTTCCGCCACCTCGGACAGCACGGGAAGCTCCTTCATCTTTCTGTGCATCCATTTAAAATAGGGCATATATTGTCCCGCCAGCAAAAAGCAGGCAGAACCTGTATTCTGAACAAATTCCGCGAGCGCCATCTGCGCCGCCACATACTCGCCCCGCATCATACAGCGGGCATACTGGTACTGTCCCATCTGTGCCATCTTCCGGAGCCTCGCCGCCAGCTTTTTCCTGCGCACATCCTCCGGGAAACCGGACAGATAGACTTCCCTCTGCGCCGTAAATCCACCGCCGCAGTCCTCGAACACTTCCCCGTTCGTCACCGTGGCAAGCCTTGTCTCCTGTAAAGAAACCCAGTCATATATAGCCTCCGGCGGCGTTTTTCGCCCGAGCAGCATAAAATAAAAGTCTGTTGTCCGAAAGACGCCGCAGCGTTTTTCTGACACTGGTGTCATGATGGTCTCCACCGCCTCCGGCCAGGCAGTGCTCTGTTTTCTGCCCGTATCGATTTTCGCGGAACTGTTCGATGCCTCAAAAGCACTCTGCTCTTTTTCCGTATCGCTGTCCGAAAACGTATCCGATGAGTTATCGGCACTCTGCTCTCTGTTCACACCGCCGCTCAAACTGCAATCGCTGAAACGCTGCGGAAGTTTCCGGTAAGCTGCCTGTAGCGCCTCCCCGTACTTCTCATACGCCTCATTGTCCAGCCAGATAAAAAACCGCGGAAAATAATCGTGGTCCGTGGATATCCTGTCGTCATAGCCGAAGCACTCCGAACCTTCTCCCACAAGCCCCGCCGCAAAATGCCCCTCAAGTTCCGGGAACTGTTTCAGCATCGGCCTTCCGTACTGTTCATAATATTCCCGGCATCTCTCCATGCCTTTTTTTGCTGCGCACGCTGTTTTCTTCGTCTCCCCTCCGCTCTCTGCTGTCAAAGCGCTTTCCGCACTTTCCACAGTATGAGGTTCTCTGCTGTTCTCACTCTCCAGGCGTTTCCTGACTTCCCCCGCCTTAGCCAGCCATTCTTTCTCCTCATCCGCTTTTCCCGCTTCTCTGCACACCTTCGCCAGGTTTTCACAGACGACCGCATAGGCAAGATTAAAGCCATAGTGTTTTTTGATCTCAGTGAGCGTCTTTTCATACCAGAGCGCCGCCTCTTCATAATCCTTTTCATGATAGTATATTTCGCCCAGCGCGGAGAGCGCCGCGCTGTAATGAGATGCCGGCGTATCCAGTCCCTCAAACATGCTGACCGCCTGCGTCACACACTTCTTTCCGCTCTCATGATCGCCCGTCTTTAAATACAGAAGTCCCAGATTGGTAAAATTCGTGGCAGCCTCCATCTGCCTGTCCGGATAGTTTCGCAGAATGCCCAGCGCTTTCATCAACAACTCAAGCGCTTCCTCATTTCTGCCCATCTTCTCCATCAAGCTGCTCATATTATTATATAGCCCCGCAAACAGATAATCGTCAGGACTCACTAACAGATGATAGATCTGCTCCGCGCGCCTGTAAAACTGCAGCGCCATCTCAAAGTTCTCATCAAAACTGTAGGCAGTTGCCGTGTTGAGCAGCACCGTGGCAAACTCCGCGCTCTGATCCATATGCAGCTCTTCCATCAACAACAGCATATCCTCGGATATCTGATATGCTTTCCGAAACCGGGAAATGGAGCGATAGTACCCGATCATCTCATTTCCCACAGACAGGTACAGCCCGTAATCTTCCCTCTCCTTTGCCTCCTCCAGCGCGGACAGCATAAATGGTTCCACCTTCTCATACTCCTGCGCCGCAAAAAGTCCGTCCAGTTTCTGTATAAATTCATTCGTAGTCATATTGATTCCCCGATCTTTTTGTTTCCTTCCGGTTACGCTTCAGTCCTCGTCATCATCCTTCTGCAGCGGCCTGTAATAGCAGCTACCCATATCCCGCACTTCGGCTTCCACCCCGTTCACATAGACCGTCAGATAAGTCTTCGCGGACATGGAGGACACCTTCTTTCCCCACAGTTTATAGGTGACGCCGTTCATATCGCTCGCTCTCACGTACACGTTTACTGTAAGGTTCTTTCCCTCCACGATCGTCTCCAGCATCACAGGGTGGGGGTAATCGTTGCGGAATTGCAGATCCTTGCTGCCCGACGAGATTGCCGCATCCGTCCCTAACGGCAGATAGGAGACCGGCGAACTGTGGGGATAGCGCATCGTCACCGTGATCCCTGCGTTCATCAGCGCATTGTAGGTTGTCGAAGACACCTGACAAATGCCGCCGCCGATACCGTTTACAAGCCTTCCACCGGAATACACGCCCGCGGATTTATAGCCGTTGGCGGAAGTCCTCGGCAGAAAGATCGCATCCAGGGACGCAGACGCACCGCTCGCCAGCACATACCCGTTCATGTTTCCCGCCGCCACCCGGATATTGTTGATACGAGCCGCGCTGCTTCCCCTGAACGATGTCGTGCAGGTTCCCGCAAGCACATAATCCGACACGTTCGCCTCGGCTTCCGCATCCGCATAGGTGATCACCTTACAGGTGTTGGAATTCAGATCCACGTTGATATTGTTGACCGGTCCGGTCAGGAGCTGGGACTGCACCACATTCAGATACCACAGATCAAACCCGTCCACAAACTGATAGCAGTACCCTTCCGGTACCGCCGTATTGACAAAATCCGGAGAGCGGAGTTCCGCGTTGACCTGCTCTAAAAATTCATCCGCCCACTCCATTCCCACAAAACAACAGGAATTGGCGCCGGTATCCGGATCTGTATAGAGGCGCATCTGCTGTCCCATCAGTTCCGAAAAAGGTTTCGTCCATACCTTGCTGCCGCAGGTGATCGTTAGGTTCATCTGCGCCCATCCGGGATTAAAAAAAGCCGCGTCCGACAGGGTTGTCACGCCGACTTCCACCGGTGCCGCCGAAACCTCCATCTTCGCCATAACCGGCACCGACACAAAAAGAATCACACTGAGTAATACCGCCATCCATCTTTTCATAATATTTCCCACACCTCACATTTTTTATATTACTTACAAAATCCGCCCTTGCTATTTTTCACTATAGAACACTTTTCGAAAATATGCAATACCGCATCCATAGCTGTTTTTCGACGAAGTGAAATACTCCGCAGCAAAGCTTTTACACCCTCGCGGCAGTCGCCAGTGGATATCCAGGGCGAACAAGTTCGCCTGCAATCACGGCTGCCCGGCTCGTTGCCCGCAGAAATAATCGAGTATTCATGCGCCGGACACCCCTGAGCCTTTGCCGGCATATCTCTTCCGGATAACCGCGTGCATATAAAAAAGAACCGCCCGATCCCGAAGAGATATTTTGTATATCCTCCGCAAGATTGCCGCGGTTCTTTTATCCTGTTTCAGATCAGGATCAGTTGTTGATCAGCTTATCCTCACCGTTCCAGCTATACAGCTTTCTGATCTCCTCGCCGACAATCTCAGCCGGATGCTCCGAAGCCAGTTTTCTCATCGCACGGAAGTGTGCCTGACCGCCTGCAGCGGACATATCCAACAGGAATTCCTTTGCAAAGCTGCCGTCCTGGATGTCTTTCAGGATCTTCTTCATGGTCGCCTTTGTCTCATCTGTGATGATCTTCGGACCTGTGATGTAATCGCCGTATTCCGCCGTGTTGGAGATGGAATATCTCATGCCCGCGAAACCGGACTGATAGATCAGATCCACGATCAGCTTCATCTCATGGATACATTCAAAATATGCGTTCCTCTCGTCATATCCTGCTTCCACTAACGTCTCAAAACCTGCCTGCATCAGCGCGCACACGCCGCCGCAGAGTACCGCCTGCTCCCCGAAGAGGTCTGTCTCCGTCTCTGTCCTGAATGTGGTCTCCAACACACCTGCTCTTGCACCGCCGATAGCAAGTGCATAGGCGAGTGCCATATCCTGTGCCTTGCCCGTCGCGTCCTGATGGACAGCCACCAGACAGGGAACACCCTTACCCGCCTGATATTCGCTTCTCACGGTATGTCCCGGTCCCTTCGGTGCAACCATGGTCACATCCACGTTTGCGGGGGGAACGATCTGTCCGAAATGAATATTGAAACCATGGGCGAACATCAGCATATTTCCCTCTTCCAGGTTCGGCTCAATGTCCTTCTTGTACATAGCAGCCTGCAGTTCATCGTTGATCAGGATCATAATGATATCTGCCTTCTTTGCCGCTTCTGCAGCCGTATATACTTCAAAGCCCTGTGCCTCCGCTTTTGCCCAGGATTTGGAGCCTTCGTACAGGCCGATGATGACATGACATCCGGATTCCTTCGCATTCAATGCATGTGCATGTCCCTGGCTGCCGTAGCCGATCACTGCGATCGTCTTGCCTTCCAACAGGGAAAGGTTACAATCTTCCTGGTAAAAAATCTTTGCCATTTTCTTTTCCTCCATTTTTTATTCTGACTTATTTTCTCTATAACTGAAAGGATTTCCCTTAGAGTTCATTCCAGTACCGCATATGCCCTGCCAGCGCGCCATCTACAGATAAGTGACATTCTCAATACCTCTGCCAAGCCCGGCGATACCGGTTCTCGCAAGTTCTAATATCTCATAGCCACCGAGCAGATCCATAAACGCCGCTATCTTATCCTGATTGCCGGTCAGTTCTATGATAAGGCTCTCCTTCGCCACATCGATAATCTTCGCCCGGAAGATATCCGCCACGGCGATCACACCCTGTCTCTCTTTGTCTCCGGCTTTCACCTTGATCAGCGCAAGTTCCCTGTAGACGCTTTTTTCCGGTTTCAGTTCCTTGATATCCCGCACATCCACCAGCTTTGCGACCTGTTTCTCGATCTGATCCAGAATCTCATCATCTCCGCTGGTCACGATCGTGATCCTTGTAAACCGCGGATCTGCGGTCACCCCCGCCGTGATACTCTCAATATTATAACCGCGTCTGGAAAACAACCCGGAAATCCGGCTCAGCACACCGGACGTATTATCCACCAGAAGCTGGAATACTTTTTTCTGCGTCGATTTATCCATACTCATTCCCTTTCTGCTTTTCTGTCTCTCTGTCTGTATCCATAGCATGATACCTGAAATTTTCCGCAAATAATTATACTATATATGCAGAAACATTTCAAGAATCCTTTATTTTTTATTTTTCTTTCGGTATCAGTTCAGCCTTTTATACCGTTTGGCCAAATCCGCTATCCAGCCGTGAGGAGACAACGGACAGTGCACTTCGCGAACAGTCCGTTGTCTCCTCGCGGCATCCGGCATCTCTGACTTAATGACATAGAAGGCTGAACTGATACTTCTTTAGCATCGGAAGTGACTGACAGTCTTAACCGTCCGCCTCCATGCACTTCTGCAGCGCAAGGGTTCCGGTTCGCGCCATCTCCACGATGCTCACTGAAGCCATCATACTGATAAACAGCTTCACCTTCTCCGGATCATCGCAGATCTGGATCATCATCGTGTTTTTCGACATGTCAATGATATTCGCCTTCATCACATCACATGTCTCGAGGATCTCCCGCCTGTTGCCCTTATTGTATTTCACCTTGATCAGCATCAGCTCCCTGCTGATGCTCTGGCTCTCGGAAAACGTCTTTACTTTGATGACATCCAGCTTTTTGTTGAGCTGTTTCTCGATCTGCTCGATGGTTCTCTCATCCCCGGAACTCACGATCGTCATCACGGAAGTATCCGGCGAGTCCGTCTCTCCCACCGCCAGCGAATCAATATTAAAACATCTCCTGGAAAACAGTCCTGCCACTTTACAGAGCACACCGGATCTGTTCTCCACAAGAACGGAATATATTCTTTTCATAACCTGTTTCCTTTCTATTTTCAGTTCCGCAGAATCCTGTTCTCGGTTCGCTAAATCCATAGAAACTATCCATATACCATGCACCCGGATATGATATGTTCCGCGATGCACACCCGCTTCGCCAGATGCCTTATGCGCCTAACTTACCAGGTCCATAGGATCTATGATGCACTCCATCAGCACGCTCTCGTCCTTCTCGAGGAAGGCGTCCAGCGCCTCATCCGCTTTCTCCATATTCTCCAGTCTGATAAACTTCATATCGTAGGCAGATACCAGCTTCTCCAGATCCGGGCTTCCCGACAGATCCACCACGGAATAGTGGTCCTGATAATTGTAATGCTGAAACTCCCTCACCATGCCCAGATAATTGTTTTTCAGCACAATGATCTTCACCGGGATATTGTGCTGCCGCATCGTGGCAAGCTCCATCATGGACATCTGGAAAGAACCGTCCCCGCAGACTGCTATAACCTGCTTTTCCGGGCAGGCGAGCTTTGCGCCCATCGCCGCCGGGATCGAGTATCCCATGGTCCCCATACCGCCGGATGTCATAAAGCGCCCTTCCCTGACAATATGGTAAGCGCAGGACCAGATCTGGTTCTGCCCAACATCCGCCACATAGATACCGTCCTTCTGCATCTTCAGCGACAGCTTCCTGATAAATTCCGCCGGATCGACATACGCCGGATTCGGATTTCTCTTTCTGAAAATATTCTTTTTATAATCATTCAGCGTGCCGATCCATTCCTCATGATCCTCACAGGTGATCTCCTGCTCCATGAAATCCTGAAAAATACACTTTGCGTCGCCCACGATCGGAATGGACGGCAGGGCATTCTTCCCGATCTCCGCCGAGTCCACATCGATATGTACAAGCACTTTATTGGTGGTGATGATATCCGGCTGGTTCACGGCACGGTCCGCCACCCTCGCGCCGATCATGATCAGGAGGTCTGATTCGTTCATGGCGCGGTTCGCGCAGAGTTTTCCATTGTTTCCCACCATGCCGAAATACATCGGATGCTCCGTCGGCATCGCGCCGATGCCCATCATCGTGGACACCACCGGAACACGGTACTTTTCCGCAAAACTGCGGAGCTCCCCGCCCGCATCCGAGAGCAGCACCCCGCCCCCGGCACAGATCAGAGGCTTCTTCGCCCGCTCGAGCTCCTTCGCCACTTTCTTTATCTGAACGATATGTCCTTTCACCGTAGGCTTATAGGTCCGCATGAACACTTCTTCCGGATAAACAAAGTTTTTGATCTTTGCGTTCTGAATATCGAGCGGGACATCGATCAGCACAGGCCCCTTCCTGCCGGTCGTCGCAATGTGGAAAGCCTCCTTTAATATCCTCGGAATATCCTCGGCATTCTTCACCAGATAGCTGTATTTCACAAAGGACTCCACCGCCCCCGTGATGTCCGCCTCCTGGAATACATCGCTGCCGAGCAGCTCCGAATTTACCTGTCCGGTGATACAGATCAAAGGAATGCTGTCGGCAAAAGCCGTGGCGATCCCCGTGATCACATTCGTAGCGCCCGGACCGGAAGTCACCGCGCAGACTCCCACCTTTCCTGATACCCTCGAGAGCCCGCTTGCGGCATGCGCCGCATTCTGCTCGGTCCGGATCAGGATCGTCCGGATATCGCTCTGTAAAATACTATTATAAAAAGGACAAATTGCAACGCCCGGATATCCGAAGACGCTTTTAACGCCCTCCGCTTCCAGACATTTTACCATTGCATCTGCACCAATCATGGGATTCCTCCTTCTCTGCACTTTTCTCTATTCCCTCAGGCCATATTGCCTTTTTAATTATCTGCTCCCGCCGCATGAACATTCTCGCAATAAAATAAAGAAGCATTCAGCCACGTAACTTTGAACATAATATCATTTTTTTGAAAGAAATACAAGTTCACTTGCTAAATTCCTCTAAATGTGATACATTCATACTGTTAAACTGTTACAAATTTATTAAAAATTATTACATACAAGAAAAACGCAAGGGGGCACTATTTTGAGAAGACAGACTTTATCGTTTATCCTCTCTGTCTCGCTGACCGCTTTCTGCCTGGCCGGCTGCGGTAAAAACGATGCAACGGATGAACTAAGTACATATCAGGCAAGTATGAGCACTTTTTGTGATAACATCTCCTATATTGACAGCCAGCTCAACGCTTTGGACGGAACAGGTGAATCCGATGTGGAGACACTCCTGGCAAATCTGGATACCCTGGATGACCAGTTCTCCCAGATGGCACAGTTGGCCGTGCCAGATGAATTTGCCGCAATAGACAATCTTGCGGATGAAGCCAGCGAAAATATGAGTATGGCAGTATCCTACTACCACGAGGCTTATGATTCCGGCACCTTCAACCCCAGTTACGCGGACGCCGCCTACGAATACTATACCAGGGCGAATGTCCGCCTCGGTTACATTCTGCAGATCCTGCACGGGGAAGAGATCGTAGACGACAACGTGAAATACATTACAGACGATGACACCACCGGATCGGAAACAGAAGGGCAACCCGAAGAATGATATCTCCATATTTCCGGGCTTTCCTTATACCGGAACATCACTCCGTATATTGATTGCTCTGATATCGACTATCTGTCTGCAGTAGATCCTACTGCAGATTTTTCATGCGCAGATCTCTCTCAGCTTCACAACAACCATTTTAATTAGTCTATTTTTGCATTTTCTGCCATTTAAAGCAATTTTCAAAAGTTATTCCCACATTCCGGTAATAGTATAATTTATACATGATGAAAAGAAATCTTACTGATCTCAAATTTGTACAGGAAAGAATCACGGAATTAAGGCTTGCAAAGGATATTTCCGAATACAGGCTGAGCAAAGACCTCGGATACAGCAAGGGTTATATCCAGTCAATCAGTTCCGGCAAGACACTGCCTTCTTTGGCGGCGCTCTATGAGATCTGCGATTATTTCAGTATAACGATGAGAGATTTTTTTGATGACGGTTCCGCTCCGGATTCCGAACTTGTCCAAAATCTGATGCTGGAGATCCGCCGTCTTCCGGCCGAGGAACAATATTTTCTCTATCACTTTCTGCTCGCCAGGAAGAGCCGGAAATCCCGTTCCTGATCACGCTCATCCGTATATATGGCATATTGTCTAAAAAGCCCGGAAATGTAATATTTTCCGGGCTCTTTTAACTCTCTATACTTTTTCTTTACACGATCCCCTGCGCCTTCATCGCCTCTGCCACCTTCAAAAAGCCCGCAATGTTCGCGCCTGTCACATAGTCGCCCTCTTTGCCGTACTTTTTGGAAGCCTCGTCCAGATTGTGGAAGATGTTGACCATGATAGACTGCAGCTTGCTGTCCACCTCCTCAAATGTCCAGGACAGTCTCTCGGAGTTCTGGCTCATCTCCAGCGCGGAAGTTGCCACGCCGCCTGCGTTGGACGCCTTGCCCGGGCAGAACAGCACGCCGTTTTTCTGGAAATACTCTGTCGCTTCCAGAGTGGTGGGCATATTCGCGCCCTCCGCCACCGCAAAACAACCGTTTGCAACCAGAGCCTTTGCATCTTCAAGCCCCAGTTCATTCTGTGTCGCACAGGGCAGCGCGATATCGCATTTCACACTCCATACGCCCCTGCCCTCATGGTACTGCGCACTTGGCCTTGCCGCCGCGTACTCTGTCAGGCGGGCACGTTTTACCTCCTTCACTTCCTTTAAGAGCGCCACATCAATGCCCTCCGGATCATAGATCCAGCCTGTGGAGTCGGAACATGTCACAGGCTTTCCGCCGAGCTGCTGCGCCTTCTGGATCGCGTAGATTGCCACGTTGCCGGCGCCGGATACCGCGATGGTCTTGCCTGCGATCTCTTTGCCGTTGCATTTGAGCATCTCCGCTGTCAGATACAGAAGTCCATATCCGGTAGCCTCTGTCCTCGCAAGGGAACCGCCGTAGGTTAAGCCTTTTCCTGTCAGGACTCCCTCATACTGATTTCTGATTCTCTTATACTGGCCGTACATGTAACCGATCTCACGGCCGCCCACGCCGATATCACCTGCCGGCACATCGGTGTCAGCACCGATATGTCTGTAGAGTTCTGTCATAAAGCTCTGGCAGAATGCCATCACTTCCCTGTCGGATTTTCCTTTCGGGTCAAAATCACAGCCGCCCTTGCCGCCGCCTATGGGCAGCCCTGTCAGGGAATTCTTAAAGATCTGTTCAAAGCCCAGGAACTTAATGATGCCGAGGTTTACAGAAGGATGGAATCTGAGTCCTCCTTTGTAAGGTCCGATGGCACTGTTAAACTGTACGCGGAAACCGTTGTTTACCTGTACCTGCCCCTTGTCATCCACCCAGGGAACACGGAACATAATGATCCTCTCCGGTGTCGTCAGCCTCTCGAGCAGAGCCTCTTTTCTGTACTCCTCCTCATTCGCCTCGATCACTACCCTCAGTGATTCCAGAACTTCTTTTACCGCCTGATGAAACTCCGGCTGTGCGGGATTTTTCTCCACGACTTTTGCATAAACCTCGTCAACATATGACATTTCTCGTTTCCTCCTTAAATACAATATTGATATCCCTTAGATCGACCGGACAGGGAAAATTGTTCTCACTGCCCTTGAAAATAAAAAAACAAAGGCAAAACAAAAGGCAGTAAGATCTGCGCCCTCTGCCTTTCAGACGCCTTTGTCCAGAAATTATTATATTACGTTCGCGGATATGATACAAGAGTTTTTTTCTGCAGAAATCCACAAAATTTTGCCCGGATTCTATACACTTTATACAAATCCGGGCGAAAAACCTGCGAAAAGCAGCAGTGCATCAAAATCCCTGTCCGTATTTCTGATACAGTTCCTCCAACTTCTGCCTGTCCTCCTCAGAGATGCTTTCCTGCAGGTACTCCTTCATCTCCGAAACGGTATCACCGTCAAAACCATCCTCGATCATATCCGTCATATCTGATATAGTATCTTTATTGACATATTTTCCGATCATCTCTTTTGCCTTCTGCCGGTCTTCCTCATCGAAACTGTCCATGATCTCCTTCGCCTTACTGGCCGCCTCCGGGTCACCGGTGCTCTCAAACACCTGCTGTAGCGCCTGCTCCAGAATCTCTTCCTCCGCCTTGTCCTTAACCTTGTCCGTAGTCATACTCTTCAGTTTTTCTGCGAAAGTCTCGTTCGTCAGGCCAAAGAGTGTCACGCCTCCCGCCAGGATCACAATACTCAAAAACAGGATCGTACCTGTCCCTTTTCTTTTTCTTTTTTTCCGCCTTCTGCTCATCCTGCCCTCCCTTTCTGTCATCTTCCTCTATAGAGAAGATGCGCAGAGCCCCTGAAAAGTTCATATATTTTTATCATCCGGCATGGCAGCACATAAACAATACCTTCTATAAATATTTTTTTAATCTCTCCATATTTTTCTCCTCGAATCCTGCCAGCTCCTCCGCCAGTTCCATACACTCTTTCCCGGCGTTCTCATAAGTCTTCATATTCTTCCAGATGTCCGTCACCCCCCTGCTGTTCTCCTGAAACAAAATATCCGCCACATGGCTTGTGCTGGAATCCAGCAGCGTGCTCATCTGCAGGCCGCTCCTCTGTAAGACCTCCTGCACCTGGGAATTCCGATAGCCTTCCTCCCTCTCTTTTGTCAGTTCTTTCAGCGCCCTGTTGTGAATATCCGCAAAGGTAATGAATTCCCTGGACATCTCCACAGACAGATCCTTATCATAAACCCTTTCTGTAACCGCATCTAACGCATTCATGGCAAGCTGCGTGTTTCTCTGTATGTGATGGTATAATTTGATATCCTCTTTTTTCATCTGATCCCTCCATGTCAGAAGCGCCTGCGGCAATGACAGGCGATGGACAATTCGTATCATTCCCGTAATATGTCAATTGCCTCATCTGCGATCAGGGCATATCCGGCAGCAACGAAGCCAGATGGCTGTACTGTCACCTTATCCATGCTCCTGCGACGTCCTGTCTGTCCAGTATACAGTATGGGCTGTCTATCTGGTTTTATTCAAAATTCTTCTGATTTTGTAACGGGCAAAATACAAAAAGAGTACCGCATAGCCCCATGCGATACTCTTTTGTGTTCTCACTGTCATTCTCTTTTATGCTTCTTCCTCAAACGGATATACAATACCCCAGTCTTTCCGCCTCTCATCCATAAATTCCATAATGCGGATCGTTTCCGCGTGCGGCATCTCCGGACACTCCAGCGCTCCGTTCTTCAGCGCTCTGATACACGCCTCCACCTCATATTCATAGCCTGTGATCTGTTTGGGCGCTTTTTTGTGAAGAATCCGCTTGCGATCCCTGTCATATACGGTAAAACTCTCATAATTGTTGATATTTTCGATCACAATATAACCGTCGCTCCCCTGGATGATCCCCTTTCTGTCACCCACACAACTCTGGGAGGCAGTCAGGCATGCCAGCCTGCCATCCGTATACTGGATCGTTATCGTCTCCTGCTTATCCACTCCCGTCTCCGTGTAAGTGCAGAAAGAAGATACCTTTTTCACATTCGTCCCGAAAAAGATGGAGGCAAAGTTGATCGGATACACCCCCAGATCCAGAAGGCTTCCCCCCGCCAGTGCCGGATCATACATCCTCTGAACATGCTCCAGGGAATAACTCAGATTCGCGGACAGCATCCTTGGCCTGCCGATCAGCCCCTGGGAAAGCGCCTCTTTGATCATTCCCACCATCGGCATATACCTTGTCCAGATCGCCTCCGTGATAAACACTTTCTCCTTCTCCGCATATTCCAGCACTTCCCTCGCCTGCAGCGCGTTTGCCGTAAAAGCTTTCTCGCACAGGACAGGCTTCTTATGCCGGATGCACAGCATTGCATTATCGTAGTGCTCAGAATGCGGTGTGGCAATATATACCAGATCCACCTTTTTATCCTGCAGCATCGCCTCATAAGAACCGTATGCCTTCTTCACACCATATTTTTTTGCGAAAGCATCCGCTTTCTCCTGTGTCCTGGATGCAATCGCATAGAGAGATACATCCTTCATCTTACTGACTGTCTTCGCCATCATGCCGGAAATATTTCCGGCGCCCATCAAACCAATCCTCAATTTACTCATCTGTCTCACTCCATATATTCACTCTTTACATACGCGGTCTGACCTTTATATTTCACCTTGCACCAGCCGTCCGCCTGATTCATCACAAGTTCCAGCCGCTCCCCCTGATAGACGACTCCCAGCTTATCTCCTGTCTCGCTGGCACTCTTCCTGACATTCACCGTCTCCTTTGCCGTCACATAACCGTTGCTCCCGAGAGAAGTATCGACAGCCGCCGTCTCCTGTGCCGCAGGCTCCTCAGACTGTGTCTCCCCGGTATTTTCCGCCGCTGCCTCCGAAGCAATAACCTCAAGGTACTCGGACTTGATATAGAACTCCTTCGTGCCGTCCGTCAGTTTTGTCCAGCCGTTCGGTTTCTCCTCCAGCACATCAAACTCATCCCCTATCTGGGCCTTTCCAAGCTTGTCCGCCTTTTCGCTGTCGGAACTTCTCATATTCACCACATCGATGGCTTTAACCCTCCTCGCAACACTCACAGGTTCAGAAGCCCCCTCCTCCGGCTCCGCTGAAGCCTCCGCTTCCTCCGGCTGCTCTGCAGCCTGGCTGGCAAGCAGCGCTTCCTGTATGCCCTTTGTGATGGACTCCTCCACCCTGATGTAGGCATTCGCCGCCTCGGAGCCGCTCTGCACCAGCTGCCTGAAGTCAGCATTGACCTTATTGTTTAAGTCTACCACATCATCCTGGAAATTGATCGCATCGATGTAATCCGCTTCCTCCCTGTCGATCTCCTTTTCCATATTGATATAATAATTTCCGGCTTCGTTCTTACAGATAAAAAAGCTTACCAGGCCGGGGACCAGCCCGTCGTATCCGACGATCTGGACATCCGCCACGACATATGCGATATAGGAATCCTCTCTCGGTCCCGGCTTTGTATAGATATTCACAGCGGGACAGGCTTCCATATGCTTCGCCCACTCTGTAAAACGGATCAGCACGGAATCCGTAAGCGGGCTGACGATCTCATTCAGCGCGTCCACATTATTCTCTTCCATCGCCTTATAATATTTCATGATAAGCTCATTGATCTCAGGATAGGCATTTTCCTCCAGCGCCACATCCGGCACGGTGAGTCCCTGCTGCTGCGATTCCTCCTGCCCCGGGCTTGCATTCGTCTGCACTTCCTCCAGCTGCTGCTTTTTCTTATTTGCCGAGATACCGATCCCCATTGTGATCAGTATCGCCGCAACCAGCACGACCGGAAGCACGATCTTTCTGTTATCCACAACGGCATCCTTAAACCTCTCCGCCATCTTTCCTGCATTTATCTGTCCTTCGTTCGTTCCCCGCATTCTTTTTCCCGCCATACATTTCCTCACTTTTTATCATAGATGAAGGTCATTGTTACGTATTTTCTCTCTAATGCCCAAACAAGAGGCAAGTAAACTCACCTCTTGTCTTCGGTCTGTCAGTATTATACTAAGCAACGTACCTTATACTAAGCAACGTTCCTTATGCTAAGCAACGTTCATGCGCTTATGCTGGCCAACGGGCACACACTCCGCGTGCGCCCCATGGCAAAATGCACCCGACAGGAATCGAACCTGCATTAAAGGCGTCGGAGGCCTTCGTTCTATCCGTTAGACTACGGGTGCCTGGAATGGTATGAATTATTACGAAATTGTTACATTTCGCTTGTTATCATACCATATCCTGCTCTATCTGTCCAGACTTTTATCTATAAAAAATTTTCCAGAACGAATCAGTCCAACCCTCAGGCTGAACTGCTACTCCAAAACAAACTTTCCCGGATCATTTCATATCGTATATGCTGATGCTGTCTGTTTTCCTGTCAAAATAGTAGACGGTATCGGAGAGTACCTCCTCCGGCTCGAGCTGAGTCCTGTTCACCTCTGTCACCATGCCGATCAGGCTGTCCGCGCTCCGCACATGATTTTCCGGCAGCAGGATCACCTCATGGACGGAACTGGGCAGAATATAAAAATTTTTCCCCAGCTTTTCAGCAAACTCTTTTAAAAGCCCCCTGTACAAAATGCATGCAGCCCCGAGATATCTCCTGCTGTTTGTCAACACCAACAGCGGAGCGTTTCCGTATCGTCTCTCCTTTTCCATGTATCCGTCCAGCTTCGGAAAACCGTTCTCCTCATTGTCCTCCCACTCCCATACCGGGATATCGTCCTCAAGCACCATCCGCGAAAGCAATTCCTCAATTGTCCTGATCCTGCCCGGCAGCATTGCCTCCGAATTTTTCAGGGCATCCTCATAGAGCCTCTCCACAGTGACGCCCCATTTTTCCATATGGGCATTTTTCACCATGATCGCCGCCGTCCCCATCCTCGGGCTGTCCGTAAGACAGTAAAATACCGCCGCCATATCCAGAAAATCCCGGCTCGGCATCTCCGAGAGCATCGCCCGATTCTTTTTTTTATTGACAAGCTTTACAGCCAGTTTTTTCTTCACCTGCCCATAATCGTGGTAGAACTCAAAATCCGGCGTCTGCGACATATCCTGCTCTTCATATATCTCCAGAAAGTCCTCCAGGATATCCTCCATATCCCTCCCCTCCAGATAATCCGCGTAAAAACCCTCCATATAGATAGTCGGCACAACCTTTTCCTGCGACCTGCGGATTGTGATGCCCTGTAGCATAACGCCGTTGTTCTTCGCTACATTGATCGATTCCACTTTCACTTCCGCCCCCAGTTTTTTCTGAAGGCCCTCTTTCACTTTTATGATAAACTGAGAATAATTCATAGCTACCTCTCTTTCCTTTCTTATGATTTTCGTTTTTGGGAAATTTATGAATAGAAATTTAAAAAGAAAAAGACAACAGAAGAAAACTCCTGTTGTCCTATAGGTTCAACATAATAAAGATGCAGAAAACATATCCCCTCTTAAACACGGCTCAGATATTCGCCGGTGCGGGTGTCTATCTTGATGGTGTCGCCCTGATTTACGAACAGCGGAACATATACCACAGCGCCGGTCTCCACGGTGGCGGGCTTTGTCGCGCCTGTCGCCGTATCTCCCTTAAAGCCGGGCTCCGTCTCCGTGATCTCCAGTTCAACGAACAGGGGAGGCTCCACGGCAAACACACTCCCGTTGTGGGAAAGCATCTTCACCATCTCGTTCTCCTTCACAAATTTCATGGAATCCTGAATATCAGCGGCACTCATTGCCATCTGCTCATAGTTCTCCGTATCCATGAAATTATAGAGGTCACCATCTGCATACAAATACTGCATTTCTCTTCTGTCAATACGTGCCTGAGGGCATTTCTCCGTAGGGCGGAATGTCTTTTCCACTACGCCGCCGCTCTTGATGTTTTTCAGTTTGGTCCTGACGAAAGCTGCGCCTTTTCCGGGTTTCACATGCTGAAACTCGATGATCTGATACACATTGCCTTCCAACTCTATCGTAATACCGTTTCTGAAGTCACCTGCAGATACCATAAAATATTCCTCCTGATGTCTCTCTTAATGATCCTTTTCCAGTTTATCCTAAAAATCCATCTTTTTCAACTGTTTTTTCTCTGAATTTCAATTTTTTTGTGTTCGTCCAGCAAAAAATCTATCGCTGTCAAATAACCTTTAAGCCCCTGCCCGTAAATCTGCTTATCGCAGGCGGGAGCCGTGACGGAAATTTTCCGGAATTCCTCCCTGTCTGTAATGTCCGAGATATGCACCTCCACCTTTTTGACCGTCTCTACGGAGGCAAGGGCGTCATGGATCGCATAACTGTAATGCGTGTAGGCGCCTGGGTTTATGACCAACCCCTGCGTTCCATCAAAATAGGCATCCTGGATCCTGTCGATGATCGCCCCCTCATGGTTGCTCTGAAATACCTCGATCTGGCACTCCTCCTTCTGTGCTTTCTCCGCTATCATCTTCAGCAGATAGTCATAATCCTGTGTGCCATAAATATTTTTCTCCCGAATCCCCAAAAAATTCAGGTTAGGCCCGTTTATGATCAAAATCTTCATGTTTTTCCTCCCTGAAACTCCTCTGTCAAACCTGTGCTCATCCCGTAAATATTCAGCCCTTCGGCCTCATCACTTCATTTTCCCCTGTTTGACAACGGACTGTCCTCCTCCTTACGGCAGCTGCAGCAGCCCTGCTATCTCCTCTGCCGCCTGCGTCGTATTTTTGTCATCCGCCTCGATCACGATATCCGCCGCTTTCCTGTATAAGTCCTCGCGCTGGCTGAGCAGTTCCCTTATCCTCCCCATGGGATCATCCCCCTGCAGAAGGGGCCTTGTGGTATCTCCCTTAAGCCGTTCATACACCGTTTCCGGTGAAACCCTCAGATACACCACAGTTCCGAGCCTGCCAAGCAGTTCCCTGTTCTCTTCCCTAAGAGGCGTACCGCCTCCGGCGGAGTAGATATGTCTAGCCTTCTCTTCCTGCAGTTCCCGCAGCAGCTCCGTTTCTTTCATCCGGAAGTAGTCCTCCCCTTCTGTCTGAAAAATTTCCGAAATACTCCTGCCTTCCCGCTTCTCTATCAGCTTATCGGTATCCAGGACAGTACACTGCAGCCTGTAGGAAAGGGCGACCCCCGTGCTGCTTTTCCCGCTGCCCATAAAACCGATCAGAATAATACTGTCACCCCTGCCGTCCATCTTTCTCTCCATTTCCTCGCTTTTTCGCCCGCCAAGAGCCGATGCAGTCAACACCCCCGCGGCAAGCAACGGGGCATCAGGCTTGCAGCGCTACAGAGCAACGGAGTATATGGCCCTCGCGGCATTCGCCAAATGCTCGTGCAAGCACAGCACTTGGCTCATTGCTCGCGGGAATCAAGCAGAGAAGAGCCGTCTTCCCCTGCTCGCCGCGCGGCCCGTGCGCCGCCCTGGCGGCATATCTTCTCTGCACGGGTCTGCGCATACAGAAGCCGTCAGCTATCCGGCGGCTCCCCTTGACCTTCGTCCTCAGCCTTTCACAAAAAGCGCCTCTTCCATCTTGCGGTAAATCCTGTTCGCGGTATCCTCCGAAACCTGAACGCCGTTCCACAGTTCATAGGCAATGATCCCCTGATACAGCAGCATCTTTAACCCGTGGAACGCCTCCCCTCCGGCAGCCTTTACAGACTGCATAAAGCGGGTTTCCAGGGGATTGAAGATCACATCATAACCGGTCTTTGCCAGCCTGTAGAACGCTTCATCCTCTATCACAGCCTGTTCCGTGTGGGGGTACATCCCGACTTTCGTCGCCTGTATCACAATATAACGCCTGCTCTGATCCAGCTTTCCGTACTCATGCAGGGCATATGCCGTCGCAAAGGGCGTTGTCCGTTCCGCTGATCCTGTGCCTGCCGCTTTCGCCGCTTCATTGACCTCTTTAGTCAATTTTATGGCACGCTCTGCGCTTCTGTTGAAAATATGCACATGCGACGCTTTTTTGTCGAGCAGCAGATACGCGATCGCCCTCGCCACGCCGCCGGCTCCCAACAGGACTACTTCCTCCCCTTCTATATGTACGCCATCCGCGCACATGGCGCGGTATAATCCGGGCATATCCGTATTATATCCTCTATAGCCGCCCTCCGTGCGCACCAGCGTATTGACCGCACCGATCCTCTCCGCCAGAGGGTCGATCTCACGCAGATACGGGATCACCTCACTCTTATAGGGCACCGTCACATTCATTCCCAAAAAATCAAAAGCTTCCGCGCCTGCCACAGCCTCTTTCAGCTTTCCCGGCTCCACCTGCAGCGGCACATACACCAGATCATGCCCGTACTCTTCCGCCAGATTATTATGGATCACCGGCGATACGGAATGCCCCACCGGATACCCGATCAGTCCGCACACTTTTGTCCCTGCGCCTATCGTCATATAATATCTCCTCCCTCAGAACCGCCGCCTCTCCCTTCTCCGATAAAAGTAGAGTATGATCTTCTCGGGAAAACGCTTGAGCACGATCTGAATCTCCTCCTTCGGATGAACGGGCTTCACCAACACTGCGCGGATCCCGCTGCGCCTGGCGCCCCAGACATCGGTAAAGAGCTGGTCCCCCACGAAAAGCGTGCTCTCCCTTTTTGTCCCCATGCGCTCCATCGCCTCAAAATAACCCCTTCTTCCGGGCTTGCCCGCCTTGTACAGATAGCCTGTCCCGACCTGTCCGGCAAAAGACTTCACCCGCGGTTCTTTGTTGTTGGACAGGAGCATGGTCTGGTATCCAAGCCGGCGCAGATTCTCAAACAGCCCTGCCGCGCGCTCATCCGCCGGAGCGCCGTGGGGTACCAGCGTGTTATCGATATCGAAGATCACGCCCCGCATCCCCTGCCTGTAGTAAGCCTCAAAATCGATCTCATAGGCGGAATCCAGATATTCATCGGGATAAAACGAAGAAAACATTCCATCTCCTCCATCACACGCGCGCCTCGTCACAGCTTCCGGACCTCGGCGTTATATTTCATCGCTGAAAACAGCTTTGCAAAAGTGCTCGCGGCCAACAGCACGATATCATACCACAAAAAATTGTAGAGTTTCTGTCGGATATCGATAAACCACTGTGCTTCATCCCATACCTTGCCGCCCCAGAAGATAAACAAAAGCAGCACGATCGCCACGAACATAAAGAGCAGCCTGAACTTATTGATCAGCTCCATACGCTTTTTTGCTCTTTCCAGCCTCCCCTTCTTTTCCTCTTCCATCTCACAGTCTCTCTTCTACTTATCCAGCACTTTTTTCAGTTCGTCCATAAAGGTGTTGATATCCTTAAACTCGCGATAGACAGAAGCAAAACGGACATAAGCCACCATATCCAGCCCTTTCAGCTTTTCCATCACATACTCGCCGATAGCACCGCTGGGGACCTCCTTTTCCTCCATCTTGAAAACCTCCGTCTCCACCTCGTCCACCAGCTTTTCTATCTGCCCCGCGCTGATCGGACGCTTATGGCAGGCGCGCAGCACGCCTGCCTCGATCTTGGAACGGTCATACGCCTCCCTGTTATTATCCTTCTTGATAATGATCAAGGGGATCGTCTCCACCTTCTCATAAGTGGTAAAGCGTTTATCGCACTCATCGCACACCCGCCTTCTGCGGATGGAATTATTCTCCTCCGCCGGTCTGGAATCGATCACCCTCGTATTGTCATGGCCGCAAAACGGACACTTCATCTGCCCACCTCCCGCCCCGGCGCTGATGCCAAATCCCCGCCAGGAGCTGCTTTTTTTCTCACTGCGTCAAACAGCAAATTTCTCTGTCGTCACTATATTGAAGTATAAATTATGAGCCCCCTCCTGTCAACCCCGCATAAACTCTAAGCTTTCACCGTAAAAGCACTACCTCCTGCAGCGGCACCCGTCCTTCACATCCACCAGGATGATATCCGGTCCCACCTGTTTGATATCGTGATACGGAATCGTATAATCAGGCTCACACTTAAACCAGTCAAAAAAAGAACTGCCGCCCGACACAATGATCTTGCAGATCTGTCCGCTGCACTCGTCAAACTCAAAATCCGTCACTCTTCCAAGCCTTTTGCAGTCCTTGATATTGATCACTTCCTTTGTCCTAAATTCAGAGTAAAGCATTCTCTTCCCCCTTCAAAACGCTTTCCTGTATTATATGCGCTGTCCCTTTTCCACGTTCCCATTTTCTTCCAGAAAACAGACCTGATTTCATGAATAAATTCACACAATCCGTACAGTCTAAAAAAGAGGATAACGACAATCGGAAAACAGAAGCGGAGGAATATGCCATGCAGGGAAAAGTCGAAATTTGCGGTGTCAATACAGCGGATCTCCCGCTGCTCAAGGAGGAGGAAAAAGAAGCCCTCTGGGCAAAGATCGAAGCCGGCGATATGGCGGCAAGAGACCAGTATATTCGCGGAAACTTAAGGCTTGTCCTGAGCGTGATCAAACGTTTCTCATCCAGCAATGAAAACGTGGACGACCTGTTCCAGATAGGGTGCGTCGGCCTGATCAAGGCCATCAACAATTTCAATCCGGCACTCCAGGTGAAATTTTCCACTTATGCCGTGCCCATGATCCTGGGCGAGATCAGGCGCTTTCTCCGCGACGGCGGCTCTATCAGGGTTTCCCGCTCCTTAAAGGACACCGCCTACAAAGCGATCTATGCCAGAGAACATATGACAAGGGCAAATCTGAAAGAACCCACCATGGAGGAAGTTGCCGCGGAGATCGGTATCTCAAAAGAGGACATCCTCTACGCCCTGGACGCGATCCAGAGTCCTATGAGCCTCTATGAGCCCATCTACACGGACGGCGGGGATACCCTCTACATCATGGATCAGGTCAGCGATAAAAAGAGCCGGGAGGAAAAATGGATCGAGACGCTCTCTTTAAATGAGGCGATCAGGCACCTGAGCGACAGGGAACAGGAAATCATCCATCTTCGTTTCTACGAGGGAAAGACACAGATGGAGGTATCCGAGATCATCGGCATTTCACAGGCCCAGGTCTCCCGCCTCGAGAAAAACGCGCTGCGCATCATGCGGAGCTACCTCGTCGCCTGATGTGCCTTCCCGCCGGAAATGCCTCTGAACATACCCCGCTGTACAGGCAGGCACAGGACGTCCCCGTCCGTCCTCCCCTCCTCCTACCCCTCCCTGCTGATCTCCTTCTTCAGCTGTTTCATGATCTTCTTTTCCAGCCGGGAGATATAGGACTGCGAAATCCCGAGAAGTTCCGCCACCTCTTTCTGTGTCATCTCCCTTCCGGCACTTGCGTCCAGCCCAAAGCGCAGGTTGATGATGGTCTTTTCCCGCTCTGACAGTTTACTGATGGCTTCCTTCAGAAGCTTATGTTCCACCTCGGATTCTATCCCCCTGTAGATCACATCCTCCTCCGTCCCCAGGATATCCGACAAGAGCAGTTCATTTCCATCCCAATCCACGTTTAACGGCTCATCGATCGACACTTCCAGCCTCGTCTTGCTGTTCCGCCTTAAGTACATCAGGATCTCGTTCTCAATACAGCGGGAAGCATAGGTCGCAAGCTTGATCTTTTTGTCCGGCTTAAAGGTATTGATGGATTTGATCAGCCCGATCGTCCCGATGGAGATCAGATCTTCAACACCCACTCCGGTATTGTCAAATTTTTTAGCTATGTAGACAACCAGGCGCAGATTATGTTCTATCAGCGTTGTCCGCGCTTCATCTGCATCATCGCTTCCAAGCCCCTGGATCATCTCGTTTTCCTCCGCTGTCTCCAACGGCGGAGGCAGGATATCCGCGCCGCCGATATAGTGGATATCTCCTTCCCCCTCAAAAAAATTCAACTGCCTGTTGCGCACCATCTTAAACTGAAACATTCCCGGTATTGCCATTTTAAAAACCATCTTTATTCCTCCTGTCTCACAAATTCCGGATGTAAAAGCATCTGGTACTCTGTCTTTCCCGTCAGCGGCTCGTCGGAGAGCGCCACCACCACCTTCTGAAAAACCCTCTTCTCCTCCCCGTCATCCACTTCCATACAGGGCAGTTCCACAGCGAAGAGCAGTCCGTGCCTTTTGCCGATACTGTGGAACGGAACAAGATACCGCTTTTCCGGCGGCACCTTTTCCAAAAGGCCTCCCGCAGCCTGCCCATCCAGCACGCAGACCGGGCGCCTTCCATAGGGTTCATAGAGGCTGTTTCCGGAGTCCGCCAGCCCTCTGCACATTAACATCTCTCCGTAAAAGTCAAGTTTTACCGCGTAGAGCCTTCCGCCTCTCTTACGCTTTCTCCCGATATACAGGCATAAGCTGACCAATGCGGCCGCCACAGTGCTGACAAGCAGCACGCGCCACAGATCCGGCTTACTCCGCATTCCCGGCAGATATCCCGACAGGCAGGCTACCATTCCGCCTAACAGAATGCCGCAGCCATTCATACAAATATAAGCTTTTACAACCATTTCTTTAGTCCGAAAAGAAAAAGCAGCCTTCAGCAGCAGAGGATTCACGCACACAGCCTGCAGAAACAGTTTCGTCAAAAAACCCGCGCCGGGCAAAAGCAGTATCACAATGAACAATGACGCGCCTGCCGCCGAAGCAGCGGTCAGCCTTAAAAAACTGTTCTTTAATCCGCAGGCCTGCCTTACCAGAAACAATAAATATGTACTTAACACAAAATCCATCAGCCATACTTTATCGATATAGATTATATATTGCACTGATGCCTCCCGTCCACATAAGGCCGTTTTCCTTCCGGTAAGATACAGTATACTCTCCCGTGGACGTAGATTTTGTCGTTATGCGCGCTGCTTTTTAAAATTTTTTGTTCTAAAAATACGTCTTCCCATGCTCGCCGCGCGACCCGTACGCCGCCTTAGCGGCATATTTCCTCTGCACGGGCCTGCGCATAAAAAAAGAACCCTGCTGTCACACAGAGTTCCTGTCAAAATTCATTATTTTTTCTGTAAAAAACTCGGGATATTTAACGACTGCTCTTTCACAGAACTTCTGATATCCGTCGGCTTTGCACTCGGAACCGGCCTTGCCACGGGCTTCACCGGCTGAGTCACCGGAGCCTGCTTCGGCATGCTGGAAATGCCCGCCCCGGGCTGGAGCCCTTTGTTCTGCAGGGATGTCGGTGTAATGATATTGCCCGTCTTATAGGAGAAACTGTTTCCCAACCTGTTCTGAGGCACATCCTCAAGCCCGGTGGCGATCACGGTCACTTTACAGTAATCCGCCGCTGAATCGTCAAACATGGCGCCGAAGATGATATTCACCTCATCGCCGACCAGTTCCTGTACATAGCTTGCCGCCTCATTGGCATCCGAGAGCGTGATATCGCCGGATACGTTGATGATCACATCCGAAGCCCCGGTGATCGTCGTCTCCAAAAGCGGAGATTCCACAGACATCTTCACCGCTTCTTTCGCTTTGTCGTCCCCCTTCCCTTCTCCTATACCGATATGGGCGATACCCTTGTCCATCATAACAGTCTGTACGTCCGCGAAGTCCAGATTGATCACGGAAGGTACATTGATCAAATCCGTAATACCCTTCACAGACTGCTGCAATACCTCGTCCGCCTTCTTCAAGGCATCCGGCATCGTAGTGCGCTTGTCCACGATCTCCAAAAGCTTGTCATTCGGGATCACGATCAGGGTATCCACATTCTCTTTTATCTTTTCAATACCGTGCAGTGCGTTAGTCATGCGGACTTTCGCCTCAAAACGGAACGGCTTTGTCACAACGCCCACTGTCAGTATTCCCATCTCCTTTGCGAGTTTCGCCACGACAGGCGCCGCACCGGTTCCTGTGCCGCCTCCCATGCCGCAGGTGACAAACACCATATCCGCCCCCTTGATCGCAGCGGCAATCTCATCCGCGCTCTCCTCCGCCGCCTTCTCGCCGATCTCCGGCCTTGCACCCGCGCCAAGCCCCTTCGTCAGCTTCTCTCCGATCTGGATCAGTTTTGGTGCTTTACAGAGCTGAAGCGCCTGCTTATCCGTATTCACGCCGATGAAGTCCACACCGGTAATATTCTCTTCTATCATTCTATTTACAGCATTATTGCCTGCACCGCCCACACCGACTACAATGATCTTTGCGGCGGAATCGGCATCACTTGTCCTAATTTCTAACACAGATACTTCCTCCCACTCTGTAATAACCTTTATCTAATCTATCATATAATGTAATTCCCAATTTATCAACAACTTTTTTACTTTTTATCCTCCTGAAACGGAATAATTTTGGAATCTGTCGTAAAATTCTCCATCTGAAGCACTCCCTTCTTCCCCTCGAGTTCCGGCAGGATACTCTTTAATCTTGAAAACTTTTCGTCGATGCTGCCGCCGTCCCCTATCTGCACCCGGACTTCGTCGAAATACAGAGTCACCTTGTATTCCCTGTCAAAAAACAGCCTGTCCGCCTTCAGTTCATACTTGCCGAGGGACTGGGTGATATCCAGTATTGTCGCAAAGATCTTATCGTTCTCCACCGGCAGCCTTTCATACATCACCACATGGTCAAACTTGAGCCCTGTCACCTCCGGCACCCCCGCCGTCTTCATTTCAGAACTCTCCACGATCGTGCCGTCCCTGTCAAAATACATATACCTCCCCAGATAGGAGACATAGCCGGCAAAGGACTTTTCATATACCCGGATGCGCACCGTGTCCGGCGTGAGTATCTCCACCTCCACCGCCGACACAAAAGGAATATTCCCGATCTCCTGATTGCGGTATTTAAAATTCAGATAGATTGAATTATGCCCCATATGCCCGACCATCAGCCGGTCCATGATCTCCTCATCCGTATAATGGGCATTCCCCTCCACATACACCGTGCTCACCGTGTAGGTCTTCTCCACATACCAGAAAGCTCCCGCCAGAAGCACCACTGCCAGAACAGAGCCTCCGATCCCGATCTTCAGTCCCAGATGCCTGTTTCTGTATACCGTTCTTTCCTTTTCCCTTTTTTCCTTATCCCGCTTTCTCATAGATCCTTTAACCTGATGCTCCTGCCCACATTCAACACGATGCCGATCTCCACCAGGAGGAACATGACAGAGGATCCTCCGTAGCTGATAAAAGGCAGTGATATCCCGGTATTCGGGATCACACTGGTACACACCGCGATATTCAGGATCACCTGGATCGCCAGGTGCCCCATCACCCCCACCACCAGCAGCGCGCCGAACAGGTCGGGGGCATTGTTGGCAATGATCATACAGCGCCAGATCAGAAGCAGGAACAGAAGGATCACTGCCACCGCTCCAAAAAGCCCCAGTTCCTCGCAGATGATGGAGAATATCATGTCATTCTGCGCCTCCGGCAAAAAACCGAGTTTCTGTATGCTCTCCCCCAGCCCCTTTCCGAAGATTCCTCCGGAACCGATGGCATAGAGCGCCTGCAGTGTCTGGAAGCCCTTGTCATCCGCATACGCCTCGGGATTGAGCCACGCCAGGATACGCAGCCCGCGAAACCCCAGCTTCTCCGTCAGTTCCGGGGATTCCGCCACTTTGACGATGGCAAAGACAATGAGCGCCGCTCCGCTGATCCCGAGGATCGCCATGACGATAAACCTTTTGTAATCCGGACTTGCCACAAAGATCATCAGCATCGCGATCCCCAGGATAATGATCGCAGAACTCATATTCTGTGTGATCTTCCAGACCATCACCGCGATGACCCCCGGCGGTATCATCAGGGCGATCAGCCCTTTGGTGCTCCGTATCCGCCTTCCCATCTTGCACACAAGACAGGCGAGAAAGATGACCATGCCTAACTTCGCCACCTCCGCGGGCTGCAGGGAGATGCCCAGGATCCTGATCCAGCGCCTTGCGCCGTGGGAGGAATACCCGAGAGGCGTCAGGACAAGCGGGATCAGCGCCGCCGATACGATATACGCCGGCACCGCAAGCTTCTCCCAGAAATGATAGGGTATCCTGGAGACTATGATCATCCCCGCAATTCCGAGAACAGCCGCCTGCAGCTGTTTTTTCAGGAAATACGCACTGTCGTCATAATCCAGATTCGCCTTGTAGGAACTGCTGGAGTAGATCATCATCAGCCCGAATCCTATCAGAAACAAAACCGTAAACAGCAGACTGTAATCAAAATATGTCTCGTTATTCGATTGCCTCGCTCCCCCCTGAACGGTTCTGAACCTTGTCGCCATCTATGCCCTCTCTTTTTCCCGATATACCGATTCTTTAAATATCCTGCCCCGCTCCTCATAGTTGGGGAACATCCCCCAGCTTGCGCACGCCGGGGATAGCAGCACCGCATCCCCCGGTCCCGCATGTTCCACACAGCATCGGAAGGCATCCTCAAAAGCCTCCGCAAAAATGATATCCTCAAATCCGTGCGCCCGTGCGCAGGCAGCTATCTTCTCCTTCGTCTGTCCGATCAGCACAAGCAGCTTTACCTTCCCCGCAAAGGCTTCTATCCACTCATCGTAAGTGCTGCCTTTATCATATCCGCCCCCGATCAGGATCGTAGGCCTGCTCATGGCGCGTATTGCCTGGATAGCCGCATCCGGGTTCGTCCCTTTGGAGTCATTGTAGTAGGCCACGCCCCTTACCTCCTCCACAAATTCGATCCGATGCTCCACCGCCTTAAACTGTCTGATTACTTCCAGGTATTCCTCCCACGGGATCCCCATCGCCTCCGAGATCAGGATGGCAGCCATCACGTTCTCCACATTGCAGAGCCCCACCAGTTTCATATCATGGATGTTCATCAGTTCTTCCGTCTTTTCGTCCCGGGCAAGACAGATCTGCTCCCCGCGCAGGAAAGCGCCCTCTTTCAGCTCCTGTCTGGACGAAAAATACAGCACTTTTGCCGGACATATGCCCCCGAGTTTTCTGGTCTCCTCATTGTCATAGTTCAGGATACAGAAATCGTCTTTTCCCTGATTTCTTGTAATGTTGTTCTTCGCCGCTATGTAATTCTCCATCGTATGATGGCGGTTCAGATGATCCGGCGTGATATTCAGGATCGCAGACACTCTCGGATGAAAGCTTTCTATGGTCTCCAGCTGAAAGCTGCTGATCTCACCCACCGTCACAGAATGCTTCGTGGTCCTTTCCGCGATATCCGTATAGGGATAACCGATATTCCCCATCACAAAGGATGTCTCAAAATGCCGCTTCATGATCTCCCCGACGAGAGTGGTCGTTGTTGTCTTTCCGTTGGTTCCGGTAATGGCTATGACATGCCCCTGTTCCCTCTGGTATGCCAACTCGATCTCACCCCAGACCGGTATGCCCCTCTCCCGGAAACTTTCCACAAAAGGCGTATCCGCCGGTACGCCCGGGCTCAGCACCAGAAGCTTTACTTCCTCTCTTATTCCCGCGGGCAGTTCCCTTAAAGCCACTGTCACCCCGGCTTCATTTTTATGTACCGGATCCGCCTCAGCCGCCGCAAGATCCCCGGAGGAGCCTGTTTTCCCCTCTTCCCCGGTTTCTGTGCCCTCATGGATCCCCAGTTCCCTCATCTTTCTCCGGAGGTTCTCTCTCACTTCCTCTTCCGTCAGCCTTTCACTCTCATCAAACAGAATCGGATCGGCACCCTCCTGCAGTAAAAATACGGCGGCCCCGATGCCGCTCTTTCCGCAGCCGGCCACCAATACTTTTCTTCCCGCCAGTCTCATGATACTTTTATCCTTTCTCATACTTCTTCAGCCTCCGCGCCATGCCATCTCAAATTCGCTTTGCTCCTTTTCGATGCGGCTGTTCGCCCTATAGCAGCAATAATCCTCATTTTTCAGCAGGCAAGCCTGCACGAACTGACGCTTTTTCCTGCTTTTTCCGCCATGACATCTCAAATTCGCTTCGCTCCTTTTCGATGCGGCTGTTCGCCCTATAGCAGCAATAATCCTCAGTTCTCAGCAGGCAAGCCTGCACGAACTGACGCTTTTTCCTGCTGCATGGCTCTTCAGGTTTTCAGATCCCCGCATAGGCGATGAGGCAGAGGATCGCGGTCACGATGGAGAACACCGTCACCACCCGCGTCTCAGACCAGCCGCAGAGTTCAAAGTGATGATGGATCGGCGCCATCTTAAAGATCCGCTTTCCGCCTGTCATCTTAAAATAGCTTACCTGCAGAATATCCGACAGCACCTCCGCCAGATAGATAAACCCGACGATCGCGATAAACAGCGGCATCTGCAGCATATACGCCGTCGCCGCCACAAAGCCGCCCAGCGCCAGGGAGCCCGTATCTCCCATAAACACGCTCGCCGGGTAGACGTTAAACAGCAAAAATCCGAGTAGTGCGCCCACAACGGCGCAGGTGATGGGCTCGATGCCGCTCCCCATCCCGATCGCCACCACCGTGAAGAAGGTGGCAACAATCACCGTGACGGAAGACGCCAGGCCGTCCAGGCCGTCGGTGAAATTGGTCCCGTTTACCGTCCCGATCACAATAAAAAACAGTACAGGTATATTAAATATACCAAAATCCAGATAATGACCCGACCAGAAGGGAATCTTCATGGCAAGCGCCACATCCGTATAGTTGGTAATATAAAAGGCAAAGATACCCGTCACCACAAACTGCCCCAGCATTTTCTGCCACGCCCGAAGCCCCATGGAGCGCTTCAGCACCACCTTGATATAATCGTCCACAAAGCCGATCAGCCCGAACCCCAGCGTCAGAAACAGGATCGGGATGATCTTCGGGAAGTCCTTCACATAGAGCAGCGATGTGACGACCACCGCTATCATGATCAGGATACCGCCCATGGTGGGCGTACCGTTCTTTTTCAGGTGCTGCTTCGGTCCCTCATCCCTGACCGTCTGTCCGACTTTCAGTCTGCGCAGGAAGGGAATGACGACCGGCCCAAGCAGGGCGCTGACCGCAAAAGATATGATTACCGGTAAAATAACAGTTTGTCTCATGGCTACAGCCTCTCCTCAGCTTATTTTTTCTATACCGATTATAAGCTTATTTTTCCAAATAGGGAAGCACATTTTCAAAAAGCTGTCGGATCACCGGCGCAGCGATCTGTCCGCCATAGTAAGTTCCCTGAGGAGAATGGATCACTACCAGCGCGAGCACTTCGGGATCATCCGCCGGGGAAAAACCCACGAAAGAGGCAATGTACCTGCCGCTCCCCCTGGGCAGCGTCTGACTTGTGGCAGTCTTTCCGCCAATGCTGTAGCCCTCGATCTGCGCTTTGGAACCGCCGCCCTCGGAGACCACCTTTTCCAGCAGCATCTGCATCGTCTCGGATGTCTCCTCCGACACGATCTGCCTGCCGGACTGCTTCTCAAAACTCTCCACCTGGGTTCCCTTCTCATCCACCGCTTTTACCGCAAGATGAGGTGTGATCCGTCTCCCCCCGTTGACAAGGGAAGATACCGTGGTGGCGAGCTGCAGCGGCGTGATCTGAAAGGACTGCCCGAAGGACATGGTGGCAAGTTCCACGTTGCCTATGGCGTCCTTCTGATGCATGATCGTCCCCGCCTCGCCGGGCAGATCGACGCCTGTTCTCTCCAACAGCCCGAACTGCTTCAGGCAGTCGTAATACCTGTCGGCCCCCACCCGAAGCCCCAGCGTGACAAACACAGGGTTGCAGGAATTGCAGATACCTTTTGTGAAATCCTCGGCGCCGTGGCCGCCCACTTTATGACAGCGTATCCGCCTGTCATCCACCACGATAAAACCGGGGCAGCTGAAAGTGTCCGACAATGTCACACAGCCGGTCTCCAGAGCTGCCGCCGCAGTGATTACTTTGAATGTCGAACCGGGCTCATAGGTATCATTGATACAGCCGTTTCGCCACATGCCGTTCAGCTTTTCCTGCCTCAGTTCTTCCTCGGACTTCGGCTTTTCAGGCTCTGTTTCCTCCGCGCTTTCCTCTCCGGCATTCCGCGCTGCCTTCGCCTCCTTTGCCGCCTGCTTCCTGGCTTCCTCCTTCGCCCGCAGCGCCTCATACTCCGGCGTGAGCGTATAGGGCTCATTCAGATTGAACTCCGGCACATCTACCATAGCCATGATCTCGCCGTTTTGCGGGTTCATCACGATCAGCGATACCCTGTCTGCCTCCTTGGTCGCCATCACCTGCTTCGCCAGCTGGGTGGCATAACTCTGGATATTATAATCCATGCTGATGACAAGGTCATTGCCGGGCACCGGTTCCTTCCGGTGTTCACTTGCAGCCTCCAGTTCAATGCCGGCGGCATCAGTCAGCGTCAGTATCGTCCCCTCCTCGCCGCTCAATACCTCATCATAGATCACTTCCAGCCCGATGATTCCCTGATTGTCGCCGCCTGTAAACCCTAACACCTTGGAGGCGAGCGCATCGTAAGGGTAGTACCGCTTGTAATCCTCATCCACTTTCACGCCGGGCAGATCCGCTTCCCTGATCTCATCGCCCAGCTCCTTCGGCACATTGCTCCGTATCCTCTCCATGGAGGAGTATTTCTCCACCCGTTTTCTGACAAAATCCTCCGAGAGTTCCAACTTCCGGCTCAGGAAGGATATCACCGCCTCCTTATCCTCGATCTGAGAATGGATCACTGAGATCGTACAGACTGTCTTATTGTCCGCCAGCACAATGCCGTTCCGGTCCAGTATCCTCCCTCTCGCCGCCTTGATCGAACGCTCTCTCTCATGGAGCTGCGTACTCTTATCCGTATAGTATCCGGACTGAAAGATCATCAGATCGATCAGTCTTACAAACAGCAGAAAAAAAGTGACAGCACAGAAAAAAAACAGCACCACGACTTTTTTTCTGTTATAGGTCTTGTTTTTATTTGACATAAAGAAAACCACAGACTGCTCTTGTTATACTTTATGTCCGCCGCGGATAAAATATGCATATCAGCGGGGATCCGTGCTCTCAGGCGAATCGCTTCCCGCCACTTTGATCCCCGAACCGATCAAGGAACCCGCGTCCAGGTCATGTCCCGTCTCCGGGTCTATCTGGTGCCCGGTGTTTGGATCGATATAGTTGCCGGTGTCAGGATCCCTGTCAAAAGTCTTCCAGATCTCCGGCACAAAACCGCCTTCTCCGCCCGCGGTGCCAGTTCCGCCCGCTTCCTCTCCGCCCGCGGCGCCGGCTCCTTCGTTTCCGTCACCTGCCGTATCTCCATCTCCTCCCGTCGTCCCGGTGTCCTCCGCACCCTCTCCGGGGCTGCCTGCCGCGCCTTCGCCCTCTCCTGCCTCTCCTCCTTCCTCCGTTTCCAGAGGAGGGATATCATTGCCGGAGACCGCCTGCTGCCTGTAATAGTTTGTGTTTTCCAGATTCAGCGCATCCAGTTCCGCCTGCTCCTCCTCCGTCACCTCTTCCGTCATAAAGATTCCCAGATAAGGCAACGCCTCCGTCAGAATGCTGCGTACTAACTTCGTCGCGAACTTCGCGTCATCCTGGTCACCCACATTCGGCCTGTCCACCACAACATAGATGGCGATCTGCGGATCATCCGCAGGCGCATATCCCATAAAGGAGACCACATATTCATTGTTGTCACGGGGCAGCGTCTCCGCCGTTCCAGTCTTGCCGCCGATGGCATAGCCCGCGGGCCTTGCCGTCACACCGGTTCCCTCCGTCACAACGCCGTTACAGTAGTCGATGATCGTATTGCTGACACTGGGCGATATCGTCTGTTTCAGCACACGGGGCTCGATCGTCTGCACTGTGGAGCCGTCCTGGCTGATGATCCTGCTCACCATGTGGGGCTCGTAATAATTTCCACCGTTTATCAGCGAGCAAAAGCCTGTGATCATCTGGATCATTGTCACATTAAAAGACTGTCCGAAAGAGTTGGTGGCAAGTTCCGTCGGTCCCATGCTGTCCGTGTAATAGATCAGTCCCGCCGTCCGCGCCTCCCCCGCCAAATCGATATTTGTCTTCAATCCGAAATTGAAACTGTGCTGGTAATCGCAGAACGCATTTTTCCCTGCCGCCTCCGCTATATACATCAGCGCCACGTTACAGGATTTCTCTACCGCCTGCTTAACAGTGATCTCCCCGTCTCCCCAGGTATTATGGCAGCCGATGGGCCAGCCGCCGATCTCCCGCTTGCCGGTGCACAAATATGTCTCGTTCCCCGTAATCGCTCCGCAGTCCAGTGCACACGCCACCGTAAAGGGTTTGATCGTGGACCCCGGCTCATAGGTATCACAGATACAGTAGTTGCGCCACAACTGATTGTAGGCGTCATATATCGTACCGTCCGCCTCCATCGCCGCGATCTCTTCCGGCGTGTACAGCGCACTGATATCTTTGGGGTTGTTCAGATCAAACCCCGGCGCACTCGCCATGGCGATGACGTTTCCGGTATCCACCTCCATCATGATGCACGCCGCGTTGTCGGCGCCCAGCCCCTCCCTGGCGTTATCCTTATACTCTTCCATAAACTTATTTAAGTATTTTTCTGCAATACTCTGTATGTTGGCGTCTATGGTACTGACCGCGGTATAGCCATCCACCGCCGGCTTTACCGTCCTCTCCAGGATCGAGTCATCATTCAGATAGCCGTATTCCCTGCCTGTGCTGCCGTTTAAAATATCATTGTAATATTCCTCCAGGCCGAAAGTCCCTTTGTTGTCCTCCGTGATAAAACCGATCACATCGCTGGCAAGGCTGCCGTTGGGATAATATCTTCTGTACTCCTTCTCGAACCAGACTCCCTTGATGTTCTTCCCTTTCTCCGCATCCTCCTCCAGGTCGAGGAAAGGCTCGATCTGTTCATAGGTGAGCTGCTTTAAAAAGATCTTGTACTGTGCTCTCTGGTTTTTTTCCTTTTCCTTATTCTCCTGCAGATACTGATTTAACTCCGTCTGGTCCAAATCCGGAAAGCAGGAGCGCAGCGCGTTCACGGTGGGCTGCAGATAATCATCCTTCTCAAGCACCAGCTTGGCATCCACGACCAAATTGTACACTCTCTCGCTGGTGGCAAGCACCGTACCGTTTCTGTCCAGGATGTCCCCGCGCTTGAAAGGCAGAGTAGTGGAATCATACTGCTGTTGCGAGAGCACCTGCTTCTCATACTCCTTGCCGTTATCTTTTCCAATATAAAACAGTTTTATGCTAAGTCCTACGAAAGCTGACAGTACTAAAAAAAACAGTACCACCAGCTTCTTCTGCATGCGCAATGTGAACTTCCGCTCTGTCGCCTTTATCTTTTTTCTCTCTCTCAGTTTTGCCAAAGATCCTTTTCCTTTCCAGCGCCGTCCTCCGCCGGCCGCCTCTCACGGATACCCCCGGCTGATACGGCAAAATAAAACCCCTCTGCGGTACGGATTACTAGTACTATTTTCACCGTTATTTCCGCAATGCAGTACTAGTCAAGCGTATCCGTCTGACGCACATAGTCCGTCTCAGAGTCCTCCACGCTGATGATCTGTCCTTCTCTGGCGTAGGTCATGCCGAGTTCCCCGATCGCAACAGCTTTGATCTGCTCCAGATCGATACTGCTGTTGATCCGGTTGTACTCCTCATCATTTGTCAGCTTCAGGTTGTTGTACCTGGATTCCATTTCGGAGATCATATTGACCTGATTGGTGATATCCGACTGCAGATCTATATAACCGCACAGCGTCACAACAGCAAAAGCCAGCGCCGCCGACAGAAAGAGCACGTATCCCGGATTCATGTGGAATGCCCTCTCCCTGTTTTTTCTCGTCGCGTTGCTCAGGCGCTTTTTGCGCGGCACCTTCCTTGTATCATAGCCTTCTTTGAGCTGTCTTGCCGCGCTGCCTTCCAGATATGCGGTTTTTCTCGGCATATCGCATCTGCGAGTATTTATGTTTTTTCTTCTCTGTGCCAATTTCTCTTCCTCGCTTTCCCTGTCCTGTGCGGGATCTTTTCCTTTCAGGCGCTCTGTGCATGGATCCTGCTTTGTCCCACGATCCCTCTCACCGTCCTCAGGGCTCCTGTCCGGCCGCCTCCCGCTCGAATACGCGCAGCTTCGCGCTCTTTGATCTGCTGTTCATCTCCAGTTCCTCCGCGGACGGAAGAATCGGTTTTTTCGTGATCACCCTCCCCTTTGACACCCTGCCGCAGGTGCACACCGGGAACTCCGGCGGACAGATACAGGGGGACTCGTTTATGCGGAACGCCGTCTTGACGATCCGATCCTCCAGGGAATGAAATGTAATGATGCAGATCCTTCCCCCCGGCTTCAAAAAAGCGATCATATCATCCAGGGAATCCCGCAGCACTTCCAGTTCGTGATTGCATTCGATCCGCAGCGCCTGGTAGGTTCTCCTGGAAGGGTGGCCGCCACCCTGCCGCATTCTGGCAGGAATGGCGTTTCTGATGATCTCGTTCAGTTCAAAAGTTGTTGTTATCTCCTTCTTTTCTCTTTCTCTTACAATATGTTTGGCTATATTTTTAGCAAAAGGCTCTTCTCCGTAGTTCTTTATAATATGAAACAGTTCGCTTTCCGGATAACCGTTTACGATCTCTTTCGCACTCAGTGGGCTCCTCTGATCCATCCGCATATCGAGCGCCGTGTCATGGCGGTAAGAAAATCCTCTTTCCGCCGTGTCAAACTGATAGGAGGACACCCCCAGGTCCAAAACGATCCCGTCGACACCGTCAACGCCAAGTTCCTTCAGCACCGCCACCGCATTGCGGTAATTGTTCCGAAGGATCATCACCCTGCCGCCGTATGCCTCCAGCCTCTTTGACGCCGCCTCGATCGCCGCCTCATCCTGGTCAACGCCGAAAAGCCGCCCTCTGTCCGAGAGCTTTTTCGCGACTTCCAAAGCATGTCCGCCTCCGCCCAGCGTCCCGTCCAGATAAATACCGTCCGGCTTAACCTGAAGCTGTTCGATTGTCTCTCTCAGCAGCACTGAATAGTGTTTGAACTCCACTTTTTTCTCCTGTCTTTCATTTCCCGGACGATCATGCTGATCTTGTACTTACTTCAGTCCGGCGGAACAACCGGAAATATTCCTGCGGCAGCCCTGCCAAACGCCGATGTTTAACAGACTACAACCGAATTCCCATCCCCGATAGTTCCTCCATCACATCATCCATCTCCTCGAAGGATGTCTCCATGCTCTCGTAACGCTCCCTGCTCCAGATCTCCACCTTCGTGCCCACGCCCACAGACACCACCTCTTTCGTGATACCCGCGTATTCGCGCAGTTTCGCCGGGATCAGTATCCTCCCCTGTCCGTCGGCTTCCACCTCGGCAGCTCCCGCGAAGAAAAACCGGATGAACTGTCTGCCGTTTTTGCTTGTCAGCGGTAAATTTTTGATGCCTTCCTCCACGCGGTGCCACTCCTCTTCGCCGTAGGCAAACAGACAGCCGTCCAGCCCCTTCGTCACCACGAATTTCTTTCCCAGCTCTTCGCGGAACCTGGAAGGGACGAAAAGCCTGCCTTTTGCATCGGTGCTATGGTCATATTCACCCATAAACATACGGCATCACCTTTTCTTCACCACTTCTAAACACTTATGCTCCATTTCACTCCACTTTTATGTCATTCTACTCTACTTTACCCCGTTTGGCAAGCCCCCGCCCTTCCCGCTAAAAGCGTAAAAAAAGACATTTTGTAAGCCTTTTTACAAAATGTCCTTTCTTTTTCTACCATATCTTGTATGGATTTTTCATCCATCTACAAAATACGCCAATTATTTTATCTTAAAAATTTATTAAAAATTTTTTTACATTTTTTTTATTTTTGCAGGCTGATATACCCTTCCAGCCCGTCCCTGATCTCCTCCGCGGTCATGGATTCCGTCTGCCACAGGTCGTTGTTGACGCTCCTCGGGTAGAGCAGGAAATCCTCTTCCCTGTCCTTATCCACCACGAAGAGCAGCGTGTACTCAAGCTCCTCGCCGGCTTTCATATCCCGGAAGAAAAAGTGGCTTCTCTCCCCGCCGTTTACATGGACCGCCTTGTCAAACCATACAGAACTGTCGTCCATCTGCAGGAAGTACTCCTCCGACGGCACGGGCTCATAGCTGTCCTCCGCCCATGTGAGTCCCCCGTCCTCGGTCTTCGTCACATACTGCAGCGCAAAGTCCAGGGCGACATCCGGGTCGGCATCGACATAGCTGTGCACCTTCAGATCCACCCGCAGAAATTCCTGTTCCGCCTGTTCCTCCGAGATCACCGCGCCTTCTTTATCCAAATGCTGTCTTAAATAGGGGCGCAGCGTCTTATCCCCGTTCAGCCAGCCTTCAAACCTGGTAAAGTCAAAGAAATTCTCCTCCGCAAATCCCTCCATGCTGTCCACAAAGGCGTAGTCCGTCACGGTAAACCCGCAGGGCTGATCATAGTTCTCCACCCTGAGCTCTTCTCCCACTCCATATATCTTCTCCTCCGGAATCCCGAGCGCCATCAGTGCGTCCCATCTCTTTTCGCCTTCCAGCATGGCGGAGGCGCTGTCTGCTTCCTCCTGCTGCCTCTTTGCCTTCTCCTCCTCCGTCTCATAACTTCCGTCGCCGATCCTCTCAACATGCAGGGAATCCGAAAATTTCAGAAGTTCCTTTTTGTCGATCCCGTATCCCGCCACGATCTGCAGCACATATCCTTCCTCCTCATTGAACAGGAAGATGTGGGTGTTGGACCGGTTCCTCTCCGCATCCCCGGGCGTGACCACATCCGCCTCCATGCCGCTCAGCTCAGTGTGTTTCACTTCATCGATACCGCTTAACGTGATCTCATTGTTTATCCTGTCAAGCTCCGCCGTGGTGTAGATCGGCATGATCGTGATCCACTCCTCATTTTCCCCGTAATACTTCCCGTCGCCGTCCTCATCATCCGCGAACCCTTCCGGAATATAATCCGCCTTCACCCGGTACTCTCCCGGCGTCAGCTCATAGTTCAGCGCAAACTCGTAGGTGAGCGCATCGCCCTCCCGGTGTTCACTCTTCTGAAAATAGACTACCGCCGCGTAGACCGCCGAGGGGATGAATATGACAAGCGCCAGCACCGCCGCCGCGCCGGCAAAACTTCTGCCGGACTTCCCGGCTCCTCTTCCCTTCCGCCCGGTCATCTTTCTTTTCCGGTTCGATCGTCCCCTGTAAGAATCCTCCATATCCAAATCTGTCTGTCTGTTCATCTGCCTGATCTCTCCTCTCCGAATCTGCTCATATGCCTCCTGCAGTCTGTCCTCCACAACCTGCGGAAGGATCTCCTCCCTGCCGTTTTTCACAGACGCCCTCCTCTCATCAGCGTACGCCCATCCGCCACTCTCCACAGACGGCTTCCTTCTGCCCGTATATGTCTCTCTGCTGTCCCTCATAGGCGCCCTCCTTTCACATAACTGCCCGACATTTCGTCCCGCAACGCCTCACGCCCCCGTTTCAAACGGCTCAAAACAGTGCTTTCCTTCATCTCCATATAAGATGCGATCTCCCTCACCTTCATTCCATAGACATAATATAAGGTAAAGATACTGCGGTCCTGCTCGCCCAGGGGCTCGATCAGTTCCCGAAATTCCGATATCCCGTCCCCGTATCTTTCATCCTCCCTCTCCGGTATGTCCTCCGCCGGCATCTGCCGTCTCTGCCTCTGCAGAATGTCCTTGCAGTTGTTGATCAGGATCCGGATCATCCAGGTTTTGAAATAAGCACTTTCTTTCAGGCAGCCGATCTTCTCATAACAGTTTAAGACTGTCTCCGCCATCGCGTCCGCCGCATCCTCCTCACTGCGCAGAAATCCCCTGGCAACCTTGTACATGCTCTGCTTGTTTTCTTCCATCAGCGTGATAAAGGCTTCGGCATCTCCTCTTTTCGCCTTTTTGACAAGAAGCTCCACCTGTTTTCTCTCCTTTCTCTCGTATGTCGCCTCACAGGATCTCCCCGGCGATTCCTCTCCGCTGTCACCTGTTTGTCTATTAGACGGAGGAGGGGAGAGAAATATTGCAGAATAATTGAAAAAGTTCTGATCAAACTACTTCACTCTGCCGGACAAACCTCATAAATAAGAGTTGATATATAACGGCAAAAAGGATAAAGTATAGATGAACAGACATAAAAAACATTTTTCAGGAGCGCCGCGATGCATCTTTCAAAAAACACCGGAGAAAAACCCTCATCAAACGTACTGGACATGACCTCGGGAAGTCCCTATTCCCTGATGCTCGGCTTTGCAATGCCGGTCTTTTTGAGCCAGGTATTCCAGCAGTTATACAACACTGCTGACGCTTTTATCGTAGGCAGGTATCTCGGCACGAACGCCCTGGCTGCAGTCACCTCCTCGGGAAACCTGATCTTTCTGCTGGTCAGCTTCTTCATGGGCGTGGCGATGGGCGGCGGCGTGGTGATCTCCAGGTATTTCGGCGCGAAGGACGAAAAGCAGGTGTCCCGCTCCATCCACACGATGATGGCTTTCGGCGCGGCAAGCGGCATCCTCCTCACCGTCATCGGCGTGATCTTTACGCCCCTTTTCCTGACCTGGATGCAGACAGACCCGGAAGTCATGCCGGAAGCCGTGGAGTATTTCCGCTACTACTTCCTCGGCGCCTTCGCCATCGTCATGTACAATATCTGCTGCAGTATCATGAATGCCCTGGGGGACAGCAGGCGCCCCCTGTATTACCTGATCTTCTCCTCCCTCGTGAACATCCTGTTGGACCTGTTATTTATCGGCGGATTCCACTGGGGCGTCTGGTCGGCGGCTGTGGCTACGGTCATCTCCCAGGCGGCAAGCGTGGCTCTGTGTATGGCATATCTGCTGCAAAAAGGAAATATTTATACGGTAGAACTGAAAAAGATACGTTTTCATAGAGATATACTGCTTGAAATAGTAAATTACGGGCTGCCATCCGGCGTACAGAACTCTGTGATCGCTTTCGCCAACGTGATCGTCCAGTCCCAGATCAATTCCTTCGGCAGGCTTGCCATGGCAGGCTACGGCGTCCACTGCAAGATCGAGGGGTTTGCCTTTTTGCCCGTCACAAGCTTCAATATGGCGGCGACCACCTTTATCAGCCAGAATCTGGGCGCAAGACAGTACGACCGTGCCAAAAAGGGCGCCCGCTTTTCGATCCTCTCGGCTGTTTTGCTGGCGGAAGCCATCGGCATCCTCTACTATGTTTTTGCGCCGCAGCTTATCGGACTGTTTGACCCCTCCTCCGGCGTGATCAGGTATGGCGTGACACAGGCGCGCATCGTGGCGCTGTTCTACTGTCTGCTCGCCTTCTCCCACTCCATCGCCGCCGTATGCCGGGGCGCCGGAAAGGCATTTGTGCCGATGATCGTCATGCTCTCCGTGTGGTGCGTCCTGCGGATCGGCTACATCCTGGCGGTGATGGAGCTGACCGGCGAGATCCGCTATGTATTTTGGGCATATCCGCTGACCTGGAGCATCAGTTCAGCCATCTATCTGTTTTACTACCTGTTTTCCGACTGGGTGCACGGATTTGAGAGGTGAGGCGCCCGCGATAAACTCTCCCATACGCACCTTCCTCTCCCCCTCCCGGTCCGCTCTGCCATACAGCGCCGGGTTGGGGGACACCGTGTCTTTTTGTAAGAGCAGCATGACGGTGGAGCCGCCGAACTCAAAATAGCCCTTCTCCTCCCCCGCCTGCACGCAGCCTTTTTTCAGATATCTTCTGTCGTTTTTTATTTTTCCCACAAGCAGCGCGCCGATCTCCATCTGAATCATCGTCCCGAAATGTTCGGTGCGGATCACCTGGTATTCCCTGCTGTTCTGCACAAACACCGGTATCTTTCGGAGCGCGATGGGGCGGACGCAGTGCAGCTTTCCCGAGATCCTTTTCGCGCGGACAATCGTGCCGTCCGCCGCATAACAGTACCTGTGGTACTCCGCCGGCGTCAGCCGGAACACAAAAGCGTATCCCCCTCCGAATTTTGCGGCAAGTACTTCATCGCCCAGCAGATCCTCCAGCGAAAACGCCGTGTTTTTAATTGAAAAGACAGTTCCGTCCCCGATTGCCGCGATCGTCAGATACCCGTCGCAGGGGCTGATCAGATGATCATACGCCAGGTCAAAGCAGGCATGCTTCCTCTTTCTGGTAAAAAAGGCGTTGAAGGAACAAAAGCCCCCTCTCGGCACCTCGATGTCCGTCATATCAATATGAAATTTCCTGATATAATACGGGACAGCCAGCCGTGAGATCCGGGATGAAAGAAGCCGCCCCCCCAATTTTGAGGCACGCGGCTGTACCAGAAGCTTTAAAACTGCCCTGCCGGGAATGGTTCCGTACAGAAATCTTAACAGAAAAGACTCTCTCATATCACATCATATCCCATCTCATAAAAAACAACATAAATGCCGCCTCCAAAAGCCCCACCATCACGATCGCCGCCTTCCCGACCACACCGGGCTTTTTTATCCTGACGGGCACAAGAAAACCGATACCGAGAAGCAAGAGAAGCACCGGGAAACAGATCACGCTCTTCATGATCCTGTGGTCGAACAGCAGATAACAGGCGGGCAGCAGTATCGCGACATTGGTCACGGGAATACCCAGATAGCTTTTCCTGCACTCCGTCGTCAGACTCTGCCGCTCCTCCTCCAGCACATTAAAATACGCCAGCCTGATCAGCGCACATAAGACAAACAGCGCGGAAATGACCCCCACAAGCCCATTCTGCCCGGATATCATATAGACAAAGATTCCCGGCAGTACGCCGAAACTGATCAGATCGCTGAGGGAATCTATCTGAATCCCGAATCTCTTTTCCTCTCTGTCCCTCTCCTTTGTGGATGCCACCGCCCCGTCAAACATGTCACAGATCCCCGCAAACATCAGGGAAAGCACCGCATTCCAGTAATCGCCCTTTATCGCCTGCAATATCCCGCAGAACGCAAACAGCATCCCGCAGTATGTCAGTATCACCGTATAATCATAATATCCAAGCAGTTTCTTTTTCATCTTCCGTTTTCCTATTCCAGTTCCGAATTTGCCGGCACAGCGCCATTACCTGCAGAGAAATTTCCGACCGCCTTGCGCGCCCCAATTCTCCGGGTGCTGTACCGGCATATACCGTTTTCCAGTTCCACATCTGCCATCCCAAATCTGTATTCTATCATACCGAAACCATGCTGTAAACATTTTGTAAAATCAAGCAGGGACGCGCCCTCTTCCCCTGCTCGCCGCGCGGTCCGTGCGCCGCCTTAGCGGTATACTTCCTCTGCACGGGCCTGCGCATTAAAAATGCCGATACCTTTACGTTACCAGCATTTTCTTAATCATTTCTGACTATTTCTTTCAGCCATCCGGCTTCACTGTTGTCTCATCGATCTTCGCATCGTCTTTATCACTTTACAAACTTCTGCAAGAGCGCGATAAATGTCCCCATCTCCAGCGGTTTTGCCAGATGTGCGTTCATACCGTTCTTTAAGGCGGCTTCCTTGTCCTCCTCCAACGCGTTGGCTGTCATGGCGATGATCGGCAGATTTTTCACATCCTCCCTGGGGAGTTTCCGGATCGCTCTGGTCGCCTCATATCCGTCCATGATCGGCATCTGCACATCCATCAGGATCGCATCATAGTATCCTTCCTCCGCTTTTTCCACCATGGATACCGCATCCGTCCCATCCGGTGCCGTCTCCACCACAAATCCTGATTCCGTCAGGATCACCTCCGCGATCTCCCGGTTCAGTTCCACATCGTCCACCAGCAGGATCCGCCTGCCGCCAAAATCAGCCAACGTCCAGGGCGCAGCCTCCTGCTCTTTCTTTCCGACCAGATTGTTCACCGACAAAAGCGCGGACTTCAGGTCAGACATAAACAACGGCTTCGCGCAGAATGCAGTCACACCCGCCTCCCTCGCCTCATCCTCAATATCCGTCCAGTCGTAGGCGGTCAGGATGATGATCGGCGCATCACTCTTTATGGACTGTCTGATCCTTCTGGCAGTCTCTACACCGCTCAATTCCGGCATCTGCCAGTCGATAATATAGGTGTGGTAGGGGTCTCCCTCCTCGCAGGCAAGCTTAGCGCGGTACGCCGCCTCCCTGCCGGACGTTGTCCACTCGGACCGCAGGCCAATCTGCTGCAGCATCTTGCTCACACTGTCGCAGGTATTTAAGTCGTCATCCACCACTAATGCCCTGAGTCCCTCCAGTTCTTTGATCTGCACGCCGCTCTTTTCGATATCCTGCAGTTTCAGAGACAACTCAACCGTAAAAGTACTCCCTTTCCCCAGCTCGCTCTCCACACTGATCGTGCCGTTCATCATCTCCACGATATTCTTTGTGATCGCCATGCCAAGCCCGGTGCCCTGGATGCCGCTCTGAGTCGCCGTGACCTCCCGCTCAAAGGGATCAAAAACATGCTTCACAAACTTCTGGGACATACCGATGCCATTATCTTTGATGATAAAACTGTAGTCCCCGTAACCATGGCGGAAGGTAGTCTTCTGGATAATGCGAAAAGTCACCGTACCGCCTGCCGGCGTATATTTGACCGCGTTGCTCATCAGATTGATGAACACCTGGTTCAGTTTCAGTGGATCTGCGATCACATCCTCATTTTTCACTTCAAAAGTATCGATAAACAGTTCCAGCTGTTTTGCCTTCACCTGCGGCTGGATGATATTGACCAGATTGTGCATCAGTTCGGAGATATTGCATTCCTGTTCCTTGATCTGCACCTTACCGCTCTCTATCCGGCTCATGTCCAGGATATCATTGATCAGGCTCAACAGGTGGTTGCTGGAAGAAAGCACTTTCTGCAGGCAGTCCTGCACCTGATCCTTATTGTTGATATGACTGGCGGCGATCGTGGCAAAACCGATGATCGCGTTCATGGGGGTTCGGATATCATGCGACATATTGGAGAGGAAAGTGGTCTTCGCCTGGTTTGCGTGCTGAGCCTGCATCAGCGCGTCCTGCAGCGCCTGCGTCTGCTCTGACTGCTTCTGCACCTGTTCCGTAATATCCTTGGATACGACCATGACCATGATATCGTCCGTATCGTAATCCCTGGTCATAATAAATGTCTGGCGTACACACATCCTCTCTCCGCCGGATACCTTCCCCCAAAAGTCAATGGCGATCTCTGCTTCTCCCTGCTCGAAATGTTTTTTCAGGTATTCCACATTTACCACTCTGCCGTACTCTTCCATCGATTCCCCTGCCACAAAGGACTTCCACTTCTCAAAGCAGAGGGAGGCTCTGCAGGGCGCACTGAGTTCCACTTTCTCCAGCAGAGATATCTGCTCTCCTCCGGCATCGCGCAGAATATCGTTCTCGATCAGATCCTGTGTCAGATTAAATTCAAATGTACAGAAAGAATTGGAGGTGATGGCTATCCTGTACTGCCTCTCCTTCCGGTTCGCCTGTGACATTTCCCTCTGGATGCGCAGTTCTTTCTCCTTGACCTCCGTGATCACCTGGCGGATCAGCAGCACTTTGACCGCTCTGCCCTCTTTTCTCTCCAGGCAGATGATATTGATATGCTCCCACTCGGGATTTCCATCGCGCATGACATGGCACTCAAACCGCAGATCGTCCTGTCCGTCCAACGAGGCGATGATCGCGTCCCTGCTGACCGCCTCCGCAAATCCCTTCCGTTCCTCCTCTTCGATCATGCGGGCACAAAGTTTCTCCAGCAGATCCTGATACGCCCCGCTGACCGCCAGATCCGGCGTCTCCGGTTTTGTCCCCGCCAGATACTGATAAGTGTCCGCCCCCAGGTCGATCATCGAAAAACGGGAGAACAGGGTGTTGACGCCGCCGATGATATAACCCATCTCCCTGTTCTCTTTCTCCAGTCCCTTTTTTTCCCGCCTCATCCGCAGGATCAGCACAAGGACATAGATGGCAAACAGTCCGATCAGCATCGCCTCCAACTGCACCCCCAACAGGTTTTCATCCTGGATCATACTCTGCGTCACAGTCTTCGGGAAAGCCTGCACCAGCACGAGATCGTTATCCGGAAGATAAGATACACAGATATTGTCTGTTCCGCTGTCGGAACTGCAGATAAACGCCCCTTCCCCGCCATTTTCAAACACGGAACGGACGCTTTTTGCTGTACTTTCATCGATCACTCCATTTTCCTGCAGATTCTCTATCAAATCTCCCTTATAAGATATATTCCTTGAACTCGCCACGATATTTCCATCCGGCACGCACAAAAATACAGATGCAGGCTCCCCGAAATAAGTGACGGAAAGCATGTCCTGCAAATATTTCTCCGCCATATAAGTGCCGCGCAAAACCCCGATTACTTCGTCTTTACAGTAGACCGGCGCATAAAAACAGATCATCGTCTCATCAAAAAAGTGGGAGTCAAACATTACGATCGTGTCACTTTTCCCATCCATACCGTCAGCGACAAAAGAACGCCACGATATATCCCTGGTCCTTCCGTCCGTTGCATGGTCGATGCTGTCCTTGTCCGTGAACATGACGGCGTCGAACAGAGAATTTGTCTCCACCTCCTCAAGCATCTCCCTGGTAACTTCAGGCTCATTCAGGCTCTTTCCCAGAAAATAAGCGTAGGTATCGATCCTGCTCAATGCATTGTTTAACGTCTCATTGATCTGCAGCGTCGTCTGCCTCGCTGAGTCCGCCGCGTATGTCTTATTCCGCTCCAGTATCCGCTGCCTGTTCTGCGCCGTGTACCATGTAAAGATCAACGTACCCGCCGCCAGAATGAAAACAATATATATGAGCTCCCTCGAAAATCTCTTTTTATGCATACCACACCTTACCATTTCTTTCCGGATCATCCGGCCCAGTTCTTTCTCTCTGTATATCTATCATATACGGGGCTGTCGCAAAGCAGCAGATTCCTACAGTACACAGTGCCAATACTTTCAGTTATTGGATACATACTGCAGAATTACTGATTTTTGCGACAGCCCCATGTCTTCAGCAGCAGCTATGATGCCCTGTCCGCCGTATCTTTACTTCGAATACATCTGATCGAACACAGCCCAACAGGTGCCATCACAATAGCCGCTCTCATGGGCATAGCTGCAATAGTACGCATTATCATGGATATGGCGTCCTATCTCTGCGCATCCTTCCACCGCGCATACCGGATAGCACGTATCCGCTGACGCTGCCTGCCCGTGATGATGCCTGCCGCACCCATGTCCCGAATATGTCTGGTCGAACACAGCCCAACAGGTGCCATCGCAATAGCCGCTCTCATGGGCATAGCTGCAATAGTACGCATTATCATGGATATGGCGTCCTATTTCTGCACATCCTTCCACTGTGCACACCGGATAACACGTATCGGCTGCCGCAGTCTGTGTTGTCTGTACTGCCTGCCTGTGATGACCGTGATGTCCACGCCCGTGATGAGCCGAAACCGGCATAACGAAGAGAACTGATACCATTGCAACAGTCATTGCAGCAGCCACCAGTTTTCCAAAACGCATGGCAATTACCTCCCTTCTTCCATTATCATTGTAAAATCAATAATACATATTGATATCTACTATCATATCAAAAAAAATCCCTGCTATCAACGAAAAAAATGCCGCGGCAGGGCGGAACTCACAAAACGTCCCTCCCAAATTGCAAAGACGCTTATTCTTTCGACACTATGCTGAAAAAGAACATTAAAATACATGTAAAATCTGTAAGTTGACATTTGCCTTTTCCATCCACATCTGATAGAATCAGTCTGAATATGCAGAAAAAATCATTTTCCGCATATAATGACTACGAAACCTGACACTCACTATAACGCACCATACAGGAGACTCAATCTATGGCAATCAACGACTATACCGCGGCTCTCAAAAAGGGAAAACGAAACTACCAGACGGCTCTCGCCAAAGGAGCGTATCCCTATCTGCCCGCGCTGGACGATATTTTGTCCTACACCGAAGTGACAGCTTCCGTCAACCTGGGGCTGATGGATATCCCTCTGTCCAGGATCGTAGGTACGAAAACGGCTGGCAGGACCAACGCTTTCGCCGGTAATTTTATGCCTCTTCTGCCGGAGAAATCCGAATTCGCGGCAAAATGGGCATCCCTCTATAACCACCAGGTGGACGACGGCATCAGAGATCCGATCGTCGCCTTTGAATTTATGCACCGGTTTTATGTGCAGGAGGGAAACAAGCGCGTCAGCGTTATGAAATTCCTGGACGCCTACAGCATCCCCGGCACCGTGACCCGGATCATTCCGAAAAAGACCGACGATAAAGAAAACAGGCTGTACTATGAATTCATGGACTTTTATGAGGTATCACAGTCCTACGACGTCTGGTTTGGCAGAGAGGGCAGCTATAAGAAGCTGATCAAACTGATGGGCAAAACCCCGGGGGATGCCTGGACAGCGGAGGAACGCACCGCCTTCCACGCCGCCTGCCTGAAATTCGGGAAGGCATACCAGGGAGCCTACGGCGAAAAATTGAGGCTCTCCGCCTCCGACGCACTTTTGATCTACACGGAGTTATACGGCTATGACAAGCTCAGGGAGGAGAGCCAGATCCAGCTTAAGGAAACGCTCACAAAGATCCAGAAGGAGCTCCAGCTTGCCGAGAAGGGCAGCCAGGTCACACTGGTAAAAGATCCGGAGCCCGCAAAGCCATCGCTGCTCGGAAAGATCCTGCCCACCAACCCCACGCCGGAGAGCCTCAAAATCGCTTTTCTCTACCGAAAGAGCCCTGAAACCTCAAGCTGGGCGTACGCCCACGAGCTGGGGCGGCTCCACCTGGAACAGGCGTTTGGCGGAAAGCTGAAAACCATCGCCATCGAGCAGGTCAACACCGACGATCAGATGAAGGATGCCGTGGATAACGCTATCGTCGCGGGCTGCAACCTGATCTTTGCCACTGCCGTCCAGATGGTGAATCAGTGCGTGCGCTCCGCCATCCAGTATCCGAAAGTAAAGTTTTTTAACTGTTCCATCAAAATGCCCTACTCCTCCGTGCACACTTACTACGCCCGGATGTACGAGGCAAAATTTTTGATCGGCGCCATCGCCGCCGCCGTCTCCCACACGGATAAGCTGGGCTATGTGGCGGACTATCCGATCTACGGCGCCATCGCCAACATCAACGCTTTCGCGCTGGGCGCCCGGATGATCAACCCCTATGTGAAGGTGTATCTGGACTGGTCGAGGTTAAAGGAACAGGACGGCAAAAAACGTCTGCCGCAGGATGGGCTTCTCTTCGTGTCGGACGACGATATGATCACGCCAAATAATCCCACCCGGGAGTATGGATTATATCTGAGAAATGAGGATGGGGTCCTGGAAAATCTTGCCACCCCGATCTGGCACTGGGGAAAATTTTACGAACGGATCGTCAGAAATATCTGCAACGGCAGCAGTGAAGCCGGCGGATCCAAAAAAGAGACCGCCATCAACTACTGGTGGGGCATGTCAGCGGATGTGATCGATGTGATCTGTTCAAAGAAGATGCCCCACGGCACCCACAGGCTTGTAAATTTCCTGAAAAACTCCATCTGCGCGGGAAGCTTTAAACCCTTCGACGGGCTGATCTACTCCCAGGACGGCATCATACGCTGTAAGGAAGGGGAATCCCTGCAGCCGGAAGATATCATCACCATGGACTGGCTGGCGGAAAACGTGATCGGAGAAATCCCCGGATTTGAAGAACTGACAGAGGAGGCGCAGATGCTCACAGGGCTCCAGGGCGTCTACAAAGATGAAGAAAACGAAAAAAGCGGAAATTAAACCGGAAAAAGATAAACTGAATATTATGATATTCGCGGATCACAAGTCCAGGCTGCTCTACGACTATTATGACCCCGAGCGCATGAAAGATATCGACCTCATTATCTCCTGCGGCGACCTGCCGCAGGAGTATCTGAGTTTTTTTGTGACGCTCTGCAACGTGCCCCTGCTCTATGTAAAAGGGAACCACGACAAAACATACAGCGAAAAGCCGCCGGAAGGCTGCATCTGCATCGAGGACGACATCTTTGTCTACAAAGGCGTCCGCATTTTAGGGCTCGGCGGTTCCATGCAGTATATTCCGGGCGCCGAAAACCAGTATACCGAATGGCAGATGAGCCGGCGGATACGCAGGCTCTCCTTCAAACTGTGGCGGCATGGGGGCTTTGACATCCTTGTCACACACGCTCCCGCCTCCGGGTTCAACGACCTTCCCGACCTCCCCCACCAGGGCTTTACCGCCTTCCGCGCGCTGCTGGAAAAATATGAGCCGAAATTTTTCTTCCACGGCCATGTCCACGCCAACTACGACCGGAATTTCAAGCGCAAAGACACCTACGGAAAGACCATGGTGATCAACGCCTATGAGTTTTATGTGGTGGAGTATCCACTTAAGTAACCGGGGCTAAAATCTCACCGTGATTTGATTTATCCGAAATATTTCTGCCCGATGCACAAATCACTCTCCACAGATGGTAATCACACCGCTCGCAATCGATTCCGGCTCCACCGTTATTTTAACCAGCTCGCTGCCCAGGCGTATATTTACCGGTATCTCCTCCGCGCCTGTGTTTAAAAGTATCACCGCTATCCCGCCATCCGGGTTCAAAAAGGCTGTCGCCTCCAGTTTCTCCGAATAGCCTGTCACGCCGATCCGCACAGCTCCCGCCTTAATAAAATGCGTGAAATGCCACAGATAATCCGCCAGATTTTTTCTCATCAGTTCTTTTCTCTCCCTGTGGAACATAAAAGGAGCGTCGCAGAAATTCCCCGCATGGTTCGGTCCGCCGATCTCATCCAGCACTACATTCCAGTCATAAAATCCCGTCATCCCGTGGTTTAAGTTTCCGACCATGTCGTGCGCGTATTTGCGGGCATTTTTCAGATGGTCCGCCGCACAGAATTTGCGATATTCGATGCACGCCTCCGACAGGATCAGCTTTTTATCCGGAAATTTTTCATGGATCATGGAGAGCGCATCAAAATGGTCTCCGCTGGGAGATACCGGTGTTTCTCCGCCTGAAGGGGCGATATCGTGTCCGTACATCCTGGCATCCGCCAACTGATCTTTTCCGGTGAATTTGCTGTACTCCACGCACCCCTCGGAAAACAGCAGTTTTTTGTCTGGGAACCGCTCATGCGCCAGCATCAGCGCTTCAAAGTGGTCTCCGGAATACCAGTGGAAAGCGATGCCCGTGACCATCTGATCCGTGTCATCGTCTATGGTCTGCAGGGCTCTCTCCAGAAGCCTTTCCTTGTTGTGGTCCCAGATGAATATCTCCAGATCAGCAAGCCCGTGCGCCCTCAGGGCAGGATACAGGAAATCTCTCCGAAACGCCTTCTCCTCCTTTGCGGTGTAGACGCAGGAATCCCAAATCTGCACGGCGGCGGGCTCGTTCTGGATGCTGATCCGCTTCACCGCCACACCTCTCTCACGATACCCCTCCACAAACCGGCAGATATATTCCGCCCACATGCCTCTCTGTCCCGTTGCAGACGCCGCAGCTCAACATCTTTACCAAAGCCTGACATTCCCCGTACGCCGGCTCCGGTATCTCCTGCACGGACAGGCTCCCTCTCTCATCAACAATCAATGTTCTCAAAACAGATCCTCCTTCTCTGTGTAAAATTTGTCTATCCTGTCTATTGTTTTGATTATATCGATAATATTTTTGATAGAAAACGTATATTTTTCCTATTTAGTGGAAAATTTTTATATGCTTAGTGACAGACTGCACTATTTTAAAAGCCGCACTGCGTGAAAGCAGCGCGGCCCGCAAAAGACAGGACTGTGCCAGTCCATAATGCTGCCAAAGCCCATTGAAACAGAATAGATACACCTTTCCGGCCTGAAAAAAGACAGCACTGATCCATCCCCTTTTCCGGCGATGAATCAGCGGAGACTGACTGGGATAGAATGCTGAATCCCGTTTCTTTTGTGTACAGGTAATGGCAAAATTATGCAGATTACTTGCTTTTATACTGGACTGCGTGGATGATTTTGACGGGCTGCCCGCAAAAAAAGAATACAGATCGATTCGGGAGGTGATCGAAGAACAGGTATAGGCGTCTCAATCCTTTTCCGACGTTTCCCTCTGCCCTTTCCGTTTCCGCATCACATACAAATAAACCGTAGCGGAAAATACCACCAGAATAACCGCCAACAGTTGTGAAACCGGTATCTGTGTCCCGGGCAGATGGAGTTGATCCGTCCGAAAGCCTTCGATCCAGCTTCTGCCGAGTCCGTAGCCGCCCAGATAGACGAGGGCGATCTCCCCCTCAAACTGCTTATATTTCCAGATAAGCAACATCGCCGCGACCAACATCAGATTCCAGAGGCATTCATACAGAAAAGTCGGATGCACCTGGATCGCACCGTCCGCCGCGTGAGCCGCGATCGTCTCCGTGATCTCATGGGGACGCACTGCCGCCTCGGGAAGCCGCATCGCAAGAAGGCTGTCCGTGTATTCGCCGAACGCCTCCCTGTTGAAAAAGTTTCCCCAGCGTCCGATCGCCTGCCCCAAAGCAAGTCCCGGCACACAGATATCCACCATCGTAAAATAATTTATCTTCTTTTTCCTGCAGAAGAGAAACAGCGTCAAAAAGGCGGCGATCACTCCGCCGTAGATTGCCAGGCCGCCCTTTCTCAGATTGAAGATACTGAGCAGATCATTTTTATAATAATCCCATGCGAAAACCACATAGTAGATTCTCGCGCCGATCAGCCCGAAGATAATACCGTACAGGAAATAGTCCCATACCAGTTCCCCATCATGACCATACTTTTTTGCCACCCGCAGTGCCAGATAAAGCCCCGCCCCCATGCCGACAGCGATGACTACGCCGTAGAGGGCTATCGTGAACCCGAATATGGTAAAACTTTTTGGCACGCTGTCCAGATATATTCCCAGATACGGGAATGCTATGGCTGTATCGCTCATTTCCTTTCCTTTCTCTTCCATGCTCGGGTGAAATCAAATGTCCGCTTCGCGGCCGCTTGATTTCCTTCCTGTATGCTATTGTAATACCACGGATTGCTCCGCACTTCGTGCTCCCGCAATCCTAAAACATTCGAAATCCGCCCTGTCGGGCTTCTTCTCCCCATGCTCGGGTGAAATCAAATGTCCGCTTCGCGGCCGCTTGATTTCCTTCCTCGCTACACGTTAAACCGGAACAGGATCACATCCCCGTCCTGCACCACATACTCTTTTCCTTCCATGCCGACCAGGCCTTTTTCCCTTGCCGCCGCCAGAGAGCCAAGTTCCAGAAGATCCTTATAATTAACGACCTCCGCTTTGATGAAGCCCCTCTCGAAGTCGGTATGTATTTTACCGGCTGCCTGGGGCGCTTTCGTCCCGATCTTGATGGTCCAGGCCCTCGTCTCATCCTCTCCGGCGGTCAGAAAACTCATCAGCCCTAAAATGCGGTAGCTTGCCGCGATCAGTTTGTCAAGCCCGGATTGTTTGATGCCGAGATCCTCCAAAAACATCGCCTTCTCATCGTCGTCAAGCTCCGCGATCTCCTGTTCGATCTGCGCGCAGATCACAAACACCTCGCTGTCGTTTTCTGCTGCAAACTCTCTGACTGCCTGCACACCGCCGTTCGAAGCGCCGTCGTCAGAAAGATCGTCCTCCGCCACATTCGCCGCAAAGATAACGGGCTTTGCCGTCAGCAGATTGTAGGAGTTAAACCACGCGATATCGTCCTCATCCTCCCCGGCATCAAAGCTCATGGCAAGCTTTCCCTCTTCCAGATGCGCCTTTATCTTTTCCAGAAGTTCCAGTTCTTTCCCGAGAGCCTTGTCCATCCTGGCGCCCTTCGATGTCTTTGCGATCCTTCTCTCCAGTATCTCCAGATCCGAGAAGATCAATTCCAGATTGATGGTCTCAATATCCCGCAGAGGATCTACACTGCCGTCCACGTGCACTACATTCTCATCCTCAAAACAGCGGACCACATGTACGATGGCATCCACCTCACGGATATTGGAGAGGAACTGATTGCCCAGCCCTTCCCCTTTGGACGCCCCTTTCACAAGCCCGGCAATATCCACAAACTCAATGACCGCCGGCGTCACTTTTTTGGAATGGTACATTTCCCCGAGAAGCCTTATCCTCTCATCCGGCACCGCCACGATGCCCACGTTGGGATCGATCGTGCAAAACGGATAGTTGGCGGATTCCGCTCCCGCCTTTGTCAGTGAATTAAAAAGGGTGCTCTTTCCCACGTTGGGGAGTCCCACGATGCCCAGTTTCATATCCTGTTATACCTGCTCAGAAATCCTTTCTTTATAAGGGTTTCCGCCTTTCTCTATATTTTTAAATGACAAATTACTGCACAATTGCCTGCTCCAGGTTCTTTACCCTTCAAACCTTTACTCATAAAATCAACTTCTTTCTGCTGTATTCCAGCAAAAAGAGTTTGATACAAGAAGATATTGTAACATATCACTCAGTATTTTGGAATAATCAAATTTGAATTTTTAAAATTATACTGTAGGATTACAATACATGTGTTACAACTGAATATTTAAAAAGCAGAAATACCTG
>CAJUDM010000008.1 GCA_910584915.1 uncultured Lachnospiraceae bacterium
TTATCTGCAAGGAAAAGGAATTCGTCCGGAGGGTGTTTATGTTCGTCAGGGAGCAGCGACAGTTCCGGCAACAGATACCACTATCCTGAATATGATCAAGGATACCAGTGGTGACAGTTATGAGATGGCTCGCTCTCTCGATCAGCATCTTACTTTTCATAAAGCTGTCGATTTCTTTAGGAAACGGAAGGTAGGGTTTGGAAGAACTCAGATGCGTTCACTTCACCTGATTGGCGAAGATGGTATGTACACGAATCTGGCATTTTTGCTGTCTGAACAGTGTACACATATGATCAAACTGGCTGTTTTTGAGGGGAGTAAGAAATCTGTATTCAGGGATCGACAGGAATTGTCGGGTTCCCTTTTAAATCAGATGGAGGAAGCTTTCAATTATATTGATCGTTACAATCGTACCCGTGCAGAATTCTCAGGGCTGGATCGGTTAGACATGAGAGATTATCCCACGGAGGCAATCCGTGAGGCACTACTGAATGCAATCGTCCATCGGGACTATTCTTTTAGCGGTGCTACGCTTATCAGTATTTTTGAAGACCGAATTGAATTCGTAACCATTGGTGGTTTGGTGAAAGGTATTGCATTGGATGACGTGATGCTGGGAGTGTCCGCGTTGCGCAATCAGCATTTAGCGAATATTTTCTATCGTCTGAGACTGATTGAAGCATATGGCACAGGGATTCTTAAGATCAATGAATGTTACGATGATTATGTTGTGAAACCTGTGATCGAAACAACAAGTAATGCTTTTAAGATTACGCTTCCCAATACCAACTTCCATGCAGAAGAACAAAAAGCTCAAAATATCCTTAGAACAGGTGGAACTACCAGTGCGACAAAAAAGGAAGAACGGATTCATACTGTTTTGGAACTATGTCGCAGTAAAGGTTTTATTGTTCGTAGTGATGTAGAATTGGAACTTGGTGTGTCCCAATCTACGGCAATCCTGCTTTTGAGAGAGTTGACTGACGAGGGCGTGCTGATTAAAAAAGGAAAGACTAAAAACCTGCGATACTACGAGAATAAATATAGGAACGGTTGAAATTATGCCATTTAAGTATGAGTGTGAAATTAACCAGTTTCGCATCGAAAATACTTAGGTTAAAGATGGAGGGGCGAGGATATGCCTACGCTAAGTGAGATATTTGATAAACGGAAAATTCTCCTTTATCAGAACGAAAGTCTTGATCTGGATCACTATTATCAGGAACCTTATCAGGATGAAAATGACGAAATCATAGAAATGGGCAAACCATTTGAGACCGATGAGTCGAAGAAAATTCGTTCTCTTGATTGAAACAATATCAAACTCCCAGCAGAGATGGGGAGATTCGTAGATATAGGAGGCAATAAATAAAGTATGCCGCGCTATAGCTGAAGAAGAGAAATTGTGTCAGAACTGGATGAATCAGTACTCTATGCTGTTTTTGTCATTTAAAAGTGTTGACACAAACGCTGAAAGAATTTTAGGGCAGAGGAGCAGGTGATGCATATGGATCTGAAAGAATCATTATCATGGAGTGACATAGAACAGCACATCGCCTCCTGTACCTGCTGTCCGTTATGCCGGACGAGACAGCGGCCTGTCATGGGGCGCGGAAGTCATCAGGCGGATATTATGCTGATCGCCGAGGCGCCCGGGGCGCAGGAGGACAGGCAGGGGATCCCGTTTGTCGGAAGCTCGGGGGAAATACTCGACAGACTTCTGGGAGACTGCGGACTGAGCAGGGAGGAGATCTATATCACCAACATCATAAAATGCCATCCGCCTGGCAACCGCGATCCGCAGGAGGCGGAAAAGGAGGCCTGTTTTCCCTATCTGAAATACGAGACGTTCCTGTTAAAGCCCGGGATCATCGTCTGCCTTGGCAGTGTCGCCGCAAGGCGCATCATTGCGCCGGACTTTAGGATCACAAGGCAGCACGGGACATGGATATATCGGAAAAACTGCGCTCTGACCGCTACATATCACCCCTCTGCGATACTGCGGGATCCCTCTAAGTACGAGGAGGTAAAGAGGGATTTCCGTGAGATCGTGAAAAAGCGCGCGGAGATGACGAAATGAAGGACGGATGGGACCGCGCAGAGGAATGGCAGTGCAGGATGTCGATCCTGCGGGAACAGTGGATTTTTGGTGTGGTGGGAATGAACAGCTCAGCCCACCGCTATTTCGCGGGTAAAATCGCGCCTGACATGATATCTGCTATACAGTGACGTGGAAAAGTGGTATCATATACGCAGGAAGACAACAAAGAAGCGATAGCGAACGCATCAGACATGATATCGGCTGACCGGGAGGTCGCAGGATCGATCGGCGGGGCAGTATCCCGTCTCGTCCGTCAGGGGAGAGGAGGACATTTCTATGAGAAGAGCCGCGAGAAATATGGCAATCGCCCTGTTGTATCTGACATTGTTCTCGCTCCTCCTACTGATGGTATATCTGCATTTTTTTGCGCCGGAGGACAGGGATATTTCGGGGGAATGGACTGCACAGATTGACATGACAGGACAGGCGGCTGTCACGGCTTACATCTGGCTGCAGGACATAGAGGCGGTATCCGTCTCCCTGAAGGATGTGGAGTCCGGCATGGGAGAATTGACTGTACAGGTCGATATGGCTCTGGAACGGACTGACCGATCCACAGGAACTTTTCGGTGCAATATTGCGCCGGAAAGCTATGAGAACTGCGAGCAGGCTGCTTATGAGGCGTATGCGGCACTTTTCCGGGAACTCGTGGCTGAGCGGCTTCGCATGTCAGGCTATGCGGGCGATACGGGAGCGGAAGCGGTAGAAGCGCTTGTGAGTGAGTCTTTCGGAATGTCGACTGTGGATTATCTGAGGTCCTGTACGCCTGCTCTGCTGCCGCCTCTGGAAGAACTGCAGGCCCGGTACGATGGCAGCGGCACTTATGAAACCGCGGAGGGGGTTCTGATCAGACAATTTGAGGCGGGCAGTTCTGTTCAGACAAAGGCTGAACGCTATATCAGGGATGAGTCTGAACTGATCCTGACGGGGGAGGAAGGTGCGGAGTATTCTGATGGTTATCCTGTAATATATATTTTAAAGGACACAGAGTGAGCCCGCTTCAGGTATGAGAGGTAATCTGTCATTTGGGCGGCGATCGCCGGCCGGAAGATAAAAAGAACAGATATATTCATCTGTCCGGGAAATGAGTGTGCGAGGAGATCCGATGAAAAAGGTTCTGCGGAAAATAAGTTCTTATATGCTGTGTGTGATCATGATATGTGCGGCGCTGCCTGCCGGGACATCAGCGGGCTTCGTGATCTCCGGGATCTGTATGGCCCAGACGGATACAGGCGCCGTCGGCATGGTGAAAACGCTGGATCAAGGCTACGCCAACAACACTTATCTCTCCCTGCGGGATACTGCAATGATCCTGGAAAGTACGGAAAAATCGTTCTCTCTGGAGATCGCAAAAAATGCAGTCTCCATGAATACAGGGGAGAGTTATGCGCCTGTGGGAGTGGAGAATATCATGTGGGAGGAGGGGCAAAATCCGGATGCTTCCCTGAGACGCAATGAGTTTCAGGTGAACGGGCAGAAGACGGCTTATTATACGATGATCATGGAACTGCCTGCCGGATACTTCGATTGTTTTATGACGGCGGCAGATCTGGCGATGATCCTGGATATGGACATCTCTGCCGGGGCTTCAGATTCACTGCAGATACATACACAGGAGCCTTTTAACGTCCGGCCCACAGAACTGGAACAGGACGGGTATTTTTACGGCGTCAACAGCGTGTTGGCGGGGGACGCCTCCACCGGAGAGATCTATTACGACTATCAGTCCGATACGCCGTATCCAATAGCCAGTACCTCAAAACTCATGACTGCTCTTCTGGTGATGGAGGCGGTCTCTGCAGGGCAGATAACTTTTGATCAACAGGTCGTGGTCTCCGATGCGGTCGAACGGCTGGCTGCCTCGGATGACGGCGTGGTTCCGCTGAAGGCGGGCGGAGTGATCACTGTGCGGGAACTTTTGCTCGGTACGCTGCTTCCTTCCAGCAACGAATGTGCGCTGTGCCTTGCCGAATCTGTGGCGGGTTCGGAGGAAGCCTTTGTGGAGATGATGAACCGGAGGGCAGCGGAACTGGGGCTGTCACAGGCAGTTTTTTTCAACTGCAACGGGCTGCCTGTCTACACGGAAGGGGCTGTTCCCTCAAAGCGGCAGAACCGTATGAGCGCGGAGGATATGTTTCGGCTGGTGTCTTATCTTCTGAGGGTCTATCCTCAGATCACAGAGATCACTTCCTTAGAAAAAGCAATGTTGGAATCCATCGATTTTGAGGTGAGCAACACAAATCCGCTCCTGTATAATCTGAGAGAGGCCACCGGTCTGAAAACCGGGACGACAAACAGGGCGGGAGCCTGTCTGGTCACGTCCTTGGCAGTGGATGACGGGGCGGCAGAACATGATCTTGCAGTTATCGTTCTGGGGGCGGAGGATTCTGTGGAACGGGCGAGGGTTTCAGAACTGCTGGCAAGATATGCGATGCAGGCTTTTGAGGCGGGAGCAGAGGAACCGGGGAGTACCACTGACCGGACGCCGGGAGATCTGCCGGTGCATGCGGAGGCGGCGGTGGAGTCTGTTATCAGGACGGCGAGAAAGCGTTGAACGACAGGGCAGTTTATTGTTTCGGCAGAGAGGAGAAAGATATGATACTGGATTTTAAGCAGATGAAAGAGACGATCATGCCAAACTTCAAGGGCGGCGAAAAGCAGATGGCGGCAAAGATGTACGCGGATGAGAAAAACCGCATCATGTTGAACAGGCTGGTTCCAGGGGCGAGCGTGGGTCTGCATACCCATGAGGGGAACTGCGAGGTCATCTACATACTGGAGGGCGGCGCAAAAGTATTGTATGACGGAAAAGAGATGAGGATAGAGGCTGGTCAGGCGCACTACTGTCCGGAGGGGCATGAGCACAGCCTGATCAATGATACGGAGGACGATCTCGTATTTTTTGCGGTGGTGCCCGGACAGTGACCGGCGACGCCGGGAGAAGGCCGCGTGGCAGATGAAAAAGCATTGCCTGTGAGCGATAAGATATGTCGGCAGTGACCGGCGACGCAAGGATGGAACTGCAGGAACCGCGCCGGAGCGGTTGCAGACAAAGAAGCAGACACGGACGGCGGATACACTCACAGAGAAAGAGCAGGACAGATGGGCTATGGATCAGATCAGGATCAAAAATCTTAAGATATTTGCCTACCACGGCGTATATGAGCAGGAGAAGGAGCAGGGGCAGAATTTTGTCGTGAATGCGGTCCTGCACACTGATACGGAGAGGGCGGGAGAGAGCGACCGGATCGCAGACGCTGTAGATTATGGCGCAGTCTGCCTTTTTATAGACGAATATCTGCGGGAGAACCGCTTTGATCTGCTGGAGGCGGTGACAAGGAATGCGGCGAGAGAATTACTCTTTGCATTTCCGGCGGTAAAAAGGGTGGAGTTTGAGGTGGAGAAACCGAACGCACCGATTCCGTTGCGGTTTGAGAGCGTCTCCGTCAGGATAGAGATGGGCTGGCACAGGGTCTTTGTGGCGCTTGGTTCCAACATGGGGGACAGGCTTCAGTATCTGGAGCGGGCGGTTTCCGATTTGCAGGAGGATCCCTGTCTTAAGAATATCAGGGTTTCGGATTACATAGAGACCGCGCCCTACGGCGGCGTGGAGCAGGAGGATTTCCTGAACGGGGTGCTGGAGGCGGAAACGCTCTACAGTCCCCGGGAACTGTTGGAGAGGCTCCAGAAGGAGGAACAGCTTGCGGAGAGAAAGCGGGAGATCCGTTGGGGTCCCCGCACACTGGATCTGGATATTCTGTTCTACGACGACCTTGTTTTGGCGGAGGAGGGGCTTATCCTGCCGCATCCGGATATGCGGAACAGGAAATTTGTATTGGAGCCCCTGGCGGAACTTGCGCCCTTTTTCGTACATCCGGTTTACCGCACAACGGTGAGTGAACTGTTGCGGGAACTCGATGAAGCGGATAGTGCGGAGCAGGCATAACTCAATACACATAAGCGTTAGCGCATGCCGCCGTGAAATCCGACGGAGCGGATGGTGCGGTGGAAGCGTAACACAATACACATAAGCGTTAGCGCATGCCGCCGTGAAATCCAATGGAGCAACGGAGCCAGAACAGACATAACTGTTGCGTTCTGCGGGATGTTCCTGGTATCCCCGTCAGCCCTCCTCCTCGCGATACTCCATCGCTGCCTCTTCCGCCTCCGGGAACCGGTCCACCGCGACGGGACCGAAAGTGCTGGTGCGGTAGATCGTCTGATCATCATCGAAGGGCTGAAAATATGTGTAGGTGGAAGTGGTATTGATTCGGTTGTACACGCCCTCCATCACAACTTCCGGGTTGCTGCCATCGATGTTCATACGCATCAGGGCGGGGACTGCTGTGCCGTTTGTCTGGTAGAAGATCACATTGTCATAAATATTGTAGTAGTCGAGCCGCTCCTCCGTCAGCGCGGTCAGATCACCGCTTGAGAGATCGTAGCGAAACAGGCGGTAATCGTAGTCGACATTCATAAAGTATACGGAATCGCCGATCACTGTGGGGTAGCTGGTATTGCCCTCCCAGAGTATCGTGTCGGTGTCTGTCGCGGTATCCCACACATGGAGATAATGGTCATCGACAACGCCGCTGTAATATATTTTGCCGCCGGCGACACTGGCGGTCTCCACTATATCAGTGTTTAGTTCTATCTCCTCGTCGGATCCGGCCGCCGGGATTTTGTGGAAGGTGCTGAAATTGGTATTGTCATAATGCTGACAGTATATCTCATCGCCGATGAGCACCATCATCGTTGTCATATCCTGATCCAGGCAGGAACTCTCCCTGCCGTTTAATTTGGCGCGGTAGATGCCGGTGACGGCACGGATATATCCGAGCCCGGAGCCGCCGCTTGTGCTCTCCAGATAATAAAACAGATAATTTCCGCCGGCATTGATAAAGGAAACGTTGGAGTTTATCAGTCTTTTCATATCAGTGCAGTCCGGGTTCATCACATACAGGGCTCCCCCGTCATAGGGATTGGAGAAATAGACCTTTCCGTCGTACTCACAAAAATGTCCTCCGCCCCGCAGATTCCCCGCGGTGTTGCCGATCGTCTCCTTCGGGATGGGGGTGATATATGTGCTTCTGTTTTCAAAATAGAGCCCCAGGGCTAACAGTATGATCAGAATACCGGGAATGATGAAATGCAACGGTTTACTGGCAGATTTCTTCATGGCAAAATACCTCGCTTACATATTTTCCGTCTCAGTGCCGGATAAAAGTTTTTATCCTGTCATCGTCATTATAATCCATTTTGTGAGGAAAGACAATTCCCTAAAACATCCCCTCTTGCTATCGCAAAATAAATGTAATAAAATAAAAATAATTTACTGGGGCCATGCATCTTATGCGCAGGGGAGGGCGGCTCTTTCCTGCCGGGCCATGGCAGAAAGATGAGGAGAACTACGATGGAGGACTTGGGGAAACTCAGAGAGCGGATCGACGGGATCGACAGGGAGATCGTGTCGCTCTATGAGAAGAGGATGAAAATTTCGGAGCAGGTGGCTGAGTATAAGATAGAGACCGGGAAAAAGGTGTTCGACAAGCAGCGGGAGACCGAAAAGCTGACGGTCCTGAAATCTCTTGCCAGCAATGATTTTAACAGGCACGGCATCACGGAGCTGTTTGAACAGATCATGTCCATCAGCAGAAAACGACAGTATCAGATGCTGACGGAAAAGGGCGCTCTCGGCAGGCTTCCCTTTATCGGCGTGGATGAACTCTACAGCGGGAAGGCGAGAGTGGTATTCCAGGGGGCGGAAGGCGCCTATTCCCAGGCGGCGATGCTGCAGTATTTCGGGGATCAGGTGAGCAGTTTCCACGTGGAGACTTTCCGGGACGCGATGATTGCCATAGACGAGGGCAGCGCGGATTTCGCGGTGCTGCCGATCGAGAATTCCACGGCGGGTGTGGTCAGTGAGATCTATGACCTGCTGGTGGAATTCGAGAATTATATCGTGGGGGAGCAGATCATCCGGATCGAGCACTGTCTGATGGGACTGCCCGGAACAAAACTTTCTGATATCCACACGGTGTATTCCCATCCCCAGTCGCTGATGCAGAGCGCGAGGTATCTGCAGGAATATCCGTCGTGGAGACAGATCAGCATGAAGAATAATGCCTTTGCGGCAAAAAAGGTGCAGGAGGATGGGGATAAAAGCCAGGCAGCCATAGCCAGCGAGCATGCGGCAAAGCTGTACGGGCTTGAGGTCCTTAAAAAGGGCGTCAACCAGTCCAGTTCCAATTCCACGCGCTTCATCATCGTCACAAACCAGAAGGTGTTTAAGAAGGACGCGGGGAAGGTCAGCATCTGTTTCGAACTGCCCCACGAGAGCGGTTCCCTGTACCATATGCTGTCCCATTTTATCTACAACGATCTGAATATGAACAAGATTGAGAGCCGGCCCATCGAGGAGAGGAACTGGGAATACCGGTTTTTTATCGACTTTGACGGAAATCTTGCGGATTCCTCGGTAAAGAACGCGCTGCGGGGGCTGCGGGATGAAGCGAGAAACCTGAGGATTTTGGGCAACTACTGAATGGGCGCAAAGGAAAACCACATAGGAGACATTTATGAGAGAGAAAGAACTGATCGTATACAGGAACATGTCTAAGGAGGAGGGAAAGCTCCTCTCGGATATGTCTTATATCATGGACCATTACGGGGAGACAGAGAAGGAAGAGACCGCATCCGGCGGGACGACTCAGATGAAGGATCTGTTTTACGCCTGCATCCATGAACTGTTGGAACTGGCGGGGAATCATGGATTTTACGGGAATCTCTGGCACTGCTACTTGGCGAACCTGCTGGTCAATGACGAGAACAGTTACAGCCGTGCCTGCGAGGTGGTCGGGGCGGTGGAGGGCAGCATAAACGAGGCTGTCCTGCATGACATCGTGATCTTCAAGGAGTTTTTTGACTTTGACTTCTCGCCGCTCACAGCGCTGTTCGGGGGGGAGAGCTGGGCGCTTGTCGAAAATTACCGCAGCAGCAATGAGGAGAGCAAAGTCTACAATACAAGGATCAGACAGCGGATCTGTGACCTGGCGGAGCAGTTTCGCTGCAGCCGCACACCGGAGGAGATGAAGGAGACGCTGACGCGGTTTTACAAGGATTACGGTGTCGGGAAATTCGGGCTTCACAAGGCGTTCCGTATCGTCTCAGGGAAAGAGGGAGCGCAGATCGTGCCGATCACCAATATCGCCCACGTACATCTTGACGACCTTGTGGGTTACGAGAGCCAGAAGAAAAAGCTGATCGACAACACGGAGGCTTTTGTGGGAGACAGAAAGGCGAATAACTGCCTGCTGTTCGGGGACGCGGGAACAGGGAAATCGTCCAGCATCAAAGCCATCGCCAACGAATACTATGAAAAGGGGCTGCGCATCATTGAAATATACAAGCATCAGTTCCGGGACTTAAACGATGTGATCGGGCAGATCAAGAACAGAAATTATAAGTTCATCATCTATATGGATGATCTGAGCTTCGAGGATTTTGAGACGGATTATAAGTATCTGAAGGCGGTGATCGAGGGCGGACTGGAAAAGAAACCGAAGAATGTGCTGATCTATGCCACATCCAACAGGCGGCATCTGATCCGGGAGAAAACGTCGGACAAAAACGACAGGGACGAGGACCTTCACACAAACGATACGGTGCAGGAGAAGCTTTCTCTGGCATACCGGTTCGGTGTGACGATTTATTTCGGAAAACCTGCGCCAAAAGAGTTTCAGAATATTGTCAGAACGCTGGCAAAGCGTTATGATATAGCTATGGAGGAAGAGATACTGCTCGCGGAGGCGAACAAGTGGGAGTTGTCCCACGGCGGATTGTCCGGCCGGACAGCACAGCAGTTTATCGATTACTTGCTCGGGAAAGCTCCGGACAACGGCTGAGAAGCCGGGCAGGCTTGCCTGCACAGCTTCTCAGAGATTGGGCGGGCAAGGAGTATGAGTATGGAGGGCGGGAGCCCGGAATACGAATGCATCCGTCGATCGCGTGAGAGCCGAAGGCGCGCAGCGCTCGGCTTTCATCAAAAAACCTAAAGTGAGAAATGGGGGTAAAGATTGTGGCGGTCACAACATTTGCGGCAATTGACGTAGGTTCCTACGATCTGGAGATGAAGATATTTGAGATGTCCGGCAAGGGCGGGATGAAGCAGGTGGATGATATCAGATACCGGCTGGACCTGGGCAGCAATACCTATGCGGAGGGCAAAGTCTCCTACGGGGCGGTCAATGAACTCTGTGAGATCCTGAAAGAATTCCAGAATATCATGAAGGCCTACAAGGTAAGCGATTACAAGGCGTACGGGACAAGTGCCGTCCGGGAGACAAAAAATACAAAGATCCTGTTGGATCAGATCTGGCAGCGCACGGGGATCAGGGTGGATGTATTGAGCAACTCCGAGCAGCGGTTTATGGATTACAAATCCATAGCCTCCAAGACGGAGGATTTCAACAAGATCCTGGAAAAGGGCACAGCGATCGTGGATATCGGCGGCGGCAGCATTCAGCTCTCCCTGTTTGAGAAGGGGAGCCTTACCACAACGCAGAATATGCGCCTCGGCGTACTGCGGCTTCAGGAGCGGATGAACCATTTGAATGCGGCGTCCTCCAAGATAGAGGGGCTGATCGATGAGATCGCCACGGCGCAGCTTTCCGTCTTTAAGAAGATGTACCTGAAAGACTGCAGGATAGAAAATATCATCGTGGTGGATGATTACCTCTCGGTGATCCTGCAGGATCCGGCGGTCACGAAGGAGAGGCCGGGTGTGATAGAGGCGCAGACCTATATGGATTTTCTTCAGTTCATGCAGTCCCGCACGCTGGCAGAGATCGCGGGCGCTTTGAACATCCCGAGGGAAAACGCCATGCTGCTGTTTATTTCTGCCGTGCTCGTCAAGAGGATCGTGAAAATGATGGATGCTTCGCTCTTGTGGGCGCCTGGCGTGACGCTGTGCGACGGTATTGCCTATGAGTATGCGGAGCAGCACAAAATATTCAAGGTGGAACATGATTTTGAGGCGGATATCCTTTCCAGCGCCGAGAACATCAGCAAACGCTATATGGGCAGCAAGAAGCGCGGGGAGACGTTGGAGAGGATCGCCCTGACGATCTTTGACAGTATGAAACGTATCCATGGCCTGCAGAAGAGAGAAAGGCTTCTTCTGCAGCTGGCGGCGAGGCTCCATGACTGTGGGAAGTATATCAGTATGGTGAATCTCGGGCAGTGTTCTTACCATATCATCATGTCGACAGAGATCATCGGGCTCTCGCACAAGGAGCGGGAGATCGTGGCGAATGTGGTGAAATACAATCATGAGCCGTTTGTATATTACAACGAGGCCGGTAAAAAGAGCTTTCTGGATGAGGATGCCTATCTGATCGTGGCGAAACTGACGGCGATCCTGCGGGTGGCAAATGGGCTCGACCGGAGCCATAAACAGAAATTCAAGGACGTTCGAACCGCGGTGAAGGACGGACAGCTGATCATCCATGTGGATACATCGGCGGATATCACTTTGGAGCGGGGGCTTTTCACAAAGCGGGCGGACTTTTTTGAAGAGGTATACAGCATCAGGCCGGTGATCCGGCAGAAGAAGATATTTTAGAAGGGGGTGTTGGCGATGGGAGACAAAAGGGATTTTACGGATCCGTCTTATTATACGAACAGGGAACTGAGCTGGGTTATGTTTAACCGGCGTGTGCTGAGCGAAGCGAAGGATGTGAAGATCCCTCTGTTTGAGCGGCTGAAGTTCCTGAGCATTACGGCATCCAATCTGGATGAGTTCTTCATGGTGCGCGTGGCATCGTTGAAGGATATGGTGAATGCCAGATACAATAAGCCGGATATCGCGGGAATGAAGCCGAAGGAGCAGCTGGAGGCTCTGAACAAAGTGACGCATGCCCTTGTCAAGGAGCAGTATCAGGTTTATAACAAGCAGCTTCTGCCGGCGCTTTTGGAGGCGGGGGTGAGGATCGTGCAGCGGCATGAGGATCTGACAGAGAAGCAGGCGGCTTATGTGGACCGGTATTTTGAGGACAATGTCTATCCGGTGCTGACGCCGATGGCTGTGGATTCCTCGAGGCCGTTCCCCCTTGTGAGGAATAAGACGCTGAATCTGGGCGCACTTGTGAAGAAAAAACAGGGAAAGGGCGAGGTGGAATTTGCCACGGTGCAGGTGCCCGGCGTACTGGCGAGGATCGTGGAGATCCCTGCCGACGAGGAAGGCAGGAAGTGCCTGATCTTTTTGGAGCAGATCATCGAGCGGAATATCGACAGGCTGTTTTTGAACTATGACATTGAGTGTGTCTGCCCGTTCCGCATCATGAGAAACGCGGATCTCAGCATCGAGGAGGATGAGGCTGAGGATCTGTTGAAAGAGATTGAGAAGCAGCTTAAAAAACGGCAGTGGGGACAGGTCATCCGCCTGGAGACGGAGGCGGGCGCTGACGAGAAACTGTTAAAGATCCTGGAGGAGGAGTTGATGGTGCAGGAGGAGGATATTTACGCCATCAAAGGCCCGCTTGATCTGACAGTGCTGATGAAACTCTACGGGATGGAAGGACATGAGGAACTGAAAACACCGAGGTATACGCCGAAGCCTGTGCCGGAATTCCTCGAGGAGGGGGATATCTTCACCCAGATCAGGCGTCATGATATTTTCCTGCATCATCCCTATCAGACATTTGAGCCGGTGGTGGATTTTGTGAGACAGGCGTCGAAGGACAGCGAGGTGCTGGCGATCAAGCAGACGCTCTACCGTGTCAGCGGGAATTCCCCGATCATCGCGGCGCTCGAGCAGGCGGCGGAGAACGGGAAGCAGGTCACTGTGCTGGTGGAATTAAAGGCGCGGTTTGATGAGGAGAACAATATCCTCTGGGCGAAACGGCTGGAGAAAGCGGGCTGCCACGTGATCTATGGCCTGGTCGGCTTAAAGACTCACTGCAAGATCACGCTGGTGGTGCGGCGGGAGGAGGACGGCATCCGCAGGTATGTGCACCTGGGCACGGGCAATTACAACGATTCCACTGCGAAACTCTACACAGATGTGGGGCTGATGACCTGCAATGAGCAGATCGGGGAGGATGCGACGGCGGTATTTAATATGCTCTCTGGTTACTCCGAACCGAGAAGCTGGAACAAGCTGGCGGTCGCTCCGCTGTGGCTGAAGGACCGGTTCATCTCTCTGATAAACAGGGAGAGGGATTATGCGCTGAAGGGACATCACAGCCACATTGTTGCAAAGATGAATGCCCTGTGTGACAGGGATGTTATCGTGGCGCTCTATGAGGCTTCGGCGGCGGGCGTGAGGATCGAGCTGATCGTGCGGGGCATCTGCTGCCTGAAAACGGGGATCCCGGGCGTCAGCGAGAATATCACGGTGCGTTCCATCGTGGGAAATTTCCTGGAGCATGCGCGGATATTCTATTTTGAGAATGATGGCAAACCGGAGGTCTACTGCGCCAGCTCCGACTGGATGCCCAGGAATCTGGAGCGCCGCGTAGAGATCATGTTCCCCGTGGAGAAAGAGGGGTTGAAGCAGAAGGCGATCCATATCCTGGAGTGTCAGCTGAAGGACAATATGAAGGCTCATATGCTGACAGCGGAGGGCAATTACGAGAAAGTCAACCGCAGGATACAGGACCCATTCAACGCGCAGGATGTATTCTGCAGGGAGGCGGGCGAACTGCTCAGAGCGGAGCGCCAGGGCGCCGGAGAACGGGTGTTTATCCCGGAGATGCATATTGAGAATGCGGGGGCAGGTTCTGAGGCGGCGGACTGATTGCCTGCGGCGGTTTTCGCATTGACAGGTTTTGTTTTTTAAAATGACGAAGAAAGGTTGGTAAAAGGTATGACTTACGAGTATGATGATGCTGCCGTTCTCTGTTTTTTAGAAAATCAAAGGCAGTTGTTCCCGGAAGATGTGGCGGAAAATGAGAGCGAGGCGGAGGCCTTTCTGGAGGACTGTATGGCAGTGATCGCAGAGTCCGCGGAAGAGGTACTGGAATATTTTGAGGAACAGGGGATAGACACGGAGGACTCGGATGTGGAGAGCATTCTGGAGGCCTCGGAAGTCTTCGAGATCGGAGACGGACGTTATCTCATAGTGGAAGGATAGTCCCTGCGCATATGCCGCAGAGCGGGCGGCCGGTAATCGGGACTGTAGAAAGGATATGGTTGGCAGAAATTAAATGACAAGGACAGAAACGGTGAGAAAAAGTGTCAGACGGGTGAAGGCGCTTCATGTGATGATGACGCTGCTGTGGCCGGTGATCGTGGTATCTGTGGTATCGGGAGGAGGCTATCTGTATGGTACATACAGGCAGACATATACTCCTTACTATAGTCCGGCGGGGATGCTGCTGTTGGTGGGCTGGCTTTTGTATGTCTATTTTATGATGGTGGTCATGCGCAATTACAGCCTGCAGGCGATCGCTACTGAAGAGTGCGATTTTGAAGCGTACCTGGAGTGCGTGCAGTATCTGGAGAAGTTTCAGTTTCCCGGGACAAGGAGGAGCCAGAGGATCAACCGCACTGATGCCTATCTGCTGTTAGGAGATTTCAATGCGGCATATGACAATCTGATGCAGATGAAGCCCGAGTATGACCGCTGCAACAACCGCACACGGATGATGTACGATTATTTCTGGTGCCGGTTTTATGCAGAACTGGAGGATACGCGGAATTTCAGGATCTGTATGGATGCGTTCCGCAACAACTGGATCCATAATCCGCAGGTGAGAAGAAGGCTGCAGGCGCAGGCGATAGCCCTTTTGCAGGAGTTGAATTTCCGGGATATGATGTTTGCCGGGAAGAACGACAGGATCAAGGCAGATATGATGAACCTGTATGCTGCGGGCAGGCTCGGGAGCCGTTATGAATTTGTCAGATACTGTTATTATATGGGCAGGCTGGAGTACAATATGAACAATCTGCAGATCGCCAAGCACTGGTTTGCGCAGACTGTCAGCTTCGGGCTGCATGAATATATGAGCAGGCGGGCGGCGGATTTCCTCGCCATGCTGGACGCCATGCAGGTGCCCTATTCGCCTGTGCCTCCTGCGCAGAACCAGTATTATTGTAACAGAAGGAGCTTTCGTATGTCGTCCGGGATCATCAGCATATTGCTCGGGCTGGTGTTCGTGGTGCTGGGAATGATCTATATATAGCCATATGCGGGCGGGAGGAGGATCTTGGCCGCCGGTAAACAGAAGTTGTAAAGCAGGGGCAGTGAAATAATTGAGACAGCGAGAAAACTGGGGCGATGAGAGAACTGGGACAGTGAGAAAATGAGACATTGAGAGACTCAGGATATCGAATACAGGCCGGGAATCTGGGGCAGGTTCCCGGCTTTGTGTATGCGCACGGACACCTGGAGGAGATATGTCAGCAAGGGCTGACGGAGCCCGGTGCATGGGCAGGGAAAGGAATCTTTTTTATAAAGAAATGGACCGGGATCGACAAAAGAGACGGTAAAGAGGAATATTTTTTAAATTTTTGGAGAGATCCTGTAGTAATTTTGCCGGTCTGAGCGTTTTATAGACAGAGGGGGAAAAGGACATGCTTTTATATCTGCCTCTTCTGGAAACAGAAGAACAAAAGAACAATTTCATAGAGATTTACAGCAGGAACCGGGATAAGATGTACCATATTGCCTTTGGATACCTGAGGCAGAGGGAGGAGGCGGAGGAAGCCGTCCAGGATGCTTTCTTAAAGCTTGCGGACAGATTCGGGCGCTATGAACATTTATCGGAAAGGGAGATGGACGGGCTGTGCGTCACGGTCGTAAAAAATACGGCGCTGGATCAGATGGGCAGGCTGAAAAGGACTTTTCCGGCGAAGGAGGATGTGATGGAGGCATTGTATCAGGAAAACGGTGCGGAGACGATCGTTTTCCCGGAAGAGATGGCGCTGAAAAAAGAGACAGCGGAGACGATAAGATGTCTGCTTAAGGAACTTCCCGTTATCTACCACGATATCCTGGTTCTGCGGTATTACTATGAAGTTTCGACAAGGGAGGCGGCGCGGCTTCTCGGGATATCGAAGAAAACGGCAGATATCAGGCTGTACAGGGCAAAAGAAAGGCTGAGGAAGATATTAGATGAAAAAGAGATATGACATGCCGAAAGAGCAGGATGAAAGAGAGATAAGAGAACTGATCGGGCTGATGTTCGGTGCGGAACTTAGTGATATGGAGCGCAGGGAAGAATGGAAAAAGCCCGCGGATTTTTCTAAAGGGTTTGGGGAACGGATGGATCGCCTTATCAGAAGGCAGCGCCGGGGGTATCAGGTTAAAACGGCGGTCAGATATGCTTTATCTGCGGCGGCGGTGTTTCTGCTCATTTTCTGCCTGACAAACCCCGGCAGGGTGGTGAAGGCGTGGGAGGCGCTTGTCAGATGGTACCGGTATCCCGGGCATACGGAACTGCATATGAATGTCCCTGAGGAGGAGAGGGGGAAAGCCATACCGGAGTATGAACTGACATATGTTCCCGAGGGATTTGACACGGTGCTCGATGACTACAACGGGTCGGAGGGCTTTGTTCATTGCTTCAGGTTCGTTCCATGCGGTGATGGGGTGAGCCAGCAGAGTATCTCTCTTGTGTATTCTTCTTCCGATGCGCACGTATATTATCAGGATGGCGAGACGGCACTGCAGGGCAGGGATGAGGATGGCAGCGAGATATTTTGTGTCAGGGAGGGGGACGGGTATATCAGGCTGGTCTGGTATTCGGAGAAGGACAAAGCAGTATTTCAGTTGATCGGGTCCGACAGTACGGAGGAAGAGATGCTCCGGGTCAAAGACGGGATCAGAAAAAAACAGGAGGAAGGATCATGAGGAAAATGAGGATCGGAAAAGCGGTGGCGGTAGCAGGAGTGATAGCGATGTGCTTTCTGGCGGGGTGCGGAAAGACTGAAGATGCAGGGAGCCAGGATCAGGAGGAGAAAGAGGAGACGACTGCCGGGGAATCGGGAGAAGGCGGAGGGTTGGAGATACCGGCGAAGGAAGAGGATGAAACCGGCGAAACGACAGATGCTTCCGCGGCATCCCCAAAGTGGCGGGTGCCTTCCGACTATAAGGATAAAGTGAGCGATATACTGTCCTTTGACGCGGAGGTGATCGTCAGCGATACTTTTCAGGGAGGCATCTTTTATAAAACGAAAGGAAGATATCAGGAGTACGATGGGGAGGCTTTTCAGGAATTGTTTTTTGCAGACAGGAAGATAAGGGACAGATATACCTATGAGATGCCGGACAGGAGCGGTATGGAGAAGGAGGGGTATGCCTGGCAGTCGGAGGATGGGGGCAGCCTCTGCCTGTATCCGACGGAGGCGATCTACTCTGCCGGGGCGGAGACAGATTACTATTTTTATGGATTCTGTGATATCACCGGAAATGTGACGATGTATAACGCGGACAGATATTCTCTGACGGAGGAACTCGATTTTATGACAAGGGAAGAGGCGAAGCAGAGAGTGTCAGAGGTGCTGGAAGGGATGGGGCTTTCGGCGGGGGAGGCTGTCTTTCAGGCGTATGCGCTGGATGCGCCGACTTTGTGCGAGGAATCGGAGAGAGTTTATGAGTGGGGTTTTGCGGAGGGCGATGTGGACTTCAGGACAGCGTGGGAGAAAGAACACGAGGCGTATGCCTTTCAGATGTGGCAGATGTGTCAGGGATTACCGGTATGGACGGTGAATATGGATCCTCTGTCGGTTGCGGATGAGAGCAATGCACCTGTCACGGGAATCCTCCGAGAGGACGGATTTGTGAGATTTTACGTGTCGGACATACTGGATCTCAAAACAGAGGAAGAGTATGATGTGCTGATGCCTTTTGAGGATATCATTGGGAAAATCGAGGAGAAATACGCTGTTGATGCGATGATGGAAAAAACTGTCATCAGGGAGATGAGGCTCTGCGCTCTGACGGTCCGCGACAGCCACGGAGGCTGTATATTGACGCCGGTTTGGATATGTACCGGAAAACTGGCTGAGGACGATTATCCGGTGCAGACGGCGTTTGATGCGGTGACGGGGGAGGAGATCGCAAACAATCTGTGAGATCCGAGTTTATATTTGAAAGGGATGGGGATTTCGCCCCTCCCTTATCAGGTTTGTTGAATAGAATGCGTAGGTTTTTTACATGAATTTTGATTTGTCTCCAGTGACAGTATGTGTCTTTGGTTATATTAATAACAAAATAAATAATTTCAATAAATATATAATATGCCCGAGTGGTTTTTAGCATTGTGAAGTTTCTGTGTAATCAGGTTTCGTTGTCAAACTTTTCCGATAGCTTTTTGCGCGTTTGCTTTTTGGCTTCTTTCAGAATTTTAGGATCTACTTGATAATCTTTCATCTTCTTTTCTATTTTATCCACATATATATCATATAATTCAGGAAATTCCTCACACAGTTTCATGTAAATAGCCCACGTTTCGCTGATGTCTGTTTTCATATTAGTCACTCATTCCTTTCGTTTTTCTCAGGCACAATCCATAATGAAAAATCTATTTTTCACACGATGCATTGCTTTTTTTCAGGGTAGTCTGAAATCAATATATTCACTATACACAATGCGTTCATTTTACGCAATATGTTCATTTCGCGACTATAAAGCGATAATGAAGAAGAGTTGATTGCAGAAAGGTAGTCAACTCTTCGCTGTGTTGCGATATGCCGGGCAGATTGCGATGTTTCCCGGGGAGCAGCGACAGGTAAGCTGATCGTTTGTAAGGAAAGGAGGAGAGCATACTGTGTATAATTACGATTCACTTTGGCGCATTATGAAAGAGCAGGGGGTAACGACTTACAGCCTGATAAACCACTATAATATCAGCAGCCATACGATGCGTAATATCAGGCACAATGAGAATATTACAATGGAGACGCTGCATAAGTTGTGCCAGATCCTGCATTGCCAGGCGAATGATATCGTAGAGATCACTTTCAGTGAAGAGGAAAAAGTTTTTTATACGGAAACAAAGAAAAGGAGGAGACGCTGAAGTATAATCTGCTTTTAGAGATAATCGGGCACGAAGTTCCGATCTGCCTTCAGTTAAAAATGTTATTTATAGAAATAAGCATCCTAAACTTTGGACGGTCAGGGATGCTTATTTCTTTTTATGATTGTCTGTGTATGACAGTGCCGCAAAATAACAGGCGCTAATGTCTAAACTTTTTAACGGACCGGAAAAAGAAAAAGACCCGCAAACACGGGACTTTTCATACATAGAAAAAAGCGCGAGACGGGACTCGAACCCGCGACCCCGACCTTGGCAAGGTCGTGCTCCACCAACTGAGCCACTCGCGCATTTGCGTTGTTATTTTGTGATTTCCTTAACGCAAGATTTATATTATCAAAGGCTAAAACTTTTGTCAACACTTTTTTGGAAATTTTTTGATACAAAATTTTTAAAATTAAAGCGGTTTGACAGTTCTTTCCTGTTCTGGTACATTTAGAAAATCAAGGTACATATAAGAATACAGTGAGCAGCAATTGGGAGGGCAGGGCGGCAGGGATGAACAACAGGAAAATCAGATTTCTTGACAGTGATAGATTAAAGCTGATAGCGATAGTCACGATGCTGATCGACCATATCGGGGCGGCAATCCTTTTTCCGGCGAGGATGACGGGAGTGAATATTTCGGGCAGCTGGATCGATATGTACAGTCTCTTTCGCAGTATCGGCAGGATGGCATTCCCGATCTTTGTATTTCTTCTGGTGGAGGGATTCTTCCATACGCACAGCAGAAAGAAATATTTCGGGCGGCTTTTGCTCTTTGCGCTGGTTTCGGAGATCCCCTTTGATCTGGCAATTTATGGAGATATTGTCTATATGGGCAGCCAGAATGTTTTCTGGACGCTGACGATAGGATTTCTGGCAATTTGGGGATTGGAAAAGCTGTATGAAATAAACAGGACCGGTTCGAAAATTTATGGAAAGAATATGGAGCGGAGCAACCGCCTGATGAGGCGGGCGAGGAATAAGCATGATTGGCGTGAAATGGATCGTCAGCAGTTGATCCGGAGATCGGATGTCAGGTTCAGTACGGGATATCCGTTTGTGACGGGTATGCTTGCTCTTATACTTGTTTTTGCGGGTGTGTTTCTGGCGTCGGTTCTGCGGGTTGATTACAGTATATATGGCTATCTGCTGATCGTTCTGTTTTATTTCGGAAAACATAATCAGATTCCTCCGCTGTCTGTCTGTATTGGCGGGTATCTCCTGTTTTTGTGGGAACCGCACTGCATATTCGGATTTCTGCTGATCCTGCTTTACAATGGCACAAGAAAAAAGAGAGGAAAGGGATTCCAGTATTTTTTCTATCTGTTTTATCCGGTACATTTGTTGATTTTAGGGCTGATCAGGGTGGCTTTTTTTGCGGGGTAGTGTTATACTGAAATTAACTGAGGACGGCATATGTAGGAGAAGGACGTATGTGCAGCCTGATAACGGCAGATGCGTCAGGGCGGCATCTGCGGAACTGAAAAACAGCGGATACACCGGAACACACAGCTTCATTTACGGATGCGTATTGTGCAGCCGGAAATGTAAGCTCATGGAAAGTGTGTGGAGGGGTATCCGCGGAACTAGCATGGAGGGCATGGTATGAAACTAATGTTTATCGGGGCGGATCATGAGGTGACAGGCAGCTGTCATTATCTGGAAGCCTGTGGAAAGCGGATTCTGATTGATTATGGTATGGAGCAGGGCGTCAATGTCTTTGAGAATGTGGAACTGCCGGTACAGGAGTCGCTGATCGACTATGTGCTGCTGACGCATGCCCATATCGACCATTCCGGCATGCTGCCGGCGCTGTACGCAAAGGGATTCCGCGGGCGTATCTTTGCAACGGAGGCGACAGCCGATCTCTGCGGCATTATGCTCCGTGACTGTGCCCATATCCAACAGCAGGAAGCGGAGTGGAAAAACAGGAAGGCAAAGAGAAGCGCGCACCTGGAAACAATGGAACCAATCTATACGATGGAGGATGCGGACGGCGCGATCAGAGCGTTGGTGCCCTGCGCCTACAATCAGAAGGTGGAACTGGCGGAAGGCATAGAGATCCGCTTTACGGACATCGGGCATCTGCTCGGCTCGGCGAGTATCGAGGTATGGTTAAAAGAGGGAAATGTGGAGAAAAAGATCGTATTTTCGGGGGATATCGGAAATCTGGACCAGCCCCTTATCTGCGATCCGGCGTACACCGAGGAGGCGGACTATGTGGTGATGGAGTCCACCTACGGCAACAGAATCCACTCGGACACAAAGCCTGATTATGTGCATGAACTTGCGGGCATTATTCAGGAGACATTCGACAGAGGAGGCAATGTGGTCATTCCTTCTTTTGCGGTGGGCAGGACACAGGAACTTTTGTATTTCCTGCGGCAGATCAAAGCGGAGAACCTGATAGAGGGACATCCGAACTTCCCGGTCTACGTGGACAGCCCGCTTGCCGTGGACGCGACGGAGATTTTCAACAGGAACATTGAATCCTGCTTTGATGAAGAGGCTATGGAACTGGTACATCAGGGCATCAACCCGATTTCATTCCCGGGGCTCAAGCGCTCCATCACCAGCGATGAATCGAAGATGATCAATTTTGACAGCGAGCCCAAGGTGATCATTTCAGCTTCCGGCATGTGTGAGGCGGGGCGTATCCGCCACCATCTGAAACACAATCTGTGGCGGGAGGAGTGTACGGTATTGTTCGTGGGCTTCCAGGCGATAGGGACGCTGGGACGTGCCATCGTGGAAGGAGCGGAACATGTGAAGCTCTTCGGGGAGAACGTGACTGTCCGGGCGCAGATCAAAACTCTTGTGGGTATGTCGGGACATGCGGACAAGAACGGGCTGATCGCATGGATCGAGGGCTTTAAGGAGAAACCGAGAAGAGTATTTATCGTCCACGGTGAGGATTCAGTCTGCAGAGAGTTTGCGGAGTGTCTGAAAGTGGAATACGGCCACCATACATACGCCCCCTACAGCGGCACGGAATTTGACCTTGCCGCCGACAGGCTGCTCTTTGAGGCTTCGCCTGTGCCTGTAAAAAAGAAAATCTTTATTGTATCCGATGTTTTCAACAGGCTTGTTGCGGCAGGCAAGCGCCTGATGGCGGTGATCGAGAAAAACCGGGGCGGAACGAACAAAGAATTGTCGAAATTTGCGGATCAGATAAACTCGCTGTGTGACAAATATGACAGGTGACATATGCGGAACTGGAACAGACCGAGCTGAAGGCGAGTGATACGGGCAAAGAGCGAAGCGTTTGCGAGTTGGATTTAGATGCGGAACTGAAATTAGGAGAATACATGAGCGCGGCAGACAGAATATTTATTGACATGTGTAAAGACATTTTGGAAAACGGAACCAGCACTGAGGGGGAGAAAGTCAGACCGCACTGGGAGGATGGCACACCTGCTTATACGATAAAAAAATTCGGTGTGGTGAACCGGTATGACCTGTCGAAAGAATTCCCGATCCTGACACTCAGGAGGACAGCGCTTAAAAGCGCGACGGATGAGATGCTCTGGATCTGGCAGAAGAAGTCCAACAATATCCATGATCTGCACAGCCATATATGGGACGCGTGGGCGGATGAGGACGGCTCCATCGGGAAAGCCTACGGCTATCAGATGGGCGTAAAACATCAGTATAAAGAGGGCATGATGGATCAGATCGACCGTGTGATCTTTGACCTGAAAAACAATCCGTTCAGCCGCCGGATCATGACGAACCTGTATGTACACCAGGACCTGCACGAGATGAACCTGTACCCCTGCGCCTACTCCATGACCTTCAATGTCACGCAGAAAAAGGGCGGGGAGAAGCTGACGCTGAACGCTGTGCTGAACCAGCGCTCCCAGGACGTTTTGACTGCCAACAACTGGAACGTTGTCCAGTACGCCGTCCTGGTTCACATGCTGGCGCAGGTGTGCGGTATGAACGTGGGTGAACTTGTGCATGTCATAGCTGACGCCCACATATACGACCGGCATATCCCGATCGTAGAGGAACTGATCACAAGGGAACCCCACGAAGCACCGGTATTCTGGCTCAACCCGGATGTCCACGATTTTTATGAGTTTACAAGAAACGATGTGCGCGTGGATAACTATAGTACGGGAGAACAGATAAAAAATATACCCGTAGCGATATAAATCAAATAATATGGAGGGAACGACAGCCGTGAGCTATGATCTGATGGTTTTTGAAAAAACGAAGGCGCCTGCCGCGAAAAAAGAGTTTATGGCATGGTATGAAAAGCAGGTTGAATGGGGCGAGGAGCACGATTACGAAACGATAGGTGTGTCTTCTCCCGCATTACAGAATTGGTTTATGGAAATGAAAGAAACCTTTCCGCCTATGAATGGGGAATATGCACCGGCGCCTGAACTTCTGGATGAGGAGGAAGGTTTAGAAAGCTATATGACAGATTACAGTATTGGGCGGGAGGTAATTTACGCTGCATTTTCATGGTCTGTCGCGGAGGAAGCTTATGAACTTATGCGCAGCCTGGCACAGAAGCACAAGGTTGGGTTTTTTGATGTGAGTTCGGATGATGGCGATATCATCTTACCGGATGGAACGATGATAGTGTGATGTCCGGCTGATGCTTCCCACAGTCCGCCAACCGCAAACGAAAGGAAATGTGACATGAATTTAATCGTTGCAGCAGACAAAAACTGGGCGATCGGCAATAAGGAAAACCTCCTTGTGCGAATCCCCAGCGACCACAAAATGTTTCAGCAGGAGACCACCGGGAAAGTGGTGATCCTGGGCAGAAAAACGATGGAGACTTTTCCGGGAAAGCAGCCGCTGAAAAACCGCACCAATATCATCCTGTCGAGAAAGCCGGACTATCAGGTAAAAGGCGCGGTCGTGGTGCACAGCATAGAGGAACTTCTAAAGGAGTGCGGAAAGTATGAGGAGAAGGACCTCTATGTGATCGGCGGTGAGAGTATATACAGACAGCTCCTGCCCTACTGCGATACGGCACATGTGACAAAAATCGACAGGGCTTATGCGGCGGATGCCTATTGCCCGGACCTGGATCAGGATGAGGACTGGGAGATCACGGCGGCAAGTGAGGAGCAGGTTTACTTTGATATCACATATCATTTTGTAAAATATGAGAGAAAATCTTCCGGACAATGATGGCGGGATAGAGCATGAGAAAATACAGAAAACGGAAACAGGCAGCGGGGATGATAGCAGCGATTCTCATCGCCCTTTGCCTTGCAGGGTGCGGGAGCGTTAACAGGGACACCAGGATCGTGCTGACCACCGGTTTTACGAAGGACGAGATATTCCGGATAGAGACGGCTTCCTGCTACAAGAAAGAAGTGATGGTATATCTGACAAATCTGCAGAATCAGTATGAGCAGGTTTATGGGACAGAGATATGGATGAAGGAGCAGGACGGCGTCACGATCGAGGAGAGCGTGAAGCAGGCTGTATTGGCGGAGATCGCCCAGATCAAGACGATGAACCTGATGGCGGAAAATTACGGACTTGCACTTGACGAGACTGAGACGGAAGCGGTGAACGAGGCTGCAAAGGTTTATTTTGAGTCGCTGACTGATGTGGAAAAGGAACAGATGGATGTGACGCTTGATACGATACGGCAGCTCTACAGGGAGTATGCCCTGGCGGATAAAGTGTATGATTATATGATAGAGGATGTGAATCCGGAGATCAGCGATGATGAGGCGAGGACTATCACGCTTCAGCAGATCCTGATAAAGACAGGGACAAAGGACAAGGCGGGCAATATTACTCCATACTCGGAACAGCAGAAAAGCTATGCCTACGCCACGGCAGTGGAAGCCCTGCGCCGCGTGGAGGCGGGCGAGGATTTTGATGTGGTGGCGAGCAGGTACAATGAGGCGGAGGAGAGTACAGTCTTTATCCGAAAGGGTGAGCGGGAGGCAGCGTATGAGGAAGCGGCATTTGTGCTGGGCAACGAGGAAGTGAGCGATGTCATTGAGACGGAGGAAGGATATTATATCCTGAAGTGCGTCAGTACGCTGAACAGGGAAGAGACTGATATGAATAAGATAAAGATCGTGGAGGAGCGCCGGAAGGAGGCGTTCAGTAAAGAGTATGACTCCTATGTGCAGACGTTGACGCGCCATATAAACGAGGAACTCTGGCAGGAGGTTACACTGCTCCACGACAGCGAGATTACCACTTCGGATTTTTTTGATGTGTTTGCGGAATATTACAGACAGTGATGTAAAGATTGCGGGAAAAACGATCAGATTGTTGCAGAAACACTGAATTTAGAGAAATTTAAGAAATGCCGGAAAGCCGGAAAAATCAAGGGTTTTCGCCGGATTATTAGCACTCATTCCAAATGAGTGCTAATTTTCTCTTGACTTGTTTACGGGAGAGGGATAAACTTGTACGTAGCGGGTGCAAAGGAAGGTTATGGCGCTCTGCGGCAGCCTTTTTTGCACGGGAGAGTACAGCGGGCGCATACGCCGTAAGACGGGGTATGACAGGAAACAATATCAGGAAGAAAAGAAGGAGTGATTGAGAAATGGCAGCAAGAAGCGGAAACTTATCGATTAACAGCGATAATATTTTTCCTATCATTAAAAAATGGTTGTATTCCGATCAGGATATTTTCTACAGAGAACTGATCTCCAACGGATGCGACGCCATCACGAAGCTGAAAAAGCTGGATATGATGGGGGAGTATACTCTGCCGGATGATTTTAAGGCGAGGATCGATGTGCAGATCCATCCGGAGAAAAAGACGATCAAGATCACAGATAACGGTATCGGTATGACGGCTGACGAGGTGGAGGAGTATATCAACCAGATCGCTTTCTCCGGCGCGACGGACTTCATCGCCCAGTATAAGGACAAGACCAACGAGGATCAGATCATCGGGCATTTCGGCCTTGGGTTTTATTCCGCGTTTATGGTGGCGGATGAGGTGCATATCGATTCCCTCTCCTGGAAGGAAGGCGCGGAGCCGGTACACTGGGAGTGCGACGGCGGCACGGAATTTTCCATGGATAAGGGCGATAAGGCTGAGGTCGGCACGACGGTCACGCTGTTTTTGAACGAGGACTGCCTGAAGTACTGTAATGAATACGAAGCGAGAAGCGTGGTGCAGAAATACTGTTCCTTTATGCCGACGGAAATATATCTCTCCAAGGAGGAGAGCGATGAGACCGAGACCATCGACGCGGATGAGAAGTTAGAGAGCGATGTGGTGGTGGAGGAGATGCCGAAGGAGAAGGAGGAGGACAAACAGCGCCTGAAAATAAAGAGGCGCCCGCAGCTTTTGAACGATACGCATCCCCTCTGGGCAAAGCATCCCAACGAATGCACAAAGGAGGAATATCTGGAGTTCTACCGGAAAGTATTTCAGGATTACAAGGAGCCGCTGTTCTGGATCCACCTGAACATGGATTATCCGTTTAACTTGAAGGGCATTCTGTACTTCCCGAAGATCAATCTGGAGTATGAGTCCATCGAGGGAAAGATCAAATTATATAATAATCAGGTATTTATTGCGGATAATATCAAGGAAGTCATCCCGGAGTTCCTGCTCCTGTTAAAGGGCGTGATCGACTGTCCGGACCTGCCGTTAAACGTGTCGAGAAGCGCGTTGCAGAACGACGGTTTTGTGAAAAAGATATCCGATTATATCACAAAGAAAGTGGCGGACAAACTCTCCGGCATGTGCAAGACGGACAAGGAAGAGTATGATAAATACTGGGATGACATCAGCCCGTTCATCAAGTTCGGCTGCCTGAAGGACGATAAGTTCTGTGAGAAAATGACGGACTATATCCTCTTTAAGAATCTGGACGGAAAGTACCTGACACTGCCGGAGTGCCTGGAGGTGGCAAAGAGCGATCCGGATGAAGCGAAAGAGGGCGAAGGCGAAAGCGCTGTGGATGAAAACGGCGAGAAAGTGGAAGCCGAGATCGTGACAGAGGGAGAGGACGAAGGCGGAAATGCCGTGGATGAAAACGGCGAGAAGGTGGAAGCCGAGATCGTGACGGAGGATGATGCCGAGGAGGCGGAGGATGACTCTGAAGCCGAGGAAGAGGAAAAGAAGGAAAAAGTCATCTACTATGTGACTGACGAACAGCAGCAGGGGCAGTATATCAATATGTTCAAAGCCGCAAAGATGGATGCGGTGATCCTGACGCACAACATCGACCAGCCTTTTGTACAGCAGCTTGAATCCAAAAATGAGGGCATCAAGTTCATGCGCATCGATGCGGATTTAACCGAGAGCTTTAAGGCAAAAACTTCCAAAAAGACAGAGAAAGAGCTGGAGGAGAATGCGGAAGCCATCGGCAAGCTGATGAAGAAGGCGCTGAAAAAAGATAAACTGACGGTGAAGCTTGAGAAGCTGAAAAATAAAAAGATTTCCTCGATGCTGACCATTTCCGAGGAGAGCCGCAGGATGCAGGATATGATGAAGATGTACGCGGTGGGCGGCATGGATATGGGAGCCTTCGGGCAGGACGGCGAGACATTGATCCTAAACGCAAACCATCCCCTTGTACAGCATATCATGGATCACAGGGAGGATAAGGACTCTAAAATGATCTGCGAACAGCTCTACGATCTGGCAAAGATCCAGAACGCGCCCCTCCCCGCCGAGGAGATGGCAAAATTCGTCGCGAGAAGCAATGAGATCATGATGCTGCTTGCAAATAAATAAATATAGTTATATGATATACAGGCAGAGACTTTTACGGTCTCTGCCTGAAATGTTTTATACGGTACTGATATTGGAGGCGGAACTGGAATCAAAACAGCAGATGCACCGGAAATGCACGGAGTGATTTACGGTCGAAGCATAAATCGAGCGGAAATTACTCCCCGTTAATGTGTACTGTAGGTGCATCTGCGGAACTGGAATCAAAACAGCAGATGGACCGGAAGTGCACGGAGTGATTTACGGTCGAAGTATTAATCGAGCGGAAATTACTCCCCGTTAATGTGTACTGTAGGTGCATCTGCGGAACTGGAATAGGAGGACTATGATGAGTGATTATGTGATAAGCTGCTGTTCTACGGCAGATCTGGCAAAGGAACATTTTGAAGAACGCGATATCAAATATATCTGTTTTCATTTTGAACTGGACGGGGAGCATTACAGGGACGACCTGGGGCAGTCCATATCTTTTGACGATTTTTATCAGAGGATGAAGGACGGGGCGGAAACCAGGACGTCCCAGATCAATGCGGAGGAGTTCAAAGAATATTTTGAGGCGTTTCTGCGGGAGGGAAAAGATATTCTGCATGTGACGCTTTCATCGGGGATTTCCGGTGTCTGCAATTCGGCAAGGCTGGCGGCGCAGGAACTAATGGAGCAGTATCCTGAGCGGAAGATAAGGGTGGTCGATTCCCTGGCGGCGTCCTCGGGCTATGGGCTTTTGATGGATAAGGCGGCGGATCTGAGGGAGGAGGGAAAGACATTGGAAGAGCTGGCGGACTGGCTGGAAGAAAATAAGCGGAGGCTCCACCACTGGTTTTTCTCAACGGATCTGACATTTTATATCAAGGGCGGCAGGATTTCCAAAACCGCAGGTATGGTGGGCATGGTGCTCAATATCTGTCCGCTTTTGAATGTGGATCATGAGGGCAGGCTGATTCCGAGACAGAAGATCAGGACGAAGAAAAAAGTAATTCAGGAAATTGTGAATAAGATGAAAGAACATGCCATGGACGGGGCAGACTATAGCGGGAAATGTTATATTTCACAGTCTGCATGTTATGAGGACGCAAGAAAGGTGGCGGATCTTGTGGAAGGGGCTTTCCCGAAGCTTTCCGGAAAAGTGGTGATCAACAACATTGGCACAACCATCGGCAGCCATACAGGACCCGGCACTGTCGCGCTGTTTTTCTGGGGCGATGAGAGAAAGGACTGAGGAGTTGGAAGGAGCGACATACGGAAAGTCTGATGTCAAAACCAATGAATTGTGTATAAAAGGCGGAAAGAAGGTTCTGATCGTACCTGCGCGTATTGTCATCACATTGATGTTTCTTGCCTGTGTACTGTTTATCTGGCATAATTCCGTGGAGAGTGCCGTGGAGTCTTCCTCCCGCAGCGGAAGAGTCACGGAAGCGATCAATGAGGTGCTGGCGTCAGTGGGAGGCAGCACGGTGACAGAACATTTTATCCGAAAACTGGCGCATTTTTCGGAATATGGCCTGGAAGGCATATTGACGGTGCTGTTGTTTATGGTATACTGTTTAAAACCGCAGGAGGAAAGCGGGGGCGCCGAGCGAAGCGAGTGTGCATCGCGGAGCGCGCCATGTCTGAAAGACATGGTATACTGTTTAAAACCGCAAAAACGCTTTCGGGCGATTCTTCTGACGGGTTTGTTTACGGCGACAATAGATGAGTCAATACAGTTTTTTTCGGCGGGAAGGTCTCCGGGCGTGGGGGATGTCTGTATTGATATGGCTGGTTTTGTCTGCGGCGTGCTGCTGATGCAGGTGGTGTGTTATATCGCCCGGATATGGCGTGCCGGGGGCACGGCGGGGCTGTCTGGCGCAGACAGATAAACGGCAGTCAGATGAGCAGCAGATAAGGCGGATGTGTCCGGCAATGTTTGGCGGCATCGGGCATCTGAGAGGAAAGGCGGCGCGGGAGTATGGCTTCTGAATCGAGACAGACAGAAAAACTTGGCAGGCTGAGGGAACTGGTGGAAAAAGAAGTCCGGGGAGAGGAGAGCTCCCGGGTGTCTCTGGAAGATGCGCTGTGGGATGTGCTGGTGGAGTTGGAAGGTAAAGATTTTGAGACGGCAAAGCATTTGAAGTACAGCTATTCTATCAAAGGGTATGAGATATTTGTCAGCAGAAAAGACAAGTCCATCACCCGCTCCACGGTAAATCTCTCACTCTGGAACGCGATGGAGCTGCAAAAGGCAGGGCTTCCCGTCAGCGGTCCGAAAAAGCTGAAAACTTTCGGGGCGAGTTATCTGTACCCGATTTTTATGGAGATCGGAGTGATCCTGCCGGATGAGATGGAGCAGCTCTCGCTGGAATTGTAGGACGCTGGACGTAAATAGGAGGATAGTGTGAAAAATCAGCTTGATAGCTGATTTTATCACACGCAAATTTGTGTCGGAGCGTCACAAATTTGTAGGATGGCAGACGCAAATTTGATATTTGCGTCGCCCCGTCGCGTAAAACGCTCCGGAATGGAGGTTAGTATGGCTAAGAGAATGTTGGACAGTTATGCTTCCGATTTTCGGAAGTTTACGAAAGAGGACCTTCTGGAATCGATTTTAAAAAGCGAGGGCAGGGTCATTGCCTGCGAGACGATCGGCACGTTGCAGCCCATGCTGGGCAATGTGACCAATGCGGAGTTTGCGGCGGCGATGGGAGCGGATATCCTGCTGCTGAATTTGTTTGATGTGATAAAGCCGGTGGTGAACGGATTGCCGGATACAGAGCCGGAGGATACGGTGGCTTTGCTGAAAAAGCTGACGGGGCGCCCTGTCGGTATCAACCTTGAGCCGGTGGAAGAAGGGGAGGAGGGGGAGACAGAGCCCATGTGGAGGATGTCCCCGGGACGAAGGGCGAGCGTGGATAACGCAGTGCGCGCGGCGAAAATGGGCGTGGATATGATCCTGCTGACCGGTAATCCGGGCATGGGCGTCAGCAACCCTGCGATCATCGAAACGCTGAAGCGCTATAAGAAGGCGGTGGGCAATCAGGTGATCCTTGCGGCGGGCAAGATGCACGCTGCCGGAATCCTGTCGGAGGCGGCGGAAAATATCATGACAAGGGAGGATGTAAAAAGCTTTGTGAAGGCGGGAGCGGATATCATTCTTCTGCCGGCGCCGGGGACGGTGCCGGGGATCACTGTGGAATATGCGAGAGAACTTGTGACATGCGCCCACTCTCTGGGAGCCATGACGATCACTGCCATCGGTACTTCCCAGGAGGGCGCTGATACGGACACGATAAAGAGGCTGGCGCTGATGTGCAAGATGACAGGCACGGACATCCATCACCTGGGGGATGCGGGCTACGGTGGAATGTCCCTGCCGGAGAATATCATGGCGTACTCCGTGGCGGTAAGAGGCATCCGGCATACCTATCACCGGATGGCGGCGTCGGTGGAGAGGTAGAGGCAGGCATAAATCACACAAAGAGCGATCCCCGCATATATTGTTCGTAAGAGAATATATGCGGGGATTTTTTATGTCACAAAATAAGCTGCATGCTGCACAGACGGATCTGCCTGACAAGGGAAAACTACAGATAAATGTGACTTCCACACTGGGTTTCTTTCCGGTGACGGATGCAAAGGTTACGATAACGCTCTCCGGGGAGCCGGATACGATCATAGAGGAGCTTGACACCAATATTTCCGGGCAGACGGCGGAGATCGAGCTGCCGGCGCCGCCGCTTGACTATTCGCTGGAACCAGGCTCGGACCAGCCCTATGCGGATTATGATATTACGGTCACGGCGCCGGGGTATGAGTCGGTGATCATTGAGAATATACAGATATTGCCGGAGGTGGAAGCCATCCAGCCTGTCAGCATGACACCGGAGGAGGTGGAGACGGCGCCGATGGAGGATATCCTGATCCCGCCCCACACGTTGTACGGGGAGTATCCGCCGAAAATAGAGGAGGATGAGATCAAACCCATGGATGACGACGGGGAGATCGTACTGAGCAGGGTGGTAGTGCCGGAGACTGTGGTGGTGCATGACGGGGTGCCGGATGATACCACTGCAAAAAATTACTATGTCCCCTACAGGGACTATATCAAAAACGTGGCGTCGTCAGAGATCTACGCCACCTGGCCGGAGCAGTCGATTTACGCGAATATACTGGCAATCATGTCGTTTACATTGAATAGAGTTTATACTGAATGGTATAGAAGCAAAGGATATAACTTTACGATCACTTCCTCCACGGCATACGATCAGAAGTGGATGCGGGGGAGGAATGTGTTCAGCAATATCAGCTATCTGGTGGATTCGGTCTTTGCCAATTATCTCTCAAGGCCAGGCGTGCGTCAGCCCATTTTCACATCCTACTGCAACGGTTCCACGGTGACATGTAACGGACTGTCCCAGTGGGGCTCCAAGTATCTGGGAGATCAGGGCTATTCAGCGATAGAGATCATACGGTATTACTATGGAAGCGACATGTACATCAATACCGCCACCAGCGTCTCCGGCGTACCCTCCTCCTGGCCCGGCTATAATCTGTCTATCGGCGCAAGGGGCGATAAGGTGCGGCAGATACAGCAGCAGTTAAACCGCATTGCGCAGAACTATCCGGCGATCCCGGTTGTCTCCGCGGACGGCATCTACGGACAGCGCACGGCGGAGGCGGTCAGAAGTTTTCAGCGGATCTTCGGGCTGCCGGTATCGGGCATTGTGGACTATCCCACATGGTATAAGATCTCGGCGGTCTATGTGGCGGTGACAAGGATATCGGAACCCGGAACCTGACACTTTCGGCAAAAATTTGTATCCGACCTTGCAGTATTTTGCCTGATAAGATATAATATCGCCAGATATTATATCGGCGCCGAGCGAAGCGAGTGTGCATCGCGAAGCGTATCATGTCGGAGACATGATGAATAATATCGCCAGATATTATATCGGCGCCGAGCGAAGCGAGTGTGCATCGCGAAGCGTATCATGTCGGAGACATGATGAATAATATCGCCAGATATTATATCGGCGCCGAGCGAAGCGAGTGTGCATCGCGAAGCGTATCATGTCGGAGACATGATAATAAACAGAGGGGTGTGGTATGAATACAAATGATCCGGCAGAAATGTCGAACGGTAATGACGGTTTTTCTTTGCTTCACAGGTACAGGGGCGCAGTCATGGGGTTTGCTGCGCTCTGGATCCTTGTTTTCCATGAGTGGCTGCCCGTTTTTGACAGGTATCCGTATCTTGCGCTGATTGAAAATTTTATCCAGAGGATAGGATTTTGCGGCGTCGACATCTTTCTTTTTCTTTCCGGGATCGGGATGGTATATTCTATCGGTAAGTCAGAAAGAGTATTGTTGTTTTATTATAAAAGGATAAAGCGCATATTGTTTCCGTTTTTGCTGGTGGCAGTTGTGAGATGGCGGTTTGACGGCTGGACAGTGTCAGAATTTTTGAAAAATATATCCGGCGTTCATTTTTTCCGGGTGGATATCTACACATTTCTCTGGTTTGTGCCGATGATCATGATCTTTTACCTGTTGTTTCCGCTGTACTACCGATTTTTTATAAAGTCTTCCAGTAAGATCCTCTTTACCGGCTGTATCTTAATGATATGGCTGATCCTGTCTTTAAAATTCAGGACGACTCTGAGGATCGATATGTTCGGGTTTACAAACAGGATACCTGTTTTCCTCATCGGGATTCTGGCAGGCTGGTCATCCCAGAATAAAAAAGTGATCTTTGACAGACTGACATGGGGATTTCTTGTGCTTATGCTGCTGCTCGGACTGTACCTGAGTTATCTGACCGGCTATTTGGGGATGTACATACTTGTTCCGGTCTCAGATTGCTGTGTGCCGAATATACTGTTGGGATGTTCCCTGTCTTTTCTGATCCCGGGCATGTTGCACTGGCTGTGTGAGAAGTCGCCCCTGAAGATCATCGGCTGGGGCATATCGTATATTCTGTCTTTTTACGGTATGTTTACACTGGAGTTTTACTGTGTACAGGAGTGGCTGGGAGGACAGATCATACAGAGGATGCGGGACGGGCACAGGCGCATTGTCATCAATTTTGTCGTGTTGGCGTTCACCACAGCGGCGGCTTTTGCGATCAGATGGCTTTCGGGATATTTCTGGATGCTCATAGAACGGATCGGCGCAGTGGTGAGAGATCTGCCGGTTCCGATGGAATCGGAGGATGCAGGCGAAGAGTAATGCCAGGATAAAAAGCTGTCCGGGTATCTGGCAGTGCCGGGACAGCTTTTTTTTTGAGGGCTATGAGAAATACAGGCATGTCTGCATGGCTGTCTGAATTTTGGCTGTATGGATGCCAGCAGAACAGGGCGCTTATTTTGACAGATCGGCGTTATCTCAGGTTGTCTCCCGTATGATAAGTTCCGGTTTCAGATAGATATTATGCGTTATGGATAGATCCTTGCTGTGGATGGATTCCAGCATCAGATCCACACCGATCTGCGCCATTTTTTCGACAGGCGGTGCCAGAGTGGTCAGCCTTCTTGTCAGAAAATCCCCTGCCCTTCCGTTGTCATTGCCGATGATCGCGATATCTTCCGGGATCCGCAGTCCGGCTTCAGAGACGGCGCGCATGGCGCCGATGGCGATGTCATCATAACCCGCCAGATATGCAGTGGGATGTTCGGGGAGTGATAAAAAGTATTTCATACCTTCATAGCCGGCGCGCTCAAACCGCAGCGTGGGATGAGTAAAAACAGGATGGCTGTTCGGATGAAGCCCGCATATTGCCAGGGCATCCCTGAAAAATTTTTCCCGCAGAGTTTCTTTTATGATGTAGTCCCCCAGATACCCAATGGACTTGTGGCCCTTGCGCAGAAGATGCTGTATGGAGGCGACCATACCGGAGGTGTCGTCCACATTGATCTGGCTGCAGATGGCGCCGGGCTGTCTGGCATCGAGCGCGATCAGAGGAATATTGTTGCTGTTCAGCAATACCTGATACCTGGAGAGCCGGTCGGTGTCCACGGTGCAGGATAAAAATACCCCGTCAATATTGTAGTTGATCAATGTTTCCAGGATTTTCTGCTCCTTATCAGGCTGATACTGAGTGTTGGATATCAGCAGATAATAATCGTGAACCTGCAGGGAGATCTCCAGTGTGTTTATCATCTTGGAGAAATAGTCACTGTTGGTCTCGGGGACGATGATGCCTATCATATGGGAACTTTTACCCGCAAGGATCCTTGCATTGGCGTTCGGAATGTAATTCAGTTCCTTTGCTATTCGCCTGATATTTTCTTTTGTCGCCTCAGAGATATTGCCGCTTCCGTTTAAGGCTCTGGAAGCCGTGGATATATTAACACCGGCTTTTTGTGCCACATCTTTTAAAGTCGCCATAGAACCCCCCTCATTGCCTTCACACATTATATAAATTATATAATATTAAAATTCAAAAAGGAATATGTTTTCAAAAAAATAATGCAAGCGCTTGTGTTAAATACACAAATATAAGAAGTTGAAATTGTGGATTATGACGAAAATGAACGAAAAATAAAAATGATATATTGACTTAAATGTCCATATATGATAGTTATATAGCTAGGAAAGCGCTTGCATAAAAGGAGGAGAAATGGACTATACATTGCAATCTGAACTGTACAATAATATCAAATTTAACATGCAGAAACTGATTCTGGATGTACCGGGAGAGGATGCTTTGCGGCTTGGCAGGATCTTTGACGCGAAGGAGGAGGAGATCAGAAAGCTGCTTGACGATTTTGAGGACACCATCCGGCGGCAGGCGGAAGAGATCAGAGGAAGCTTTGACATCCCGCAGGTGCATGAAAGCAGGAGGATCGCGTTTATCGGAGATTCCATCACCAGTGACAGGGAGAGTTTTTTTAACATTATCAGAAAGATATATGAGGGAGAGGAGAGGCTGACATGGATCGATGCCGCGATATCCGGCGATAAGAGCGATGACGCAAGGATGAAACTCTATGAGAGGACAATGAACCATCATCCCGATATCGCACATATCCTGATCGGCACCAATGATATGCGGGAGAATCTGGATGAGGACGGGGAGAGCTGCCTGAGCTTGCCGGAATACAGAAGGAATCTGGAATACATAGTGAAAAGGCTGCGTAAAGAGGGGATATCCGTGATCCTCTCCACCATATCACCGGTGCTCGACGAAGGGGTGGGGAAGCGGTTTCCGGATGATAACTGGGTCTATCAGGGATCAAATATCGATGCGGTTAATTCTATTATAGAAGAGACAGCGGTGAAGTTCGGTGCAAAACTGAATGATATGAGGGAAGTTTACGGCAGATATCGGGCGGAGGAGATTCTGTTTCAGGATGGCCTGCATCTGAATGCCTTTGGGCAAAGGCTGCTGACGGAGCATGTTCTGACTGCGCTCGGTGAATTATTGTAGGGAGGAAGGATAAAAGGTATGGAAGGAAAAAATACTAATTTTTTGAGGTCGGCACTGAAAGCCAAGGAGGTTGGGATATTACTGATCCTTGTTCTGCTCTCCGTCTTGATCCAGTTGAAAAATCCCATATTTTTTACATTCAGCAATCTGATGGATATGGGGAGAAATACATCTTATACGCTGATTATTGCCATAGGCATGACATTTGTCCTGATTGCAAAGGGACTTGATCTGTCGGTTGGATCTCTTCTGGCGATCTGTGGGCTGATCAGCGCGCTGGGGATGCAGGGCGGGATCCCCGTTGTGTTGTCCGTGCTGTTAGGGCTTTTGGCGGGGGCGGCATTCGGAACATTTAATGCGCTCTGTATCGTAAAACTGAAAATACCGGCGATGATCGCAACGCTGGGTACGATGTATATGGCGAGAGGGCTGGTCCTTGTCATCACAAAGGGACAGGCTGTCTATCCTCTGCCGGATTCCTTTACGGCTTTTGGGAAAGGAAGCCTTCTGGGGATCCCGAATGTGGTTTTGCTGGCTGTGGCGCTGGCGGCAATTGCCCATATCGTTCTGACAAAGACGACCTATGGCAGAAAAGTATATGCTATCGGGGGGAATGCGGAGACGGCAGGGTTTGCAGGGATCAATGTGGCAAAGATCACAGCGAGTGTCTATGTGATTAGCGGCGTGATGGCGGCGCTCTCGGGCATTATGACAGCGGCAAGGATGGGATCGGGCCAGCCCAGCGTGGGAGACGGGACGGAGATGACGGTCATCACGGCGGTGATCATCGGAGGGACAAGCTTAAACGGCGGAGCCGGGACAATGCTCGGAACAATCCTGGGGGCGCTCCTTATGAACGTGCTCTCCAGCGGTATGAATCTGGTAGGCGTGTCCGCCTACTGGCAGAAGTTCGTCATGGGGCTGATTATCATTGTGGCGGTAGGACTGGATCAGTATCAGCGCGGCAAACGCAGATCCTGAGCATGGAGGCGGAAGCATGGAAAAAATACTGGAATTGAAAAATGTATCCAAATCATTTGGCAAAGTTTCTGTTTTCAGGAATATTGACCTGGAACTGTACAGAGGAGAGATTCTGGCGCTTGTGGGGGAAAACGGAGCCGGAAAATCGACGATGATGAATCTTTTGGGCGGGGTTTATCCCTGCGGCCAATATGAGGGGGATATCTTTGTCAAAGGAAATGTATGCCGTTTCAGGGATGCGAATGACTCAAAGACAGCGGGGATAGAGATGATCCATCAGGAGATCAGCCTTCATACGGAACTGACGGTGGCTGAGAATGTGCTGCTCGGGAACTGGAAGGAGAGCCGCGGACTGATCCATTGGAAGAATACATATGAAGAAGCGGAAAAATATCTGAAAAAAGTCAAACTGGATGTGGAACCTAAAACGATGGCATACAACCTGAGCACAAGCCAGCAGCAGCTTTTGTCCATCGCGAAGGCGCTGGCGACAAATCCGCAGATCGTTCTGTTCGACGAACCCACGTCTGCACTTACGGAGACGGACGCGGACAACCTGATCGGGATCATAAAGGATCTGAGTAAGAACGGTATTTCCTGCATCTATATCTCCCATAAGCTGGAGGAGGTGTTCGCTCTGGCCGACAGGATAGCGGTGCTGAGGGATGGCAATCTGATCTCCACATATGCGAAAGAGAAAGTGAATGTGGACCGTATCATTGAGGATATGGTGGGAAGAAAACTGGAGGAAATGTATCCGAAAAGAAAGCTGCCGATCGGAGAGGAGGCGCTGAGGGTGGAGGGGATCACGATCCCGCATCCCTATGTGAAAAATAAGAATCTGGTGGAGGATGTCAGCTTTTCAGTGTCCAAAGGAGAAATACTGGGTTTTTCAGGGCTTGTGGGAAGCGGGCGGAGTGAGACTATGAACGCCATATTCGGCAGCCTGAAAAAGTCCGCGGGGGTTGTCCGCCTCGAAGGAAATCCGGTACAGATCAGATCGGCGAAGGAGGCGATCGGGATGGGAATCGGCATGGTGACGGAGGACCGCAAAAAAACGGGCATCATCGCGCCAATGAACCTGCGGGAGAATATGACGATAGCAAGCCTGGATATGGTCTCTTCAGGGGCATTTATCAATAAGAAGAAGGAAAAGAGCATATCCGGTGAATTTTATGAAAAGCTGTCGGTGAAGGCAAACGGCATCGAGGACAATATCATGAATCTGTCCGGCGGCAATCAGCAGAAGATCGTTTTGTCAAAATGGCTGATGAAGGATATCAAAGTGCTGATTCTGGACGAGCCCACGAGGGGCGTTGACGTCGGCGCGAAAGTGGAGATCTACAATATCATCACAGAACTTGCCGAAAAGGGGATCGCGGTCATCATGGTCTCCTCCGAACTGCCCGAACTGCTCGGGATGTGCGACAGGATCATTGTGCTGAGCAGAGGCAGGGTGACAGGGAATATAGGCAGGGACGATTTTTCACAGGAGTGTATAATGCGTGCTGCCACCGGTGTGGAAACCTGGGGGATATAGCGCGATATTATAAAAAACAGCGTCTGTCCAGAAGGGCGGAAGCGGAACAGGAAGAAGGAGGAAAAAATGAAGAAAAAACTGTTAGGAATGTTGTTAGTGGGAGCGATGGTATTTTCACTGGCTGGATGCGGAGGGGAGGCGGCACAGGAAACTGCCGCGCCGGCTGAGGAGGCTGCCGAGGAGGCGCCTGCCGGGGAGGAAGAGAAGGCTGAGCAGGAGGCGCCGGCGGCGGAAGCGGACGGAGAGGCGCCCTATGTGATCTGGGTAAATCCGCTGGTGGGCAGCGCGGTGTTTACCAGTGCGGACAACGGGATCACCGCGGCATCGGAGGAGTTTGGATTTCAGTTGAAGATCATAGGTCCCTCTGTGCTGGACGATACGCAGATGTTCGAGGCGCTGCAGAGCGCGATCGTGGAGCAGCCGGATCTTATCGTGACGACGCCTTATAACTTTTCTGCGATCCAGAGCTTGTATACAGATGCCCAGGACAAGAACATACCGATCATCAATATCAGTTCCGATTCCGAGGAGGCGGGACGCGTCAGCTTTATCGGGACTGACAACACGGCATACGGAAAACTGGCGGCGGACTATGTGAATGAGAAAATGGGCGGCGAGGCGAATGTCCTGATCATGATGGCAAACCTTGATACAAGTAACCAGCTGGAGCAGAAGACCGCTTTCGAGGAGAAATGCGCGGCGGAATATCCCGGTATCAAAGTGGTCCTGACAGACGAGGACAACGGAGACAGCGCCGTGGCACTGCAGAAGTTTGAGGATAACCTGAAAGCGCATCCGGAGATCGACACGATCTTCTGTCTGGAATCCATCGGCGGCGTCGCGGCGGCGAATGCGGTGGAGGAGTTGGGCATGGGAGATGAGATCACGATCCTGGCGATAGATGACAACGAGGATACACTGCAGTATATCAGAGACGGCAAGATCTGGGGGACGATGGCTCAGAACTTCTATAAGATGGGCTATACGGCAGGCGAGTTCGCTGTGAAGCATTTAAATGGCGAAGCCGTTGACTCTGTGGTTGACTCGGGTACGGTCCTGATCACGAAGGAAAACGCTGACAGCTACACAGATGAGTTCTACAAGTAAGAGGATGAAGACGAGACAGATTCCATATTATGAGTTTGAGGAAGGCATTTTTGAGGTCGATGAATTTGACTGTGCGTCTGTTTTTGTGGTCGTGGGCAGGGACCGGGCGCTTGTCCTGGATACCGGGACGGGCATCGGGGATCTGAGATGGGTGATCGAAAACAGGATCACCGGGAAGCCCTACGACGTCGTGCTGACACATAACCATGTGGACCATGCGGGAGGCGCCGGGTTTTTTGACAGTGTCCGGGTGCATCAAAAGGACGGAAGCTGGAACAGGAGAGTGTTTGCGCCTGATCTGGAGACACGCAGGGAGTACGCGAAGATCGTGGCATGCCGTGGAAATAAGAACTATATATACACAGCGGAAGACGATATCGAGGCGTGGGAGAAAGAGCCGGAGATAAAAACGCTTTCCGACGGCATGGTGTTTGACCTGGGCGGCAGAAAGCTTACCTTTTGCCATATACCGGGACATACGCCGGGATCATGTGTGGCGATAGATGATAAAAGCGGGATACTGTTTGCCGGGGATGCCTGCAATTGCAATTATCTGCTGGGAGAAAACATCGCGGACACGCTGGAGGAAAGTGCGGATGTGGCGGTGAGAGGGCTCCTGCGGCTTGAGGAGATGCGGGATTCCTACAGACAGATATACAATTCCCATCACGATTACAGGGGTTTCGGTTCTCCGCTGTCCGAACATGTACTGCCGGATCTGACGGAGTGCCTCAGAAGGCTCAGGGAAGGAACCTGTGAGTACAGGGTAGTCCCGGATATGCTTTCTTATCAAAAGATGAAGAAAGTTGCAGTGTATGGAAGGGTGCAGGTGACGTATCTGAGCGGAGAATTTTAAATATATGACCTATGTGGGCATCGGCTGCTGCAGCCGGTGCCTTTTACAGTTGGCTGCCATAAACCTATTTGCTGCATGAGCAGGCACCGATTAGCATAAGACTGCTTAATTATGTTATAGTTTACTAAAAATAATAATTGTTAAAGCGTTTTAAATTTAAAAAACATAAAAAATATTATATAAAATTGACAAATATATACAAAAAGCAAACAGTATATTGAAAAATTAGTATATTTAATGTACAATAATATTATTCAAAATGAGAGAATGATGAGAAAGATAGTTGAAGCGTTTTAACAGAGAGGAGGGGAGAGTGGTTGGAGAACAACACGATAGTGGAGCTGAAAAACATCCGCAAAGAATTTCCGGGTGTTGTGGCGCTTGACAATGTGAATATGCGGATCAGAGCCGGTGCCGTCCATGCGCTGGTGGGGGAGAACGGCGCGGGAAAGTCGACGTTGATGAAGATCCTGTCAGGAACCTACGCAAACTATGAGGGGAAGGTTCTGGTGGACGGCAGGGAAGTACATATGAAGTCCGAGAAGGACGCGTTCCGCAACGGCATATCCATTGTGGCACAGGAGTTGAACTGTGTTCCGGAACTGACGGTGGCGGAGAATCTGTTTCTGGGCAGGGAGCCCGTTATGAACGGGGTATTTCTGGATAAGAAGCAGCGCCGTAAAAGGACGGAGGAGCTGCTCCTGATGCTGGGGCTTGACTATAAGGCGACAGACAAGGTGGAAAGCCTGAGCGTGGCAAAGCGGCAGATGTTGGAGATACTGAAGGCAATTTCCAGAAACAGCAGAGTGATCATCATGGATGAACCTACATCGGCGCTGACGAGCGCAGAGACGGTTGTCTTTTTCCGGAAAGTAAAGGAACTGAAAGAACAGGGGATTGCTTTTGTGTTCATCTCTCATCGTCTGGAGGAGGTCTTTGAGCTCTGCGATGAGTACACGGTGCTCAGGGACGGCAAGTGGATCGACTCAGGGCTCCTCGCGGATGTGGATCAGGAGAAGCTGATCTCTCTGATGGTCGGAAGGGATATACAGGATATTTATCCGCCTATCGGCGGCCATACGGATGAAGTGACACTTGAGGTGAGAGGGCTTGGTGACGGAAATGTTTTCCGGGATGTGTCCTTCACGATCAGGAAGGGGGAGATCCTGGGTTTTGCGGGCATGATGGGAGCCGGGAGGAGTGAGATCGCCCGGGGAGTTTTCGGCATGGACAGGGTGAAGGAAGGCGAGATACTGATAGACGGTGTGAAGCAGTCCTTTCAGTCCGCGAAGGATGCGATCAGGAGCGGCGTGGCGATGGTTACGGAGGACAGAGGAACCTACGGGCTTGTGGGAGTCCGCTCCATCAGGGAGAATGTGAAGCTGCCCAATTCCGATCTGTTCACGGAGAAAGGGTTCTGGAGGAACAGGGAGGCGGCAGCGGCCGTTGAGAAGATCTGCGGGAAGCTGTCGGTGAAAGCGCCGGATATGGATACCCTTGTGGAAACTTTAAGCGGCGGCAACCAACAGAAGGTGGTACTGGCGAAGTGGCTGATACGGAATGTGAAGGTGCTTATACTGGACGAGCCCACGCGCGGCATTGATATCGGCGCAAAGCAGGAGATCTATAACCTGATCACAGAGCTGGCTAAAAACGGGATGGCGATCCTTTTGATCTCCTCGGATATGCCGGAGGTTCTTTCCATGAGCCACAGGATCGCGGTCATCTCTCAGGGAAGGATAAACGGTATCCTGGACAGGGAAGAGGCAACCCAGGAAAAAATAATGAAGATCATAGTGGAGGCGGGTGAATAGAGAGATGAAAAAGAGCGACGGAAAGATAATGTTGGGAAAATTATACAGGAAATACGGTATAGTGATCATTTTTGCGGCCCTGTTTATAGCGTCAGCGATCATCAACCGGAATTTTCTGAAACCACAGAATCTGATCAATATACTGCTGCAGATATCGGTGGTAACGATCATAGCCTGCGGTGAGACGATGCTGATCGTATCCGGCATGATCGATCTCTCGGCGGGGCTGGTGTGCACCACAGCGATGTGCCTCTCGGCGGGGGTGCTGGTCTCCACAGGGAATGTGTTCCTCGCCGGGCTGACCGGGCTTATGGTGGGGATCGCCAGCGGCTGGATCAACGGTTTTCTGATCACCAGGTTTAAACTGCAGCCCTTTATCGCGACACTGGCAATGACCAATGTGTTAAAGGGCATTGTGCAGCTCTATACAAACGGGCAGAGCATCGGAGGTGTTGATAAGATACGTTTTCTCGGACAGGGCAGAATTCTGGGTATACCGGTGCCGGTGATCATTATGATCGTTATCGTGCTGCTGACGGCAGTGCTGATGAAGCAGACCAGTTTCGGGACATATATCTATGCCATCGGCGGCAGCGAGAAGGCGGCGGTCGCTTCGGGCGTCAATGTGAACCGGATCAAAAGGATCATTTTTACGCTGAGCGGTGCGCTGACAGGGCTTGCGGGAGTGGTACTGATGGCAAGGCTGATGGCGGGAATGCCTTCGGTCGGCGAGGGCTATGAATTCGACGCGATAACGGCGGTCATCGTGGGCGGCACCAGTTTTCTGGGAGGTATCGGTACAGTGACAGGCACTCTGATCGGGTCGATCATTGTCGGACTGATCAACAATATCCTGAATCTGTTACATATCTCCACCCAGTATCAGCTGATCGTGAAGGGTGTGCTGATCGCAGGCGCCGTGATCATAGATATCCAGACAAAGGACAGCAAGGCCTGAGGGATGTATGAAAGGGCAGCACGCCGCAGAACTTTGCGATATGGATCGAGGCCTGCGGGAATACAAATACACAGGCAGCCTGACTATCACAGGACAAACAGGGATACGGATCCCTTTTTGATCATAAGAGCCGCATGAGCGGCAGAAGGAGGAAAGAAAAAGATGAAAAGGAAAATGGCAACTTTAATGGCGGCGGCAGTCATGACCGCAATGTTGGCAGGATGCGGCAGCGAGGCGGCACCGGAACAGCCGGCTGAGGCAGCACCGGAGGAGACAGAAGCCGAAGCGGAAGAGGAGAGCGCTGAAGAGGCGCCGGCGGAGGAGAGTGCGGACGGATTCCTGGTAGGTTTTGCCAACAACAGTGATACTTACAACTATTGTGCAAAATTCCGTACTTACCTGAAAGAGGAAGTGGAGGCAAAGGGGATCGAGATCATGGTGACAGACGCGGCGGGAGATACCAATGTACAGAACGGCCAGATCGATGATTTCATTGTGCAGAGCGCCAACGCAGTTTCCGCGATCAGCAACGACCTGGACGGTTCCGTTCCGGCTCTGGAGGCGGCAAAAACGGCAGGGATACCATATATCTCCTTCCTGACATCCGTGACCGGCGGAGACGACTATGATGGTTATATCTATATCGGTTCTCCCAACTATGACGCAGGCAAGGCACAGGGGGAATATCTGTGTGAGGCGCTGCCAGAGAACGCTAAGATCCTGTATTTTACAGGTGTGCCCAACGACCAGCAGTATATTGACAGAAAGCAGGGATTGACGGAAGCGCTGGCGGCACGCGATGATATTGAGATACTGGATGAATACAATGTGGAAAATGCCAAGGACAAAGGCATGAGTACAGCGGAGGATTGCCTGCTGTCTTATGACAGCTTTGACGCGATCGTCTGCCAGAATGACGATGCGGCATTGGGCGTTGTGGAGGCCCTGAAGGGGGCGGACAAACTTTCAGATGTTCTCGTGCTGGGGATCGACGGCAGCGATGACGCGCTCGCGTCCATCAAGAACGGTGAGATGGCGATGACGGCATTCCAGGATGCAAGGGCGCAGGCACAGGCGGGTGCGGATGTGTTCGAGCAGCTGAAAAACGGCACATCGCCGGCGGACATTGAGGATGTGTATGTACCGTTCAAGATCGTATCCGCAGACAATGTGGATGAGTACATGGAGTGATCCAGAGTATAAAAGCAGAAAGCAGGTAGTATAAATGCAAAAATATAAGAATCCTGATTTGCCGGTAGAGGAAAGGCTGGAGGATCTGCTGGGACGGATGAGTTTTGAGCAGAAGATCGATCAGATCACCTGCCTGGTGACGATCACGGATGGAATACCGGATTTTAAAGATTATATACCGAATGGAATCGGGAATGTGGGGGCCTTTACCGTCTCCGACAATGTGGAGAGTATTGCTGAGTATACCTATCGTCTGCAGAAATATCTGGTGGAAGAGACACCTTTGGGTATTCCGGCGCTGGTTCATTGTGAGGCCAGCGCCGGGGCACAGTTCACTGAGGCGGATGTATTTCCGAGCGCCATTGCCCAGGCTTCCACTTTTGACACGGAGATCGTGGGGGAGATGGCGGACATCATCAGGCGGCAGATGCTGTATGTGGGATTCCGTCAGGCGCTGTCTCCGGTGGCGGATATCACCAGAGATCCCAGGTGGGGCAGGATCACCGAGACTTACGGTGAGGACGGGACACTGGCGTCAGCCATGACGTCGGCATTTGTAAAAGCCCTGCAGCCGGAGGATATGAGAGAGGGCATTATAGCTACGGCGAAGCATTATGCCGGGCACGGTGTGACCGAGGGCGGACTGAACATGGGGCGGAATCCTGTCTCTGAGAGAGAGCTGCGGGAAGTTCACTGTAAACCGTTCCAGTGCTGTATCACGGAAGGGGCTCTGGGGAGCGTCATGTGTTCTTACTGTTCTATCGACGGGGAACCGGTGGCGGGCTCAAAGAGGCTGTTGACGGATATTCTGCGGGATGAGATGGATTTCGGAGGCTTTGTTGTATCGGATTATATCGCTGTGGACAGGCTGGTGGATCCGTTCTGTGTGGCGGAGAGTTATGAGGAGGCGGGAGTGCGGGCTCTCAGCGCAGGGCTGGATGTGGAGTACCCGAGGCCGAAGGGATTTACCTATCGGATGAAGCAGGCGGTGGAGGACGGGAGGCTCACTATGGAAGTGGTCGACCGGGCGGTAAAGAGAGTGCTGCGCGCGAAATTCGAACTGGGACTGTTTGAAAATCCGTACCCGGACTGCAAGAAACTGAAGGAACAGCTGCACAGAAGCGGGACAGATGAACTGAATGAAAAAATAGCGGCGGAAAGCCTGATACTGTTAAAGAATGAGGGTGGGATCCTGCCGCTCTCGAAGGAGATTAAGAGGATCGCGGTGATCGGGCCGCATGCGGACAATGTCAGAAGCCTTTTCGGGACATTTTCCTATCCGGCGGCGCTTGATATGACGATGGCGAGGGAGGAGGACGGACAGGTATTCGAGGAGCCGGGGCTGATCATATACGATATCGAGCAGAGTTATGTGGGACAGGTCAGAGAGGTGTCTCCGAGAGTGAATAAGAGGATCAGGCAGGAGTTTCCGAAGATACGCAGCCTGTATGAGGCTGTGAAGGAATATCTGCCGGAGGCTGAGGTGGTATATGCGAAGGGCATCAACTGTGCGGGAAGCGATATCGGAGGAATGGAGGAAGCACTGAACGCCGCGGCGCAGGCTGATGTGGTACTGCTCACACTGGGAGGCAAGAACGGATGGGGCGTCACCTCCACAGTGGGAGAAGGCGTGGACTCCACAGATATCGGCCTGCCGGGAAGGCAGGAGGAGTTCGCGAGAAAGGTTTACGGGCTTCACAGGAAAACAGTGGTGCTCCATTTTGATGGACGCCCCCTCTCGAGCGAATACGTGGCAAGCCATTTTGACGCGATACTGGAAGTGTGGCAGCCTGGACAGATGGGCGGACAGGCGCTCTGTAAGACGCTGTTTGGGGAGTATAACCCGGCGGGAAGGCTGCCTGTCACCGCCGCCAGGAATGCGGGACAGATCCCTGTCTATTACGGGCTGCCCAGAGGAAGCGGCTATGTGTCGGCGGGACATACGGGAATGATCCGCAATAAAAACGGCTATATCAACGATACGGCGCACCCGCTGTACTATTTCGGGCACGGGCTTTCCTACACGGAATTTGAGTATGATGATATCAGTATAGACAAAAAAGAGGCGGGAGCCGATGAGGAGGTACATATCGGTGTCAATGTGACAAATACAGGCGGCAGGGCGGGAGATGAAGTAGTACAGCTTTATTTCAGCGATGAGACGGCATCCATGGTGAGGCCCTCGATGGAACTGGCAGGTTTTAAACGGGTATCCCTGCAGCCGGGAGAAAAAAAGCGCGTTACATTTACCATGAAACTGTCCCAGGCCGCTTTTTTGAACGGAAAGATGGAATGGGCAGTGGAGAAAGGGAAGATCCGTTTTCTGATCGGTGCCTCCAGCAGGGATATCCGCGGCGAGGTTTCTGTCATTGTGAAAGAGGATGCAGTGGTCGATGGAAAGACCAGAGGATTTTACGCGGCAGCAGTATGTGACAAATGACGGGATCTGTGGTAAGATATACAGACAGGCAGCGGCAGTGCGGAGAAAACGGAGCTGTGAACGGGTCTGCACTGCGGGCAAAGAGATGAGTTGTGCCGGTCGGAAAGATGCAGCCGCGTGCCTGCACAACAAAAAATGTCACATAAGAGAAGGACAGAAAATGAGGACTACCATCAAGGACATAGCAAGGGAGTGCGGCGTGTCGATTTCCGCCGTTTCCCTTGCTTTGTCAGATAAACCGAACCGAATATCCGACGGGACAAGAAAAAAAGTGATGGAGGCGGCTGCCAGACTGAATTATCAGCCGAATCCGGCGGCGTTAAGCCTAGTGAACCGCAGGAGCAAGACGGTCGGGATCGTTCTGAGCGATATGCGAAATACGCATATTGCGTCGCTTTTTATGGCGATCAACAAGAAGATGGAGGGGAAAGGCTACTCCATGGCATGCCATATCCTGGATGACTGGGAGGAAAGGCCCGGCAGTGAGATCCTCAATATGATCGCTTCGGAGAATGTGGCGGGGCTTGTGTGGGCAAAACCGCTTAGCGAGGACAACGGGGAGGAACTGAAGAATCTGAGGACGCGGATCGACAGGCTGGAGGTACCGGTGATCACGATGGATTCCTGGCATTTCAACTGTCCGGGGCTGGATGTCTGTTTCGACTATGAGAGCGGCGCTTATCTCGCCACAAAACATTTGCTGGAATACGGGCACAGGAGGATAGGAGCCCTGGCGGGAAGGCGGGATTACAGGGTGACTCATGAGAGGATAAAAGGATATAAGAGGGCGCTGGAGGAGTATGGTGCATCTTTTGAGGAGGCGTTAGTCTATTACGGAGATTATACGATGGAGAGCGGCTATGAGGCGATGTCCTATCTGATGGGGCAGAATGTGACGGCGGTGTTTTCCTTCAATGATGAGATGGCTTTCGGGCTCTACCGCGCGGCGAGGATCTACGGCGTCCGCATCCCGGAGGACCTGTCCATCATCGGGTTTGACAATGTGCCTTTTGACGATGTGATGGAGATCCCTCTGAGTACCATCAGGGTACCGAGCGTTGAGATGGGGGAATTTATCGGGGAAAAGATGGTGGAATATCTGGAAGACCCGAGCCTGAAGACGAGGGGACAGGTGGTCTACAAGCCGGATCTTTTGCTGCGCGCCAGCACAGCGAGGATGAGCAGGGGCTGAACTGCGGCTGTTCAGGCTGCGGCGCGGGTATTGATCGGAGAGCAGTCCGGGCGGGAGGAATTCAGGTGAGATAATTCACCGCAAGAATAGCGCTTCCCAGAACAGCGAGCACAACGCCGGTCGCCCGGTTTAAAGTGATGGCGCTTGCCCTGTTTGCAAATCTGGCGGCGATCCTTGCCCAGAGCAGTGTGGATGCCACGCAGAATAAAAGACACCACGGATCCGGCATGCCGCCGATGGCAAAGTGGCTGGCGGCGCCGGTCAGGGCGGTGAAGGTCATGATAAATACGCTTGTCCCCACCGCCGTCTTTAATTCATACCCCAGAATACCTGTCAGAAGAAGCAGCATCATCATACCGCCGCCCGCGCCGATAAAACCGCATATAAATCCCACTATGATCCCGCTGATCAGGGACTGGACGATGCGTTTTTTGGCGCTGACCGAAGCCATGGATTCTTTGGTTGTCATCACAGGTTTTACGATAAATTTAATGCCGAGAAGTAAAGTCATAAACACAGAGAAGCCGCCCATCGTGGTATTGGGGACAAGGCTTGCCGCAAAACTTCCGACTAATGTGAACAGCAGGACGGCAGCCATCATGACCACGCCGTTTTTGATGTCCAGATTTTTGTTTTTTCCGTAGGTGTAGGCGCTGACAGCGCTTGCCAGAACATCGCTCGCGAGTGCGATGCCGACGGCCTCATATGCCGGAAGCCCTAAAAAGGTGATCAGCATGGGACTGATCACGGCTGCGGCGCTCATGCCCGCAAATCCTGTGCCGAGCCCGGCGCCCATTCCCGCTGTGAAACAGATAAACAGAGTATATATCATAATTTGTCTCCTAATGTCTCAGGCGAACGTGCTTGCACGTTCATTTGAGACATAAACTCAAGATTGAAAATCCTATTTTCAATCTTGCCTCCATAAGTCAGCCGGACATGTCCATCCGGCCTTTTGTCTAATCTTTTTGATCGCTGTTTGCGTCTGGATCGAAAAATATCTTTTCAATCTTCACTTTCCCGCAGATAAGTGCTGATATTGTGCAGTATGCGGCTGTTGTACAGCTTCATATTGTTGAGTTCCTCGTTGGAGAAACCCTTCAGCATCACGGAGAGAAATTTTTCCTGCGCAAGGCGCCCGTCCCGGATAATGTCCGCCGCCTTATCGCACAGTTTCAGGTGTACGGTCTTTCGGTTGCCTCCTGTGTATTCCTTTCTGATATAACCGCACCGCTCCAAAAGCTTGACGGAGGATGACACCTGGGATTTGGAAAGATACCGGATTTCCGTGATATCTGTTGCGGTATCATAGAGAGGATTGTTGGCTAAAAAGAGCAGTATATCCAATTCCATTCGGGTGATCTGATGGGTTTCACAGGGTTTTTCCACACATTTTGCGTAGAGTGCCTTGATCGCATTCTGGTGTTCCCATGGGTTTGGCGGTATCATGGTGATGTCCTCTTTTTGTTCTTTTTAGAACTATTTTAAGACGAAATACAGATTTGTCAAGTGAAAAGTACTGGATGTCATGACAGATGCCTGATACAATAGGAGACAGAGGAGGTGACAGGAATCTATGGGTGCGATCCTGCTTCAGTCGTGCATACTGATCATTATCATGGCGTTTGGATATCTTGTCAAGAAGGCGGGGCTGTTCGGAAAACAGGATTACCGGGTGGTGACAAGGCTTGTCATGTATTTTACGCTGCCCTGTGTGATCGTGACAAATTTTGCAAAGTTTGAATGGGAAAACAGTTTATTTTTTATACCGTTTCTGGGAATAGGGGTGAATATCCTGATGCAGGCATGGGCTTATCTGCTCTGCAGAAGAGGGAGCGATAAGGAAAAGATCTTTTATATGCTCAACCTGCCGGGGTTCAGCATGGGGACTTTCGCTCTGCCGTTTATCCAGAATTCTCTCGGGACGGAGGGGGTGGTGGCGGCATGTATGTTCGACGCGGGCGGTACGATCCTGCCATCCGGGGGAAGTTATGTCTGTACCAGCGCGATATTAAAAGAGAGAGAAGGGAAGGAAAAGGTGAACGCCGCTTTTGTGGCAAAGAGGATGTTTTCATCGCCGCCCTTTCTGACTTATCTTGTCATGATATCGCTGAAGGTCCTTGGCATCACTCTGCCCTCTTACCTTATGGCATTTGCGGAGAAAGTCAGCGGGGCAAACGCTTTTTTGTGCATGGTTATGATCGGCATGATGTTCGAGATAAAGTTTAAGCGGGAGCAGTTGAAGAGTGTTGTGAAGGTGCTGGCGTCCAGGCTTGTTTTTTCTTCCGCGCTGGCGGCACTTGTATTGTTTAGCGGATTCGGCACGGAGAGCTTGCGCAGGGCGCTTGCCATCGTCCTGTTTTCACCGATCGCCGCGCTGAGCCTTGTATTTACGGACAGGATGGAAGGGGATACGGAGCTGGCGGGATTTGCAAATTCACTGTCTGTGGTTTTGAGTATGGCCATCATGACAGGGCTGATGATGGCGGTGTGAAGTAACGGCATAAACAGGCGATAGATCTGAGTAGCATAAACGGGTGATAAGCCTGAAACAGAAATGGGCGATAAACCTGAACGGTTGACTTCCAGGCGCAAAGGTGGTACAATGTCATTGTGTTAAAAAATTAACAAAATAATATCAAGGAGGATCAAAAATGGCAAGATTTACATTACCGAGGGACCTGTACTACGGAAAAAACGCATTGGAAAACCTGAAGAACCTTTCGGGGAAGAGGGCTATCGTTGTATCGGGCGGAAGTTCGATGAGAAAGGGAGGATTTCTGGATAAGACGGAAGCTTATTTAAAAGAAGCCGGCATGGAAGTCAGATTTTTTGAGGGCGTGGAGCCCGACCCGTCCGTGGAGACAGTGATGAAGGGCGCAGAGGCGATGAGGGAATTTGAGCCGGACTGGATCATTGCGATCGGCGGCGGTTCACCAATCGATGCGGCAAAGGCTATGTGGGCATTTTATGAGTATCCCGAGACGACCTTTGAAGATCTGTGTACGCCTTTCAATTTCCCGAAACTCAGGACAAAAGCGCTTTTCTGCGCTATTCCGTCAACATCCGGCACGGCTACGGAAGTGACGGCGTTCTCCGTTATAACGGACTATGCGAAAGGGATCAAATATCCTCTTGCCGATTTCGAGATCACTCCTGATATTGCGATCGTAGATCCTGCGCTGGTGGAGAGCCTGCCGGCAAAACAGGTTGCGTACACGGGCATGGATGCGCTGACACATGCCATTGAAGCGTATGTGTCTACGCTGAACAGTCCCTTTACTGATCCTCTGGCGGTCAAGGCGATAGAGATGGTATTTGATTACCTGCCTGCATCCTATAAGAAGGATATGGACGCGAGGGAGCAGATGCACTATGCACAGTGCCTGGCGGGGCAGGCATTCTCTAACGCTCTTTTGGGTATCGTTCACTCCATGGCGCATAAGACCGGCGCGGCGTTCTCCACAGGGCATATTCCCCACGGATGCGCAAACGCGATCTACCTTCCCTACGTGATCAAATACAATGCCCATGAACCGGAAGCGATGAGACGATATGCGGACATTGCAAGGCGCGTAGGGCTTGGCGGCACATCGGAGAAGGCGCAGGTCAACGCACTGATCGAAAAGATCGAATCTTTCAACCGGGCTATGAATATTCCGAAGACGATCCAGGAGTTTGGCGTGAAGGAGGACGAATTCCTCGAAAAGCTTGATGCGATCGCGGCAAACGCTGTCAGCGATGCCTGCACAGGTTCCAATCCGAGAGCGATAAACAACGAGCAGATGGCGGAGTTGTTTAAATGTACATTCTACGGGACAGAGGTGGATTTCTAAGGATATATTATGCATAAAACAAAGCGGCGTGGGAATTGATCCGGCGCCGTTTTGAACTGGAGGAAGGACTTGAGGCGGTTGAAAGCGTTATCAAAGTGCAGCATATGGTGGGGAATTATGATGTAAGCCAGATTTATGAGGCGGTTCAGAAGGAAAAAGAAAAGGAGAAGGACTATGGAACAGAAAAACGCACTGGGTAAAAAACAGATCGGCAGATTTATCACGGTCGGGGAGATCATGCTGCGGCTGACGCCGCCGAACTATGAGAAGATCCGGGGGACATCGGGGTTTGACGCGAGTTATGGCGGGAGTGAGGCGAATATCGCGCTGGCGCTGGCAAATCTGGGGGTGGACAGCACCTTTTTCAGCGTGGTGCCCGACAACAGCCTGGGAAAGAGCGCCATCCGTTGGCTGCGTTCAAATGATGTACACTGCACGCCCATGATCCTGTCGACGCCGGAGCAGACGCCTACCCACCGGATGGGTGTCTATTATGTGGAGACAGGGTACGGCATCCGCGCCTCCAAGGTGATCTACGACAGGAAAAACAGCGCTTTTGCGGAATTTGATTTTAACACTGTCGATCTGGATCAGCTCCTGGAGGGGTATGACTGGCTGCATCTCGGCGGGATCACGCCGGCTTTGGGGGAGAGGTGCCGCGGCTTTGTGATGGCGTGTCTGAAAAAGGCGAAGGAAAAGGGCATGGTCATCAGTTTTGACGGCAATTTCCGCAAAAACCTCTGGACCTGGGAGGAGGCGAGAGATTTCTGCACAGCGTGCCTGCCCTATGCGGATGTTCTGTTCGGGATAGAACCTTATCACCTCTGGAAGGATGAACAGGATCACACAAAGGGTGACTGGAAGGATGATATTCCGTTTCAGCCCGATCTGGAGCAGCAGGATCAGGTGTTCAGACGGTTTGTGGAGCGGTATCCGAATATTCAGTGTATCGCGAGGCATGTCCGCTATGCCCACAGCGTCAGCGAGAACAGCCTGAAAGCTTATATGTGGTATGAGGGAAAGACGATCGAGAGCAACCTGTTCAGCTTTCATATCCTGGACCGGGTGGGCGGCGGGGACGCCTTTGTCAGCGGCCTGATTTACGGGATGATTCATCACTACAACGCTTCCGACATGGTGAATTTTGCGGTGGCGAGCAGTGCCATCAAGCATACGATCCACGGTGACGGAAACATCACGGATGATGCCCAGACCATAAAAAATCTGATGAATATGAATTACGATATCAAGAGATAAAGGATAAGAAATACTGATGGATCCTCATATCTGTGTCCAGTTCGGGATGAAAGGATATAGCCAGTTGGTTCTGATAGCGGACGCCGACAATATTGCCGTCCGTTTTCGCCAGGATTTCCACATCGTCCCGGGCGGATTCGATATAGGGCGCGCGGATAAAGGTCATCGGGATATCTTTCATGCCGCCGAAATCCTTCACGGTATGAAAACTGCCGAGCTGCCTGCCATAGGCGTTTCTTCTGACTGTGACAGGCAGGGTCTGGAAATAGTTTCGCGTGTCATTGCTGCTTCTCTCCGCCAGCAGGATCAGCCCTGCGCAGGTGGCAAACACGGGAAGCCCGTCCCGGATCCTTTCCCGCAGCGGGTCGAACATATCCAGTTCCCGCAAAAGTTTTCCCTGGGCGGTACTCTCTCCGCCGGGCAGGATCAGCCCGTCAAAGGGCTCTGCCAGATCTTCTCTCTTTCGCAGTTCGATGCAGTCTGCACCGAGCTTCTGCATAATGATCTCATGTTCAAGAAAAGCGCCCTGCAGCGCAAGTACCGCGATCTTCATGATGGAATCCTTTCTTTTGTCTTTGTCGGTTTACTTTCCACGCTCCGCCATAAGGAGCTGAATTTCCTGTTCGTTTATGCCGACCATCGCCTCCCCCAGATCCTCCGACAATGCGGCGATCAGCTTCGCGTCGGTATAGTTGGTGACCGCCTGTACGATAGCCGAAGCCCTCTTTTCGGGATTGCCGGACTTGAAGATGCCGGAGCCCACAAAGACGCCCTCCGCGCCGAGCTGCATCATCAGCGCCGCGTCCGCCGGAGTGGCTACGCCGCCTGCGGCAAAGTTGACAACGGGAAGCTTTCCGTTTTCTTTTACATATTTCACCAGCTCAAAGGGGACGCACAGTTCCTTCGCCGCCTCAAAAAGTTCGTCCTCCCGCATGGAGGTGATCCTTGCGATCTCCCGGTTCATTCTGCGCATATGGCGGACTGCTTGTACCACATCTCCGGTGCCGGGTTCCCCTTTTGTGCGGATCATGGAAGCCCCCTCACTGATGCGGCGCAGAGCCTCCCCCAGGTCTTTTGCGCCGCAGACGAAGGGCACTTTAAATGTTGTTTTGTCGATGTGGTACACATCATCCGCCGGGGAGAGCACCTCACTCTCGTCGATATAATCGATCTCGATGGCTTCCAGGATCTGTGCCTCCACAAAATGCCCGATACGGCATTTTGCCATGACAGGGATGGAGACCGCCTCCTGTATCCCGCGGATCATTTTCGGATCGCTCATTCTCGATACGCCGCCTGCCGCCCGGATATCCGCCGGGATCCTCTCAAGCGCCATCACGGCGCATGCGCCGGCTGCCTCCGCAACCTTAGCCTGTTCCGGCGTCGTCACATCCATGATCACACCGCCCTTCAACATCTGCGCCAGTTGTCTGTTTAACTGATATCGTTCCTCTGACATTTTTATCATCCATCCTTTCTTTTCATTTGCAATTTTGTTCAAAACTCAGTATAATACAATCTGACCATATTTAAATACTCACTTTGCGAAAAGATGAAATGGTCAGTCAGGAGGACTTTTGCGGAATGCTCACCTACTCTTTTTCATCGGCAGGATCGGAGCCACTCTATCAGTATCTGTACCAGTGCATCAAAAATGATATCGTGCAGGGCACTCTGGCGGCGGATGAGAAGCTTCCCTCCAAACGCAGTTTTGCGAAAAATCTGGGTATAAGCACGATCACGGTGGAAAACGCGTATGCGCAGCTGATTGCGGAGGGATTTGTGTATTCTCTGCCGAAAAAGGGCTTTTTTGTGACGGATATCAGGAACAATCTCGCGGGAAAGGAAAGTAATAATTGCAAAAAAGAGGACAGAACTGAGGCAGGTGCAAAAGAATATGCGGCGGACCTCACCAGCAACCAGACCTGCTCGGAACAGTTTCCCTTTTCCATCTGGGCGAAACTGATGAGGACAGTGCTGAGGGAAGAGAGGGAAGGTTTGATGAGGAATGCGCCCTGTGCCGGCATTTTGCCGCTTCGGGAGGCGATCGCGGAGCATCTTAAGGCTTTCAGGGGGATGGAGGTGAAGCCGGGGCAGATCGTTGTGGGGGCGGGGACGGAGTATCTGTACGGGCTGCTCTTGCAGCTTCTGGGGATGGAGAAATGCTATGGCGTGGAAGATCCTGGCTACCATAAAATATATAAAATATACAAAAGCCATCGAGTGTCCTGCTGTTATGTCAGGATGGATGGCGCCGGGGTGATTGTCTCCTCACTGGAGGAAAACGGGGTTGATGTGGTGCATATTTCCCCCTCCCATCACTTTCCCACAGGAATCGTGATGCCGGTGAGCCGCCGGTATGAGCTGCTTGGCTGGGCGGCAAAGAAAAAAGGGCGGTATATCATAGAGGACGACTATGACAGCGAGCTGCGCCTTGCGGGAAAGCCGGTGCCCTCCCTGCAAAGTATCGATGTGGAGGAAAAAGTGATCTATATGAATACTTTTACAAAGACGCTCTCCTCCACGGTGCGCATCAGCTATATGGTGCTGCCGGAGCATCTGGCGGAGCGGTTTTCGGAGAGCCTTTCCTTTTATTCCTGCACGGTGTCCAATTTCGAGCAGTATGTGCTGGCGCATTTTATCAGGGAAGGATATTTTGAGAAACATATCAACCGGATGAGAAACTATTATCATGAGAAACGGGACCGTCTGCTGAGGGAGCTTGCGGACAGCGCGCTCGCCGGGTGCTGCAGGATCTCGGAGGAGGATGCCGGGCTGCATTTTCTGATGGAAGTAGATACATCCATCCCTGATCAGGAGATATGCGCCGCACTTTTGCAGGAAGGTATCCGGATTTTCTCCGTGGCACAGTATTATGAGAATCCCGCGGGAAAAAGGGAGCATGTATTTGTGATGAATTACTCGTCCCTGAAAGAGGAGAACATAAAAGCGGCAATTCGGGGACTGGAGAGAGTATTTGTGGGAAAAAGAGATAAACAGGGAAAATATTGAAGAAACGGACGAAAGAAAGTTGTGTTCAACTCGGATGATTTGTGATATGATAGTAAAGGCAATATGCAGTCTGACAGGGAGGACGCCTGAATAAGCACTGCGGAGGTAGTAGATTATGAGTTCAAAGCGTCATAAACGAAAAGTCGGTTATACGATCATGATCGTTTCCGATTCTGCCCATACCAACCAGAAAAAATTCCATATCAATACGGGTATCCTTTCCATTGTGGCGTTTGTGCTGCTGGTGGTCGTGATTTGTTATGCGGAGTATACGACGATCCTGATGCACGGCGCGACAGAGCGGAGCGAAACCTACGCGGGGCAGATCGCCGTGCTGCAGTCGGAAAACGAACAGTTAAAACTCGAAAATGAGGATCTGCAGAAGCAGGTCGCGAATCTGAATCAGACGCTGAGCCAGAAGGAAGTGCAGGTACAGTCGCAGGAAAAGGATGGCCAGGACGCGCAGAAGGAGGAAAACATGCCGAGAGGCTTTCCGGTGAGCGGAGCGGCTCAGATCAAGGAGGCGGCTGCGGGGGATGATACCGGAATGCAGCCGAAGCAGGACTGGAAGGAAGTCATCTTTATCGCCGCGGCGCAGACAGACGTTGTAGCGACCGGCGCCGGGACGGTTGTCGGGGTGACGGAAGCGGGAGATGAGCCCGCCGGCATCAGCATCGACCACGGAGGCGGCTATATCAGCAATTACCGCAATATGGGAGCGCCGAAAGTTGAGTCCGGCGCTTCAGTGGAACAGGGGACGGTGCTTTTTGAAATTGAAGAAAATAATATGGAAATCGGCTACAGCATCACAAAGGACGGTGAATTTCTGGAGCCGATGGAAATTATTGAAATCAAAGGATAAGGAGAGAAAGGCTGTGTTAAAGAAATCAACAGAACAAGTAAGTACAAAGATCAGCAGTATCATTGGTTCTGATATGGTTGTGGAAGGCAATATCAGAGCGAAGGAGGCTGTCCGGGTGGAAGGAAGCGTGACCGGCAATGTGGAGACCGACGGATCGCTGATCATCAGCGCGACCGGTAAGGTAAAAGGCAATATCAGAGGCAGCAGTGTTGTGGTGGGCGGTATTCTGGAAGGCGACCTCACATCAAGCGGTAAGACGGAAGTGATCTCCACCGGTAAGGTGATCGGCAATATGCGCACCAAGAGCCTGATCGTGGATGAAAACGCGGTATTCCAGGGACAGTGCATCATGAATACGAACGATGTGCTGGCGCTGCCGGAGGTGGATGACCTGATGCAGATCGAGGATAAAAAGGACAATAAAAAAGTGAAATAAGATAGAGAGCGGCAGACCGGACACAGGGCTGCCGCTTTTTTGAAAAAGATCATCCGATCACCATATTCAGCCCGATATCTGCCAGCTGTTTTTGCGAGGAATCCGGAACCCGGCTGTCTGTGATCAGAAAATCGATCCCGGAAATCTCTGCAAAAGTGGTGAAAGCCGTCTGGTTGAATTTGCTGTAATCAATAAGGCCGATCACCTGGTCGGATACTTCCATGATCGCTTTTTTCACATCGGCTTCTTCGGAGGAAAAGACCATCAGGCCGCGCTGCAGGTCAAAAGCGCTGGCTCCTATAAAGCATTTATGCGCATGGTAACGCCTCAACATTTCAACGGCATCTTTTCCCACATAAGTATATCCGAATTTGCGCCTGAGTTTGCCGCCGGTACAAAAGACGGTAACCTTTTCATTGGGAAGCAGCAATTCAACGATCACAGGATCGTTTGTGATGACGATCACCTCCCGGTCCAGGATTTTCGCCAGTTCCTGTGTGGTGGAACCGGAATCCATGATAATGATATCCTCGTCATGGATAAAAGAGAGGGCAGCCTTTGCAATCTGTTTCTTTTCGATGATATGGCTTTCTTTTCTGGCGGGAGCAGGATATACTGTGTTGGTCTCTTTTTTCAGTGTTGCGCCTCCGTGGACGCGCGTTGCAATATTCATATCTGCCAGATCTGCGAGATCCTGTCTGATGGTCTGGGGAGACACATTCAGCATATCGCTCAACTGAAGCACTTCGACATTTCCCTTCGTTTCCAATAAATTTGTAATTTCTTCCAGTCTTTTTGCTTTCATAAAAAAATTTCCTCTTTGCACATAATAAATGAAACTTCTTCGAAAATGCCAAAATACACGATTACCGCAGTGACATCATTTTACCATAGTTTTGTTTCTATTTCAAGTAAAAGTAAAAAAACGAAAATAAACGAAGCCTATAAAATGAAAAAAACATCAGACTGTGGATTTTGTGGTTTTTTGGTGCGATACCGATGACATTTTTTCAAAAAGCGCGCATATATCGATTGAAATAAGAGGTTAGGAGCCCTGTTTCAGAGCAAAAGATATTTTTCCAAAAACAAAATAAATGAAAATAAATGATGAAATACGAAAGAAAATGTTGACAAACGAAAAATAATGAAATATTATATAATACAAGATTCAAAGGGATTGGATCTGAAAAATAAAAAAATTGGGAGGCGAAGAGAAGATGAAGAAAAAATTTGCAGCAATTTTCATGGCAGCGGTGATGGCAGTCGGCATGCTTGCCGGATGTGGCAGCACTGCACCTGACGAATCAGCAGGCGATGCGCCGAAGGAGCAGGATGCGGCAAAACCCGCGGAGGAAGATAGTTCGTCGGAAGGTGAGCAGGCGGAGGCGGAAACACCGGAAGCGGCAGACGGGGAGACATATCTGATCAAGTATGCGACAGTCCGCAGCGCTGAACATGGCGTTGAGAAACTGGTTCAGGAATACTTTGATACGCTGACGGAAAAATCCGGCGGCAGGCTTCAGTTCGAATGCTATTTTGACGGAAGCGTCGGTTCGGCGAGAGAGATCGCAGAGGCGTGCGCGGCGGGAACCATCGACGCGTATTGGGGAGGTTCAGGAGATCTCAGCATCTATGCGCCGGTCGCTGAGATCCTGACAAATCCGCCTTTTGTATATAAAGATGCGGAACATGCGGAGAGAGTGTTGGACGCGGTGTGGGATGATGTCGTTGTTTTGATCAACCAGGCGGACCTTATGCCGTTATACCATTCCTATCAGGGGACGCGGCAGTTGATCTCCAGAGATCCCGTCAATTCCCTGGCGGATTTAAAGGGGGTCAAGAAGCGCACAGTCAACTCGGAGTATTTCATGGGATTGTTCTCCGCGCTCGGTGCGGAACCGCAGGCGATCGATCTGAGCGAGCTCTACACGGCGCTCCAGACAGGCGTCTGTGATGCGGGCGGCGGCGATCTGGATATGATCTATGATAAGGCCTGGTATGAAGTGATCGATAATATCACGATGTACAATGCGATCTGCGTGCAGGGTATCCCGGTCATGAATCTCGAAAAGTTTAATTCACTTCCGGAAGATCTTCAGCAGCTGATGGTCGAGGAGGGAAAAGTTATGGCGCACCGCGGCACGGAGGAGGTTTCCGCTTCCGAGCAGGCATCCCTCAAGAAGCTTGAGGAAGCCGGCTGCAATATCATCTACCTGGAGGATGATGTGCGGAATGAATTCAGAGATGCAGTTGCCGAATATGCAAAAGAATATGCTGCATCACTGGGAGATGACGTCCTTGCCGTCTATGAGAAGATGATAGCGGTGGAATGACGGGAAACTGTTTCCGGACGGGGGTTCCCGTCCGGAAATATATAAGTTTGGGGGTGTTTCAGAGTGATTGTTTTAAATGTACTCCGCAAGGCAGAAAGATTTGTTATGTATGTCGCTTACACGGTGCTTGTCGTTGCGACGCTGATCGGCATCATAACAAGGGTAGTCCCCGGCATGAAGAATATCGTGTGGGGGATGGAGGCGAGCAGGTTCTGTATGGTATGGCTTGTCATGCTCATCAATTCGGTGAATATCAAGGAGAGAGATGAGATCGTGATAGAGGTGTTGATCACCAGGGTTCCGGATAAAGTGCGAAGGATCATGGCGATCATTTCGGATATACTTGTCATCGCCTTTCTTGCCATCATGTTCTGGTACGGCCTGAAGGTCTGCCTGACAAACAAAAATCAAATGACGGCTTCGCTGGGGATCACCATGAACTATGTGTATGCGTGCATGCCGCTTGGGGCATTCTGTATGCTTCTTGAAAAAGTGATCGTTTTTGTGCAGGATGTGAGATCCAGGACGGCGATCAAGACGATGAATGAGGAGGTGATTGACAGCCTATGAGCAATTCGATGTTGATTCTTATTATGTTTGCGATAATGCTGATCATGATTTTTATCGGCGTCCCGGTGGCGTTTTCCGTGGGGATCTCCGCGGTGGTCGGCCTGATAGCGAGCGGCATACCGCTGGCGCAGTTGATCACAAAGATGTTTGGAGGCGTGGATTCCTTCACTGTGCTGGCGATACCGTTTTATATACTTGTCGGATCGGTGATGAACCACGGTTCGCTGACGGAAAAGCTGGTGAAATTTGCGGACAGCCTTGTGGGGCATGTGAAGGGCGGGCTGGCGCATGTGAATGTCCTTGCCAGTATGTTTTTTGCGGGAATCTCGGGGAGTTCCACGGCGGATTCCGCGTCCATCGGTTCCATGCTTGTTCCGGCTATGGTAAAGGAAGGCTACGATGTAAAATTTTCCGCCGCGATCACAGCGGCGTCCTCCTCCATAGGGCCGATCATTCCGCCCAGTATCATGCTGGTGTTGTACGGTTCCCTGACAGGGGTTTCCGTGGGGAAACTGTTCCTCGGAGGCGTGGGACCGGGCGTCCTGCTCGGGGTGATGCAGATGGCATGGACGATGGTCGTGATCAATAAAGTATACCATCCGAAGGACGGGATCATTAAGAAAAAGTTTTCCATCAGAAATGTGGGGAAGTCATTTGGCTATTCTTTCCCGGTTCTGATCATTCCGCTGATCATCTGTGCGAGTATCATCGGCGGGGTCTGTACCGCGACGGAAGCGGGGGTTTTGGCGGCCGCCTATGCGATCGTCATCAGCCTGTTTTTCTATAAGACCATCACGATCAGACAGCTGCCGGCGATCTTGCTGGATGCGGCAAAATCTACGGGCATCGTACTGTTTTTGATGTCGACGGCGGCGGTGTTCGGGAATGTGCTCACCTTTTTGCATTTCCCGAAGATGTGCGTGTCGTTTTTGCAGGGGATCACGACGAACCCGACACTGATGCTGCTGATCGTTATCGCATTTTTGTTTATGCTGGGCTTCTTTATTGACGGGACGGCTATTATGATCATGTTTGTGCCGGTGCTTTTGGAGATCGCAAATGCGATGGGATATGATCCGGTCTTTTTCGGGGTGATCGTGACAGTCTCCATTCTGATCGGGGGGATCACGCCGCCGGTTGGCGTGCTGTTGTTTGTCAATGCAAAAATAGCCAGGATATCGATGGACGATATGATAAGCGGTATCTGGCCCTTTGTGGTAGTCATGCTGCTGATGGTTCTTATCTGCGCTTTTTGTCCGGCTATTATTACATTTGTTCCGAACCTTCTGATGGGATAGGCATAGAAAGATAGTTTTATAAAAGAAAATTTAATATTGAGGAGATGAAAAAATGCAGAGAGAATATTCCAGAGAAAAGCTGTTAAATGTATATCGCCATATGGTACAGACGAGAATATTTGAGCGCGAGTGTGAGACATTAAATAAGAACAAGGAAATACTGGGCAGTATTCACGGCAGTATGGGGGAGGAAGCCACATCTGTCGGTCTGGCGGCAGTCCTGCGCGAGGAGGATGTGCTGGCACCGTCCTACCGGGATCCGGGGGCATTGTTTACGAAAGGACTGACGACGCTCGACCTGGTGGGCATGCTGTTTGCGAAGGACTGCGGGAAGACGAAGGGGCGGACCAGGGTGCTCCACGTAGGTGATTTTTCAAAGAATATCTATCCCCCGAATCCGATCCTGGGAGCTTCCCAGGTGATCGCAAACGGTGCGGCGCTCAGCTTCAAGATGGATAAGACGGACAGGGTCGTGTTAAATATCATCGGAGACGGCGCATCCAACGAAGGGGCTGTCCACGAGGCAATGAATTTTGCGGCGGCGAAGGAACTGCCGATCGTTTTTGCTGTCGAGAATAACAGGTATGCCTGGTCCACGCCTTTTGAGAAAAATTTTAAGATCCATTCTTTTATCGAGAGAGCGATCGGGTACGGGATGCCAGGGTTCATCTGTGATGGTTATGATGTGATCGATGTTATGGATACAGTGAGCGATGCGATAGAACATGTGAGAGCGGGAGGAGGGCCTGCGTTGGTCGAGTGCCGTACATACCGTTGGTCAGGGCATTCCGGGAATGATAAAAATGTTTACAGGCCCGGAGATGAAATAATCCGTTTCAGGCAGAATGATCCGATCAGGAGGCTGGGTGATTATATGACAGCGGCGGGTATCTGTATGGAGGAGGAGCTTCAGGATATCTGGAGCAGTGTGGAAAAAGAAATACAGGACGCCATTACATTCAGCAGGACGGCACCGTACCCTGATCCCGAAGAATTTTTCGGGATGGATACGATGATGGCAGTTGAATGATCGGGGAGGGAGAAGACATGAGCATTATGACATATGCGGAAGCGCTGAGGGCTTCCATGAGAGAAGAGCTGAAAAGAGATGAAAATGTATATCTGATCGGGGAGGATATCGGCGCCTACGGCGGCTGTTATGGCGTTACGGCGGGGTTGGTCGATGAGTTCGGGGAAGACAGGGTGATGGATACCCCGATCTCGGAACTGGCGATCACGGGAGCCGCGGTGGGGTCGGCGATGCAGGGAAAGCGGCCGGTGGTGGAGATCATGTACGCTGACTTTCTGACGGTGGCGTCTGACCAGATCATCAATCAGGCGTGCAGGATGCGTTATATTCTCGGAAAGGAAGTGAAGGTTCCGCTGGTGGTGCGGACTGCTTACGGCGGAGGAGGGCGTTATTCCTTCAACCATTCACAGAGCCCGGAAGCGAACTTTATGAACGCACCGGGGCTGACGATCATGATGCCGTCGACGCCCGCGGACGCGAAGGGGCTGATGACGGCGGCGATCCGTTCCGATAATCCGGTGCTGCTGTTTGAACAGAAATATTTATACAAGACATTGAAGGGGGAAGTTCCCGATGGAGAGCATATCGTACCGATCGGAAAAGGGGATATCAAACGCCCGGGGAGTGATGTGACTGTCGTCGCGACCGGCTGGATGGTCCACAAGGCGCTGGAGGCAGCAGGAAATCTGGAGAAGGAGGGCATCAGCGTGGAAGTCATCGATCCCAGGACGTTAAAGCCGTTGGACGAGGAGATGATCTTAAAGTCCGTGGCGAAGACGGGCAGGCTGGTCACAATGCACGAGGCGAGCCTGACAGGGGGCTTTGGCGCTGAAGTATGCGCGATCGTGGCGGAAAAGGCGTTTGACTGCCTGAAGAAGCCTGTAAAAAGGATCGCTGCGCCGGATCTGATCATTCCGTTTTCGCCGAATCTGGAAGATATGTTTTATCCGGGTGCAGGAGAACTTGAGGATGCGGTGCGGAAAATGATGTAAAGAAACACACTGGAAATTGGGAAAGGAGTATCTATGGAAAAACCTTTAAAAGGAGTGAAAGTGCTCGACTTATCGCGCGTACTGGCGGGACCACACTGTGCCATGATCCTGGGAGACCTCGGTGCGGAAGTCATTAAAGTGGAAAAGCCGGGAGAGGGGGATATGTCGAGGGGCAATGAGCCGAAATATAAGGGGCTCAGCACATATTTTATGGCGCATAACCGGAATAAGAAGAGCATTACCCTGAATTTCAGGAAGCCGGAGGCGAAGGAGATCTTCCTTGAGATGGTGAAGTCTGCGGATGTGATAGTGGAAAACTATCGCGCTGGGACAATGGAGAATATGGGATTAGGCTACGATGTGCTTTCTTCTGTAAATCCAAAGATCATTCTTGCCAGGATTTCCGGTTTCGGGCAGAGCGGCCCATATTCTGACAGAACCTGCTTTGACGGAGCGGCGCAGGCGATGAGCGGCTTTGTGGAGATCACGGGTGAGCCGGGCAGTTCTCCGTACATGGCGGGAACGTATGTGATAGATTACACGAGCGCTCTGTACTCGGTGATCGGGATCCTCAGCGCGCTGAGAGAAGCGGAGCGGACGGGAGTCGGACAGGTCGTCGATACCGCCCTTTTGGACTGCGCGCTTTCCCTTCTCCACACTGCGGTGCCGGATTATAAGATCATAGGAGAAGAGATGACAAGGAACGGGAATAATGACCGCTATATGTGGCCGGCGAACATCTATCCGGCGATGCACGGGCGTTGGGTCTACATCCATGCCGGTATGGAGAATTGCTACAGGGCTGTCATGAAAGTGATCGGACATCCGGAAGTTCTGGAGGATGAAAAGCATGGCGCGACGAGGCGAGCGCGTTCTTCCGAGGAGGGAAAAATATATAACGATGCCCTGATCCGGGCATGGACGATCACGAAGACGGCGGAGGAGATCGTGGATATTCTGGCGCCGCTGGGAGTTCCCTGCGCAAAGGTAAATAGGATCAGCGAGACAATGGAGGATCCGCAGTTAAAGCACCGGAACATGATAGTATCCTTCCCTCTGAAGGATGGGACAGATGGAGCCCTTGCGGGGAGCCCTCTCCACCTTTCAGGCTCGGAATTCCAGGTCGTGCTCCCGCCGCCGCAGCTCGGGGAACATACGACAGAGATCTTAAAAGATATGGGATATGACGAGACAAGGATCAGAGAACTGAGAGATCAGGGAATCGTCTGATAGTTTGAGGTCAAATAAACATGCAGGCGTGTTCGCTTGATCCATGTAGGCAAAAATGAAAATAACAAAAGCCAGGACCAGATTTGGAGGTATTTTTATGAAAAGTAAACTGATGGCATTGGAAGATGCTGTAAAACTTGTTCCATCCGGCAGCTCTGTCGCTTTCGGAGGAAGTATTTTGAGAAGACAGCCCATGGCATTTGTCCGCGAGATGATCAGACAGGGGAAGAAAGATCTGACGGTCTACGGTTATCCGTGCGGGCTTGCCACAGATACCCTTGCGGGCGTCGGCGCGGTGAAGCGGGTGGAGGCGGTCTACACGGGATTGTTCCAGTTCGGCATGTCCTACAATTTCAGACGTGCGGTGGAAAACGGAGAGCTGGAGATCAAGGACTATCCCGAGGTGGCGCAGGCGGCGAGGTATCAGGCGGCAGCCATGAATATCGATTTCATTGTGACAAAGGATCTTCTGGGAACCGGCATGGCGAAATATAATCCGGAGGATATCGTCGAAATGGTGAGCCCCTTCACCGGAGAGAAATATCATGCGGTCAAGGCGATCAAGCCCGATTTTACAGTGCTGCATGAATATGTCGCGGATGAATACGGCAATGTGCAGTGGCCGGATCACAGAGACGCGGACGACCTGGACATGCTGTTCGCCAAAGGCTCCAGACGGCTGATCGTCACCGTGGAGAAGATCGTTCCCCACAATCAGATCACAAGCCGCCCCAATATGACATTTATCCCGCACAGCTGGGTGGAGGCAGTGGTGGAGGTTCCCTTTGGGACGCATCCGGCGCCCTGTGACGCTTTTTATGACGAGGACGATGACCATATGGCGTTATACCAGAAGCTGGCAAAAGAGGGAACCTGGTATGAAGAGTATGCAAAGAAGTTTATCTACGGGACAAAAGATCATTGGGATTATCTGGACAAGGCAATGTCAGCTTCCCATATGGCGAAATTGATTGTCAGATAAGGAGGGGAGAAAAATGGCTTACTATACAATGAATGAACTGATGGCAGTGGCGGCTTCGAAGGAACTGCGGGATGAGGAACTTGGATTTATCGGAGTGGGCACGGACGGGAGGGCCTATACGATGGCTGTCGGCATCCCCATGATCGCGGCGAGGTTAGCGCAGATGTCCCACGCGCCGAACTTTACCATTTTCTGGAATAATCTTCTCAGCCCGAAGTTGGATGAGATCCCGCCTTACCTGACACAGGATTATCTGACAAAGTGGCCCTGCGCCTTTCAGCCGGTCACCTGTGAGGATAAAAACGAGATGCTTGCAAATGGCCGCTTTGACGTCAGCTTTGACTCGGCATCCCAGATCGATCAATACGGGAATATGAATATCACGGCGATCGGAGACTACAAAAAACCGAAGGTGCGCCTGGTGGGATGCCTTGCCCAGCCGGATCATTTCGCCTTTGTAAAACGCCCGATCATTCTGACAGATCTGAAGAAGAGGACTTTTGTGGAGAAGGTGGACTTTATAACCAGTGTGGGTTATCTGGACGGCGGAGACAGCCGTGTGAAGGCGGGGTTAAAACCGTATGGCCCCTGGAAGGTCATCACGGATAAATGTATCCTGAACTTTGAAAATGAGGAGAGAAGGATGCAGTTAGAGTCCCTCCATCCCGGGGTGACTCTGGAGGAAGTGCTTGACAATATGGGCTTCAGGCCTGTGATCCCCGAAGTGATAAAGACAACGGAAGAGCCCACGGAGGAACAGGTAAAGGTGATCAGGGAGGTCATAGATCCGAATCACAGCCTGCTCCGCGCATAGTGGCAGTGTCAAAGCAGCGCAGTCAAGGAAAGCCTTCTGAAGGGAGAGAAAACAGATGAGGATAGTTTGCTATGGAGAGTTGATGATCGATATGATCGCGGAGGAAAAAGGAGATCTGCAGGAGGCCGGTATCTTTCAGAAAAAGGCGGGAGGTGCCGCGGCAAACGTCGCGGCACAGATCGCAAAGCTGGGCGGAGAGGCTGCATTTGTGGGAAAACTGGGGGACGATGCCTTTGGGAGATACCTGTTATCCTATGTAAATCAGTTTCATATTGACACATCCGCCGTCATTCTTGATCCCGTCCGCAGAACAACAGTGGCTTTTGTTGGTCTGAACAGCGAGGGAATCCCGGATTATCTATTTTACAAGGAAGGCGGCGCGGCGAATACGCTGTCGGTGGAGGAGATGGATACGGAATACCTGCGAAAGGCGGATATATTGTATTCGTCCTCTCTGATGCTGACAGCGCCCGGAGTCCGGGAGACGACAAGATGGCTGTTTTCGTTCGCGAGAGGCCACGGCATCAAAATTGCCTTCGATCTCAATCTGCGCCTCACGGCGTGGCCGGACAGGGATACCGCGGGAGATGTGATACTGCCGGTGCTGCATCAGGCGGATATTTTAAAGATCAATGACAGCGAACTGGAATTTATCACCGGGAGGCCGGCGAAACTTCCGGAGGATGGAACGGAGTTGTTTGACAGGTTTGAACAGTTGGAAATATTGATCGTCACCTGCGGGGAGAGCGGTTCTTTTATTTTCGGGAGAGGAAGAGAGGGTGTCTGTATTCCGGCGGAAACGACTGCGGTCGTGGATACAACAGGGGCGGGGGACAGCTACTTCGGTGCGTTCCTGGCGGCTTATGAGAAGTATGACGGGAGTACGGATTCTCTGGCTGATATGGGAAGATGGGCAGCGGCGGCGGCCGAATTGACGATCCAGGGCGCCGGCGTGATCCCGGCGATGCCTGACTGTGACAGTTTGCGGGCGTACTGTGCGAGGAAGGGTATAAAAGTGCTGTGAAACTGTGAGAGGGCACAGGAGCAGGCACTTGCATAAGACTGGAAAGGGAGAGATATGGGTGGTAGGAGGATCGATTCATCGACGAAGCTTCTGGGCGCTGTCGGGTACCCGTCAGGACAGTCCCGCTCACCGCTTCTCATGAACAGTTGGTGTGAACAGCTTGACCGGAATTATGTGTATCTGATGTATGAATTCCCGCCTCAGGAACTTGCTGAGGCGGTGGCAGGATTAAAAGCCCTGGGAGCGGTGGGATTCAATGTCACGATGCCCTATAAACAGAGGATCATGGAGTACCTGGATGAGATCGATGAGAGGGCAGAACAGCTGGGGGCGGTCAATACCGTGACATGCAAAGACGGCAGATTGGCTGGTTACAATACAGATTACTTTGGCTTCAGACAGGCTCTCGCGGATGCGGATATTTCGCCGACGGGGAGAAAAGTGCTGGTACTGGGTGCGGGAGCTGTTTCGGGCCTGGTCTGCATGACGATGCTGGAGGAGGGGGCGGACCATGTGCTATGGCTCAATCGAAATGGGGAGGCGGCGAAGCTTCGGGCGGATGCCATGAATCGCGTACGGAGGGGAAGTGCAGACAGCGGCACGCTCAGTCCACAGGCGGTCAGTGCAGGGATCAGGGAGAGCGATATCATCATCAATATCACGCCGGTGGGAATGTCCTCAAATCTTCAGAAGATACTGGAATTTGATGTAAATGCCTTCAACGAGAATAAAACGGTGTTTGATGTGATCTATTCTCCGCTTAAAACGCCCCTCCTCATGGAAGCGGAAAGGCGGGGGGCAAAGATCCAGAACGGGATCCGGATGTTTATCAATCAGGCAAAGCGGGCGTTTGAGATCTGGACGGGTGTGCCGGTGCCGGAACAGCTGATCGATGAGGCGGAACGTATGATCGCGGAGGATATAGTTGATGGCAACTTATGCAAAGGCTTTTAGATTCGTATTTTACTGACCGAAGGATAATATGATGGCTTTGTCTGGACTGTGAAGAGATCTGATGCCGGGATATATTTCCGGTGTTTGATTTTATAGAGAGGATAGGAGAGAGGTGAGTGAAATGAAACCATTCAGAATAGTACCGTCGATAATGGAGTATGCGGATTTTGCTTCCTATGCAAGGGAGGCGGAGCTGAGCGAGCAGGATCTTATTTTGACAAATGAATATATTTATCATCCTGTGATCGCGGATCTGAATCTGGGATGCCAGACTCTGTTTCAGGAGAAGTTCGGCGGCGGGGAACCCACGGATGAGATGGTGAACGCGATACTGGGAGAACTGAAGACAAAAAAATATAACCGTATTGTCGCAGTGGGCGGCGGAACGATCATCGATATCGCAAAAGTGCTGGCGGTGGCAGAGCCGGAGGATCAGGTGGATGATCTGTATGGCAGGATGGCGGACGGGCTTGAGAAGATCCATCCGCTGACTATCGTGCCGACGACCTGCGGGACGGGGAGCGAAGTGACCAATATCTCCATCATCAACAGGATTTCCAAGGGTGTAAAGCAGGGGATCGTCTCTGAGGCTATGTTCGCTGATGAGGCGGCGCTGATCCCCGGGATGCTGATGAGCCTGCCCTACGGCGTGTTTGCGACATCTTCCATCGACGCGATGATCCATGCGGTGGAGAGCTACTTAAGCCCGGGCGCCTGCGCCCTCTCGGAGATATTTTCTGTGAAGGCGCTGGAGCTGATACTGCAGGGCTGGCAGAAGGCGGTGGAGGAGGGCGGAAAAGATGCATGGAAAGCCTGCGGGGCGGAGTTTCTCAGAGCTTCCAACTATGCGGGAATCGCTTTCGGGCATGCGGGCTGTGCGGCGGTGCATGCGATGGCGTATCCTCTCGGCAGCGTGCACCATATCCCCCACGGGCAGGCGAACCAGCTGATGTTTGCGGATGTGATGAAGAAGTACGCGGAGAAAGATCCCGGCGGAAAGCTGGCGGCGCTCTCCGCGGTACTCGGAAAAGAACTCCGCGTGGCTGCAAAAGACGGGCTGGCGGCGCTCTATCGGCTGATGGATGACGTGCTGAAAAAGGAGCCGCTCCGGGAGTACGGCGTGACAGAGGAGGAGCTTCCCACTTTTGCGAAGAACGTGGTGGAGACGCAGCAGAGGCTTCTCAGCAATAATTTTGTGCCGCTGAGCGAGGAAGAGATACTGGAAATTTATAAGAATGCGTTTTAATAAAACAGGAGAAAAAACTATGATGACAGGCGAACAATATGTGGAAAGTATGCGGAAGATGAACCTTCAGGTATATATGTTTGGCAAAAAGATTGATGACCCGGTGGACGATCCGATCCTCCGCCCTTCTTTAAATTCCGTAAAGGCGACCTACGACCTGGCGCAGGACCCGGAGTTTGAGGATCTGATGACAGTGACGTCCTCCCTGACGGGACAGAAGATCAACAGATTTTTACATATCCACCAGAGCACGGAGGATCTGATCAACAAAGTGAAGATGCAGAGGCTGCTGGGGCAGCAGACAGCGGCGTGTTTCCAGAGGTGTGTGGGCATGGATGCCTTCAACGCGGTGTTCAGCACGACATTTGAAGTGGACAAAAAGTACGGCACAAAGTACCATGAGAATTTTGTGAACTATGCGAAGTATTGTCAGGAAAATGACTATACGGTGGACGGCGCCATGACAGATCCCAAGGGTGACAGAGGGCTGGCGCCCCATGCGCAGGAAGATCCGGACATGTACCTGCGGATCGTGGAGCGCAGGGAGGACGGCATTGTGGTGAGGGGCGCGAAAGCACACCAGACGGGTGCCATCAACTCCCAGGAGATGATCGTGATGCCGACGATCTCCATGGGACCGGATGACAAGGACTATGCGGTGTCCTTTGCGGTCCCGACGGATGCGGAGGGCATCATCATGATCATCGGCAGGCAGTCCTGCGATACGAGAAAGCTGGAGGGCACGGAGCTGGATGTGGGAAACAGTGAGTTCGGCGGCGTGGAGGCGTTAGTGGTATTCAACGATGTGTTCGTGCCAAACGACAGGATATTCCTGGCAGGGGAGACAGAGTTTGCGGGTATGCTGGTGGAGCGTTTCGCGGGCTACCACAGACAGAGCTACGGCGGCTGCAAGGTTGGCGTGGGCGATGTGCTGATCGGCGCTTCTGCGCTGGCGGCGGATTACAACGGCTGCGCGAAGGCTTCCCATATCAAGGATAAGCTGATCGAGATGATGCACTTAAACGAGACGTTATACTGCTGCGGCATCGCATGTTCCGCAGAGGGACATCCGACGGAGTCCGGCAACTATATCATCGACCTGCTGTTGGCGAATGTATGCAAGCAGAACGTGACCAGATTCCCCTATGAGATCGCGCGCCTGGCGGAGGACATCGCGGGCGGCATCGTGGTGACGGCGCCCTCCGAGGCGGATCTGAAGGATCCTGAGATCGGACAGTATGTGGAGAAGTACCTGAAGGGCGCGAAGGGCGTTTCTGTGGAGAACCGTCTGAGAATACTGCGCCTGATCGAGAACCTGTGTCTCGGCACGGCAGCGGTGGGATACCGGACGGAATCCCTGCACGGCGCGGGAAGCCCGCAGGCGCAGAGGATCATGATCTCCCGCCAGGGGAACCTGCCGATGAAGAAGGAGCTGGCGAAGAAGATCGCAAAGATCAGGGAGTGACCGGCGGAAGGGGCTCATGGCATCCCGCCGGGCAGTCCGCAGATAAAGAAAGAGCCTGCAGGGAAGGCTGCAGAGTTCAAAGGATGACAGCGGATAAAAGAAAAAAGCGCTGCCCCGACAATGTTCTGGCGGGGGCGGCATGGAAATGAGGAAGAGAAATGGACTGGCAGGAAATATATGAACAGCGCAAAATGACGGCTGAGGAAGCCATAAAACTGATCCACTCGGGCGACCGCGTCATGGTCGCCCACGCGGTGGGTGTGCCTCTGGCAATCACTGACGTATTGGTGGAGCACAAAGAAGATTATGAGAATGTGGAAATAGTCCAGATGGTATCCATGGGCAACGCGAAATTCTGCGAACCCGGGACGGAAGGACATTTCAGGCTGAATTCTCTGTTTCTGGGAGTTCACTCCAAACCGGCGGTGAAGGAGGGAAGGGGGGATTTTACTCCCTGCTGTTTCAGCGAGATCCCGGGGCTCTTCGATGAGCTGATGCCGCTTGACGTGGCGGTCATCCAGGTGTCTCCTCCGGATAAGCACGGCTATGTGAGCTGCGGTGTCTCGGTGGATTATACCCTGCCCTCGGCGCAGAAGGCAAAGAGGGTGATCGCGCAGGTAAATAAGGAGATGCCCAGGACCTGGGGAGATACCTGTCTGCATGTGTCGGAGATCGACTGTTTTGTGGAGATCGACCATCCGGTACTGGAGCTTGCTCTGCCCAACATCGGGGATGTGGAGCGCGCCATCGGGGAGAACTGTGCGAAGCTGATCAAGGACGGCGATACGCTGCAGCTGGGGATAGGCGCCATACCGGATGCGGTACTTCTGTTTTTGAAAGATAAGAAAGATCTGGGGATTCATTCGGAGATGATCTCGGACGGCGTGGTGGAACTGATCGAGAGCGGCGTGGTCACAAATAAAAGGAAGACGCTGCATCCTGGGAAGGCAGTGGTCTCCTTCCTGATGGGGACAAAGAGGCTCTACGACTTCGCGGACGACAACCCGGCGATCGCCATGTACCCGGTGGATTATGTCAATGATCCTTATGTGATCGGGCAGAACGACAACCTGGTGTCCATCAACTCCTGCGTGCAGGTGGACCTTATGGGACAGGTGGCATCGGAGAGCGTGGGGACTACACAGATCAGCGGCATCGGCGGGCAGGTCGATTTTGTGAGAGGGGCGAGGTTCAGCAGGGGCGGGCGTTCCATTATAGCGATCGGTTCCACAGCGGGGAAAGGAAGGATATCGAAGATCGTGCCGTTCCTGGATGAGGGTGCTGCAGTCACTACATCGAGAACGGATGTGGACTATATCGTGACAGAGTACGGCATCGCACATCTGCGGGGAAAGACGCTGAGGGACAGGGCGAGGGCGCTGATCGCGATAGCGCATCCCGATTTCAGGGAGGAATTGGTGAAGGCGTTTGAAGACCGTTTTCACTGTGTTTATTAAAAGCGGGAAATAGAAGGAAGATATTCTGACAAAACAGCGCAGAGAGGGGGAAGATGTGAGCAGGGAAATGCATGTGATAGAGGAGATCCTGGAAAAGTACGTCCGCCCGGGGCTGCGGGATCACGGCGGGAATATCGAGGCCGACGCTGTCAGGGACGGAATCCTGTATGTGAGGCTTAAGGGGCATTGCAGCAGCTGTCCCTCGGCAAAGTACACGCTGGAGAGCCTGATCAAAGAGGAAGTCCTGAAGCATACCGATGTCGTAAAGGATGTCCGGCTGCTGGAGGAGGTCAGCGAAGAACTGTATGATTTTGCAAAACGGATACTGTCGGGAAGATAAATGCCTGTGCAGATCGGAATTAAATACTGCGGCATGTGGACCTTTGTTATGACAGGCCCCTTTACGCCGCAGAGACTTAATATATTGTCGATGGAAAATCAGGGAACGACATCCTGCTTTTGTGATCGGAGCCAAAAAACAGGGAGAGTATTCCTCCTGTTTCCTTTTGCGATAAAGTGTGTTATATGATAGTATAGTGGAGAGGAAATGTATATTAGTGTGAGAAAAGCCTGAAATATGGCATTCTCCGCACGAATTTGAGTCACAGCGAAGCTGTGATATAGCGGTTAGCGTGTAATGTGCCGGTTTGCTCTTCAGGGGTTAAGCATCATGATGATCATGCAGATCTCAGAAAGGATATCCTCAGCTTATGAAACTTCAACATTTTTCTTCATTAGAAGAGGCATTTACATCGCTTTTCGGAAACGGCGCAGCGATCGCGAAGGTCGAGCGGATTTTCGGAGGCGATATCAACGAGTCGTATGGTCTGACATTGACGGAGGGGCACCATATCTTTATGAAGGCAAACAGCGGGGAGGATGTATCCTTTTTTGCTGCGGAAGCAGCGGGGCTTTGCGCCATTGCCGGAACAAAGGCTGTCGGCACGCCGCAGATCCTGGGCTATGGGGCAGATGCGGGCAGGATGGGAAAAGCTTTTCTGCTCTTAGAGTTCGTCTCTCCGGGGAGGAGGAGGCGGGATTACTGGGAAACGCTGGGGCATGAGCTGGCGGACATGCACAGGGCGGATACGGCGGAATACACGGCTGGCAGAAGGTTCGGTTTTAGCCGGGATAACTATATCGGGCTACGGGAACAGGTCAATACGCCGAGGGAAAGTTTTATCACATTTTTCCGGGACTGCCGTCTTGTGCCGCAGTTTCGGGCAGCGAAGGGCTGTTTCGACAAAAAGGACATGCGGAAGGCTGCATGGCTTCTGGACCACCTGGAGGATTTTCTTGCGGAGCCGGAGCATCCGTCGCTTCTGCACGGGGATCTGTGGGCGGGGAATGTCATGACAGGCAGTGACGGCAGGGCGTGGCTGATCGATCCGGCGGTCTATGTGGGACATGCGGAGGCGGATATTGCCATGACCGAGCTGTTCGGAGGATTTCCGGCGGCATTTTATGGCGCTTACAGGGAGGCGGGAATGTTGCAGCCGGAGTACAGGGAGCGGCGCGATCTGTATAACCTGTACCATTTACTGAACCATCTGAATATGTTCGGCGGCAGCTATTTGGCGTCAGTGAGGCGGATATTGGAGAGGTATGCGCCGTGAGCCGGTGAAGGTATGGCGATACAAAATGGAACTGCGCATATGAGGACTGTTGTTATATTACAGGAACCGCTTCGCGAACCCTGTAATCGATTTCGACGCTAAAAACGCGTTTTTTCATAAGGTATATTATACAATAAATATAAGGAGGCTGTCCTGTCAATGGGTTCTGTTGGCAGGCAGCTTTTTTGCTTGCCCGACATAAGGATTCATGGTAGGATGAAAACAGGAAACGGTTTGGGCTTATAGGTTACGAAACAGCGGGGAGGAAAAATACGATGGCTAAAAAATTTAATGTGACAGGCCTCTGTGTACCTGAAAAACATTATATGGCTGATTTGTCAAAACGTGTCAGGGAGATACGGAAGATGATCGATGCCGGAGACTATTTTACGATAAACCGTGGGCGCCAGTATGGAAAGACAACTACATTGGCGGCAATCGCGAAGAAAAATTTTTAGAAGAAGAAGGACGACGCTATTTTCTTCTTTACCTGCGTCCGATCATCAATGGCACAGGGAATTATTACGTTGAATCGCGTACAAGGAGCCTTAAAAGAACGGATATTATTGTAGACTACTGTGGTGATCAGTTTGTGGTGGAGACAAAAATATGGCGCGGGAATGAGTATAATCTGCGGGGAGAACATCAGCTTGCGGAATATCTGGAAGATTATGGGCTGAACAAAGGTTATCTGTTGAGTTTTAATTTTAACAGAAAAAAACAGATTGGAGTTCATGAAATACATGTGGATGGAAAGACAGTAATTGAAGCAGTTGTGTGAAAGTTATTTAATGATGCAGGCATATGGCATAAGACTGTACGCCTGTATTTTTGCATAATAAAAGTAAAATATACTTGACAAAATGCTATTGAATGAATAAAATAAAAATGTAAGATATATTTTACAAAATGTAATTAAAAAGGAGGCGCACGTGAAAAATCTGAAATTAAAGTCTGCCAGGGCGGCGCTTGATATGTCCCAGCAGGAGCTGGCGGAAGCGGTGGGCGTATCGCGGCAGACGATCAATGCGATAGAAAAAGGGGACTATAACCCTACTATCAGGCTGTGCAGGGCAATATGCAGAGCGCTTGGGAAAACATTGGATGATTTATTCTGGGAGGAAGAGGAGCATGAAGAAAATAAAAAATAATCTGGATGAGATGCAGGAGATAAACGCGCTGAAAATTGCGGAGAGAAGTTTCTGGATCATGTTTTTTGGGCTGGTGGCTGCCATTTTGGTGCAGAGTTTTCTGTGCAGGGAAAAGGTGCTCGGCTATGTGGCTGGGGAGACGATCGTACTGTGTGCCGGCGGCGCGTATCAGGTTGCGGCAGGCATCAGGAGGGGCATCTGGGACAGGAGGCTTGCCGCGACGGCAAAGTCCAATCTTGTCGTGAGTTTTATCTGTTCGCTGGTGTTTGCGGTGATATTCGGCGTGATCAATTATGCGCGGTACGGTATGGGAAAGATTGCGCTGGAAAGTGCGGCGATTTTTTTTCTTGCTATCTTTGTTTTATGTTTTATCATTTTGTCTGTCATGTTGATTTTTTATAAAAAGAAGCAGAGGGAGCTGGAGGAGGAAGACGGAGAATAGTTCAGCCATTCAAACGAATTGGTGGAGTTCATAGGTCAGCCGGAAGGAGCATTTTATGTTCCCTCCGGCATCATCCACTAAATGTTTAATACCGCTGCATTATTGATCTTCTTTGACCGCCTGCATCTTCATAGCCCTCACCTTGGAGGAGAGCCCGAACAGGTTGATAAAACCGTTTGCGTCGTGGTGGTCGTAGAGGTCGCCGGTGGTGAAGGAGGCGATGCTCTCATTGTACAGGGAGTAGGGGGATGTGGTTCCCGCCTTGATGATATTGCCCTTGTACAGTTTGAATTTCACTTCCCCGGTCACATACTGCTGGGTGCTCTCGATAAACGCCTGCACCGCCTCGCGCAGCGGTGTGAACCATTTCCCTTCGTAGACGATCTGTGCGAGTTTGTTGCCCATATCCATCTTTAGCGCGTAGGTGTCGCGGTCTAAGATCAGCTCCTCGAGCTGCTGGTGTGCCTCGTAGAGGATGGTGCCGCCGGGTGTCTCATAGACGCCGCGGGATTTCATGCCGACCACGCGGTTTTCCACGATATCGATGATGCCAATGCCGTGTTTGCCGCCGAGTTCGTTCAGGGTGCGGATGATATCGGAAACTTTCATCTTTTTGCCGTTGACAGATACGGGAATACCTTTTTCAAAAGCCATGGTCACATATTCGCCCTCATCGGGAGCCTTCTCGGGGCTTACGCCGAGCACAAGGAGATGGTCGTAGTTGGGCTCGGCGGCGGGATCTTCCAGTTCCAGTCCTTCGTGGCTGATATGCCAGATATTGCGGTCGCGGCTGTAGCTGTTGTCCGCGGAGAACGGAAGGTCGATGCCGTGGGCTTTGCAGTATTCGATCTCATCCTCCCGGGACTGAAGCGTCCACTTATCGTTCCGCCAGGGAGCGATGATCTTTAAGTCGGGAGCCAGAGCCTTGATGCCCAGTTCAAAGCGGATCTGGTCGTTGCCCTTGCCGGTTGCGCCGTGGCAGATGGCGGTTGCGCCTTCCTTGCGGGCGATCTCCACAAGGCGTTTTGCGATAGCGGGGCGCGCCATGGAGGTTCCTAAAAGGTATTTGTCCTCATACACGGCGTGTGCCTGTACACAGGGGACGACATAATTGTCGCAGAAGTCGTCCGTGATATCTTCTATATATAATTTGGAAGCGCCGCAGAACGCCGCGCGCTCTTCGAGCCCGTCCAACTCATTTCCCTGTCCGCAGTCCGCGCAGACGCAGATCACTTCATAGTCAAAATTTTCTTTGAGCCAGGGGATGATAGCAGTTGTATCAAGTCCGCCGGAGTATGCCAGAATTACTTTTTCTTTCATGGTATGTACCAGTCCTTTCTTATACTATTATGTGTGGTTAAAATTTATATACTTTGCATATCAGAATAGTGGAAGGTTTTGCGAAACCCTGCATGAACTAATATACAATAGGGAGGAAATAAATGCAAGTGTAAAAATATACATTTTTCATCGCTGTTTTTACAAGTTGTTTGTATAAATATGAAAAATAGATGAATATTATGCATTTGTATTGCATTATTATGCAAAATGATGTATAACTGATAACAGCTTGAAGTGTCTGTCTGGTAAAAGAAGGCTTAAAATGGTTGAGAAGTTTTGGCAGGTAGAGTATAATCAAGCGGGTTGAAGGTGTGCCTGCGGCTCAAAGTATGCAGATTGTAGAAAGGGCAGGGTTATTTTTATGGAAAAAACAAGATCTCAGATGCTTGCCATCCCGGCTGACGGCAGTGATATAGAAAGGCCTCAGATTTTGGTGGAGCGCCTGCGGGAAGCGGAAGGGTTCCGGGTGGAATCCGTGGAACCGGAGGATAATGTTGTGCAGATCAGGGTCGTCTGCGGGGAGGAGTCGTTCTCGGTGGAGATGTACCCCACGGATTTTGAGATACCGGAGCTGTACCGTTGTCAGCATTTCTTTCCGGATATAGATATAGAAGCGATACAGAAAATAGAGTACGGGCTTGCGGTGGAGATGGAGTTTGGCGAGAATGCGCTTTTCTCGTACCATCTGCAGTTAAAGCTGATCCATGCGATGCTGCCGGATGCGCTGGCGGTGATCGACGACAGTTCGGAGAAGATTCTGTCCGGGCGCTGGGTCGCTCTGGCAGCTGAGTCCAAAGTGCCGCCTGCGCCCCGTTACCTCTACACGGCGCAGGCAGTGTCGTCGGGGGAGGAAAAAGAGGCGTGTGTCTGGCTCCATACCCACGGGCTCAATCGATGCGGGCGCCCGGAGCTGGAAGTGCTTGACTCCAACAAGGAGAACTATCAGGAACACTACAATGTGCTGGAGACGCTGGCAAACCGGATGCTGGAGGATGAGGAGGTTCCCGAGTTCGGAAGCCCCTATTTTCTGGCTTATGTGGCGGAGGGGATGCCCCTTGTGGTGACGCTCATTGACTGGGAGGATGCGGTGGAGCTGTATGATCCGGAGATACTGGGCGGAAGAAAGGACAGGCAGGAGGGGCATAATCAGGATACCTGTGCGATTTTTGTCTATCCGTCTAAGGAGAGCGCGGATGAGGGAAAGTTTTATCCGCTGGATATTTACGATAAATTTATGAAGGATAACCCGGTCTTCATGATCTCCAACGAGGAGACCGCCCGCATGAGGGCGCAGGCGGTGGAGCGGATATCTTATCTGTTTAAAGCGGCTGAAAACAAAGAAAATCACATTCTGGTGAAACTCGGGCTGTTGGTGGACGAGGAACACAAAACCCAGGACAATGAGCGGGAGCATATCTGGTTTGAGGTGCTTAAGGTGTCCGGGGATCGTTTTTTGGCAAAGCTTACGCAGGAGCCCTATTATATCAAGGATATCCATGAGGGCTACACGGCGCAGTTCGGACCGGAGGATGTGACGGACTGGCTGATCTATACGCCGGAGCGCAGGCTCTCGCCGGATGACGTGTATCTGTTTTCTATTTAGCATATGGAACGTATATCAGTCAGCCCTGACAGCCGGTTATCTGCTTTCGGTATGCGGGTATATATGTTTGCGGCGTTTATGGTAAAGTATCAATTAGATATTATACCGGCACCGGAGGAAGCGAAAGGGAAAGAGATGATATTATACAGACCTGTAGGCACAAAAGAACTGAATCTGATAGAGAAGGGCAATTATGAAAAGTATCCGCCGAGACTGCCGGAACAGCCGATTTTCTATCCTGTGCTGAATGAGAAATATGCAGCCGAGATAGCGGGAAAGTGGAATGTGAAATATAATGAAGATCACAGAGGATATGTGACAATGTTTGAGATCGATGATGAATATGCCATGCGCTTTGAGATTCATACTGTGGGCAGCAGCTATCATCAGGAGCTGTGGGTTCCTGCGGAGGAACTCGATGAATTTAACCGGCATATTGTCGGGAGAATTCAGGTGATAAGAGAGTTTTCTAAGGAAGGCACAGAGTCAGATATCCTGTTGCAAAAGTGAAGTATAGGGTCTCATTGTTTTGGATCGAAAAATTGGAGGTCAGCTATGACAGAGAATTATAATATAGAAAAAAACGAGATCAAAGTCGGTGTCATCGGAGCTACCGGGTATGCGGGGGCGGAACTTGTGAGGATTTTGCAGGGGCATCCGGCGGCGAAGGTCAAATGGTACGGTTCGAGAAGCTACATAGAGAAGGAGTACGCGTCTATCTACAGAAACTTCTTCCGGGTGGTGGAGGATGTCTGCAAAGGCGATGACTTGAATGAGCTGGCGGAGCAGGTGGATGTGATCTTTACGGCGACGCCCCAGGGTTTTTTGGCTTCCGTGATCTCGGAGGAGATTCTGCGGAAGGTGAAGATCGTGGATCTGAGCGCGGACTTCCGGCTGAAGGATGTGGCGGTCTATGAAAAGTGGTATGGAATCGAGCATAAGGCGCCGCAGTTTATTAAGGAGGCGGTATACGGGCTCTGTGAGATCAACAGGGAGGATATCAGGGGGGCGAGGCTGATCGCTAATCCCGGGTGTTACACGACATGTTCAATTTTGACAGCTTATCCCCTTGTGAAAGAGGGGCTGATCGATCCGGGGAGCCTGATCATCGACGCGAAGAGCGGTACTTCCGGGGCGGGGCGGGGCGCAAAGCTTCCGAATCTGTTCTGCGAAGTGAACGAGAATATCAAGGCTTACGGTGTGGCAAGCCACAGGCATACGCCGGAGATCGAGGAGCAGCTCGGGTATGCGGCTGGGAGAGAGGTCGTGTTGAACTTTACGCCCCATCTTGTGCCGATGAACAGGGGAATCCTTGTGACGGCTTACGCGGATCTGACGCCGGAGGGAAGGGACGCAGAGAAGGTGCGGGCGGCTTATGAGAAGTATTACGGAGAGGAAACCTTTGTCCGCCTGCTGCCCCAGGGAGAATGCCCTGAGACAAAATGGGTGGAGGGCAGCAACTTTGTAGATATCGGTTTTGTGATCGATGAGCGCACCGGAAGGATCATTATGATGGGGGCGCTCGACAACCTGGTGAAGGGCGCGGCGGGGCAGGCGGTGCAGAATATGAACCTGCTGTTCGGACTGCCGGAGGAGACGGGGCTTATGATGATGCCGTGTTTTCCGTAGGGACTGGCAGCGGAGAGTGTTCCGGCGGGTTTTCAGAAATGTTTTGGCGACAGGCAGACATGAAAGAGCGGGCAAAGAGGAGGGACAGATCTATGGAGACAGAAGTACGTTCCATGATAATAGAGGATTATCTGGTGGTTAAGGCGTTGTGGCAGAGCATTCGGGGCTTTGGCATCCGGAGCATTGACGATTCCGCGGAGGGGGTTGCGCGCTTTCTGGCAAGAAATCCGGGGATCAGCGTTGTGGCGGAGCGCGGCGGGGAGATCGTCGGCGCGATACTATGCGGGCATGACGGCAGAAGGGGTTGCCTGTACCATGTCTGTGTGAAAGAGAGCTGCAGGCGGCAGGGGATCGGGAAGGCGATGGTGGTCTTCTGCATGGAGGCGCTGAAAAAGGAGCATATCAATAAAGTGTCACTGATCGCGTTTACAAAGAATGATGTGGGAAACGCGTTCTGGAAGGAGATAGGGTGGACAAAGAGGGAAGATCTGAATTATTATGATTTTGTGCTGAATGAGGAGAATATTACGGCGTTTATCAGGTAGGGAGGCGGAATAAAATGCAGAACAACAGACCGGAAAATATGGAGGAGGTTTTGAGGAAGGCGGAAGTGCTGATCGAGGCGCTGCCTTATATTCAGAAATTTAACAGGAAGATCATTGTGGTGAAATATGGCGGGTCTGCCATGAGCAATGAGGAACTGCAGAAGAATGTGATCAAGGATGTGACGCTGCTTAAGCTGGTAGGGTTTAAGCCGATCATCGTCCACGGCGGCGGCAAGGAGATCAGCCGCTGGGTTGGCAAGGTGGGGAAGGAGTCGCAGTTTGTGAACGGGCTGCGGGTCACCGACGCGGAGACAATGGAGATCGCGGAGATGGTGCTTAACAAGGTGAACAAGAGCCTTGTGACGATGGTGCAGGAGCTGGGCGTCCGGGCGGTCGGCGTCAGCGGCAAGGACGGCGGGCTCCTCGGCGTTGACAAAAAATATGCGGACGGGCAGGATATCGGCTTTGTGGGCAACATCAAAGAGGTGAACTCCAAGGTGCTCTACGATCTTCTGGAGAAGGATTTTCTGCCGATCGTGGCGCCTGTGGGGCTGGACGATGATTTTCAGACTTACAATATCAATGCGGACGATGCCGCCTGTGCCATCGCGAAGGCGGTGGGAGCGGACAAACTTGTATTTCTGACGGACATTGAGGGACTGTATAAGGATGTGAACGATAAGTCCAGCTTTATCAGCAGGCTGACGGCAGGGCAGGCGGAGGAGCTGATCGGCGGCGGCTTTATCGGCGGCGGGATGCTGCCGAAACTGAGCAACTGTACCTCGGCGATCCGAAACGGCGTAAACCGGGTGCATATTCTGGACGGGCGGATACCGCACTGCCTGCTTCTGGAGATTTTTACGAATCAGGGTATCGGGACGGCGATCGTGCGGGAAGATGAGGAGTGACAGGGCAGATCAGATGCCTCTGGTTTAGAGGATAAAACAGGAAAAAGCGGCAAAAAAGCTGAATGAGCACAGCACAGGAGGTACGTTAATGCAGGATCACGGAATGCAGGAATATATCACGCAGGCGGAGCAGGATCTGCTCCATGCGTATAATCGCTATCAGATTGTCTTTGACAGGGGAGAGGGCGTATATTTATATGATAAGGAGGGGAAGCGGTATCTGGATTTCTTCTCGGGGATCGCGGTGAACGCGCTGGGGTATCACTATAAGGATTTTGATGCGGCGCTGAAGGGGCAGGTGGACAAGCTGCTCCATATTTCCAATTATTTCTACAATGAGCCAGCGGTCTCGGCGGCGGCGAAACTGAAAAAGGCGTCCGGGATGGACCGCGTATTTTTCACAAACAGCGGCGCGGAAGCCATAGAGGGCGCGCTGAAGGCGGCGAGAAAGTATGCGTATACGAAGAGTGAAAGGGCAGACAGTCAGGCAGGCGGACATTCAGGAAATTATACAGGCGATCGTGGGGAGAGTAAGACGGGCGGAGAGATCATCGCCATGAACCATTCTTTCCACGGGCGTACCATGGGGGCGCTTTCCGTCACCGGGAACCCGCATTACAGGGAGGCGTTTGAGCCGCTTGTCGGAGCTGTGCGCTTTGCCGATATGAACGATTTTGATTCGGTTTTGGAGCAGGTGACGGAGAAAACCTGCGCGATCCTGTTTGAGACGGTGCAGGGGGAGGGCGGTATCTATCCGGCGAAGAAGGAGTTTATGGAGCAGGTAAAGGCGCTCTGCGAGGAGAGGGATATCCTGTTGATTTTGGATGAGATCCAGTGTGGCATGGGGCGGACCGGCAAGATGTTCGCCTGGCAGCACTACGGCATCAAGCCGGATATCATGGCGTGTGCCAAGGCGGTCGGCGGCGGCGTGCCGGTGGGCGCTTTCCTGATGACGGAGAGGGTGGCGGAGAAATCTCTCGCGGCGGGCGACCACGGCACGACCTACGGGGGAAACCCCTTTGCCTGCGCCGCAGTCTCAAAAATGTTGGACTTATTTGAAGAAAATGATATAATAGGGCATGTGCAGGAGATCGCGCCCTATCTGGAGGAGCAGCTCGATAAGCTTGTCGCGGAGTTTGATTTCATATTGGCAAGGCGGGGGCTCGGGCTGATGCAGGGCTTGGAGTGCAGCGTGCCGGTTGGTCCCGTTATCGGCAGGTGTCTGGAAAAGGGGCTGGTGCTGATCAATGCGGGCAGCAATATCCTGCGGTTTGTGCCCCCTCTTGTGATCACGAGAGAGCATGTGGATGAGATGGTGCGGATTTTGCGGGAGGCATTATTAGAATAAAATCGGCAGATGCGTTGGAAATTACTCCCTGGTAATGTGTACTGAAGGAGCATCTGCGGAACTGGAATCAGCAGGAGCCGTAGAGATGCATGGGAGAAATTTGAAGCTGAGCATTATCAGATTCAAATTTGCTCCCCCTTATGTGCATCTCGCAGGCGGAAGCGGAACTAAATATAGAAAGGATTTTTTATGGGCTATAAAAAAAGATTTTATGCAGCGCTATTGATCGTTGTTCTTGCGGCGGGAGTGTTTGCCGTGGGAAAGAGCGGGATGCAGATGAAAGCCGAGCAGGAACAGGCGCAGCAGGAAAGCTTTTTGAACAGAAGGAAGGATACGCTCAGGCTGTGGTATACGGACGAGAGCCTGACGGATTATCTGAACGCGGCGGCGGTAGCCTACGGGGAGATGAGCGATGTCCGGGTGGAGACGGTGTTGATTGACGACAGTGAGTATGTGGAGGAGATCAACGAGGCATCCCTCGGGCGCAGTGACAGGGAGAAGCCGGATCTGTACCTGATCACTAACGACTGTCTGGAAAAGGCGTATCTGGCGGGGCTTGCGAAGGAAATATCCGATCAGAATATGTTCCGGAATATCGATTTTGAGAACCATGGCGCGGAGGCGGCGGTGACGTATGACAAGAATGTGGTCGCCTATCCGTTTTACTATGAGGCGTGCGCCCTGCTCTACAACAAGACATATCTGAAAGAGTACGCGAGGCTGCAGCTTGAGGCGGAGGCGGACCTGGCTGCGGGAGAGGCTGCCCAGGCGCAGGCGGATGCCGGCAATGTGGAGGAGGAAGCCGCCGGGGAGGAGAGCGGACATGCGTTCTCGGAGGAGGAGATCGCTCGGAAGGCGATGGAGTGCCTGCCCGATACGATTGCGGAGCTGGAAGATTTTGCGGATAACTACAACGCGCCGGAGCAGGTGGAGGCTGTCTTCAAGTGGGATGTGTCCGACATTCTGTATAATTACAGTTTTGCCGGCGACCATCTGATCGTGGGCGGCGAAAACGGGGATGATCCGGATCAGATCGATATCTACAATTTGGAGACGCTGCAGTGCCTGACAACGTTTCAGAACTTAAATCAGTTTTTTTCCATCGAGACGAGAGGCGTCAGCTATGACCAGGTGATGCAGGATTTTCTGGACGGGAAGATCGTGTTCACCGTGGCGGGCACGGAGGCGGTAAACCGTATGGCGCAGGCGCAGGCGGACGGGAGTTTTGCCTATGAGTATGGCTTTTACAGTATGCCGGATCTGACGGAGGAGCTAAAGAGCCGCTCTCTGTCGATCACGACCTGTATCGCGATAAACGGTTATACAGAGTTTGAGGAGCAGGCGAATGATTTTGCGCAGTTTATGATGAAAGACTGGACGAGCGGGCTGAATCTGCAGGAGAGCACCGGAAAGATGCCGGTGTACGGTTATCCGGTTTACGATGAAAACCACACTTTTTCAGGGGCATATCATGAATCCATGCCGATCCCGAAGATGATGACCACCGGGAATTTCTGGGTGCAGATGGAGATCGCCTTCACGGAGATCTGGGAGGGCGGCGATGTCAACGCGCTGCTCAAGAGCCTTTCCGAGCAGGTGATGAGGCAGGTGACGGGGGATGACAGCTACACGGAGGAGTACATCGAACTGCCTGTGGAGGAAGTGCCGGAGGAGGAGTATGTGGAGGAGCCCCAGGGGTGAACGGCTGTGGTAAGGACTGAGGAGTGATAAGAGCCCTAGGGGTGAACGGCTGCGGTAAAGGCTGAGGAGTGTAAGAGTCACAGGTGTGAACAGCCGTAATAAAGGCTGAGATCGGAAGAGGCAGCGGACTCGAATGATATCTGGAAGTGCGAGGAGAAGCTATGTCGATAGAACGAGTGAAGGAGTATTTCAGCAAATATCATATGGAGGAGCGGATTCAGGAATTTACCGTATCCAGCGCTACGGTGGAACTTGCGGCGAAGGCGCTCGGCTGTGCGCCGGAGCGGATCGCAAAGACGCTTTCTTTTCTGGTGGAGGGACATGCGATACTGGTGGTGGCCGCGGGGGACGCAAAGATCGATAATCACAAATACAAGGGACAGTTTGGCACGAAAGCCAAAATGCTCTCGCCGGAGGAAGTGACGGATCTGGTGGGACATGCTGTGGGCGGCGTCTGTCCGTTTGCTGTGAAGGAAGGTGTGGAAGTGTATCTGGATGTATCGCTGAAGCGCTTTGAGACTGTTTTTCCGGCGTGCGGCAGCGCGAACAGCGCCATAGAACTCACGATCCCCGAACTGGAAGAGTATTCGGGCTATGTGAGCTGGGTGGATGTCTGCAAAGGGTATGAGTGAGGAGGCGGCGTATGGAATCTGCGGCCTTCGCGGGTATCATGGCGGAAAAAATCGCTGCGGAAAAGAACTGGTTTTGGCATAAACGCGGCTGTGCCGGAAGCAAGAAAAAACGGTGTCAGAGCCGTGGAGAAGAAGGTGGGGAGTTTTGGAAAAGACGGATGTATCTATCACAATCTATATCAGAGAAAAGGGCGTCGTACTAAAGGAAAAGTCTCTGATGGCATTGGATGCCGGGAGTAAAAAAATACTGGCTTTTGGAACAGAAGCGGAGTTGATGGCAGAGAGCGAAGCAGAAAATGTTGAGATAGCTGCTCCTCTGGCAGGGGGAAGAGTTACGGATTACAGGTTGACGGTGAAATTGTTTCTCTGCCTGCTGCATAAAGCAGGAGTGAATGGAAGTCTTTTTCATAAGCCTCAGATTGCGTTGTCCATACCGGAGGGGACGGCTGATGCGGAAAAAAAGGTGTTGGAGGATGTCCTTTATCAGGCGGGAGCAGGAAAAGTATTTGTATCAGAAATGAGGATGGAACAGCTTGTTTTAAGTCTGAGCAGGGACAGTGATAAAACGTTAAAAGGTTTTCAGACAGTGATCGGAATAACTGAAGAAGAATAAAAGGAGTATCAGTGATGAAAAGATCAGGAGGCATTCGCGGGAGAAGCCTTTCCTGATTTTTTTGTGCAGAGGCGCATAATGCGTTCAGAGGAGAAGTTTACTCGGACAAAACCGACTCGGGTAAAACCGAGTAAAAAATGACATTGATATTGTATGCTAACAATGAAAATGAATTATCATATATTATTATATTAATCGCTCTGGAAAAGATGTATGTGGGATAAAAACAGGAAAAAAGAAGGTGGATGTACAGCGTATGAAAAAAATAGTGCAGATGGACAGGAAGGGAGATATTGATACGAGACTGTTTAGATTAGTTGAAGCATTCGTCTGTTTTTTGTTACTGGTATTTTGTCTGATAGTTTCGGTTTTGTCAGGAAAAGTGACAGAGAGCAGAGTTTATAAAATTGAAAATACGGATAGGGAAGATGAGCAGGAAACCTCTGAGAAAGATGAGTGGAAAGGTGAGAATGCGGGGTATATTTTAGAGGGGGACAAATTAAGAGAAGGGAGAATCAGCGATACTGCGGAAGGTATTTGGGAAAAAACGGCAGTAGATAATGTGAAAAATATTCAGGAAATATGGCTTAAAGGGAATCAGAACCCCTACTTTTTTCCGAATGGCACGACAAATGTGATGTATGAGTATTGCACAGGGGGAAATGCCGAGGAAAATGGCAGTGTGAAGTCAGGGCAGATAGAGATGTCTGTCTGTGTGGAGAGAACTTTTCGTGACGGCATTCTTTACAGCCTGAAACCGGCAGGTGGAGAAGAGGCCTTTGAAGACGGCGCAGACGGGCGGAAGGAAGGTCTGAATCCGGGATATTTTTTTGTACAGAGCGAAAAAATATATTTGATCCGTGATGTGGATATCGATTCTGTCAGTTCAGCGGAAGAGCTGATGAGCGCCGGGACGGTTGTATGCCAGCCGGAATCGCAGAAAGAAGATTTTGACAAAAATATGACATATGGGCGACATGAGTTTATAAAGGCGGCAGACGGAAAATGTGCGTTTTACAGTTATAGTGATGAGGCACCGTATTCTTATGAATATTTTGTCTGGCAGGAACAGAAAGGGCTGACAGAATACCGCAAAGGATATGGAACCGAAGAAGAGAGCGCTCTGCGGATGACAGGGGCAGAACAGAGCAGTTTTGTGGATGAAAAAGCATTTAATCCATATTTTTTCCCGGACGGTACAACGGTAGCGGAATATGAGGGGGAATTTTGGCTTGACGGGCTTGACTGGACAGACAGCGGGATACATGTTGAGCTGGAAATCAGCAGGGAAAGAGTATTGGAAAATGGTATTTTGTATCAGATGAAAATCATGGATAATGAGGAACTGAGGTCTTGTGACAGCCTGCTGAGAGAAGAGGATAAGGCGCGCATGAACCTTGGATATTTCTATGTGCGGGCGGATAAGATTTACCGGATAGGAGATATGGAGATCAGACCAGGCATTTCGGAGGGGGAGCTGATGGATGCCGGGAGGATCGTATGCCAGCCGGAGCCGCGGGGAGTTTCTGAAGAACGTGATGAGGACTGGTGTTACGATAGTATACATATTATAGGGGACAGATGTTATTATTACAGAGGACAGGGGGGAGAAGGGACGAGTTACTGGGAGTGTTTTGTATGGCAGAAAGGATTCGGGCTGGTGGAGTACAGAAGCGGCTGGGGAGCCGGCAGAGATATGATTTATATTATGGAGAAATAGTGGAATAGAATAACAAAAAACGCCCATACTGAAAATAACCGTGTATCGGAGAAAGAGAGGGTTTTGGTATGGGCATGATCATAGCGATCGTATCCGGCGCCCTGATGAGCATCCAGGGCGTTTTTAATACGAAGGTGACAGAACAGACGGGGGTGTGGACGGCGAACGCTTTTGTGCAGTTTACGGCGCTGCTCGTCTGTCTCGGGGCGTGGGCTGCGGTGGAGAGGAACTCTTTTATGGGAATCATGAAAGTGGAGCCGAAATATATGCTTTTAGGGGGCGTGATGGGGGCGGCGATCACCTGGACCGTCATCCAGAGCATGAAGAGCCTCGGCCCCGCCAAAGCGGTGCTGTTTATCGTGGTGGCGCAGATCTTAGTGGCGTATCTGATAGAACTGTTCGGTATTTTCGGGGCGGATAAACAGCAGTTTGAGATGAAAAAGCTGATCGGGATGGCGCTCGCCATCGTCGGTATTATTATTTTTAAATGGGAATAAAGTTCTTGTAAAATGGCGGGCTTTGGCATACAATAAATCTATGCCGTGAAAAGACGGCGAAGGGGCTTCTTTTTCGCATGGAAACCATAATGCCTGGTACAGGGCGGATCCATATTGTGTCAGGCGGAGGATACTGCGGGATCATAAGAAATACGAGAGATGATCCCGGCGGCGAATGCTAAAAATGCGGAAAGGAAAAAGAATGAGATCAGATAGAAATACAGCAGTTTCAGGACGAAGCCTGAGGACAGGCTTATTAGTGGTACGTTTTTTTGTTTCTGTGTGTGTGTTCTGTATGCTGGCTGGCTGCGGGACGGAGAGCAGGCTGCTCTCGGAACTCAGACAGGAGGCGCTGGCGGAAGATCATACGGAGGCAGCCGGCGGAGAAGGGAGCGGAGCTTCATCAGGAGAGGACGCGGCGCCGGCGGATAGAAACCAGGCGGGAGAAGATTCGGGATCGGATGAAGGAGTCCTCCCGGATGGCGCCTGTAAAAATGACGGCGCCCTGGCGGAGACCGGCAGAACCCCTCAGTCAGGAGAAGCAGGGAACGGCGCGGGTGATGTGGAGAATATGATCGTCCATGTCTGTGGTGCTGTGACCAATCCGGGAGTGTATGAGCTGCCGCAGGGAAGCCGGTTTTATGAAGCGGTCGAGGCGGCGGGCGGTTTTGCGGAGGGTGCCTGCCGGGATCATCTGAATATGGCGGCGCCGCTCGCGGATGGAAGCAGGCTGGAGATTCCTCTGACGGAGGAGATTCTGGCAAGGGAGGCGGCGGAGAGCACAGCCGGAGCGCCTGACGGGGGAGAAAGAGGAAAAGAGTATAGTTATTATACTCCGCCGGAGATGCCCGAGCAGGGGGCGGGAGATGGCGGAACCTCCGGGGATGGGACCGTAAATATCAATACAGCGGATATCGCCGGGCTCTGTGAACTGCCCGGCATTGGTGAAGGGCGGGCGAAAGCGATCATCGAGTACAGGGAAAGACAGGGCGGATTTCAGAAAAAGGAAGATATCATGCAGGTCTCCGGCATCGGCGAGAAGATGTATGCGAGGATGGAGGAGTATCTGAGAGTGGAGTGAGGCGGTCCGGCAAAGGCTGAGGCTGATATGTGAGGTAGGAGATGGCAAAAAGGGTTTTAGTGGTAGATGACGAGAAGCTGATCGTGAAGGGTATCCGGTTCAGCCTGGAACAGGACGGCATGGAAGTGGACTGTGCCTACGACGGCGAGGAAGCGTTAGAGAAGGCAAGGAACAATACATATGATATTATTCTTCTGGATGTGATGCTGCCGAAGCTGACAGGGTTTGAGGTCTGCCAGCAGATCAGGGAGTTTTCGAGTGTGCCGGTGGTGATGCTGACGGCAAAGGGCGATGATATGGATAAGATCCTGGGGCTTGATTACGGCGCGGATGACTATATCACAAAACCCTTTAATATCCTGGAGGTGAAGGCGAGGCTCAAGGCTATCATGCGCCGGACCGTGCCGAGGGAGGAGAAAAAGGACAGGAACACGGTGCTCGAGAGCGGTGAGATGCGGGTAAACAGGGAAGACCGGAGAGTATATATTTCCGATAAGGAGATAAATCTGACATCAAAAGAGTTTGAGGTGTTAGAGCTTCTGATGGCGAATCCGGGCAAGGTGTACAGCAGAGAGAATCTGTTGAAGAGCGTCTGGGGTGTGGATTATCCGGGGGATGTGCGGACAGTGGATGTGCATGTCAGGAGGCTGAGGGAGAAGATTGAGAACAGCCCGAGCGAACCGAAGTTTGTTCAGACGAAGTGGGGCGTGGGCTATTACTTCAAAGAGTAGAATGGGAAAATAAGAGAATGTTCTATCGTTGGGAAGATTTCAAATCGAAAGTCAAATCTTTGAGAAGCCTGAAAATGAGGATATTCATACTGATACTGCTGGCGGGATTTATCCCCAGTTTCTGTATGCAGTACGGTATTTTACAAAACTATGAGACCCGCGCTATCTCGGTGCGGATCTCGGAAGTGCAGGCACAGCTGAAAATACTGGCAAATCATCTGATCACCTACAATTATCTGCAGGATACATCCTCACCGGTCATCAACGCGGAGCTTGAGCAGCTCTCCAATCTGTACGGGGGGCGTGTTCTGATCATTTCGGGAAATCTGAAGGTAGTAAAAGACACTTATGGCATCAGTGAGGGGAAGACTATCATCTCTGAGGAAGTGGTAAAATGCTTCAGAGGAGAGAGTATGTCCAACTATGACAAGGATCTGGGTTATATTGAGATGACGATCCCTATCTCGGAGACGGTAAACATGAAATCTCCGCAGACAGGGGCGGAGGAAGTGAAGGAGACAGTAAAGGGTGTGATGCTGATAGGTATCTCCTGTGACACGATCCATAAGACAATGGACATTCTGAGCAATAAGGCAAACATCCTGCTTTTGATCATGATGATCATTATATTGGGGTTTGCGCTTCTTTTGTCAAATTTTATGGTAAACCCGTTGAACAGGGTGACGATGGCGATCAATGAAGTGACGGAAGGTTTCTCCGACAAGGCGATAAACGTGCCGGACTATGCCGAGACGGTACATATCATCGATGCTTTTAACCAGCTTCTCGGCAGGATGAAGGTTCTGGATGACTCGAGGCAGGAGTTTGTGTCGAACGTCTCGCATGAATTGAAGACGCCGATCACTTCCATGAAAGTGCTGGCAGATTCGCTGTTGTCGCAGGAGGATGTGCCGGTGGAACTGTACCGGGAGTTTATGGAGGATATCGCCAGAGAGATCGACAGGGAGAATAAGATCATTACAGACCTGTTGTCGCTTGTCAAGATGGATAAAAAAGTGGCGAGTATGAACATCACGGAAGTAAACATGAACGAGTTGACGGAGGTGATCTTAAAGCGCCTCCGCCCGATCGCCAGAAAGCGGGATATCGAGGTGACGTTTGAGAGTATCCGGCCGGTGAAAGCGACGGTGGATGAGGTGAAGATCAGCCTTGTGATATCCAATCTGGTGGAAAATGCCGTGAAATACAATAAGGAAAACGGCTGGGTGAAGGTAGTGCTGGACGCGGACCATCAGTTCTTTACCCTGACGATCAACGATTCCGGCATCGGCATTCCGCCAGAGGAGATCGGGCATATTTATGAGAGGTTTTACCGCGTGGATAAATCGCATTCGCGGGAGATAGGAGGGACAGGGCTCGGGCTCGCTATTACGAGAAGCGCGGTGCTAATGCACAGGGGATCCATCCGCGTGGAGAGCAGCCCCGGGGAGGGAACAAGTTTTGTCGTGAAGATACCGCTCAATTATAAGGCATAGTAACGACATATGAATGGGACAGCCTTATGATCACAGGGCGCAGTGCTGCGCTGGCAGACTGCCGTTTAGTGATAAGCGCTGCAGTAGATGAGTGAGTTTGAGGATCAGTATGGGAAAGAAGAGTATTGGATGTTTTCTGTTGCTGCTATTTGTGACATGCCTGTCATCATGCGGCAGGGCAAAAGAAGAGGGCAGATACAGCTATGATATTTACTATGTCAATAAAGATGCCACCCGTGTGGTTTATGAAGAGTATGTGACAGATACGTCAGCGGAGGATATGGACAGGCTGCTGCAGGAGTTGATCGCGCAGATGAAGGACACATCGGATAGGCCGGAGCTTCTTGTGCCCCTGTCGGATGCATTTCAGAGCTACACACTGATCGAAGGACAGATGAACCTGGATTTTCAGGAGAGTTATCTCAAGCAGGAGCCGATTGCCGAGGTGCTCGGCAGGGCGGCTGTGGTGCGGACATTGACTCAGGTGAGAGGCATCGACACCATCACATTCTCTGTGCAGGGGGAGGCGCTTGCCGATGTCACCGGTGTGCCGGTGGGCGCCATGGCGGAAGATTCTTTTATCGACAATGCGGGTACGGAGATCAATGCCTATGTGGATGCGGAATTCCGCCTCTATTTCGCCAATAAAGAGGGCGATAAGCTGACGGAAGTGAGCAGAAATGTAATATACAACAGCAATATTTCCATGGAGCAGCAGGTCGTGGAGGAGTTGATCAAAGGACCTGTGAAGGATGGAAATACAGAGAGTGAAGCGGGTTTCCCGACTATCAATCCGGCGGTGACGGTACTGAGCGTGACGGTGAGGGACAGGGTATGTTATGTAAATCTGAGTGAGGAGTTTCTGACGTCGGACTATGATGTGACATCCCAGGTGGCGCTGTATTCCATCGTGAATTCCCTGGTGGAGCTGCCGGGAGTGAATAAAGTACAGATATCGATAGATGGTGACACAAATGTCACATACAGGGACAGCGTCAGCCTGACGACAGTATTTGAGAGAAATCTGGATATCGTGGAGTGATGTCTGCCCCGGAATGGAGGAAAAATGCAGATAAGAAGGCCGTTATGCCTGGCCTCTCTTATCTTCGTGCTGTTAGTGATGTGCTGTGTATACGGCGGGGAGCGGCAGGAGGATGCTTTGCCGGAGGAAGGGGAAAGGATCACCCTGACCGGGATAGTCAAAAATAAGGAATATCGTGTCATGTATGGCGCTGAGGTTCCTGTCCTGTATGTCAGCAGTGCGGAAGATAAAAATGACAGGCAAGTCATGTGCTGTATGACGGGCTGGCAGGGAGGCGGAACGCTTCCGTGTATGGGTGATGCCGTCAGGGTTTCCGGAAAGGTATCCCTCTTCCGGGAAGCAGGTAATCCGGGGGAATTTGACTCCGGGGAGTATTATCAGATCTTAAACATTTCTTATAAATTAAATCAGACGGAGATTCTGGAGTGTTCAGGTTCAGGTTTCACATTACAGGAAAGATTATTTCAGTTTAGATGCGATTGTTCGGAAATACTGGAGAACATATATCCGCCGAAGGAGGCTTCGGTGTTAAAAGCGATGCTTTTGGGGGAAAAGAGTTCTCTGGATGAGGAGATCAAAGAACTTTATCAGCTGAACGGGCTGATACATATCCTCTCGATCTCAGGGCTTCATATTTCGCTTCTCGGCATGGCGGTTTCCGGGCTTTTGAAAAAGTGCGGCGCGCGCATCTGGCTGAGAGCACCGGCCGCCATAGGGATCATGTGGTGCTACGGCCTGATGACAGGGATGGGAGTTTCGACATGGAGGGCAGTCTTCATGTTTGCTCTGCACCTTTTGGCGGAACTGTTTGGCAGGACTTATGATATGCTGACTGCACTGTCACTTGCGGCTGTCCTGATGCTGGCAGAGCAGCCGCTTTTTGTTATGCACAGCGGGTTTCTTTTGTCCTTCGGAGCTGTGCTGGGAATCGGAGCGGTACTTCCGTGGTGGAAGGAGATGTTCAGGCAGCTTGCGGGGAGAAGGGCGGCGGACAGGGGAGAAGAAATAAAAAGAAGGGATGCCGGGAAAAAAGGGAAGAAAAAGGAACCGGTGGGAATTGGCAGGATCATGGAAAAACAATCGTGGGGATCTGCCGGGAAACGGTTGTGCGGCCTGATGGCGGAAGGGCTTTGCCTGAGCACGGCGATAGCGGCCGCTGCCCTGCCGGTCCTGCTCTGCTTCTATTATACATATCCGGTCTATTCCCTGCTCCTCAATCTTTATGTGATACCGCTTATGAGCCTGGTGCTGGCCTTCGGGATGCTGTCCCTGGCGCTCGGGTTCATACTGCCGGGAGCCGCGTTTTTTCCCGGGCTGCCGGGCAGATCGATCCTGTGGCTCTATGAGGTTTCGTGCAGGGGGGCTCTGCGCCTGCCGGGCGGGATCAGGATCGGCGGCAGGCCTGAACCGTGGCAGGTCATGATTTATTACATTGTGCTGGCAGGGCTCGTCCTGTGGCACAATCTGACGGAGGAGGAAAACTGTAAGAGGGGATGGAACGACGGCAAAATAAAAGGGAAAGAAGCTATTCATAAAAAATACAGAAGGATGAAATGGAAAAGGGAGGGATATGATGCGGGAAATAAAGTGAGATTTCCCGGAATCCCCGCAATCTGTCAGTGGCTTCTTGTGCTGGGGGTATGCTGGCTGCTTCTCGTGCGTCCTTTTTCGGGATTCAAGGTGTCCTTTCTGGATGTGGGGCAGGGTGACTGTATCGTGATGCGCAATGGGAACGGGAACTGCTACATGATGGATGGCGGCTCCACCAGCAAGTCAAAAGTGGGAGAGTATCAGATACTGCCGTTTCTGGAGAGCGAAGGGATCGGGGAGCTGGAGGCGGTTTTTGTGACGCATTCCGACGAGGATCATATATCTGGTATCCTGGAACTGATGGAGCAGTCTGTGTACGGCGTCAGGATAAAAAGCCTGGTGCTGCCGGACGCTTCGGAGAAGATAAAAGAGGAAAAGCTTTTTGTGCTGCGGGAACGGGCGGCAGAATACGGTATTCCGGTCTTCTATATCGGGCGGGGAGATGTGGTGCAGGACAGAAAACTGAGATTCACCTGCCTGGGGCCGGAAAAAGGAATTGCGACTGATGAAGTCAACGAGATATCCACTGTGCTCTACGCGGAGTATGGGGACTTCCGCATGCTGCTGACGGGGGATGTGACCGGGGAGCCGGAAGAAGAACTGCTCGCGGAGTTAGAGGGAAGAGAGCCGCTCACTGTGCTGAAGGTTGCGCACCACGGCTCAAAGTATTCGACGCCGGAGGAACTCCTGGAATTGACCAATCCGGTCATAGCAGTCATTTCCGCCGGGAAGGATAACCGTTACGGTCACCCACATGAGGAACTGATGGATCGGCTGAGAGAGCAGGGGTGCCGCATCTGTCAGACGTCGGAGGGGGGAGCTGTGATGATGGAGGTGAAGGGCGGCAGGATACAGGTGGAGGAATACTTGAGGAGGAAGCCGTGGGAGAATGCGGAAGAGAAAGGCTGAAGGAAGATATGGACGGGGAAGCCCGGGGAAAATATAGAACTTGACAAATAGCGGAAAGAAGATAAAATGTAACTCACAGTGCGATGCAGCTGTTTGCAGAGAGCGCAGAGATTGACGGAAAGGGCGGTTTACCATGCAGAGGATCACAGAGGACATCAAAACAGGACAGTTGAAACAGATATACCTGCTCTGCGGGGAGGAGGCCTATCTGGTCAGGCAGTACAGGGACAGGCTTCTTCAGGCGCTGCTTGGCGGCGGGGATGAGATGAACGTGAACCGCTTTGAGGGAAAAGGCGTTCAGATACCGGAGATCATCGATATGGCGGAGACGCTCCCGTTCTTTTCTGACAGGCGTGTCATAGTGTTGGAGAATACGGAACTGTTCAGGCCAGGAGGAGAAAAACTGGCGGCTTATCTGAAAGAGCCGGCGGAGAGCAGCAGTTTCCTTTTTGTGGAGAGGGGAGTCGATAAGCGCAGCAGCCTTTATAAAACGGTGAAGAAACTGGGCTATGTGGCGGAGTTTGGCAGGCAGGATGCCAAAACGCTGCAGAAATGGGTGTGCGGTATCCTGAAAAAGGAGGGAAAGCAGATCTCGTCCGGAACCCTGCAGTTTTTTTTGGAGGGAACAGGGGATGATATGGAAAATATCAGAAAAGAGCTGGAAAAGCTGCTGTGCTATACACTTGACAGAAATGTCATTACATCGGAGGATGTGAAGGAGATCTGTGTTCCCCAGATACAGAACCACATTTTTGATATGATCTCCGCGATAGCGGAAGGAAACGGGAAAAGGGCGCTTGGGCTTTATTATGACCTTCTCGCGCTGCGGGAGCCTCCCATGCGCATCCTGTCCCTGATCACCAGACAGTTCAGCCTTTTGCTGCAGGTAAAGGAACTGGCAGAAAAGGGCTATCCACAGCCTTTGATCGGAGAGAAAGCAGGGCTTCACAGTTTTATCGCCGGAAAATACATGAAGCAGGCATCCGGCTTTAAGACCGAGTTTTTGAAGCGCGCCCTCGAGGACTGCGCGGAGACAGAGCACGCCTTCAAATCCGGCAGGATAGGAGACAGGCTCAGCGTGGAACTGCTGATCGTGAAATACAGCAGCAGGTGACGGAGAAAGCCGGACAGCCCTGCAGGCATGACGGTCTTTTGTGTTGCCTGCAAAGATATTTATTACACTGGCTGAGGATCACTCGCCTGCGGGAGGGGCAACGATAACGCGGTAGCCGTATCTGTGCAGGTTATTGAGCTGTTCGGGAGTGATATTCCAGTCTGTGATGATAGCGGTAATATCAGCAGGGATAAAAAGGTAGTGCAGAGAATTTTTCCCCAGCTTTGAACTGTCACACAGCAGATAGGTTTCCGCGGAATGTTCCATTAATTTGGATTTGTTGCTCAATTCTTCTGAATAATCACACAGTCCCAGAGCCGGATCGAATGCGCTGGTGGAGAGAAAACTCTTGTCAAAGTGGAAGGAGGACAATGTGGAGATGGCGATGGATCCCACATAGGATGCATGCCCTTTCAGGCTGATGCCGCCGGTGGAGACTGTGGTGGTGTTGGGATGATTTTCCATCATCATAGGCAGTATCTGGCTGAGTGTTACCAGGGTGAGATGATACTCCGCCGGGATCATCTTGCAGAGCGTGAGGACGCTGGTGCTGGCATCGGTGCCGATCAGATCGCCGTCCTTGATGAACGGCAGGCAGGCTCTCGCTATCGCCTGTTTTTCCGCCAGATGCTGCTGGAGGCGGAAATTGAAATCTTTCATGAACACTGTATTGTTATCCACCATAAACAGCCCTGATGAGGATTTGCAGACCAGCTTTTTTTCCATCAGATACAAAAGATCCCTTCTGGCTGTCATAATAGAAACACCAAATTCTTTTGCTAAAAGTTCTGTAGTAGTTCTTCCCGTTGTCGAAATGTATTCTAAAACCTTATCCCGTCTTCTGGAAACCAATTCATTGGATGAACGCATGTATATACCCCCTTATGAGATCCTATAATAAAATTACTATAAAAATATCATAAATGCAACGTAAAAGTGTTAACAAATAGATGCGATTATAATCTTTGTGGAGATTATATCATAAATTATCATAAAAATGAGAAAAATAGAGGAATATGATATGATAAATTGATAAATATATTGAAATTATGATATTTTAATGATATTCTTAAAGCGTAACAAAAAGAGAAACCAATAAGATTATGGGAGGTAAAACATGAAATTCAAAAGTTTCAAAACTATGTTAATGGGAGCATTGCTCGCACTGGCACTTACAGCATGCGGACAGCAGGAAAGCGCGCCGGCTCAGACGGACACGGAGGAGCAGGAGGCACAGGAGACGACAGAAGCGGAAGCCCCTGCCGAGAAGGAAGAGACGGGAGAGGAGACGCCTGACGGTGATAAGATCCTGATAGGATATTCTCCGATGACGTTGGTAAATCCTTACTTTTCAGCTGTGGGGAGCGCGATCGAGGAGGTTGTGGCGGCAAACGGTGCGGAACTTGTTAAGTTTGATCCCCAGATGGATGCTTCCGTCCAGGCGGCGCAGGTGGACGACATGATCAGCATGGGCGTAAAGGCGATCCTGTTCATACCGGTCGATTCCGCGGGAAGCCGCAATATTATGCAGGCATGTAAGGATGCGGGAGTGTATGTGGTGAACATTGACAATGTGGTGGGTGAGGAAGATTACGATGTGGTAGATGCCATTGTGGCTTCCGATAACTATGGGCTTGGCTATGTATCAGGCGAAGATGTGGTGGAGCGCTTCCCGGACGGAGCAAAGATCGGCATTATGCATTCACCGACTTCCGAGTCCTGTATCGTGACGGTAAACGCGTTCTGGGACGCGATCAAGGAACATGCGGCTGATCCGGATGCGTATGTGAACGTAGCGGAGGCGGATGGAAAAGGAAATATGGAACAGTCCTTTACACAGGCGACAGATATGCTGCAGGCACATGATGACATTGACCTGTTCTACTGTGTCAACGACCAGTCCGCGTTCGGCGTGATCCAGGCTATCAAGGAAGCTGGAAAGACAGGGGAAGTTGCCGTATATGGCAAAGATGGCTCTCCGGACGCAAAAGCGGTTTTGGGACAGGATGGTTTTGTGCAGAGTTCCGGTCAGTCTCCTTTGAGCATCGGCAGGATCGGGGCGGAAAACTGCTTCAAACTGATCAACGGAGAGGAAGTGGAATTCAATACATCCATCGAGGCGTTCAGCATCACAGCGGAAAATGTGGAAGAGTACGGGATTGATGAATGGCAGTAAAGGAGACACTGTATGCTGGTATCTTTAAAGGAGATATTAAAAGACTGCGAACTTCACAGGTATGCAGTGGGATCCTTTAATACCCCCACACTGGAAACCCTTCGCGCGGTGATACATGCCGCCGAAGGGCTGGGGGTACCGGTGGTACTGAACCATGCGGAGAATGAGGAGGAAGTGATCCCCATCGAGGTCATCGCGCCGCTGATGGTGGAGTACGCGAAAAACGCCAGGATTCCTGTGGCGGTCCATATCGACCACGGCGAGACGTTTCCCTATCTGATGAAAGCTGTCCAACTGGGCTTTACTTCTATTATGTATGACTGCTCTGATCTTTCTTATGAACAGAATGCGGAGAGGGTGAAGCAGTTTGTGGAACTGGTACATCCCCTGGGGATCTCGGTGGAGGCGGAACTGGGAGCAATGCCGAACAATATGGCGTGCTGCATAAAAGGACAGGGGAAGAGCAGACTGAGTGATATGCAGCAGTATTATACAAAACCGGAACAGGCCGCGGCATTCGCGGAGGAGACGGGAGTGGATGCGCTGGCGATATCCTTCGGGACAGTCCATGGAAGATATGAGGGGGAACCGAAACTGGATCTGGAGAGAGTAAAGCGCATAAAGAGCCTTGTGCCGGAGGGGACATCTCTCGTGATGCACGGGGGTTCCGGAACCGGACGCGATCAGACGCAGGCAGCGATCTCGGCGGGGATCCGGAAGATCAATTATTTTACGGCTATGGATACGGCGCCTGCGCCATATCTGGCGGAGGTGATAAAAAAAGCGGGCGGGGAACCGGTCCATTACGGAAGGCTTGCAAAGCTTGCGATGGAAGTGATGGAAGAGACGGTAAGGGAAGCGATGAAAGTTTTTCTGAATCAATAAAAAAGGAATACAGAAGGAGGTGAAGATATGGGCGGCGCAACGATTCTTAAGATGCAGGGCATCTGCAAATCCTTTCCGGGAGTCAGGGTACTCGACCAGGTGAACCTGGATCTTCGGGAGGGGGAGGTGCATGCGCTTTTAGGCGAAAATGGCGCCGGAAAATCGACATTGATCAAAATCCTCGGTGGAATCTACAATGCGGATGAAGGGAAGATATTCCTGGGCGGCGAGGAGGTAAAGATCAGTTCCGTTCTTGACGCGCAGAACAGGGATATCCGGATCATACATCAGGAGATCGTCCTCGTTCCGTTCCGCTCCATCGCGGAAAATATATTTCTCGGGAGGGAGCTGCAAAACAGGGCGGGGTTTCTGGATAAAAAGCAGATGTATGAGAAGACAGAAGAGATCATACAGGAATTTGGCCTGGATCTTTTGCCGGATATGCTGGTCTCGGAGCTGTCCATCGGAATGCAGCAGCTGGTGGAGATTGTCAAGGCGGTTTCCACAGACGCAAAGATCATCGTGATGGATGAACCTACCTCTTCGCTGTCAGAACATGAGGTGGAATTTTTGTTTCGCACGATCCGGCTTTTGAAGGAGAAAAAGGTGGGAATCATTTATATTTCCCACAAGATCCCGGAACTGTATGAGATAGCGGACAGAGTTACGGTTTTGAGGGACGGGCATACGATCAGGACATGTCCCATTCATGAGGTGACATCGGAACAGCTGATCAATATGATGGTGGGAAGGGAGCTTACAAAGTATTATATCAAGACGGAAAATCCGATAGGTGATATTTCATTGGAAGCGAGAGGGCTTTCCTGTGGAAGGCTGTTTGAAAACGTGAGTTTTTACGCCAGATACGGTGAAATCGTGGGCTTTTCAGGATTGATAGGCGCCGGAAGGACCGAGGTGATGAAGACTGTCTTCGGTATATTGAAAAAAAGCGGCGGCAGTATTTATCTGGACGGGAAGGAGATGGACATCAGGAAACCTGAAGACGCCATTGGGGCCGGGATCGCGTATATTCCGGAGGACCGGAAAAGTGAGGGGCTTATTCTGATCAACTCTGTGGCATTCAATATGACTTTAGCAGCGATAAAGGATATCATCAGAGGGATCAGAGTCAATAAAAGCAAGAGGAAGGAGATCGTAGAGCATTATGTGGATGCTTTTTCTATTAAAGTGACATCGGAAGAGCAGCTGGTAGGAAATTTGAGCGGAGGAAACCAGCAGAAGGTAGTGCTCGGAAAGTGGCTGGCGCGAAAGCCGAAGGTGATCATACTGGACGAACCTACAAGGGGGATCGATGTGGGATCCAAATCCGAGATATACAGGATCATAAACCAGCTGGCGGGAGAGGGGGTTTCCATCATTCTTGTCTCGTCGGAGCTTCCGGAGGTGATCAATATGTGTGACAGGATCTATATCATGGGTGAGGGCCGCATAAAGGGCGAGATCGGGCAGGCGGAATTCAGCCAGGAAAAAATAATGGAATATGCGGCAGGGAGGAAAACAGATGAAACTGAATGATAGCAGAAAAGCAAATCCCGTCATCGGCTGGGTTCATATGAACCTGGGACAGCTTCTGGGACTTTTCGCATTGTGTATAATTGTGACACTAATGTCAGATAAATTCATTTCAAAGGACAACTTTCTCAATATATTGAAGTCCGTATCGACCAACATGATGTTGGCGTGTGCTCTGACAATGGTCATCATACTGGGGCTGATCGATATATCGGTGGGCTCCACCGTGGGGCTCGCGGGGATCGTATGTGCGACATTGGTCGGGAGCGGGAAGTACCCGGTGTGGCAGGTTTTTGCCCTGTGCCTTGTCATCGGACTGTTCATGGGACTTATAAACGGCATATTGATCGCCTATATCAAGATTCCTGCATTTATCGCAACTTTGGCAACGCAGAATGTCGGCAGGGGGTTGTGTCAGGTCATATGCGATGGAGCGCCCGTGAGATGCTCGGAAGAATCTTTCACAAAACTGGGAACGACTACGATATTCGGCGGCGTTTCAATCACGATCGTCTATTCAGTGTTTTTCGTCATACTGGTCTGCATCCTGATGTACAGGACCCGAGTGGGGACATATCTGTATGCGATCGGGGGAAATGAACTGGCGGCGGAATATTCCGGTGTCAATGTGAGACTGATCACAATGATACCGTATCTGATCGGTGGCTTTTTTGCAGCATTCTGCGGTGTGATATGGACGGCAAGGCTGGGCTCCGGCTCCCCGACTCTGGGACAGAATTTTGAACTGGACGCGATCGCGGCCACAGCTCTCGGCGGCGCCAGCATGTCGGGAGGCATCGGCCGAATCGGAGGGACGATGATAGGCGTATTGATGATAGGTGTCATCAATAACGGACTGAATCTGATCAATCTGAATTCTTTTTATCAGCTGATCGTAAAAGGCCTTGTTGTAGCCATATCGGTGATCATAGATGTCATGCGCAAAAAACAGACTCTGAGAACATGAAAGGAAAAATAATAAGACTATGTTGGTAAACTTGAAAACGTTATTGGATGAGGCACAAAGAAATCATTACGCGGTGGCGGGTTTTACGACGCCGACGTTAGATACATGCGAGGCGGTGCTCGAGGCGGCGGAGGAGATGAATGCGCCTGTTGTCATCGGACAGGCACAGTTGTATGAGGAGTTCGGTCCCATAGAACGGCTGGGACCGGTCATGGCGCAGATGGCGAGGGAAGCGAAGGTGCCCGTCTGCCTGCATCTGGACCACGGGACGAGCATAGATTACATCATGAAGGCTGTGAAGGCGGGATATACTTCCGTGATGGCGGATTTCTCGGACCGCAGCTTTGAGGAAAACGCATCGATCGTTAAGATGTGCGCTGAATTCTGCCACAGCATAGGTATATCTGTGGAGGGACTTGTAGGCAGGATGCCGAATGTGGAGATGGTGGAAAAAGCAGCCGGAAATCTGGAACTGAAGGAATTTTTCACGAACCCTGAGGAGATAGGACGGTTTATTGAGATAACAGGAGCGGATGCTCTGACGGTATCCTTCGGGACAGTGCACGGGATGACAGTGATGGAACCGGTGCTTGATCTGGAGCATCTGAAACGGTTGAGAAAAGCCTCGGACTGCGCCCTTGTCATGCACGGCTCGTCCGGCGTGGAGCCGGAGCAGCTGAAGATGGCGATTACATACGGCCTCAGTAAGATAAACGTCTACACGAAGGTTTCGACCAGCGCCCAGAGAGCAATCGTAGAGGCGGTGTCGCCGGAGAGGCCCCTGTATTACCATGAGATAGAGAAGATCGCGAAGGAGGCGATGAAGGAGGCTGCAAAGGAGACGATACAGCTTTTGAGCAACGGATATGTGTTCGGCTGAGACGAGAAAAGCATATACAGAGGGTGGAATGCCGGGATAAAATGTAAACGGGAAGACAAAGGTATGGTGTAAATTATGGCGTTTGGAGGTTTGGATATCGGATCCAGCGGTGTGAAATGCGCGCTGTTCGGCGAATGCGGCAGGCGGCTTGCCCTCGCAAGAAGGGAATATGGCTGTCTGGCAAAGGACGGGCATTATGAGCTGGACGCGGGCCTGGTGTGGGAAAAAGTGAAGGAAGTGCTGCGGGAGGCAGCAGAGCAGACGGGCGAACCCGTTTCTGCGATAGCTGTCTCCGCCATCGGGGAAGCGGGAGTCGCCCTGGATACAAAGGACAGGGTTTTAGCGCCGTCGCTTCTGTTCAACGATGCGCGGGGGATGGAGGAGAGCCGCTTTCTGTGTGAAAGGCTGGGGAGGCGCAGGATCTATGAGAAGACCGGAAACGCGCCGAACGGCACTTACACGATAGAAAAGCTGATGTGGATAAAACGGCATGCGGCGTATTACAGAGAGATAGAGAAGTTCTTTCTGTTTGAGGATTTTATCATCTACATGCTGACCGGCATGCGCGGCATCAGCTATTCTCTCGCGGCGAGGACCATGGCTTTTGATGTGGTGGAAAAGAAGTGGGACAAAGATATTTTTGAGGCGGCGGACATACCGGAGGAATGGATGTCAAAGGTGTATCCTTCGGGGAGTGTGGTCGGAACGGTCCGCCCGCGGCTTGCGGAGGAATTGGGGCTTGACAGGGATACAAGGATCCTCACTGGAGGCCATGACGGGTGGTGCTGCGCGCTGGGCGGCGGCATGGTGGATCAGCGAACGGCGGTCAATGTCTCGGGGAGTTGTGAGACGATCAGCGTGCTGTTGGACGCCCCGCGCAGGGATCTGTTTATGATGGAATCAGGTTACAGTTGTATCCCGTATATTATGGAAGACACCTACGCGACCTACGGCCTGTGTCTGACCAGCGGGTCGGCAGTCAAATGGTTCCGGGATGAACTCGGAGGCGGGCGCTCCTACAGGGAACTGGATGAAAGCGTATCCGACAGGCCTTCCGGAATCATTGCCATACCGGATTTTTCAGTGTCGGGGACGCCGCACTTTTCCCTGGATGCGAAGGGGCTGTTTTACGGTATGACGTTGGATACGTCAGCGTCCGACCTGTTTCGGGCGCTGATGGAGGGGACGGCTTACCAGATTCGGATGAATATGGAGATCATGGAGAAAAACGGACTGAAGATCCCGGCGATCAGAACTGTGGGAGGCGCCGCCGCCTCCCCGGTGTGGATGCAGATCAAGGCGGATATATGGAATCGTGAGATTTCAACTGTGGAGGGCGGGGAAGGAGGAGTCATAGGCTGCGCTATGCTGGCGGGGATAGCGGCCGGCGCTTTCTCTTCCCTGGAGGAAGGCGCGGAAAGGCTGGTACGCCAGGGGAGTATATACGTGCCGGACCAAAAATACAGCGGATACTATGGGGAATCATATGAGATGTTTCGGGAGATGTTCGAGTGGAAGAACCGATATGCCTGACTGTGGATAAAACGCCTGATAAGACTGACGCGAGAGTGTGAGGAGATTTGTTGCTTTGCAGCCTGTACTCTGTGCGGCGGGCAGAAAATGATGATTCTTTTCTGCTCGATTACAGATGGCAGCCGAGGGAAGAAGAGGAGGGAGAGAGAATGCTTGTAAATACGAAAGAACTGCTTGAAGACGCGGAAAAAAATAATTATGCCGTGGCGGGTATCAATACGACGAGCCTCACGATGCTGCGGGCGGTGCTGGAGGCGGCTGAGGAAGAGAAGATGCCTGTGATCCTGAGCCATGCGCAGCTCCATGAGCCCTGTGCGCCGATGGAGATGATGGCGCCTTTGATGAAGGAGGCGGCAAAACGGTCATCTGTCCCCTGTGCTCTCCATCTGGATCACGGGACGACGGAGAGTTATATCTATAAGGCGTTAAGCCTTGGCTTCACATCCGTCATGGCAGATTTTGCGCGCTTTTCTTTTGAGGAGAACGTTGAGAGGACAAGGAAGGTGACGGAGGTCTGCCATGAGATCGGCATCTCGGTGGAGGGAGAGTACGGCGAGATGCCGAGCAATGTGGAAGGACAGGGGAGAGCGCTGCCGGAGGGGAAGACGCTGGAATACTTTTTTACGAAACCGGAGAAGGCCGCTGAGTATGTGGAAAAGACGGGAGTGGATTCCCTGGTGGTATCCTTCGGCTCCGTACACGGGATCTATGTGGAGAAGCCGGCTATGGATTACAGACGGCTTGGTGCAATAAAGGAGGCTTTGCCGGATGTTCCGCTCGTCATGCACGGTGGTTCCGGCCTGAGTGAGGAGGATACGAGGAAATGTATCGACGGGGGGATCCGCAAGATCAACTATTATACCTATATGGCGTGCGAACCTGCCGCACGGCTTCCGGAATATATCGCCGGTTTTCCCAAACCGCCCTATTTTCATGAGATCTGTGAGTATGCGCGTGAGGCCATGAAAGAGCGGGCGGCGTATGCGATCAGGCTTTTTAAGAACAGAGGGCAGGTCAGATCAGGATACAGGCAAGAACGAGGACGGGCTGGCATGGAGAACAGATCGGAGTAAAGGTTGGCGGGAATGTATTTTATCGGATTGGATATCGGAACATCGGGGGCTAAAGCTCTCTGTATGGATGAAAGCGGAAGAGTAGAAAAAATATGCAGGGCAGGATACAGGCTTTCGCCTTCCGGAGGAGGCAGACGGGAGCTCAATCCGGAGCGTGTATGGCAGGCAGCCAGACGGTGCCTTGGGGAGGCAGGCGGGGGGCGGGAGATAGAAGCTGTGAGCGTGTCGGCTCTCGGGGAAGCGGTCACGGCGGTGGACGCTTCCGGAAAATGCCTGACCGTGGGGATCACAGGGACAGATGAGCGGGGAAGGGAGTATTACGAAGAGTTTATGGGCAGAGTGGGGAACAGAAAGGTGACGGAGATCACGGGCCTTCCTGCGTCCCCGCTATATTCTCTGGGGAAGATTCTGTGGATGAGGGAGGCTTTGCCGGAAGTATTTGAGAAAATCAAAAAGGTAGTTACGTTTCAGGATTTTGTGATCTTCAGGTTATGCGGTGAGACGGCAGTGGATGTATCCATGGCTTCCAGGACTATGCTCTTTGACTATCGCGCGAGGCGCTGGTCTCCGTGGCTGTTTGAACAGGCAGAACTGCCTGTGACACTTATGTCGGAGGTGGTGGATTCCGGGACTGCAGTCGGTGTTGTGGGAGAAAAACTGCGCCGGGAGTTAGGAATCAGAGGAAAGGCGTTAGTCGTAGCAGGGTGCCATGACCATATTGCGAATGCGCTCGGCGCCGGTGTGTGCAGGGCGGGAGAATGTGTAAATGCGGCGGGAACCACAGAGGGGCTCACGGTGGTGATGGAGCCGGATATTCTGGATGGGGAGTCTGTGGAGAAATATCAGATCGCCTGTGAACCTTTCGCGATTCCGGGGCTGTACAACACGGTTGCCTTCAGCAATGCATCCGGCTCTGTCCTTAAATGGTTTGTGAAAGACATCCTGAGAGCGAAGGATGGCATGTATGGGATACTGGGAAGCGCCATAAGACAGGAACCGTCTCCCGTCCTGGTGCTGCCGCACTTTGCGGGGGCGGCTACCCCCCGGATGGACGAGCACTCCAAGGGCGCGCTCCTCGGGCTTACGCTGGAGGCGGGCAGGGAGGAGATTTACCAGGCGCTCGTGGAAGGCACACAGATGGAGCTGGGGCTCATATACAGATGCCTGCTGGACGCGAAAGTACCGATCCGCAAAATGATGGCGACGGGCGGTATGGCGTCGGAGGAGATCCTGCAGATGAAGGCGGATATACTGGGCTGTGAGATATGCACGCCGGACTGCGCGGAGACGGGCGCCGCTGGCGGGGCGATACTGGGAGCGGCGGCCTGCGGCGTCTACAGGAATGTGGAGGAGGCGGTTTGCCGTATGACGAGGGAGAAAAAGCGCTATATTCCGAATGAGAAGAGGCATGAGGCATACAGAAGGAGACAGGAGGTTTATGACGGACTTTACGGGCGGCTGACAGGGATTGCGGCTGATATGGGATGACGGCATTATCAGAGAATCATATTGGAAACACATAGAAATGATAAGGAGTACGGGGGAGGAGCAAAAATCGATTGCAGGGCGATTTCGCGAGCTGTGCAGACACCAAGATGCTGAACTGTTACGCGCATGAGGAAACAACTCAATAAAAGAATCTTGACAAAATGAGTCAAAAGATGTATAGTGGAGACAATTTCATGGTTTAAATATTCAACATAAGATGTGCATGGGAATGGATTTCGGATGTACGATTTATGGTGGGGTAAACCGAGTTGTTGAATAAAGGAGGAGAAAAGTATGGAACAACAGGCAAATGGAGGAGCCGGCTTATCGATAGCATCAATGGTTCTGGGGATCGTAGCACTGGTATTATCATGCTGCATATACTACATATCTATCCCGTGCGCGGTTGTCGGTATCGTTCTGGCAATCATTTCCCTTAAAGGTCAGAGAGACGGAAAGGGTATGGCGATAGCCGGTTTAGTGTGCTCGATTGTTTCTCTGATTCCGGCGATCTTTGTAATAGTCATGGGTGCCGCCCTGGTGGATGGACTCAACGCATATATGTGATGGCGTTATGAACAGGGATCATAGAATTGATAATGTAGATCAGATATCCAGACTCTGCTATTATGCGGGTCTGGTATTTGCTTTTACAGGGTTGATTGGCATATTGCTGCTCGCGGTTTTGCAGATCCCGATATCGCAGGTTATCCCTCCGTGTGCATTTCATTCGGTGACCGGGTATTATTGCCCGGGATGCGGCGGCACGCGGGCCGTGATCGCCATGCTGCACGGCAGAATATTTTCCAGTTTGTGCTATCACCCGTTTGTGGTCTATATGACGGCATACTATATTGTATTTGAGATTTCCCATACGCTGGATATCATTACCGGACACAGGATCAGGGGTTTAAGAATTGGTCCGGTATATTTTTATGTGGGCATTGCCCTGATCATCATACAATGTATTGTCAAAAATATTCTAAAATACAGGTATGGAATCAGTTTATGAATATTTGCCGGACGATATCGGTGCCGAAGCAGTAAGTTTATATTCATTTAGAAAACATCGATTGAGGAAGCAGCGTTTACTCTTGCGGAAAAGGGTGAATGCCGCTTCTTTTTTAAGTTGAATTTTATACTGTACTCAAAATGACAGGAGTAAAAAATCTTTGGACAAAATAAAGTCTTTCTCCGTCTAATATACAGAAAGCGGGAAGAACAGGCAGAAGAAAGACAACAATCCTGCTGACATGATCTGCAGATCATAATTTCCCGGGATAAAAGGTACAGAAAATTGCGTCATGGCGATTATATGGCGGGAAGGGAGAATAGATACGGATGGAACAACTGGTGAAGAGGGCAAAAAGACATGATAAAGAAGCGTTTGAGGATCTGATGCAGGGGCAGGCGCAGAATATGTACAAGACAGCGAAGGCGATCCTGCGAAATGACGAGGATGTGCTGGACGCCATGCAGGAGACTGCGCTGACATGCTGGGAGAAGATCGGAACGCTGAAGCAGGAACGTTTCTTTAAGACATGGATGACGAGGATACTGATCAATCACTGCAACGAGATATGCAGGCAGAGAAAATATACAGTGTCCGGGGAGACGGTCCCGGAGCGGGGCGCGCAGGAGGACGGCTTTATCAATATGGAGTGGGAGGATTTTCTGAACGGCCTGGACAGAAAACATCGCACGGTGGTTATTCTATACTATGTACAGGGATTTAAGACGAGGGAAGTGGCAGAGATACTGAAGGTGAATGAGAGTACAGTGCGCAGCCGTCTCGCCGCCGCCAGAGAAAAAATGGAACTGCTGTATGAGAGAGGCGGTGCGGCGGGAAGCCGGAGGTTTGGCAGAAGGGCGTGAATATGTGCCGGGAGTTCTGACACAGAGTGCAGGACGGTGTCAGAGGACCGACCGGAAAATACAGATGGAGAGAAAGAGAGACAGACAGGAGAGCATAAAAGGATCAGGAGGCTATCTATGAGCAGATTTGATGATATGGTGAACGGATTGAGAGATGAGATGGATATACCGGAAAATGTGTGGAGAGGGTATGCGCAGACGCTGGCGGAGCTGCCGGAAAAAAACGGCGGGAGAAACACCGGCGGCAGGAAAACTGAATATGGAAACCGAAAGAGAAAAGGGAAAAGGACGTCAGGGGGGATGGCCGTGCTGAAGGCGGCGGCATTTGTGCTGATCTCGGTCACAGTGATCGGGAGCGGCGTATACGCGGCGGAAAAATATTTCGGCATACTGGATTTTCTCAGAGGGAACGGAAATGCCGGTGTGGATTTGTCTGTGGAGGCGGAGGATCTGATCGTGCCGGTGACGGAACAGGAGCAGGAGAAGGAGACGCCCGTTGACGGGATGCCGGTCGAATACACCGTAAAAGAGGCGATGTGCGACAGCGACAGCATCTATGTCGTGCTGGAGGCGAGGGCGAAGGAGACAGGGCGCTATTTCCTTGTGCCGGAGGATGCTTCGGAGGAGGAGGACCCCGTACGCGACTGGGGGATCGACGGCGATATGAGCGCCGCGGAATATGCGGCGTCGAAAGGGCTTGAGATAAAGCATGTGAACGCCGGTATCGTGAATACCGATGAACTCGGCATAGCGGCGTCCGCTATATATTTCCAATCGGTAAGCGATGATGTGATGGATATCATGATCGAGAGCGGAAAGACGGAGAAGGGGAAGACGTTCGATGTGGTCTGCACAGGGATACTCTGGGATAAGACGATGGTGAATATGGAGGATATCCTGCGGACGGAGATCCGGTTTACGCTGACGGATATCAGCGATGCCGCGGCGACGGCGTACATGCCATCCGGCACAGCACAGATCCCGGGAACCGGTGCCGTTATCGAGAAAGCGGAAGTGACGCAGACAAAGCTCGGCACCTATCTGGAGATCTTATACAGGGACGCGGACGGGGATATCAACATGGCTCCTTCCTTCCGTCTTGCGGGAAGTAACGGGGAAGAGCACAGGATCAGAATGGGTTCTGGTACGGAGATACTGGAGAACGGAGAATATTTCTGGAGGCTCAGCATGGAGAAGGTGGAACTTGGAGACAGCATCACGCTGGAAGCCTACAATGCGGAGACAAAGGAGGTATACGGGACATTTGAACTGGTCAGACAGTAGAGGCAAAAAGAGGGCGGGTCATATCCCGCCCAGGCGGCTGTTGACGGCGTCCGCGATGTCATCCATACGGCTCTCCAGATAGGGACCGGGGCATTCCGTGTCGGTAAACATTTTGTGGATGGTCAGATTCCCGTCTGTATCTCCGGTATAGTTTAACGCTGTGATGCCGTTGCGCCTGCAGATATCGGTGCAGAGCTCGATCAGAGCCTCGAAGGAGGCATCGTTTACGTGCCATTCGCCGCCGAGTTCATCGTTGGCGACTTCTATCGTAACGGCGCGGTTGTCGTTTTCCCGGCTGCTGGATGTCCATGCCCGGTTGCCCTCCTCCACATACATCGCGATCCTGCCTGCCTCATCGATGGCATAATTGGCGGAAACCCGTCTGTCTCTGTTGGAAAAGCGGCTGCCCAGTTCTTCGAGCGACAGGCTGCCTGCCATATGATGGATCGTTATTTTATCGATCGCTTTCCCCCGGGGAAAATCCGCGTTCGGAGAGAGGTATACATAGTCCGTGAGAGGACTGTTGCGGTCGATCACGGTTTCTTCTTCCAGGGGAGTCAGAGGCCTGCCCACGTTATCGGGAAGCCTTGCTGCGGAAGTATAGCATAATATCAGCACTATGGCGGCTGACACGCAAAAACCCGACAGGAGAAGCCACACGCTGAAAAATTTATTTTTTATATGAATCTTAGGCATAGTGATCCTCATTTCTGCATTCTTGTTCATGTAAGTGCGATATGTCCATTTTGCCCTGCATAGTGACTGGCAGGCGCTCCTCTATGAGACAATGCCGTAAAACAGGACATAGACAAAGTAGAGGGCAAAGGCTCCGAACAATGACCGGGTGACTGCGTCGGGTATCTTTTTCCCGCAGTCTTCCGGATCTCCTGCCGCCAACAGGAAAAGAGCGGTGATGCCCATATAGAAAAAACTCGTGTCCATCATGTTGTGAAAGAAGAATGCCATGAAAGCGGCTCCCTGGGAGGGGCTCTTTTCTTTTTTTAAAAATCTCAGGATGACAAGGACCAACATCGCCGCTGCCATAAGCCCCAGTTCCACGCCGACATGGATCAGCGAGTTATGGATATGCCAGGTATTGAAGTAAGTGCCGCCGTCCTGCAGATCGAGAAGCCGCCATCTGTAAGGACCGACTCCAAAAAACGGGTTCACCGTGAGATAGCCTATCCCGCTGCGCATCATATCAAGGCGCTCCGAGAAGGTGGCGAGGGCGCTGGGGCGGATGATGACCGCTGCCGCCGCGACAAGTATGCCGGCGGCGGATATACAGGCAGCGAGCCCGGGATATTCTTCGAGAAACAGTTTAAATTTTTTCCAGCAGAGAGCCATCGCTATTATATAGAGAAAAAGGATCAGGCAGACCCGGGGAAAATCTGTCCATGAGGCCGTCAGATACAGGAGGATCCCGGTGCCGATCCCCAGGCCTGCCTTTGCCAGGAGGCCGCAGGCGCAGGACAGGGCTTCCCGCACAGTGGTTCTTTTTGCCTTTCTGTATAGAAGGACAAGGATCCCTGCAGCCATGGAGAGAAAACTGCCCATGGAGAGCGTAAGGGCAAGAGAGATGAGCAGAAAGGGCTCCGTAAACGCTGCGGATGCGGTCAGAAGGTTTTCTTTTAGAAGAACAGGAGAAGTCTGCGGAGCGCGCTGAGCGTTGTTTTTCACAGGATGACAGTCTGCGGGGCGTGCTGTCCGCTGCCGGGCGCCGGGGCAGCCTGAGGGATGTGTATCATGGTGTCCTGCGTCGATATCCTGAAGCAGAAGCCAGCCGATCACAAAAAAGATCCCGGAGGCGTTGGGATTGCCGAGAAATCCGTTGAGCCTGCCTCCTCTGTTCAGGATGACAGCGGCGTACACATACTGGATGATGCCTGAGACGGCGGTTATCCCTGCCCACAGGCTGCACAGACTGCGCGCCAGAGACAGCTCTGTTTTGTCTGCACATGCCATCAGCAGATAGATCACAGGGAAAATGATCTGGGTGGAGGCATAGCCGTCCACAGCATTGCGGTAGACGAGAAACGAGGATGCCATGCTGATCAGGTTATAGAGGATCAGCGGTATGAGAACATACAGATCCACCTTCCGGCAGCGCTGCGTGAGCCCGGCGATACACAGGATGAGCCCGAGTGCGCCTGTGACTGCCATATCCCCTACGCCCACAAATGTCAGTATTAACAGGGAGAGAAACAGGCAGATAGCCGCATAGTGGTCTGTCAGGTAATCAAAGCCGTGTTTTAAGCTGTTTGTCATCCGGTTATATTCCTCTCTGTCAAAAACGGAAGTTAGCAGATTACGCGAAAATTATAGCATTTCACCGGTAAATGTCAAGACTGTGCGGAAGATGTACTGTTTATGGGACACATGTTCTGCTATATTGAATTTACAAAGCGCATGACAAAAATGGTTTTTGGGGGTATACTGATAATGTCTGTATAAAAATATGAAGGGCAGGCAGAAAGAGGATTTGTATGAGACAGCTTCCAAAACCAGGCGAGATTTATAAACATTTTAAAGGGAACTGCTATCGTATCATAACGGTCGCAGCGCATTCGGAGACGGGGGAAAAGCTGGTCATCTATCAGGCGCTCTACGGGGATTACGGGGTGTATGCGAGGGAACTTTCCATGTTCATGAGCCCGGTGGACCGGGATAAATACCCCTATGTAAAGCAGAAAAAGCGGTTTGAGCTTGTGGAGAGCGGCGCTATAAACCCTGTGGATTCCGAAGCGGGCGAAGGTGCCGGAACCCGGGCGAAGGAAGATATCCCGGGAGCCGGAGATGAGGAAAAGAGTGGAAAAGCGGCGGATATGCAGTCACCCGGAAAAGAAACGGAGCCGGGGATAGACCCCATGCTGTTAGAATATCTGGACGCCGGTACCTGCAAGGAAAAGCTGCAGATACTGACAACGATGAAAGACAGGCTGACCGATGATATGATCAATACAATGGCGATCGCTATCGATGTGGAGGTGAAGCCGGGCGATATCACGGAGCGGTACGAGGAACTGAAATACTGTCTTGCCACCAGAGAAAGGTTTGAGTGCAGAAGGCTCCGATAGTGCCGGAAGAAGCGGCGGAAAGGAGCAGGTATGGCATTTGATCTGGGAGGCAGGCTGGTGATCGGAGTTTCATCGAGAGCGCTGTTTGACCTGTCAAAGGAAAACGAACTTTTTGAGAGAGAGGGTGTGGAGGCTTACTGCAGGTATCAGGTGGAGCACGAGCATGAACTGTTGCAGCCCGGTCCCGGCTTTGCGCTGATCAGGGCGCTCTTAAATCTCAATAAAATTCCGGGGCGGGAGGGACGGGTGGAGGTCATCGTGATGTCCCGCAACAGTCCCGATACGTCTCTCAGGGTATTTCACGCGATCAGAGAGTACGGGCTTGATATCACAAGGGCGGCGTTAGTCAGCGGTGTCCCGCTCGCGCCCTATCTGACCGCCTTTAAGACCGACCTGTTTTTGTCGGCTTATGAGGAGGATGTGCAGGATGCCATAGACTGCGGCATAGCGGCGGGGATCATCTGCGGGGAGGGGCTCCACACTTATGATTGCGACGGAGATATCAGTCAGATCCGTATCGCCTTTGATGGCGACGCAGTGCTGTTTTCCGATGAGTCCGAGCGGATATATCAGGAACAGGGGTTGGAGGCGTTTGAGAAAAATGAGCAGGAGAACGCGAAAAATCCGTTGAAGGCGGGACCTTTCGCCCGATTCTTAAAAACACTCTCGGATCTGCAGAAGGAGTTTCCGCAGGAGAAGGCGCCGATCAGGACCGCCCTGGTGACGGCGAGGAGCGCGCCCGCCCATGAGAGGGTGATCCGCACGCTGCGCGCCTGGGATGTCAGGATCGACGAAGCTTTTTTTCTGGGAGGGGTTCAGAAGAAGGATATCCTGAAAGCCTTTGGGGCGCATATCTTTTTTGATGACCAGGCGGTACATACGGGGCCTGCCTCCGAGGTGGTTCCGGCGGCGAGGGTGCCCGTGCGTCATGAGTGCAGAGATGTATGAGACGGTGCTGAAACGAAGCTGCATGAGGAGAGAGCCAGAGGAAGGCGGAGAAGAGCGGATGCAACGCAGAAACACAGAAGACATCGCAGGATGGATCGGCGTCAGGCCAAAGATACAGAGTGAAGTCAGGAAGATCGCAGTGTACAACAGCGGGAAAAGGAATCAGTACAGATGAAGTATCAGCATATTGAACGCGGGATCTTTTTGTCGAGGCCCAACAGGTTTATCGCGTATGTGAGGGTGGGTGGACAGGAGGAAAAAGTGCATGTGAAAAATACCGGCAGATGCAGGGAGCTCCTGAGAGAAGGGACGACAGTTTATCTGGAGCGGTCTGAAAATGAGGAGCGCTCCACCGCCTTTGATCTGGTGGCAGTGGAAAAGGAGGGCAGGATCGTCAACATGGATTCCCAGGCGCCGAATAAGGCGGCTGGGGAATGGCTGTCATCGGGAGGGCTTTTTTCGGACGTTACACTGGTGAAGCCCGAGACGGTATTCGGAGATTCACGGTTTGATTTCTATATAGAAGCAGCAGGGCAGGGCGGCTGCCCGAGAAAGATATATATGGAGGTGAAGGGGTGTACACTGGAGGAAAACGGCGTGGGCTGTTTTCCTGATGCGCCTTCGGAGAGGGCTGTAAAGCATGTGAGGGAACTGATCAGGGCGAAGGAGGAGGGCTATGAGGCATACCTTCTTTTTGTGGTTCAGATGGACGGGGTAGATCATGTGGTGCCGAACAGGAGGACGGCTCCGGATTTCGCGGAGGCACTGCTTGAGGCGAGGAGAGCAGGAGTAAAGATCCTGGCGGTGGACTGTCTGGTAACCGAAGACTCCATGGAGATCAGGAATTTTCTGCCGGTGTATCTCTCCGTGATGGATCAGATACCGGCACCGCTCCTCGCATGGTATGACAGAGGCAGGCGGATCCTGCCCTGGCGGGAGAGCCCGACGCCCTATCATGTGTGGCTTTCGGAGATCATGCTGCAGCAGACGAGGGTGGAGGCGGTAAAGCCTTATTATGACAGATTTTTGAGGATACTGCCGGATATAAAGGCTCTGTCGGAGGCGGAGGAGGAGAGTCTGCTGAAACTCTGGGAAGGGCTCGGATATTATAACAGAGTGAAGAACCTGCAGAGGGCGGCGAAGATGGTCATGGAGGAGTATGACGGGGAGATGCCGTCCGAATGGGGGGAATTATGCAGGCTGCCGGGGATCGGCAGTTATACGGCGGGAGCGATTTCATCCATCGCCTACGGGAAAAAGGCGCCGGCAGTGGACGGCAACGTACTGCGGGTACTTTCGCGGGTGATGCTGGATGAGCGGGATATTCTGGATGTCAAAGTGAAAAGATCGGTGGAACAGGAGCTGCTTTTTGTGATACCGGATGACAGGCCCGGGGACTTTAACCAGGCAATGATGGAGCTCGGCGCCATGGTCTGCCTGCCGAACGGAATGCCGAAATGCGGGGAATGTCCCCTGAGAGGATTCTGCGGAGCGTACAGCTCCGGATGCATGACGGAATATCCGAAGAAGAAGCCGAAAAAGGCGAGAACAATTGAGGAAAAGACAGTGCTGATCCTGCAGGATGAGGCGAGGACAGCGCTGACAAAGCGGGGGGATAAGGGGCTTTTGGCGGGGTTTTACGAGTTTCCCTGCCTGCCCGGGAAGAGAACGGCAAAGGAAGTGCTTGCCTGTCTGAGGGAACTTGGATTTGTATCACTGCATATCCGGAAGATCGAGGAGGCAAAGCATATTTTTACGCATAAAGAATGGCATATGACGGGGTACTGTGTCAGGACTGATGAGTTGACAAACCAGAGGGAGGCTGCCGGGAGGGCGGGGTTTATCTTTGCGGAAAAAGAGGAGATCGAGAAGAATTATCCTCTGCCTTCCGCCTATGCGGCCTATGCGAAATATCTGAATATCGCGCAGGGGGCGGATGTGTTCAGAAGGGCGGACGCCCGCGATGCAACGGATGTGTAAGTTTTGCCGATGTGCCTGGGGTATAACGGGGCTCATTGTCCGGTAGAATGAAAAGTGTGATATTTTCTAAAAAAGGACAGAGGAAAGGACAGAAAAACAGACTATGAAATTATTATCAGTTGCAATACCCTGCTACAATTCTGCAGCATATATGAGAAAGTGCATCGAATCCCTTCTGCCGGGAGGAGAGGATGTGGAGATCCTGGTGGTCAACGATGGTTCGACGGATGAGACGCCGTTAATCGCCAGGGAATATGCGGAAAAGTATCCGGGGATAGTGAGGGCGATCGATCAGGAGAACGGCGGCCATGGCGCAGCGGTCAATACCGGCATCAGGGAAGCAAAAGGATTATATTTTAAGGTGGTCGACAGCGATGACTGGGTGAAGGAGGAGGCGTATCAGGAGATACTGGAGACACTGCGGCAGTTTGCCGGTTCCAGGGAGGGGCTTGATATGCTGATCAGTAATTTTGTCTATGAGAAAGAGGGAGAGAAGAAAAACAAGGTGATGCGCTACCGCCATGCCCTGCCTAAAAATGAACTGTTCAGATGGGAGAATGTGCGGCATTTTATGAAGGGCCAGTATATCCTGATGCATTCGGTCATCTTCCGGACAAAGCTCCTCAGGGAATGCGGGCTGAAACTGCCGGAGAAAACGTTCTATGTGGACAATATCTATGTATTTGAGCCTCTTTTGCAGGTGGAGAATATGTATTATCTGGATGTAAATTTTTACCGTTATTACATAGGGCGGGAGGATCAGTCCGTCAATGAGTCTGTCATGATATCCCGGATCGATCAGCAGATCAGGGTGAATAAGATGATGTTCGATTACTATAACAGCCATCTTTCGGAGATCCATGCGGAAAAGCACAGGCGCCAGTATATGTATAACTATCTGGAGATCATCACGGTCGTCTCGACGATCATGCTCGCGATCTCAGGGACGACCGAGAATCTGGAGAAGAGAAAGGAACTCTGGGCCTATTTTAGAGAGAGGAACTCCAGGCTGTTCCACAGGCTGCGCTACGGGCTGATGTGCGGCTACACAAATCTGCCGGGGCGGGGCGGACGCCGGATATCCATAGACGGCTACAAGTTGTGCAGAAGGTTTTTTAAATTTAATTAATCCCTCTGTCCGGGCTTAGACGACCATGTTCAGCATATAGGAAAAGCACCAGATGAAATAACCGATGTAGAGAAGGACATAGCCCACTGTAAACAGCACGGGGATGGCCTTCTTCTGCTTTAAAACATAGGCGCGCCAGATGAAATAGCCGGGCTTGCACAGGATGGTAAAAAGGATAAGTCCGAGTATCGGGTATCCTTTTTTGTGAACCAGCACAATGTCGACGATGGAGACTGTTAGTATCGCAAATCTGAGCAGGGAGTTGAATGCGGCGTAAGCCGAGTAGCCCGGCATGGTGGAAAAGGAATACATCATGGATGAGTATATCGAAGCAAAATCCGTTCCCGCCATGGCGTCAAGGTCGATCGAGGAAAACATATTGTTGATAAGTCCCTTGGCGGCGATAATACTGATGATCGTGGAGGCAGCAGTAAAAGCCATCAGCATATAATAAAAGATATTTGTGACCGGCTCCCGCACAGGTTCTGCGCGGTTATATGCAGCCTGCGGGTTGGCGTAGGGGTTCTGCCCGTAGGGCTGGTTATAGGAACCATAGGGCTGTCCGTAGCCGGTATTTTGCCCGTAGGCGTTGTACTGTCCATTGTTGTAAGCAGTATTTTGCCCGTAGTTATTGTATTGCCCGTTGTTGTAACCGGCGTCTGGCCCGCAGGCGTTGTACTGCTGATCGTTGTAACCGCCGTTCTGAGCATAACCGCTGTAGGGCTGGTTGCCGTAACCGCCGTTCTGAGCATAACCGCTGTAGGGCTGGTTGCCATAGTTGCCGTTCTGAGCATAACCGCTGTAGGGCTGGTTGCCGTAACCGCCGTTCTGAGCATAACCGCTGTAGGGCTGGTTGCCATAATTGCCGTTCTGAGCATAACCGCTGTAGGGCTGGTTGTCGTAATCGCCGTTCTGAGTATAACCGTTGTAGGGCTGGTTGTCGTAGCTGCCGTTTTGTGTATAGCCGGTATGCTGTTCGTTGTTGGAACCATTGTCTGTTTCGGAACCGGGCTGCCCGTTTTGAGCCTGTGGATCGGGAGTGTTATAGTTCTGTTGCTCCGCCTGCGATTCCTGAGCCTGTTCCGGGGTTTGAGCATTATTCATTTCACTCATTGTGATATTGCCGCCTTTCTATGATTTCTGTAGATGGTTTGATGCCCGCGCGCTTTAGCACGCTTTGCTTTAGCTGTGGGGCAATTGACCATATGTTCTACTGTTCTCTCAATAGCGAATATTTCTGCATGTTGTCATCGACTGCTATATAACAGTATAAGTCCACCTGAAAATTAGTGCAAGGTGCTGTCTTCTAAAAGTTTTATGAATTCAGGCGAGTATGGCTTTTACAATCTGCTTTGCCACATCGGGCTTGTTCATGGTGTAGATATGGATGCCGTCCACGCCGTTTGCGAGAAGGTCGTCACACTGGCGGACAGCGTAATCGATGCCGGCCTTGTACATATCCTCCGGGGAATCCCCGTAGGTGGCGATAATGTCGGATAAGGCCTTCGGCACGGAGGAGCCGGAGAGGGAGATTGAGCGCCCGATCTGGCCGGCGCTTGTGATCGGCATGATGCCCGCGTGGACCGGGGCGGTTACGCCCTTGCGCGCGGCTTTCTCCCGGAACTCGTAGAAGAAATCGTTGTCAAAAAACAGCTGTGTGATGAACTGCGTCACGCCTCTGTCCTGTTTTTCCTTCATATGCATCAGGTCTGATTCTTTGCTGAAGGATTCAAAGTGTTTTTCGGGGTAGCAGGCGCCCCATATCTCAAAGTCTGTATTCTCTTTCAGAAAGTCGATGAGGTTTGAGGCGTAGGTAAATTCTCTGCCATCATATTGTTCGTCGGACATGTCCTTCGGGCGGTCGCCGCGGAGAGCGAGGATGTTGGTGATATTGTGCGTTTTGAACTCCCCGCACATCTTTCGGATATCTTCTTTCGTGCTGCCCACGCAGGTGAGGTGCGCCATGGCGGTGATGCCGAGCTCGTTCTGTATATAGGAAGCGATCTCCACGGTGCTTTTTGAGCGGCTGCCGCCCGCACCGTAGGTGACGCTGATAAAATCGGGATTTATCTCTGCCAGTTCCTTTGCCACGCGGAAGGCGGAAGAAAATTCGCTGTCTTTTTTCGGGGGAAATATCTCCATGGAGATCTGTACTTTATTCATATCTGAGGTTCCTTTCGTGGATCGTTCGTATTTTCCAAAAAATTATAGCACATTATGAGTTTGAGGACAAGAAACAGAGTGAAACGGTATACCGGCGGGATGTTTCACTGACTTTCTTTCCATCTCCTGAAGATGGCGGGATTCACACGAAAATAAAATTCGTAATATTTACAAATTACAAAACAAAACCCCTGTATATTAAATATTGTAAGGCGGGAACCTTGAAAACTGAATGACCGGCCGAAGGGATATGTTTCCCGGAGATATATCGCATAAAACGTATCAGAGGGAACAAAACGCCGCTGAAAAACAGGGGCAGGAACGGCATCGGATAAAACGGCGAAAAAGAACAGCGAAAAACAATGCATTCCCTTCGGGGAGAAACTGTTACGAGAGAAGGAGGCAAGAAATGATAAAGATAAGTTTGAGCGCGAAAGAGGTATCAGCTTTAAATGACGATTTTGTCGATTATGATCATGGAAAATCGGAGAACGAGGATCATGCTCCGCGTGAGCGGGCGGGGGACTTTTATGTCTCCGGAGAATATTTGACCGGGTACTTTGGCCCGGGCGGGGATGTGACGATCCCGGAAGGCTTTACCAAAATCGACCGTAGAGTTTTCAAATGCGGAGACGCCGTTAATATAACCGGCATAACTATCCCGAAAAACGTCACTGTGATCGATACAGATGCTTTTTCGTTCTGCGCAAATCTGCACGAGATCCGGGTGGAGGGGGGAAATCCACATTATTGTGTCATCGACGGTCTGTTGTTGAAACGGGATGGACGGGGTGATCTCGTCCTGCACACATGTCCGCCGGCAAGATCCGGCGTTCTGGAGATCCCGGAGGGCGTTGTCAGGATTGCCGGGTTCGCCTGCTGCGGCTGCGCGGGCCTGACCGGGGTGAACATCCCGGGAAGCGTGTGGAAGATCGGCGAGTATGCCTTTTCCGGCTGCAGCAGCCTGACCCATGTGACGATCCCGGAGGGCGTCAAATGTATCGGCGAGGCCGCCTTTTACCACTGTACGGATCTGACCCATGTGGCGATGCTGGAGGGCGTCAGATATATCTGTGAAGAAGCCTTTTTAGGCTGTATGAATCTGAATCATGTGGCGCTCCCGGGAAGTGTCCGGAAGATATATGCCGATGCCTTTTGGGGCACAGGTATGTCCGAAGAAGCTGTCCGGGCTGCATATGAGCAGGTAAGAGAGAACGCGATGGAGGCGGGGGCGTCTGCTCCCGGAGATATCTCGGATGAAGAAGCGTTTTACCTCTTGGATGACGGGGATTGAGTCTGCCGGTAAGCTGTCTGATATTGCCAGACATAAAAGTCTGTAATATTTACAAATAAGAAAAATGGAAACCGATATACTTGTTCTTGTAAGGCAGGTACCTTGAAAAATAAATGACCGGCCGAAGGGATATGTTCCCCGGAGATATATCGCATAAAGCGTATCAAAGGGGGACAAAACGCCGCTGAAAGACAGGGGCAGGAACGGCATCGGATAAAACGGCGAAAAAGAACGTAACATTTCAGCCATCAATATCGTTTAGTTGCCGGTGCCGGACGCCGTGAGAAAAATAAAATGCTCCGTCGCCGCGCTCGCGCTCGTAAAAAGCGTAGCGGGCACTAAGCTCGTGAGGGACCTCGCTAAGTGCCGACGCTTTTTAAAGGGCTCCTCCCGCATTTTATTTTCCTCACGGCTGAGCTAAGGAGCTAACTAAATGACATTGAAGGCTGAACTGTTACAAAAGAACAACAAAAAGGAATGCATTCCCTTCGGGGGAAACCTGCTATGAAAGGAAGGAGGTGATCATCATGTCGATCGATTGGGAATATCTGCTCGATGCGGAGGGCGATGAGCTTCAGGACGCATACGACCAGGCGGTGGAAGAAGCCAGTGAAATGCTGGACTGGCGAGATGAGGATTAAGTTGCAAAGCTGACACGAAAAAGCGTCATCTTGCGGAAAGCAAAGAAAGAGTCAACCATATGAAGGAGGAAGAAAAATGGAAACAGGAAAGAATGTTATGAAAAAAGCATCACGCAAGGACAGGATGGAGGACTGGAACAAAATAGAAGAGACTCTGCGGGACGCCCCGGAGCTTTCCGCAAAAAATTACGGCAGGCAGAAAGCGGTGGCATATATCATCTACATGATGGCGGGAAGTTATTTCGCTTCCGGTACATCGAACAGCGGATTCAGAAATCTTTATCTGAGTTATGCGGAGATGCCGAAAGAGAAGCAGTACGCAAGCGAGCGGCGTGTTATCGATTCTGTAGAAAAGCTTGGAGCGGAGTTCCTGCAGAAAATATCCGCTCTCCGCTGTAAGGCGGTCTGCAGACGCCTGGGAGAAGAACTCCTGATGGAGTTTCACACCGGCGGTTTTGGAGGACTCAGATTCCGGATCGAAAGGAACGGCAGCTTCCGGCTCTCCCCTCTGTAGGGGAGGCCGGAAACGAAGATAAATGGATTTTATTGTAAAGGCAAACGATTTTTAGTATAGTTGAAGTACTATTTTAAGAAAGGTATGGTGACAAACATGGAAGTATTCGAAAACGGTAAAAACAACGAGCAACCCGCGGCAATGGCAGAGCCGATCCGCTCCGGCGATGGCCTTACCCTCGAAGAGATGTATGCAAAGGGCATGGAGAAGTACATCGCCAGAGAATTTTCCGACGCATTGATATGGCTTGAAAAGGCCGCCGAACAGGGTAATATCAATGCCCAGTTCCAGTGTAGCAGGATATACGACAAGGGTGTAGGAGGAACGGAGAAAGACAAGGCGAAAGCCTTGATGTGGCTCGAAAAAGCGGCCGAACAGGGAAATGCCCAGGCTCAGTTCCTGTGCGGCGAGATGTATGACAAGGGAGAAGGGACAGAGGAAGATAAGGAAAAAGCGCTGATATGGTATGAAAAAGCGGCCGAACAGGGCGATAACCGTGCCCAGCTCTGCTGCGGCGATATGTACTACAGAGGCGAAGGAACGGAGGAAGACAAGGAGAAAGCCCTGATGTGGTACGAAAAAACGGCCGACATTGACCGAGATCAGAGCGGTTTCAGGGATTCCAGGGCCCAGAGTGCGGCCTGGTACCGTTGTGGCGAGATGTACTATAATGGTGAAGGAACGAAGGAAGACAAGGAGAAAGCCCTGATGTGGTACGAAAAAGCGGCCAAACACGGGCATAGAGGCGCCGAGTTCAACTGTGGCGAGATGTACGATAAGGGTGAAGCAACAAAGGAAGACAGGGAAAAAGCTCTGATGTGGTACAAAAAAGCGGCCATCAAAGGCGACAAAAGGGCTAGGTCAAAAGTCCTGATGTGGTACGAAAAAGCGGCCGAACAGGGCGATGCCCAGGCTCAATATGAATGTGGCAAGATGTTCGCATCGGAGAAAGCTCTGATGTGGTACGAAAAGGCAGCTGAGCAGGGGCTTGCCGACGCCCAACTCGACTGTGCCTATATGTATTACAAAGGCTGGGGGACGTCGGAAGACAAGGAGAAAGCCCTGATGTGGTATGAAAAAGCGGCCGAACAGGGCATTGCCGAGGCCCAATATAAGTGTGGCAGGATGTACGACAAGGGTGAAGGAACACCGGAAGACAAAGCGAAAGCCCTGATGTGGTACGAAAGAGTAGCCGAACGGGATGATGCCCGGCGCGTGAATCAGATCTGGGTTCAGATTCGGTGCGGCGATATGTACCGTTGGGGCGAAGGGACGTCGGAAGACAAGGAGAAAGCTCTGATGTGGTACGAAAAAGTGGCCGAACGACGGAACGCGGTCCTCACTCAATGCGAATGTGGCGATATGTACTATAATGGTGAAGGAACACCGGAAGACAAGGAGAAAGCCCTGATGTGGTACGAAAAAGCTGCCGAACGGGGCAATGCCTGGGCCCAGTTCCGGTGCGGCGATATGTACTATAATGGTGAAGGAACGGAGGCGGACAGGACGAAAGCCCGGATGTGGTACGAAGAAGTCGGACGGAGAAGCGTTTTGGGTCGTCATAGTATTACTCAGTTCCATTACGATGAATTACAGAAGGAGTTGGACTACTGCAGAACCACCCGAACCGCGGAGGTGAAGAAGATGATCGACGAGGCGCGTCGCCTTGGCGACCTCTCCGAAAACGAGGCATATCACGAAGCGAAAGAGGCGGAGGGTGATCTTTACTACCGCATCGAGAAGATGGAAAAAATCTTACAACAGGCTCACATAGTTGTGAATCAGCATTTTAATCCTATTTGCGGTGGAGAGATTTCTGCTAAGATATGATAGTTCAGCAAGAAATGCGGAAGCAGAAGGTTTTTTATGAATGAAGGAGAGGGTTTCGGACCAGAAAAGGATGGTCGGAAGCCCTTTTTCGTTCTAATGCAAACCTGAGTTTTTCTAAATGTCAAAAAAATCCCCCGCTCTGAAAATGTTAAAATTCAAATGCACATAAGTAACTCGTAATATTTACAAATCAAAAAATGGAAACCGATATACTTGTTCTTGTAAGGCAGGTACCTTGAAAAACAAATGACCGACCGAAGGGATATGTTCCCCGGAGATATATCGCATAAAGCGTATCAAAGGGAAACAAAACGCCGCTGAAAGACAGGGGCAGGAACGGCATCGGATAAAACGGCGAAAAGGAACAGCGAAAAAGAATGCATTCCCTTCGGGGGAAACCTGCTATGAGAGAAAGGAGGTGATCATCATGTCGATCGATTGGGAATATCTGCTCGATGCGGAGGGCGGTCTGCAGACGCCTGGGAGAAGAACTCCTGATGGAGTTTCACACCGGCGATTTTGGAGGACTAAACTTCCGGATCGAAAGGAACGGCAGCTTCCGGCTCTCCCCTCTGTAGGGGAAGCCGGAAACAGGAAAATCCACACCCTTTTCAATCCGGGGAAAATATGTTAGACTATGTGTATTGTGCGGCGGCAGTGTTCGGTTAGAACCTGCCGGGGAACGCAAAGTGTTATTGCAACGGAAATACTGCGGAAAAGGAGAAGCCATGAGTAAGATTTTTAAGTTTCATAACGACGTGGATACAGACCAGATCATAGCGTCACAGTATCTGCTTTTGCCGAGTGTTGAGGATATGAAGGGGTACACCTTTGAGTCGTTGGACGGGGAGTTTGCCGGGAAGGTGAAGCCTGGCGATATCATCGTGGCGGGCGAGAACTTCGGCTGCGGTTCGTCGAGGGAGCAGGCGCCGAGCGTGCTGAAGGCGCTTGGCGTCAAGGCTGTTGTGGCAAAGTCCTTTGCAAGAATCTTTTACCGGAACGCGATTAATATCGGGCTGCCGGTGCTTGTCAGCAAGGATTTTTACGATGTGGCGAAGGCGGAGGGAGACGCGGAACTGGATCTGGCGGAAGGGACGATCGAGTTTGAAGGCGTCACCTACACCTGTACGAAACTGCCGCCGTATATGCAGAATATACTGAATCAGGGCGGATTGATCGCGTCGTTGAATAAAGAATAGATGAGCCGGCAGGCGAATCTATTCGCTCAGGGGCAATTTGCGGGAGCAAATCGAACCTGTTCCCGTAAATAGATGAGCCGGGCAGGCGAATCTATTCGCTCAGGGACAATTTGCGAAGCAAATCGAACCTGTTCCCGTAAATATGGATTGGAGGAATAGACAATGGGTATGACAATAGGAGAAAAGATCATCGCGCGGGCGGCAGGGGTGCCCTGTGTGAAGCCCGGTGAGATACATACGGTAGATGTGGACTATCTGATGAGCAACGACGGTACGACGCATCTGACTATCGATATGTTTTACAATCAGTTGAAGAATCCGCGGATCGCGGATAAGGATAAGCTGGTGTTTATCATCGACCACAATATTCCGGCGGAAAATCCGAAGACCGCCGCGGCGCACAAGAAGATGCGGGAGTTCGCGAAAAAGTATGACATCGCGTTCTACGAGGGGAAGGGCGTCTGCCATCAGATCATGCTGGAGGATTTTGTGGAGCCGGGGCAGTTTATCATGGGCGCGGATTCCCACACCTGTTCCTACGGGGCGGTGGGCGCTTTCGGGACTGGGATCGGCTGTACGGATTTCCTGTACGCGATGGTGACGGGCAAGTCCTGGGTGCTGGTGCCGGAGACGATCCGTTTTAACCTGACCGGGAAGCTGAGGGAGGGCGTCTATCCGAGGGATTTGATCCTGACGATCATCGGGGATATCGGCGCCAACGGCTGTAACTATAAGATCATGGAGTTCGCGGGCGAGGGAGCCCACGGCTTAAGCGTGAACGACAGGTTCGTGCTCTGCAATCTGGCGGTGGAGGCGGGCGCAAAGACGGGTATCGTGGAGCCGGATGAGAAGGTCGTGGAATTTATGAAGGAGCATGGGAGAAGTTTTGACAATCTGTATCAGAGCGATGCGGACGCTTCTTTTATGAAGGTATACGACTATGATCTCTCGAAGATTGAGCCGGTGGTGGCGGAGCCGCATTTTGTGGACAATGTGAAGCCTCTGTCTGAGATCGACGAGGTGAAGATTGACGAGGCGTTCCTCGGTTCCTGCAACAACGGGCGGATTGATGAGCTGCGTGTGGCGGCGTCCATCTTAAAGGGGAGAAAGGTACATCCGGATGTGCGTTTTCTGATCACACCGGCATCCAACAGCGTCTATCTGCAGGCGCTGGAGGAAGGACTTGTGGATATCTTCCTGGAGGCGGGTGCGATGATGATGAATCCCAACTGTTCCGTCTGCTGGGGAAGCTGTCAGGGCGTCATCGGGGAAGGAGAGGTGCTGATCTCCACCGGAACGAGAAACTTTAAGGGGCGCGCAGGGCACAAGGATTCCAAAGTGTATCTGGCTTCGGCGGCGACGGTGACGGCTTCGGCGGTCGCGGGGAAGATCGTGGGACCGGACGTGATATAATAGCAATAGCTTCCGGCCCAAGCCGGAAAAAATCGCAATGGAGGTATCAACATGGAAAACGGAACCATCAAGACCACAACAGTCGCCTTCCTTGACAAGGACGGCGCCAGGTGCACCGAGGAAGGGCTCGACCTGGTCAAGGGAGACATCGACGAGCTGTACCCCGAGGAGAAGGGCCGGCCCGTCGCCGCGATCATGGGCGACATAGCGAACAGCCCGGAGGCCCTCGCCATGATGATCCGATCCGGCGACTGCCGCTACGCCGTCATCCGGAAGGATGACAAGATCCGTATCATGGGCCCCGACTTCATGGCCGACCTCGCCGACGTGCTTGGCGAGGCCTGTGAAGGCGAGACGTCCTGGGACATCGCCATTGAAGGCGTCGACTGGGAAGGAGTCACGAAATGAGCCGCCGGACGGCATGACGTCATGGGAAGTAGCTGTTCGCGACATGGACGGGGAGGACTGACCATGGCAAGCGGAAAGAGATCCGGCGGCAGGTACCATAACGAGGACCGGTCACAAGCCGCCGGAGAGATATCCGAGGACAGCGTCCGGAAAGGCGTGATGGACTCCATCGCGGTGTTGAACTGCAGCTGACGCACACAGTCGAAAGCAATTGTCATGAAATACGATGCTGACGAGGACGGCGAAGATGGGAACAAAGGCACCTGGCGGCAGCGATACTATGGACACTTTCTGCTGTATCCGTCCGGTATTTTGATTGCGGACAGACTGATAAATGGAAAGCCTGAATAAGATAGGAGAGTAAGACATATGACACAATTTACAGGAAAAGTATGGCTCCTCGGGGATGATATCGATACGGATATCATTATTCCGACGGAGTATCTGGCGCTGCCGGGCGTGGAGGATATGAAAAAGTATGCGTTCTCGCCGCTCAGGGAGGAGCTGGCGGGGCAGATCAGAGAGGGAGATATCATCGTGGCGGGGAAGAATTTCGGCTGCGGCTCGTCCAGGGAGCAGGCGCCGGAGATCATCAAGCATCTGGGCGTGCGGTGTGTGATCGCGAAGTCTTTTGCGCGGATCTTTTTCCGGAATGCCATCAACAACGGGCTGTTGCTGATCGAAAATCAAGAGCTCAGGGACCATGTGGCGGAGGGGGATGTCATCACCGTGACGATGGGAGAGAAGATTGAGGCGGGCGGCAGGGAATACCTGATCGCATCCCTGCCGGAGAATCTGATGGACATTTTGAATGCCGGCGGGCTGGTGAAAGCGATGCAGGCGAGAAACGGGGTGTGAGCATGGGACATACATTGATTGAGAAGATCGTGATGAGAAATACCGGGGAGCCTTCCGTATCGCCGGGGGATATCAAGACGGTGAAAGTGGATCGGGTGATGATCCACGATATCTTTATTCCGTTTGTGGTGGATAAATTCCGCGAGATGGGCTTTTCGAAGGTCTGGGATCCCGACAGGGTGGTCCTGATCTACGATCATCTGGTGCCCACCAGCGCGGTGGAGGATGTGAGGCATTTTAAGATCGGGGACGCTTTTGTGAAGGAGCAGGGGCTCACCCATTTTCACAGGGCGGACGGCATCTGCCATCAGCTGATGCCGGAGATGGGTTACGCGAAGCCGGGGAATATTGTGTTCGGGACGGATTCCCATACGACGACCTACGGGTGCGTGGGCTGTTTTTCCTCGGGGATCGGCTACACGGAGATGGCGGCTGTGCTGGGCACCGGCGAGATGTGGATCCGGGTGCCGGAGACGATCAAGGTAGTCATCAACGGAAAGCTGCCGCAGGGCGTGTACGCGAAGGATGTGATTTTGCGCCTGATCGGAGATCTGAGGGCGGACGGCGCCACCTACAAGGCGCTTGAGTTTTCGGGAAGTGCGGTAGAGGAGATGAGCGTTTCCTCCCGCATGACGATCTCCAACATGGCGATCGAAGCGGGGGCGAAGGCGGCACTGTTTGCGCCGGATGAGAAGACCTGCGCGTATTCCGGGGTGAAGATGGAGGATGTGGACTGGCTGTACGCGGATGCGGATGCCGGGTACTGCCGGGTGATGGAGTATAAGGCGGAGGAACTTGTGCCTGTTCTCGCCTGTCCGTCCCAGGTGGACAATATCCATGATGTCTCGGAGCTTGCGGGGACGAAGCTTGATCAGGTGTTTATCGGTTCCTGCACCAACGGGCGGCTGGAGGATCTGGCTGTGGCGGCGGAGATCTTAAAAGGGAAGAAGGTTGCCCCGTATGTGAAACTGATCGTGACGCCTGCCAGCAGGAGCATTTATCAGGAGGCGGTGAAAGCCGGCTATATCAGGACACTGGCAAAGGCCGGGGCGATCATCACTCATCCGGGGTGCGGGCTGTGCTGCGGCAGGGCGTGCGGCATCCTGACGGACGGGGAGAGGGTGCTTGCCACAAACAACAGGAATTTCCTCGGGCGCATGGGGACGTCCAAGGTGGAGATATTCCTCGGCTCGCCGGCGACGGCGGCGGCGTCTGCGGCTGCGGGGGTTATTACGGAACCATAATAAAAAACAGCAGATATCCGGAACTGGAATCAGGAGGTATTGATCATGGGCATTTTTGCAACACAGCTCGCCAACGTGGTGGAGTGGAATGAGAGCGAGGAAGGCGTGCTCTTATGGAAATGGGAGAACGATGAGATCAAGAAGGGCTCCAAACTGATCATCCGCATGGGGCAGGATGCGGTCTTTATGTATAACGGCAGGCTGGAAGGCATTTTTAAGAACGAGGGGCGTTATGATATTGAATCAGACATTATCCCTTTTCTGACCACGCTCGCAAGCTTTAAGTTCGGCTTCAACGCGCCGCTGCGCGCGGAGGTGCTGTTTATCAATACAAAAGAACAGCTTGTGAAATGGGGCACAAAGAGCGCGATCAATCTGCCGGCGCAGGGGCTTCCGGGCGGGATGCCGATCAGGGCTTTCGGCACGTTCAGCTGTAAGGTGGACGAGGCGGAAGTGATGATCGACAAGATCGCGGGGGTAAAGAAACGTTTCACGGTCGGGGATGTGAAGGAACGCATCATTGCCAATCTGGATCAGCTTCTGATGAGCTGGATCGGCAGGGAAGGCAGGGATATCTTTAATCTCCAGATGGACGCGGCAAATATCGCCAAAGGGATCGCATCAGATCTGGATAAGGATATGCAGAGGATCGGCATCACCATTACGGACTTTAACATCGAGAGTTTCTCCTACCCGGAAGAGATCAGGAAGATGCAGGAGAAGGCTGCTGCGCAGGCGATGGTCTCCGATGTGAACAAGTATCAGCAGGTCGCTTTGGCGGACTCTCTCGGAAAGGGCGGGAGCCATGGCGGTGGCGTCGCCTCGGATATGGTACAGCTCCAGATGGGCATGGCGATGGGACAGCAGATGGTGCAGGGCATGATGGGACAGAATACGGCGAACCAGGGTCCGATGCAGCAGAATCAGTCGGCATCGCCTGCGGGAACTGCATACCAGAGCCAGGCGCCGTCGCCCGGGGGAGTATCGCCTCTTCCGTCTGTATCGCCGAAATTCTGTCCGAACTGCGGAACTCCTACGAACGGGATGAAGTTCTGCGGGAACTGCGGGAGCCAGCTCTTTGTGTAGAAAATGGTATCTGGCGGATAGTGCGGGTGAAGGATAAGAGCAGCGGCAACGCTGCAGTGGGTATTTGGCAGGTGAGAGCGGCTGATAGTAAAGTGAATGAGGTTATCGCGCAAGGTGAAAGCTATGAGAAAAGCGGGCATACTGTTTAGAGTAGTATGTATTGTTATACTATTGTTAATGATATCCCTGATGATCTTACAAAACATCAGTCGAATGAAGGGAACGATAAGTATATACTTTGATGAAGAAAAATATTTCCTGGAGGGGTTGGAGTGCAACTATGTCGGAGGAGGCAATGAGAGATTAATATGTGAAAAGGGTCCTTCATTTACCAGTTTCAGGAATCACGGCCTGCGGCATGGTATGTATGAATATTCTTTTGCCATACGTAAGGAAGATTTTGATCAGAGAGTGAAGGTTATGGTATTTAAAACGAATTGGTGGGAGGTATACAATATCGATTTAAAAATCAATGTATATCAAAATAATGGCGCATGGGAGACAGATGTTTTCACCGATATAGATGGTTATACTTATCACGAAACATATCGCGGCACTGAAAATGAGGAGATAGTATTTCGTGTTGAATGACATTTTCACACTGTATGGAAAATGTCTTCCGGCTGGAGAAACAGAACGATACAAAACCAACAAAAGACGGGCATGAGGAGATAAATGAGCATATATGATACATTGAACGATAAACAAAAGGAGGCGGTCTTCTGCACGGAAGGGCCGCTTCTGATATTGGCGGGGGCGGGCAGTGGCAAGACGAGAGTGCTGACCCATCGGATCGCCTACCTGATCGACCGGTGCGGCGTGAATCCCTGGCATATCCTTGCGATCACGTTCACAAACAAGGCGGCGGGGGAGATGCGGGAGAGGGTGGACAAGCTGGTGGGTTTCGGCTCAGAGAGCATCTGGGTATCCACGTTCCATTCCGCCTGTGTAAAGATCCTGCACCGGCATATCGACCTGTTGGGGTATGATACAAATTTTACGATCTATGACACGGACGATCAGAAGACGGTGATGAAGGATGTCTGCAAGAAATTACAGATCGACACGAAGCAGGTTAAAGAGCGGGCGATCTTGAATATCATATCGAACGCGAAGAACGAGCTGATCAGCGCGGAGAAGTTTGCCAAGGCGGCGTCCTGGGACTTTACGCAGCAGAAGGCAGCGGCGGCTTACACGGAGTACCAGCAGACGTTAAAGAAAAACAACGCGCTGGATTTTGACGACCTGATCATGCTGACCGTGGAACTTTTCCGGACAAGACCGGAGGTTCTGGAGAATTACCAGAACCGTTTTTCCTATATCATGGTGGACGAGTATCAGGACACGAACACGGCGCAGTTTGAGCTGGTGCGGCTGCTTGCATCCGGCAGCAGAAATCTCTGTGTGGTGGGGGATGACGATCAGTCCATCTACAAATTCCGGGGGGCGAATATCCGCAATATCCTGGATTTTGAGAAGGTGTATCCCGAGGCGAAGGTGGTGAGGCTGGAGCAGAATTACCGCTCCACCCAGAGCATTCTGGACGCCGCCAACGCCGTGATCCGCAACAACCAGGGCAGAAAGAGCAAGACGCTCTGGACGGACAAAGGCGAGGGGCGGCATGTCCGGTTTCAACAGTTTGAGTCCGCCTATGAGGAGGCGGAATTTATCGCTGACGATATCGCGAGGAAGTACCGGAAGAAGGAGGGAACTTTTTCGGATTTTGCCATTCTGTACCGCACCAACGCGCAGGCGCGTATGCTGGAGGAGCGTATGGTGATGGAGGGAATCCCCTACCATGTGGTGGGCGGCGTAAACTTTTATGCCCGCAGGGAGATCAAGGATCTGCTGGCGTATCTGAAGACGATCGACAATGGGCTGGATGATGTGGCGGCAAAGCGCATTATCAATGTGCCCAAGCGGGGGATCGGCGCGTCCACGGTGCAGCGGGTGCAGGATTACGCGGATGAAAAGGGCATCAGTTTTTACAATGCCCTGCGGGAGGCGCGGGATATCCCGGGGATCGGGAGGGGATTGTCCAAGCTGTCCTCTTTTGTGACCATGATCCAGGCCTTCCGCGGGAAGATGGAATTTTATTCTCTGAAAGAACTGATCGAGGACATTCTGGAACAGACGGGATATCTGGAGGAACTTCGCTCATCCGACGAGGAGGATGCGGACGATCGGATCGACAATGTGGAGGAGCTTGTGAGCAAGCTTGTCTCCTATGAGGAGAGCGCGGAGAATCCATCCTTGAGCGAGTTTTTGGAGGAGGTGGCGCTCGTCAGTGATATCGACAATGTGGCGGGGGGCGACGGCAGAGTGCTCCTGATGACGTTACATTCCGCCAAGGGGCTGGAATTTCCCTATGTGTACCTGGCGGGGCTCGAGGACGGGCTGTTTCCCAGTTATATGTCCATCATATCGGAAGATATGGAGGACATCGAGGAGGAGCGAAGGCTCGCCTATGTGGGCATCACAAGGGCGATGGATGAGCTGATGCTGACCTGTGCGAAGAAGCGGATGGTGCGCGGGGAGACGCAGTACAACGCGGTGAGCCGGTTTGTCAGGGAGATCCCGGCGGAGCTGATCGACGGGTATGTCCCGCCGCTTCGGAGGTGGCGGGATGAGGATGATCTTAGTTTCGATGACGACGAGCCATTGCCGTTTTTTGAACGGTCGGGGCGGAAATTCGGGGACGGACAGGGAAGCTTCGGAGGAACGTCCGGAGGGGCGTCGGGGAATCGTTTTGGCGGCGGATCGATGGGGAGTGCCGCAGACGGTTCGTTGAGGAATGGCAAAGGCCGCGGCGGTGCGTCAGGAGCTCCGGGAGGAAGCTATGGAAGGAATTTTGGAGGCGATTCGGCGGTAAATGCCGGGAATGCTTCAGGGAACAGTTATGGCAGCATGTCGGGAGGATCCGGAAAAGGTTACGGCAGCAGTTCCATGCACACCTTTGGAAACGGCGGCCTGAGGCGGGTGACGAGGACGGCGGAGGAAGACAAGCCTTTTATCGCCAGGGGAGTTTCCGCCCTGCAGAATGTAAACGGTCTCTCGAAAGGAGTGCAGGCGCCCGGGAGTGCGCCGGATTACGGCGTCGGCGACAGGGTACTGCATACCAAGTACGGTGAGGGAACTGTGACAGGGCTTGAGAAGGGGACGAAGGATTATCAGGTGACGGTGGAGTTTGACACAGTTGGTAAACGGTCGATGTATGCGGGGTTTGCGAAGTTGAGAAAATTGTAATTTTATAACAGTGAAGTCTAAAGGCTGTGGGTTATGTAGTGGTTATGGAGTTTTATAAAATTTTCGATTAAGTGTAGTAAAAAGATGGAATTCATGATATACTAAGACAAATGTGGGTGTTAGAGACACTGTGAAGTATTTACAGAAGGAAAAATATTAAAATAAGGGAGGTATTGCTTCATGGAAGAAAAGTATCGCGCAGTGATGGAGTCATTGAACAGGATTACAAAGAGGGAAGAGGAGAAGCGGGATATCAGCAAGATGGTGACATGCGTGCTGATCGTGCTTGCTATTCTGGCGGCTATCGGCGGTGCTGCTTACGCAATATACCGTCTGATGTCAAGGTGTGATCTGGAGGACTTCGAGGATGAGTTCGAGGACGACTTTGACGACGAGTTCTTTGAGGACGAGGAGGAAGCGGAGAAGGAAGAAGAACCTGCGGAGGAGAAGAAAGCGGAAGAGTAAGAGTTAAAGATGTCTGCGGAGAAGAAGTCGGGAGAGTATGAGATGTCTGGATGTTCTCCGTGATAAATATGGAAAAAGCGGAAAGTGTGGACGGTTTTGTCTGCACTTTCTTTTGTTGGTGGAAGGGTGCAGGCAGGGCGCGTGAGTGTTGGCTGGGATAAGCTTTGTGTGCGGAGTACATGACTGCTGATTTGCTCAGAGGAGGCTTGCTGTATCAGTCGGTTGAAAAAATAGATGGTACAGAAATGAAGATTAATACAAAGAAGGAAAGCGAGTGTATGAAAAAGGGACAGATTCTGGAAGGCATTGTGGAACGGGTGGATTTTCCGAATAAGGGAGTCGTAAGAGTCAGGGAGGAAAACGGCGAGGAGGCAGTCTGTATCGTGAAAAACGTACTGCCGGGGCAGAAAGTTTCCTTCTGTGTGCAGAAAAAGAGAGGCGGAAGGGCGGAGGGACGGCTTTTAGAGGTGCTCGGGAGAGCGGAGAATGAGGTGGAGAGTCCCTGTCCGCATTTCGGGTTCTGCGGCGGGTGCCTGTACCACAATCTGTCCTATGAGGAGCAGTGCCGGTTGAAAGAGGAACAGGTGAGGCGGCTGCTTACGCCGGTGCTGGAAGGGCAGGGAGAGTGGCAGTTTGAGGGAATCAGACAGAGCCCTGCGGTGTACGGTTACCGAAATAAGATGGAGTTTACCTTCGGGGATGAGGTGAAGGACGGACCACTGTCGGTGGGATTACATAAGAGGGGCGGCTTTTATGATATCATCACGGTTTCCGGCTGTCTGATCATGGATGGGGATTACAGACGGATTCTGGCGGCGGTGAGGGAGTATTTTGCGGGGCTTGGGCTGCCGTTCTTTCACCGGCTCAGGCATACCGGCTTTCTGCGGCATCTGTTGGTGCGCAAGGGGGCAAAGACCGGGGAGATCCTTGTGGCGCTTGTGACGACGAGCGGGATCGACAGTGTGGTGAGGAAGGAGAGAGAGGGGACTTCTGATGGAAGCGATTGTGTGGAGGATAGAAGAGAAAATATCGGTTTCATGACGGAAAAAATGATTCAGGAGGCTGAGAATACAGTTTCAGGATTGGGCAGGACATCTTCGAATCAGGAGGAAATCGGTGCTGTGGTAGAAGAGATGGCATCGCCGTTGGAGAATGATGTTCTCGATATGAGCGGTTTCGCAGAGATGCTCCTTGGGCTGCCGCTGGAGGGGAAGATCGTCGGCGTTCTTCACATGGTCAATGATTCGGTGGCGGACGTGGTGCGAAGCGATGAGACGAGGATACTTTACGGGAGGGATTATTTTTACGAGGAGATTTTGGGGTTGCGCTTTAAAATTTCGGCGTTTTCCTTTTTCCAGACCAATTCGCCGGGGGCGGAGGTTTTGTACGGCACGGCGAGGGAGTTTGTCGGAGATCTCGGCGGCGGTGAGAGCGCGGAAGGAGCGGAAGAGGCAGGGGAAGCGAAGCGGGATCAGGTGGTGTTCGACCTGTACAGCGGCACGGGGACGATCGCTCAGCTGATGGCGCCTGCGGCGAAGAAGGTGGTCGGTGTGGAGATCGTGGAGGAGGCTGTGGATGCCGCCAGGGAGAACGCGGCGTTGAACGGGTTGAATAACTGTGAATTTATAGCGGGGGATGTACTGAAGGTGCTGGACGAGCTGGAGGAGAAGCCGGATCTCATCATACTGGATCCGCCGAGGGACGGCGTGCATCCGAAGGCGCTCGGGAAGATACTCGCCTACGGGGTGGAGAGGATCGTCTATATTTCGTGTAAGCCGACGAGCCTGGCGCGGGATCTGGAGAGGTTTCTGGAGGAAGGATATCGGGTGGAGAGGGTGGTATGCTGCGATATGTTTCCGTGGACGGGGAATGTGGAGACGGTATGCCTCTTGAGCAACCTAAAACCTGATACAAAAGTCAGGATCAATGTGGATATGGAAGACTATTATCGTAATAAGGATGCAGAGAAAACTCAAGCACAGCTTGAATAAAAAATTATGATCTCTATCCGGGCTTGCTGAACATTTTGCATGTTCTTTTGTATGATGATCGTGGAAGGAAGGTGTGCAGGATGAAAGAAAAGACAGACATCTCTATTTTGAATCAGCAGATTTTAGATGCCCTGAAAAGTAAGTGGAAAGCAGAGTTTGCAGAGAAAAAAGAAGAATGGGATAAAAACCCAGGGTGGCCTGCGAAACTTGTTAAAACAAAGTTTGTACTGAATGGCGTGAAGTACAGTTTGTTTCCGACTGACATCGGACTGACTCATGATTGCTGGGATCAGGGATTTATGGAAACTGTCCAGGCAGATATCAGTAAGGATCTGGAAGAGTATGGAGCCGTAGATATCCACAGTATCGGATTTATCGATTAGGAAAGAGTGAAAGATTTTCAATCTTTCGCCCACAAGTTTGTGTCTGCGCTGCATCCACAAACTTGATATATGCATAGTCTCAATAAATTGAGACAAAGCAGCGCAGAAATGGGGGGAGACAATGAGTATAGGTGCAAACATACGGAGATTAAGAGAGGAAAAAGGCTTTACGCAGGAAAAGATCGCCGATGAGCTGGATGTCTCTTTCCAGGCCGTATCGTCCTGGGAAAGAGACGAATATAAGCCCGATATTGACAAGCTGCTGAAGCTGGCTGAGGTCTTTGACGTCTCTGTCTCCGCATTGGCTGAAGAAAAGCGAAAGGTTTTTAAGACCAGAGATACGATATATGATTGGGAGCACATGAAGACTTATGTAAAGACCACCGCCAGGAATTTTCAGATGCCGGATACATTAAAAGCAGTGGACTTTGCTGTTGCGGCGCATGAGGGTCAAAAAAGGAAAAGATCAGACACTCCGTATATCTATCATCCGCTTAATATGGCTTGTCATGCTCTGTCTATGGGAATTAAAGAAGACGCTGTTATCGCCGCGCTTCTTCTTCATGATGTGATCGAGGATTGCAATAAGACGGAGAGTGATCTGCCGGTCGGCGAGGAGGCAAAAAGAATAGTGGTTCTTGTGACACATAAAAAGACGACTGATGCAGACAGGGAGGCAGTCATGGTTTCCTACTATGACGCGATCGCTGCAAATACAAAAGCGGCGTTGGTCAAGTGTATAGATCGGTGCAACAATCTGACTACGATGTCCTGGGGACTCAGCAGGGAGAGGATTTACCGGATGATCACTGAGACAGAAAAATACTATCCGGAGTTGTTGAAAGCGGTCAAATCGACCACGGAGTACGGTGATGCGGCATGGCTTCTGCAGTATCAGATGGAAAGTATGCTGGATATATATAAAAGGCTGATGTGATCATATATTGCAAGGCCAATGGGCAAAAAAATGTGTCTAAGATGACGAACCTGGAGAAGAAAGCGTTCTTCCGGAACTTTATACATACTGAGAGGATTAAATATGGCAATATTATATACAATAGGAAATATTAATTTACATACAGTAGAATTGGTGGCGAGATCGGTCAGAGAAGCGGAACCGCAGATCAGCATTCACAAAGTGGTGATCTTTGACAGTACGGAGAGTGAAAAACTGCAGAATGAGCAGGTTGAGATCTACAGAAGATATTTCGGCAATTTTATCAGAGAGGGAATACGGCTTAATCATGACGGGAGTATCGACACCTCATCGCTTTTTTATGTGTTTGCAAATGAGGAAGAAAAGATTGTCGATCTGAGCAATGGACAGAAATTTACATCCTCTCTGCTGTTTATGGCGGCGAATTTATGTCAGATAGACCGTATTTACTATCTGATGTTAAAGACTGCGCCCAAAAAGGATATGGTTGCCGGGCGGGACTATGATTACATAAAAATGAGGCAGGTAGATTGTGTAAGTAAATTGGCTAAGATCAGTTATTTTGATCTGATCTATTATAACGATGGGATAAAGGAATTGTTTTCCGAAAGTGAGAGAACGAAAAAGGGACCGTTAAAGGTGATATATGAGGGATTAAACAGCGGGATCAAAGAATTCTTTTCCGGTACGGATTTCCGAAGCGTGGTGGCAAATGTGACGATAGGAAATGAGAGCATTATCAATTCGTTGCTTTCCTTTTTACAGTATGACAGGGATTGCCGGCAGTTTTGTTCGGAGAACAATATTTATATTACAGCGAATAAAGATCCGGTCGGGATACTGACCTATTTTTCAAGAAAATATGTGAAAGACGGGAGAAAAAAGGAGATACTGGCATTGGCGGCGGTGCCCAGTCTTGTCGCCGCATTGAGGGAATATCGGAATATTGCAGCGCATTATTCGGAAAACGGTATCGAGCTGACGGAGGATCAGGGGAGGATCGTCATCAATCTGTGTATTGAAGTGATAAAGTGTATCCGTGAAAATGCTGGTTTCTGGGAGTTTATGAAAAGGAGAAGGTAGAATGGGAGATATGTATATTGCAATAGACGGGGATTCCGTCGGGATACGGTTACAACAACTTATTTTGGAGGAAAGATTAGAGGAATTGAAGTCTTTCAGCAATTCGATCCATGATACATTGCTCAGTTTTGTCCGAATTTTGGAGAAGCATGGCGCTGTTGTCTATATGCATGGCGGGGACAACATATTTGCGAAATGCACCAGGGAATGCGCGCAGATCGTATCTGAATATGTAGCTGTTGAAAATAAAAGAAACCGGATATGTTATTCTCTTGCCATCGGGAAAAATACGCAGGATACTTATATGGGCTTGCAGTATGCTAAGAGCAGTAAGCATCATTATATTGAGGTGGTCCGCGAGGGGGAGAAGATACTGTTCCGGGACGTTGATCTTTGACTTTCTCAGAACATTATGCATTAGCAGCAATATCCGGGGATGAAATATTGATATGGTTTGAGGAAATGGTCTTACGCGTTGTACAAGTTTTTGGAATATGTTATCGGACAGTGACGGATTGGGAATCAGACAACCGCCATGCACTGGAATATGTGCTCCATCTTTTGGAGTATTATATTCGGCATGAAAACATTCGCAAGGAGAATACGGAAAATGAATGATTCAAATATTATTATGTATACAACCGAAGATGGACTCACAAAAATTGAAGTCACCTTTGATGAGGATACGGTTTGGCTGTCGCTTGATCAGATGGCAGAGTTGTTTCAGCGGGATAAATCGACGATATCAAGGCATATAAAAAATATATTTACAGAAGGCGAACTCCGACAGAACTCAACTGTTGCAAAATTTGCAACGGTTCAAATGGAAGGAAGTCGCAGTGTATCCAGAGATATTGAGTATTACAATCTGGATGTGATCATTTCTGTTGGCTATCGTGTGAAATCTTTGCGTGGCACACAGTTCCGTATTTGGGCAAGCTCCATCCTGAAAGAATATATGAAAAAAGGGTTTGCACTGGATGACGACCGTCTGAAACGATTGGGCGGAGGGAACTATTTTGATGAGCTGTTGGCTCGTATACGGGATATTCGTTCTTCGGAGAAAGTCTTTTGGAGAAAGGTGTTGGAAATCTATGCTACAAGCATTGATTACGATCCCTCTGCAGAAGCGTCTGTTTTATTCTTCAAACAGGTACAAAATAAAATGCATTGGGCGGCACACAAACACACAGCGGCAGAAATTGTTTACCAACGGGCGGATGCCGAAAAAGAGAATATGGGGCTGACTTCATGGGAAGGGAAGCAGATCAGGCGTTCCGATACGGAAATCGCTAAAAATTATCTGACCCGGACAGAGTTGGATGCCCTGAATAAGATCGTGTCGGCGTATCTTGATATTGCGGAAGTGAGGGCGTTGGCGCATGAACCGATGTATATGAAGGACTGGCTGGAGACGATCGACGATTATCTGAAAATGACCAGACGGGATATTTTGACGACAAAAGGGCGTGTGACGCATAAACAGGCAATTGACAAAGCTCATAAGGAATATGGAAAGTACCGGAAGAAGCAGGATGAATTGCTCTCGCCGGTTGAACAGCATTTTATAGAGAGCATCAAGGAATTGGAGGCGTTAGAATAACTGAGAAGAAGGAAGTCACACGGTGAAGCCGTTGGAGATCGAGATCCCGAAGGGGAGGCTGACTGTTGCGACGGGAGTGTCAGGTTCAGGCAAAACCACGATGGTCCTGGAGAGTCTTGTACCGGGGCTTGCGGCGGTCGCCGCGGGGAAAAAACTGCCGGAGCATGTGAGGGCTGTCGGGGCGGCGGGGATCGGGCATGTGAAGCTGATCAATTCTGCGCCGGTCGGGATCAATGTGCGTTCCACCGTGGCGACCTATGCGGGCGTCCACGATGAGCTGAGGAAAATTTACGCGAGGACGGCGGAGGCAAAAAGGCTCGGGTACAAAGCGGGGGCTTTTTCCTATAACACGGGCGATCTCAGGTGCCCTGTGTGCGACGGCACGGTCGTCGTCATCGAGCATGATCTGGATGTAATATGGAATGCGGATCATATTATTGATATGGGACCGGGCGGCGGTGAGGACGGCGGAAAAGTTGTTGTCTGCGGGACGGTTGGGAAGGTGAGAGGATGTAGGGGGATTTTTGTGAGGGAGAGATGTGGCTGTTGAGGATATTCAAAATATGGATCAAATGGATGATTTATATGGATTTTTCTCTGGAGAATGCATGGTAAAAATGGCAGGAAACATGATGGGACAATTACGCATATATGCTTTAATCTATGGGAAAGGTATAGTAGAAAATGGCTGAGTTATGATGTCATATTTGTTTCTATGTGATAAAACTGCGTAAATACGCAAAATGTTTAATAGGAATTAAAAAAGCCTAAAAGATATTTCGGTTAAAATTTGCTGAAATATCTTACAGGAGTAATTGCAATGGAAAGCGGAATTAAAAGATGGAAGTGACATGTTCCATGAAGAGTGTGATCTACAATGAGTTCAGGATGTGCAGTTACAGAGGCGATGTGGAAAGTCTAAATACTCCGAAACCGTTTTATAGTGAGAAAGGGATTCAGGTGATAAATATGTATGATTTTTTGCTGAATCCGGGAACGGTGGAGATGTGAGTGGTAAGAGCCAGTTGCAGATTTTTACTTTTACAAACTATTATTGGGGGAGATATTGTTATGCGTGATGAAATTGATAGAACACAGGATGCAGCATTACAGGTTATGACAGATATGGAGAACATTTCAGGTACGAGAGATCTGGACACGTCTTTGGCAGGTGCAATTAAGATTCCACTGGCGGATATATCCGCGCTTGGAGTTGCGTTCGGACCTCTTACTGCGGCAATCCAAACTGCGATCACAGGCAGCGGCGGTTCCGGTATTTATTATGTCAATACAAAAGGGATGCAGATGTTTTCAACCGGCGAAGGCTTTATCGGTTCGCTGAAGTCCGCGACTGGGGGAGTCGGAGGCGGACAGGCGCGGATGACAGCGCTTGCCTGTGATCCCACTATGCTGTTTATGGCGGCAGCCTTGTTGAATATTGAGAAAAAGCTCAACGCCATTCAGGAAACCCAGGAGGAGATTTTGGAGTTTTTGAAAGAAAAAGAGCAGGCGACAATGCAGGGAAATTTCAATGTTCTCAATGATGTTATGAACAATTTCAAATATAACTGGGATAATGAGACTTATAAGACGAACAAGCATATTCTTGTTCAGCAGATCAAGAAGGAAGCGGAGGGAAGTATTGTCCTGTATCGGAATCATATCGTTAAGGGGCTGAAAAAGAAGGGAATCATTCATACTGATCAGGAAGTCAAAAGTATGCTGAAAAAGTTACAGGCACAGTTTGGAGATTACCGGCTGGCGCTGTATCTCTACGCTTATTCCACATTTTTGGAAGTGATGCTGTTGGGGAACTTTGGCGAAGAGTATCTGAACAGTGTTGAACAGCGCATCTCAGATTATTCTTATCAATACCGTAGTCTCTATACCGAATGCTATAATCTGGTGGAGGATTACTCGAAGGCTTCCATTCAGACAGGTATGCTGAGCGGTCTGGCTAAGACAAGCAGATTTATGGGGGATACTATCGCGAAGGTTCCCCTTATTGGGAAATCTCAGTTGGATGAAAGTTTGATTGAAGTGAGCAGCAAATTGGGCGGGAAGGAAGAGAGGCGTACTGCGGCGAATATGGAGAAGTTTGTGCAGAATAGGGTTGATGTGGTATGGGTGTTTGTTGAGAGTATTCGAGTAGTGAAAGGGCTTTATAATGGGGAGGTTACTTACTTTTTGGATGGGGGGAGTGTGTGTATTCAGCAGAATGTAGGATAAATTAGTCATCGTTAAAAATGTGAATGGAGTTTTTTGCTGAGATTTAACAGATTTAATGGAAAAAGGATCAGGTTGTGTTAGTAATAGTTGATGCCGATATTGGGCAGAAAAGGATAGAGTCATGACAAAGGATGAATTTATTGAAAAATGCGAATCTGTATATATGATTGATTTCATAGATGAGGATAATGAGATTGTAATAATAGGTCGAAAAAAATCAGAAAATGAGCGTATTATGTTTGAAGATGGAGTGATTATTGATTTAGAAGAGGATTCTTGTGACATATACCAAGTATTTACATATGGAGATTATGACAGTTTACTTATTATTCGTGAGGTTCATCGAGAAAAATTGTTGCTAATGCAGGCTTTAGGAAAGATATATGGCATATTGCCAGAGTTGGATTTCTATGATGGAATGGGATGTCCATGTACAGATGAACATGTGGGATATTTTAATGTGGAATATGATTTTGAAAAGGTCAATCAAATTCTGGATGCTTTTGAATCGGCCTATACATTAGCTAAAAATACGGAAATAGATGAAAATTATTTAATGCAATATTTCAAATCGGAATATCGGACCTTTTTAGAATATGAAGATGAAATAAAATATGCTTATAGAACATTGATGGGAGCTGGCTATTTTTCTGTTTCTGAACGACTTTCTTCAGAATTTGGCAATATAGATAATGCATTTGTAGATAGAAAGGGAGCATTCCTTGTAGGTTTTGGAGAGGATTCTTTAAAAAAGATTACAGATTTAATGGATTTTCAGACTTATAAAATTGATGAAATATGTTTTGGCAAAGATTACTGTTTGGTTCGAGCTGGTGAATTAAAGGTTTCATTAGACAGTGATTATCTTAGGCGTATCAATGCATTTTTAGATATCATGGAGATGGAAGATAAAGATTACTTAAAGTATGAGATAAGTCAAAAATTAATGGTAGTTAAAACTTCATATAGTGACTTTTGGGCAATAATATTAGCTATAAACGGTGAGCAGGATATATTTGCGGTTAAGGAGTATAAGAGCATTCAGGGAATGTATAATAAGTTGTTGCCATTTATATCTTCAGAGTTATTGCATGAAGAGTATAATTTTTCAAAGTTGGATGGCAAAGCATTTGAGAAATTGTGTAGAGACTTATTAGTGGATATGGGCTTTTTAAATGTTGTTCAAAGAGGAAAGACGAGGGCTTCAGATGGAGGTGTAGATTTAGAAGCAGATACGATAGTTAAAACTATTTTTGGAGAAGAGAAACAACATTGGATTTTCCAATGTAAACATACAAAGGCTCAAATAGATAGAAAAGATATTTCTGAAATACCAGATTTACTTGATGAGTTTAATGCTAGTGGTTATGGATTGTTTTATAGTGGTATATTAAGCCCGCAAACGCTAGATAGAATAAAGAGAAAAGAATCTATTAAATATTGGACGAGAGGAGAGTTGGAAATTTTGCTAAGGAAATACAAAAATACAGCGATTAGATATTTTGGAATTTAATATTGAAAGAGTGTTGTAAAAATGTGTTAAACAGTTTTGTTGAGTAATAAAAAGACGGTTAGAAAGATGTCCATGATTTGGGACTAAAATTCTGTGAAGTCAGAAAAAGTCCATTTTTTGGGACACATAAAATTGTATTATGTATTCCAATAAAGATTTGTCCAATTAAATGATATTCGTAGGAGTTTAAATAATATTTCTATATTTTTGATGCTGGATAGAAAGCTCTGTGGTATTATATATAATGAGTTGTTTTATGTCTGTTGTCTAAGAGCTTGCGAATACTGGATTGTAATATTGGGGATATTTATGACACAATAAAGACCGAGCAGGAATTGAAAAGTATATGATAGAGAGAATATGCCCTGTGTGCAGGGTGCCTATGAATGGTGAAAAGTGTATAAAGCCTGATTGTGGTTGTGCGACGGAAATGTCTTCTACAATTTATTGGTGTGATAAATGTAATATACCTATCTTTGACAAGGTGTGTCCTGTTTGTGGAACAGAGGGGAAATACATTTCAACGGATATGAGACCTGTATTTCCGGAAGAGAATGCACTAATCTCTATTATTTTAAAGGGTGATCCGGCAGGGTATCAAACTTCATCAGTGTGGTATGGGGGTGGGGTTTATATCATAGACGGGGAAAAGGTAAAGCTTTCTGTCACAGAAATGAACGGACGATCGCTTGAAGAAATAAGTAAGATTAAAGAGATGTATGATCAATTTGCGACACAGATAGAGTACACTTTTTTTGATGCGTTTATAGAAAAGTTTATACAGGCTAATACGGATAGATATAATTACATAACAGAGGAAGCAGTTCATTTTGTGCAGCAATATAAAGATAAATATGCAATTGAAGATATGATGGTTTCGTTTAGTGGGGGGAAGGATTCTACAGTTACTTCGCATGTTGTCAATAGGGCGTTGGGGACAAATAAAGTCTTGCATGTGTTCGGTGATACAACGTTAGAATTTCCATATACGTTGGAATATAAAAAACGTTTCAACAAGAATGAGGAATCTCAGGGAGTCAGAGTTTTAACAGCGAAGAATAGAGAAAAAAATTTCGAAGAGTTGTGTGATGTTGTCGGTCCTCCCAGCAGAGTTATGCGGTGGTGTTGCACTGTATTTAAAACCGGAGCGATTCAGAAAACTATTTCATCCGCTTTTAAAGATAAAAATAATATTTTGAGCTTTCAGGGGATTCGCCACAATGAATCTGCAAGTAGAAGCAAGTATGAAAGGGAAAGTGAAAGCCCTAAAATTTCAAAACAGACGGTAGTATCTCCGATTATTGATTGGATTGATTATGATGTCTGGCTTTATATATTGACAACTAAGATAGATTTTAATGATGCATACAGGCTTGGATGGACAAGAGTTGGCTGCTGGTGCTGTCCCAATAATGGAGCATGGTCGGAATTCCTGGCAAAAGTTCATATGTATGATCAGTATGTTCACTGGCATAATTTACTTGTGAATTTTGCAATACAGATCGGAAAACCAGATCCGGAAGAGTATGTAAATGATGGCGGCTGGAAAGCAAGACAAGGAGGTAATGGTCTTGCGGCGGCACAGACATCTATTGTTTCATTTGAACCTTGTGCAACGGAGGAGAATGCTTTCAATTATGATCTGCAAAGACCGATCACAGGAGAATTATATGAGTTGTTTAAGCCATTTGGATATATAAATAAGGAATTAGGAAATAAACGGCTTGGTGAAGTTTATGTTATGGATAAAGCAGGAAAAGTTATTTTGATTCTTCAGGGCAGAGTTGGCGGCACGAAACTAAAAGCGATTATAAAAGATATACATATAGCAAAAGCTAAAACTTTGTCAGCGGCGGAAGGAAAGATTCAGTGTCAGCTTACAAAATACCAGATGTGTTTGGGGTGTAAGGCATGTGAGAGTGTTTGCAAGTATGATGCAATAAAAATCAGGGATGATGGAACAGGTAAGATTACTTATTCGATAGACAATGATAAATGTAAGAGATGTACAGAATGCGTTGGACATTTTGACGCGGGATGCTACATGAGAAAAGTATTATGTATAAAGAGGGCATAGTATGGCAGTGAATAAAGTGAAATTTAAATTACAGGGGCATGAAAAGTTTTCCTTGAGAGAAGGTTGGATTAACAAGGCTCTCATGATAGTTCCCGATATACCGGACGTGTTTTTGAGGAAAGATGCGACAGATATGCTTGGCATCGGTAGTAATATGGTTAAATCACTTAGATACTGGATGAGGGCATTGGGGTTGACAACTGAAAATGGTTCGGCAGGAGCCGAATTAACGGACATGGGTAGGTTGATTGCCGAGTATGATCCATATTTGGAAAATCTTTTTACCTTATGGATTATGCATTCTTTTATTGCGAAAAATAAGGAAGATGCAACGACATGGTTTATGTATTTCAATTATTGTGATGCAGATGATCTGGTAAAGAGTGAAATAGAGACAATTTTGCTGAGGGAAGTAAAGAAATATGCTGCTGGTCAAAGCTTTTCTGAAAAGTCATTGGGAAACGATGTGGATGTATTGTTAAATATGTATAGCAGGAATAAGGTAAAATCAGATCCTGAAGATAAAAATATTTCACCGTTTTCTCAACTTGCGTTGATAAAGAATATAGACGGAAAATATGCTAAGTGTCATCCGGACAAGAATATATTTTCAGAAATGCTGGTGTTGTATGAACTGGTTCTTATGATAGGGGATGCGGAAGGTATATCCATCGAGGATGCTGTTCATGGAGAAAATGGATTGGCGAATATTTATAATCTGACAAGTGTAATGGCTAATGATTATTTTGACAGATTAGATGCTGCAGGATATATACGGGTAAACAGAACTGCAGGCATTGACATGATTTATCTTGTAAGCCGAATGGAAGCTTTAAAGATACTGAGAGATTATTATGAAAATTGCTAATGGGTGATGCATATGGGAAAGATTGAGTCATTAAAAGATATTATAGGGTTTAATAGTAATTTTAAAACGGCAATAAATTTATATCTAAGCCTAAACAAGCCGGAAAAAGTTCTGGGATATATACCGACAAAGTCATCTGTCAGTTTTATGGCTGAGTATGCCGGAAATGTTTTGGAAAATAAGGAACAGGCGACATTATTGGTCGGGCCCTATGGTAAGGGAAAGTCTCACTTACTATTAGTTCTTCTTGCAATATTATCTTTAGAAAGGTCATCGAAAAATGAGAAAATAATTAATCAGTTGGTTGATAAAGTTAGTAAAGTTGATGAGATCGGAGAAGATGTTGCAAGTCAGATTGAGAGGTTGTGGGGGAAAGATAGATTTCTTCCGGTATTAATTACAGATACAACGGGTGATCTGAATCAAGCTTTTTTATATGGATTAAATGAGGCGCTTAAACGTGAGGGATTGCTGGATCTGGTTCCAGATACATATTATTCGATTGCTTTAGAAAAAATTGATGATTGGGAAAAAAATTATTTTGACACGTATTCTGATTTTGAGCGGGAAATAACGGAGCGTGGGAAAAGTATGTCCGGACTCAAAGCAGATTTAAAAATGTATTCAAAAGATGCATTGAATCTTTTTAAGTCCATTTTCCCTAAGGTTACAGCAGGCAGTGAGTTTAATCCTATGGCTGTGTCGAATGTGTTGCCTTTATATAAAAGTGCAAGTGAGAAACTTGTGGAGGAATATAAATACAGTGGTATTTATATTGTTTTTGATGAGTTTAGCAAATTTATAGAGAGCCAGGAGGGAATGGCAGCAGGCGCTAACATGAGATTACTTCAGGATATTTGTGAGCTAGCGGCAGATTCACAAAATGCTCAAGTTTTTTTTACGATGGTTGCACATAAGAGCATAAAAGAATATGGGAAATATCTTTCACAGGATATTATCAATTCATTTACTGGAATTGAAGGAAGAATTATTGAAAAATTTTTTATTACATCTTCCAAAAACAATTATGAGTTGATCAAGAATGCAATTATTAAAGATGATGACGCACTTGATGGTATCTGCCATTATGAATCTGTTCTTGGTTCATCAGCACACGATGAATATTATCAGCTTCCGGCGTTTAGAAGCAATTTTGTTGAGAGCGAATTTGATAACATTATTTTAAGAGGCTGCTACCCGCTAAATCCAATTGCTGCATATCTGTTGCTAAATGTAAGCGAGAAAGTGGCACAGAATGAGAGGACATTATTTACATTTATTTCAAATGATGAGCCGCATAGTATGGTCAGATTTGTGGCGGAACATTCTAAGGACATGGAATGGAGTATTGGTGCGGATTTAATTTACGATTATTTTAGTTCTTTATTTAAAAAGGAAGTTTCAAATGAACATATTCATAATATTTGGCTTAGTGCAGAGTATGCATTAGAGAAATGTGAGACAGAAGATCAGAAGAAAGTCATTAAAGCGTTAGCGATAGTCCTGGTCGTGAATAAAGAAGATGAGATACCGGCTACAGATAAATATCTCAAACTGTGTGTCAATGTGGGAGATTGCGCCCAAGCAATTGGCGGACTTAAAGAAAAAGAAATTATTTATAGAAAAAGGGCTACAGGCTGTCTGGGATTTAAGACCAGAGCCGGATCAGAATTGAGGTCCGAAATAAAACGTCAGAAAGAAATCAAGGGGGATAATGTAAATTATGCTCAGGTTTTATTAGATGTTACAGGAAAGTATTATGTAATTCCGCGGAGATATAATACTGTATATAGGATGACACGTTATTTCCTGAATCAATATATGAATGTAGATGACTTCTTAAATATTAATTCATCAGAAGTTTTGCTTGGAGATTGTGCGGGAGATGGAAAAGTTGTCAACCTGTTTAGTTTTGATGAAATAAATCAGGAAGTGGTAAAGAAGCATTTCCTTGAGCTTGCAGAGTCGAGACTTGTCGTAGTTTGTCCTCAAATAGGTTTGAGTTTGAAGGCTCAAAGTTCATTGAAAGAGTATGAAATTATTCAGGAGTTAAAAGAAAATCAGACTTTTACATCAAATAATGAGATATTGAAGAGGGAATTGCCGTTATTAGTGGAAGATTTGACTGCCGAATTAGAGTTGCTGATAAGTGGGATATATGTTGAAGATTCCAATGCGAAGGTTTTTTATCTCGATGGGGAAGAAGTAAGCGATACAAATATAGAAAATGAAGAATTAATAGTGAATGGATGCTGTGAAAAAGTTTTCACAAAGACACCGGTGATCAATAATGAGATGGTCAATCGTTCTGTTATCGGAACAGCTCAGACCAGAAAGTCAAGGATAAATATAATCCAGGCATTATTGTCACATACGGATACTGAGGATTTTTACGAGGGCTCTAATCAGGAGGCTACGGTTTACAGATCTCTGTTCTGCGTGACAAATGTTGTCAATGATGCACCAGATAATAATCTGAGAGATGTGTTAGAAGAAATAAATAAATTTATAGTTTCCTGTTCTGACACAAAAGTGTCAATGACTGTATTGGTCTCCAGACTGACATCTGTACCATATGGTATGAGACTAGGATTGATCCCTTTTTATCTGGCATATGTCTTTTCCAACAGAAGAGAGGATATCATAGTGTATTTTGCCGATAAAGAGATTCAGTTAAATGCGGATATCGTTGTTAACATGTGTGAGAGACCGGAGGATTATTCTATTTATGTTTCGAAAGAAGATCTGCAAAAGGAAAAATATATAGAGGAATTAAATGTACTTTTTCAAGTCGCAGATAATAGAAATCTATCGGCAAATAGAATAAAAGATATTTTCATCTGTATGCAGAGATGGTTTAGGGCGTTGCCTCAGGTTTCAAGAAATGCGATGAACCTCGATCGATATGTAGAGTCGGAAGATATGGTTTATGCGATGAGGGAGATAAAAAGAACTATGCAAAGGGTAGAGTTTAATCCTTTTGAAAGTCTGTTTGTTGAATTTCCCAAGTCATTCAAGTCGGAATCTTTGGAGAGTGCTTTTAAAGTAATAGATGAATGTAAAACATATTTTGATGATTATTTTGATTGGGTTCAGTCGGAAGCTGTATCAAAAATATATGATGCATGGGGCGGTAAAAGAAAGCAGGACTTATTTCACTGTCTGAAAGAGTGGTATGAAAACCAGAGTAAAAGATCGAAGCGGGGACTGTACAATGGGCGAATGACAAATTTTATGTCAGCGATTGAAACGATGAATGTGTATAGTGATGCTGAGGTCGCAAAAAAAATAGTTAAGGCGGTAACGGATGTATATATTGAAAACTGGAATACTGGTTCTCTGGAAGAATTTGTTGAAGAGTTAGATTCTGTTAAGAAAGAAATTGAATCGATCAGGGATGAAGCATCGGCAGGGGAAATGGTATTATCATTTACAAGAAGAAATGGTGCATCATTTGAGAAAACATATAGTTATGCCGATGAAAGCACAGGAAGCGTTCTTAGAAATTTGATTGAAGATAATCTGGAAGAATTTGAAGATTTAAGTGTGAATGACAGAGTTTCTATTCTTTTGGAGATGATCGAAAAAATCACAAGATAAGGAATAATGATATGATTTATCTGGACAATGCGGCGACAACATTTCCCAAACCAGAAAGTGTTTATAATGCGATGGATAAAATGAGCAGGGAGGGCGCTGTCAATGCTGGCAGGGGATCTTATAAATTGGCGCAGAATGCAAGCAGACTTATAGAAGAGACCAAAGATTTATTGCGCAAATTAGTACATGCGGATATATCTGCATCAGTTGTGTTTTCTTCTTCGGTGACAATAGCGATGAATCAGATTGTCAATGGTTTGGGACTGAGGAGTAAGGCGGTCGTTTATGTTTCGCCATATGAACATAATGCGGTCGCCAGGTGTGTCCATGAGCTTGCCAGAAAAAAAGAATTTGTTGTTAAAGAAATTCCGGTCAATTCAGCTCTGGAAATTGATTTGGAAAAAATGAAATATGAATTTATAAAAGATAAACCGGAGGCTGTTTTTTGTACCCATGTGAGTAATGTTACCGGATATATTTTGCCGGTGGAAGAAATATTTAAGGAATCAAAAAAATATGGCAGTATTAATGTTCTTGATTCGGCGCAGTCTATGGGATTAGTAGAAATCCATGCAAATTTGATGGATGCTGATATCATCGCGTTTGCGGGACATAAAACACTTTATGGACCAGTGGGGATAGGTGGTTTTATTAATGTTACCGGAATCCCATTAGATGTTTTTATCTGTGGAGGAACAGGAAGTGATTCGCTTAATCTTGAGATGCCGGTGGGAAAAGAATCGAGATATGAAGCGTCAAGTTACAATATGGTTGCAATTGCAGGACTGAATGCGGCAATTAAAGAGATTAAGCAGGATGATTGTCTGAAACATGAGAAGGAATTGACGGATTATTTGGTAAAGAGTCTCTCAGTTATTAAGGGTATAAAACTTTTTTTACCAGAAAATCGGACGAGACATGTTGGAATTGTATCTTTTAGTGTGAAAGGATTTAATTCAGAAGATATAGGAATGATTCTTGATGAGGATTTCGATATAGCGGTGAGAACAGGTTATCACTGTGCTCCATTCATTCACAAATATTTGAAGGATGTCGGAACATTAGGAACGGTTAGAGTTGGATTGGGGCAGTTTTCTAGTAAAGAGGATGTAGATAAGTTGGCAGTAGCATTAAAGGAGATTATATATGGGTAATTATACTGATTATATGATGAAATTTAGTCGATCTGATCTTCGTGGATATTTAGGAGAAGATATGGTTGATTTGATAATTGAGTGGCTTCCTGATAGAGATACTTTATTGACAAAACAGAGAATGGTGAGCATGATTAATTCTCTTTATGGGACATCAATATTAAAGAAAAAGAAATTTAGGAAAGATTTGCTTCTATGTATGAAGAAATCGGAAATTTTTGAGTTGAGAGATAAATGTCTTTCAGGGATAGAAAAGACAGAAACAGATCCATTAATTATAGTTGATATTGTGGCGAGCAAACCCTGGAATAAGAATGTGGTAAGCATCTATTTGTTAAAATTGTGGGGGGTTTCAGAGACTGTATTTGATAAAGAAAAAGACGATACTTTAATTGATAATATAGTTGATGCTCCTGAGGAGCAGTTTTATGAGTTGTTGGACTATCAATATTATATAAAACAAAGGGTTCTCAATAATCTGAATTCGGGGCATATGCTTGAACGAATGTTAGTACATATGCCAACAGGAACTGGAAAAACAAAAACTACTATGCATATAATCACAAATTACATAAATTTTACGTTAGAAAAAAAGGGGGTAGTAATTTGGATCGCGCATACAACTGAACTTTTGCAGCAAGCGTATAATACATTTGTATCTGTCTGGAGGCATTTAGGTGATGGCTCTATTCATGCCTATAAATTATGGGGAAATAAAAATATAAGCAACACAAACATATCATTGAATGGAATTGTGTTTTGTGGATTATCAAAACTAATGTCAATTGTGACATCTCACCCGGACGTATATGAAAGACTAAAGAAGGATTGTAGGCTAATTGTTTTTGATGAGGCTCATAAGGCGGCGGCAAGACAGACTCAAAAAGTGATTGAAGGGTTAATGAGAATGCCTCAAGGGTATGAGAATAGGGCATTGATAGGTTTAACAGCTACCCCAGGTAGAACGACTGAAGATTCCTATGACAATAATTTGTTGACAAATATGTTTGGTAATAAATTGATTTATATTGATTCAGATATATTGAATCAGATAAATTATGGAAAGTTGAAGGCGCTAAATACTGTTGCGGAAACAAATATTATTAAATATTTCCAGGAAAGACGAATACTGGCCAAAATGATTTCACAAAGGTTAATATATCGTCAAGTTTTTTCGGAACAAGAATTAAGAACTCTGAAAGGAGCTCTGAGGGACTTAGGTTATGATGATAAAGAATACACTGACGATCAATTAAAAGTTTTAGCAAGAAATAAGAATCGAAATTTAGCGATTATGGAGCGATTGCGACAACTTCAAATTGAAAAGAAACCGACCATTGTTTTTGCTTGTTCGGTAGACCATGCAAGAATGTTATCAGCAATGTTAACGTTAGAAGGAATCTCTAATAGTTTGGTTTTAGGAGAGATGGATCCGATGGATCGTAAGCATGCAATAGAAGTTTTTAAGAAGAAAGATTCAGGTGTAGATATTATCATAAACTATGAGGTATTAACTACAGGCTTTGATTCAAAAAATATTAGGTGTGTTTTCATAACTCGACCAACGAAATCAGTAGTGCTCTATAGCCAGATGCTTGGGAGAGGGCTTAGAGGCCCGCTTATGGGAGGAAATGAAGAGTGCACACTTATAGATATAGACGACAATTTGCAGGTATTTGATAATGAAACTGCATTTTTACACTTTAATGATTACTGGAGAATTTAGGAGGGAAACATGGGAAAAAGTATTGTAGATATTAAAAATATTGGCGATGCACTGAGAAATACAGGGTATAAGAATATTGAAAGTGCTGTATCTGAAATTATAGATAATTCAATAGAGGCGAACGCGAAAAATGTCTTTGTAATTTTACGTGAGGGAATTGCAGTATCTGGCAGAAAAGTAGTTACGGAAATAGGATTTCTTGACAATGGAGAAGGTATGAACATTGATATCTTGGGAAGTTGTTTAGGAATTGGGGCGTCTACTCGTCAATTAAGGAGGGGGATGGGAAGATTCGGTGTGGGTTTACCACAGGCTTCACTATATGCCTGCCCATCGATAGAAGTGTATTCTTGGCAGGGCGGGATAGAAAATGCCCATAAAGTATACTTGGATATAAATAAGATTAAAGATGGAGAACAGACGGAAATTGAGGATCCTGTACAAGAGGCAATTCCCGAGCCATATGTTTCGTATATCAAATATCAGACGTTGTCGGAAACATATGATTTTTCACAATCCGGAACATTAGTTATCTGGAAAAAGTGTGATCGAATTAATCCTAAAACGCGTGGACCTTTAACGGAGCGATTGGAGTTTAGCCTTGGGCAGAAATTCCGTTATTTTATCCATGATGGGATAAGTAAGATAAAAATAGTTTGTGACGAAAACCCTGATGCAGCAGTTGATGTAGCACCCAATGATCCTTTATTCTTGATGGAGGATAATTGTGTACTTTGTGATCCTGCAGAACCGAAACTTGTATTTAAGCCGGGACAAAAAACGGCTATAGAGGCGCCATTTGAATTATATACGGCAAAGGGGACTGGGGAAGGAGAGGTTAAGGTTCAAATCAAATATATTGATCGAAACGGCGAATTAACAACCCGACCAGTATTGATAAGATTTTCAATTGTAAAAGATAAGTTTTATGATGAGACAGCATTTCCTAAAGGGTCAAACCCTGGTAATTATGCGCTCGGAAAATATGCGGCAAAAATGGAAGGTATTTCTGTCATAAGAGCAAGGCGTGAAATTGATTTTAGGCGTTTTGATTTTTATAATGTAGTTAATGAACCACAACATAGGTGGTGGGGATGCGAAATTATTTTTGATCCGGAATTGGATGAAGTGTTTGGTGTAGCAAATAATAAGCAATATGTGGAAGTAAAGAAAATTGACGTAAATGATTTAGATTCGGATGAGAGTGATGTTCCACCTATTTGGCACCAGTTATCAGAAGTAATTGTTCCAACAATAAAAGCAATGTATGATCAGAATGAAGAGACAAGACATAATACAAGAACTTTTGATGGAAATGAGAATCCGAGTACGGATATCATTAATACTGTAGAAAATGATCCAGCTACTACAGATTTGGAGGATGTGGAGGTGGAGGTTCCTTCAGATGAAGAGGCAGCTGAAATAGGCAAGGAGGAATTGAGAGGATTAGGGTATGAAAATCCGACAGATGAGCAGGGAATTGCGTTTATTAATAATTCTGTTAATTTTGTTTATGCGGATAAGGGAGAAAGAAGTCCGGCGTTTGATTACAAAGCTGTTCTTAAAACAACGGTAATCACTATAAATACAAGTCACAAATTTTATACATCATTTTTAAGTAAAATATACATAAATGCGGAAGTGAAGGTGACATTTGAATTATTTTTAGCTTCATTGATTCAGTCAGTAAGAATGTTGGATTCATATCAGCAGGTTGAGAATGATAGACTTATAACGGCTTGGTATAATCGCTTGAATAATTATATTTCTGAACAACTTAATCCGAGAAATACAGCAAGATAAATGGTGGATATTATGTCAATACTTTTTTCTAATGAAATACTGAATGCTGTAAAAAAAGAATTAAAACGTGCAACTACATCAGTACAGATAATCACTGCTTACTGTAAAGAGCCATCACTAACATATCTGAATAATTGTGTTAGTGAGGATGTCAAGGACAAGAGACTCCTGGTTAGATTCAGAATGGATGATATATTAAAAGGCGGTACAGATTTTTCTATAATTGAGTGTGGTAAGACACTGGGATGGAAAGTTTATATTCGTTTTGACTTACATGCTAAAACATATATTGTTGATAACAAGAGGGGTATGGTTGGAAGTGCTAATATAACCAACTCAGGTCTTAGTATTGGCAGAAATGGGAATATGGAAATGGCTACACTGGTTGATGTAGAGCAAAAGGATATTGAAAAAATCAATAAGCTTTTCGATGATGCAATATTAGTGGATAGTGTATTGCTTGATAAATTAAAGTCTCAGATTGATGTTGTGGATTTAAAAGATAAAATGAAGAGTCATAGTTGGGATGATTCAATAACGACAATGTTTAAACCATGTGTTGATACGTTGTTTTCATATGAGTTGCCGGAAGACTTTATATTGAGTGAAGGGGAGTATTTTTCATTTTTGGACGAGATTTATACAGGAGATATTCAGAGATTTAAAGAATCATTTAGATGGAGTAATGCATATTTATGGTTGTTGACAACACTAAAAGAGAATGAGGGGTGCCTATACTTTGGGCAATTGTCTCAGAGATTACATAATGCTCTCATTTCGGATCCCAAACCATATCGAAGAGATGTTAAACTAATGCTGGCAAATCTTTTAAATTTAGTGGAGAAATTAGAGATGGAAGATGTTATAATTGATAGACCTAATTATTCTCAGAGAATAAGAATGGTTAAGCAGTGAATGAAGGCGATAATAAAATATTTTTATTGAAGATCAGGAGAAAACGAATGGATGAAAGAAAGATAAACAAAAGAAGAATGAATGCAATAAGGGTGTGCGTCGGCATTGGTCGTATTGGATATACTCCAGCGAATGCAATTTGCGATATTATTGATAATTCTGTGACACATGGCGCAAAAAATATTCATGTTATGATTAAAAAGAAAAATGAGAAATGTAATATAAATAAAAAGGATAATGTTGAGGAGTATTTGATTATAGACGATGGGGAAGGAATGGATCCGTTAGCAGTGGGAAACGCGTTGGACTTAGGGTCTAATGATTTTAATTATACACAGGATACATTATCAAAATTTGGACTTGGATTAAAGGCAGCATCTTTTGCACAGGGGAATCGTTTGGAGGTTATTTCTAGTGCAGGGGAGGCATTGCATAAAGAATATGTAGATTTAAGCGAAATAGAAGATGAGTATTTTAGTATAGAAGAAACGCCAACAGATGAAGACAGAGAATTGTCGGACAAATATTTTTCTGAGAAAAAAACGGGAACTATAATCAGAATAACTAAAATTCATACAAATAATCATCCGAGTATTAAATCAACAATTGAAGAGTTAAAAGAAAAAATTGGAGTGATATATTATTATTTTCTGGAGAAGGATTTGCATATTTATGTGGAAAGTGAAGAAATAACAGCAATTGATCCTTTATTTGCTGAAGAAGCGGGAAATAATAATCTTGATGAAAATGTTTGGGATGGTAAATCAGTACAATGGTTGTTACGGCCCACGGAAATATTATTAGATAAAGATGCAAGAGTAAAGGGAAAAATAGAAATAACTATGCTTCCCCATCCAAAAGTATGGAAGACAGAAGGAGTTTCTGCTGCAAATATCAGAGAGAGATATCATATATCGGCGTCGAATTATGGATTCTATGTATATAGAAATAAAAGGTTAATAAATTGGGCGAATAGACTTGATATTATACCGCAGGATCAGAATTGCTATTCTTTTAGGGGGAGAATTAACATACAATCAGATGCAGATGATGCATTCAATATAGATGTCAGTAAATCGCACATAAATCTTTCTGAAGATGCGCGTGACGCACTTGATGATTATATAGCAGATTATAAAAGAAAGTGCCAGGCGGCGTGGAAAAACGCTTATGATAAATATAATGCATTAATCTCAGAAAGTTCTAACGATATCTCAAATAAAATTATGAATGATGTGGCAGACTCGTTGGATATTGTGCCAATGGATGACAGTGATGAGTATAATAATGAATTGGAACGCAGAGAAGATGAGATTGTTGAAAAGGATAGGGAAAAGAGTGTAAATATTACAATTGAGAGATTGTTAGATGAAGGAGAAATTAAGCTAAAACAAGAGATAACAGATGAGGATATTAATACAACAGTAAAGGGCGGCAATTCTGTAGACGAGCTGAATAAAATTTTTAAAGTAAATAATATAACAGATAATGCGTTGTGGGAGCCGTATCTTGATGCTGAGAAGAAGGACTGTGTAAGAATTTCAACAACACATAGATTTGCTAAATTGATATATGAAAATAATAGTTCAAACAAAGATTTACAGGTTTTATTTGAGCTGTTGATGTACATACAAGCAAAGGCAGAGGTTAATGTGGAGAAAAACTGCCATGAAGTTAAGCTGGATCAGGTAAGGGAAATAATGGAAGAATATCGGATCCAGATTTCTGAGATGCTTGCAAAGTTGTGCAGAAAACAGAGTGAGAATTTGCCTCCGTTGTCTGGTGATTAATAATGAGGAAAAGTTTTTATATAGGATATAAGGGAAAATTAGAAGCATATATATACATTTGGTTTACGAAAAATAATGGATTAGTTTATGTTGGAGAAACGAATAATGTTAATGGTGTTATAGGACGGGCAAACCAACATATTTCTAGCGGCACTGGTACATTATATAATCGTGTCTATGATGAAGGATATAATTTATATGATATAGAAGACTTTGTTTTATTATCTTACCCGTTGCCAAGAGAAAAGAAATATCTTTCAGAAGAAACTTCTTATAGAATTTCTGTAGAATATTTAGTGCAGAAAGGCTTAATTGAAAAGAGAATTAACTTATCAAAACCATATAAGTTAATTTCGCGTGTAATGCCAGGGGTACATACTGGAAAAAGAACTGTTCAAAATATAGCAAATGAGATTATAGGTGATTTTCTCGAAGTATATGAAAAAATTTAGTAATGCTATAGTGAATAAAAGACTATATCAGATAGATAAAAAAAATGATACCAGAAATTTAGAATTAATCAGCAAGTACCTGAGCCTCATCCCCCGCCACAAACCCGAAACCATCGGCATCACCCTGGACGAGCACGGCTGAGTAAACGTCGATTACCATATCGCGGGTATCGCGAAAACTCATGCCTGCGATATAAACATCCTGGAGGAGATCGTCCACAGGGACGAAAAGCCGAGATACTCTTTCAACGAGGATAAGACATTGATCAGAGCCAACCAGGGGCATCCATTCTGGTCGATGTGGAACTTGATGAGGCGGACGTCGCGGGAAGCCGGTGCCCTATCTTGTAAAGGCGGGCGAGATGTCCCGTGATGGTTATCCGTTCTATCTGTCGAAAAACGGCGTCTGGCTGACGAAGGAAGTGCCAGTCAAATATTAAAAAAAGTTTGCACTCCTGTATAAATCATTGTAAAATGCCATTGAATATAATTGCCATATATGTCGAAAATGTTCAATGGGGAGGCGCATGATGGAGATTAAGCGGGACAAATATTTAAATGACCTGATAAACCGAATGCATAATGGTCTGATCAAGGTAGTGGCAGGGATCAGAAGATGCGGGAAATCGTACTTGATAGAATCCCGTATTGCAGACCGGGAGCAGTATTATGTTCTGCTGGATGAAGTGCAGATGTTGAACGAGTTTGATGAAGTGCTGAATTCACTGCTTCATATTAAAAATCGGTGGATGTGGGCGTTGTGGAAAAAAGAGGCGTAAACCAGGAGGGGAAGACGGAAAGAATGCAGTTGGAGATCGATTTTGTGGCAAATCTGGGAAGCAGACGTTACTATATTCAGTCTGCATTCTGTATGCCGACGGAAGAAAAACAGAAACAAGAGAAACTGCCATATATAAATCTGTAAAGGAAGCGATACCATGAATCTAACCAAAACCAGCAAATACCTAAGCCTCATCCTCCGCCACAAACCCGAGACCATCGGCATCAACCTGGACGAACACGGTTGGGCGAACGTCGACGACCTGATCGCGGGCATCGCGAAGACCCATGCCTGCGACATGGACATCCTGGAAGAGATCGTCCGGATGGACGAAAAGCAGAGATACTCTTTCAACGAGGACAAGACCCTGATCAGAGCCAACCAGGGGCATTCGATACCGGTTGATGTGGAACTTGACGAGGTTTCGCCGCCGGAGGAACTCTGGCACGGGACGGGGGAAAAGTATACGGCGTCTATTGATGCGCAGGGGCTTATCCCGAAGAGCAGGCTGTATGTGCATCTGTCGAAGGACAGAGATACGGCGCTGAAGGTGGGAAAGCGCCACGGAAAGCCGGTCCTGTATCTTGTGAAGTCGAGTGAGATGGCTAAGGACGGTTATCCGTTTTATTTGTCGAAAAATGGCGTCTGGCTGACAAAGAAAGTGCCGGCGAAATATTTAAAAAAGGCGGGCGGCTCATAAGCCGTCATCTTTTATTGAAACAACAAAGCTTATATGATAAACTGAATACATTCCAAAGAAGAGGGGGCTGATCGCATATGAAATGTGAAAAATGCGGACGTGATATTATAGATACAGCTAAATTCTGCCCGTATTGCGGCGAAAAGGTTGTCAGAGAAGGTACTGCCGGAGGGGCATTCGGCGGCGGATTATTACCCGGGGCGACGTCTGGCGGAGGGGCATTCGGCGGAGGAATATCATCCGGGGCGATGTCTGGCGGAGGAGTATTCGGCGGAGCAGCATCTGCCGGTGTGCCATTCGCCGGTGGAATGCCTGCGGGCGGGGGAAGTGCCGCGGGAAACCGGGGCGGGGATATGCCCGTCTATCAGGCGGATGTCAAGAGCATGCTGAAATCCGGAAAACTGTTCGTCTACCGTGACAGGGTGGAGTTTATCACTAGCAGTGTTCAGAGGGCTGTCTTCTGTTTTGCGGATATAATTGCTGTGAAAAAAGGGCTGGACCGGATTTCTTTTGTCATGGAGAATGGTCAGACTGAGAGCTGCACTGTGAACAGGAAGAATATCCACGAGGCGTTTGTGTACATTGAGCAGGCGTTCGGCCCATATCTGGAGGAGCGGAAGAGACGGCTTTTGGCGGAGGGCATTTACTATTCCTTTGTCAGCAGCCAGGGCTTGAGCGGCGGGATCCTCGAAATTTTGAAGGACAGGGTGCAGTTCAGGGCAAAGTCAGGGCAGATTGAGTCTGTCTGTTATGAAAACGTCAGATCGGCGCGGGTTTCATCCATGGGAGCGCTGGAGTTTGTTTTGATTGACGGGAGTTCCAGGTCTTTTGCGGCAGACAAGGATATCCGGGATGAAGTTCTCGCTTTTGTGCAGGGGGCGATAGAACCCTATCTTGCGGAGAGAAAGAAGGCGCTTTTGGCGGAGGGCATCTATTTTTCCTTCCCGAGCAGCAAGGGGGCCGGGCCGATCGGCGGGATGCTCGATATTCTGGAGGACAGAGCGGTATATACGGCGAGGTCCGGACAGAGTGAGACGGTCTTCTTCCGGGATGTCCGGGTGGTGTCTCTGTCGATGGGGATGCTGGAGTTTGCGCTGACAAATGCTGTTTCAAGATCCTTCGCGGTTGATAAGGAGTGCCGGGATGAAGTCTTTGCTTTTGTAGAAAACGCTGTCAGGCCCTACATGGTGAAAAGGACGGCAGGATTTGATACCATATTTGGTATAGATGAACAGGTCGAGATCAATGAGAGCCGTTTCGTGTTTCACATTCTCAGGCAGGGAGGCAAGGAGATATCGGATGAGATCCCTTTGGGGGATATCGTGAAGTGTGAATGGGTGGAATCCGTCGCGTCGGCGGGCGTGCTGGGCAGCGTGCTGTCGGGCGGCAGGACTGTCCTTAACAATGTGTCGGGAGCCGCTGGCGCGCAGGAGGTGGTGGCCGGCGGCGAGAAGGTCAGCTATGCCGGTGTTCTGCTGAGCCTTTGTGCGGGGCAGGAAGTGCGGACAGAGGGGATTCGGTTTGGCAATTTTCCTCTGGGCATGAGCAGGACAAATAAGAAATATGAGCGATACATAGAGGAACTTTCCAGGTTTATGGATTATCTGGGCAGCAGGTGTCCGGAGTGTGAACTTGTGATGCCTGTTCTCACGGAAGTGCCCGAGGCGGCGGGGGAACTGCCTGCGATCGGGATGAGTGATGCGGGCGCCGGCGCAGAGAGCGGGGAAGGCACTGTGGATGCCGGTGCGGAAAAGAACGGAATTTCAGAGGAAGATGGAGAGGAGAAGGGCGGCGCCCTTGTAGCGACAGGAACAGGGGCGATCAGTGCCGCGCAGAAGGATCAGTTCGGGATCATTAAATATATAGAGGGCGTGTCAGAGTTTATCGACGACTGCATGACACCGATGACGATCGCGGTACAGGGGAGTTTTGCCGGCGGGAGAGACGGCGTTATGCAGATGATTTCCGGCAGGCTGGAGGCAGGTTATCGGGAAAACCTGTTCCGGTTTAATATACGGCAGTTTGCTCAGGCCGATTCGGCGCAGGAGCTTTCGATGCTCGTGGGGAACAGGCTGATCAATCAGCTTGGCGGAGCGGATAAGCTGACGGCGAAGGATCGAGCGATCATGGTCACAAAAGGGCTGATCAATATCACCTCCGGTTTTATCTCCCAGGGAGGTACGGACGGGCAGAATATTACGGATGCGTTGTTTAAAGACGGCGGAGCGGCTACGCTGGAACAGCTTGTCCAGGATTTCTCGGAACTGGTGAAAGGGAAGATCGATGGAGAGAGGGACAAGGTCATCATTTTTGTGGATGATCTGGACAGGCTCGCACCTGCAAAGGGTGTGGAACTTCTGGAGGCGATGAGATATTTCTTTGACTGCGAGGGCTGCGTGTTTGTGATAGATGTGGATTACGATTATGTGATCCGTGGGGCGGAGGAGAAGTATGGCAGGGATTTTGACGGGAAGAACGGAAAGAGCTTTTTTGACAAGCTGTTTCAGGTTTCATTCCGTGTGCCGGCATCCGGGATTAATATAGAAAATTATGTAAAAGATAAACTGGAAAAGATGGGGATCAGCGCGGAGGATGAGGCGGAACTCGGGTATTATGCGGGGCTGATCAGGCATTCCGTGGGCGGCGAACCGAAGAGCATGGACAGGCTGTTCAATTCTTTCCTGTTGCTCAAAAAGCTGGCGGACAGGGAGATCTATGAAGACAGAAGAAGGCGGCTGATGCTGTTTGCCCTGTTGTGCATGCAGACAAAATTCCGTGAAATGTATGACTATATCGTGCGGATGAAGGATAAGGTGACGCCCGGTTTTCTGGCAGAACTTTTCAGCGAGCAGTCGGAGGCGCTGAAGTATTCGGGGCTTGGCGATGAGGAGCGGACGGAGTTTTCTGATTTTGCAAAAATTTTCGGCGATGTCATAGACGCTGATGACAGAGAAGGCATATCTGAGGCGGAGTGCGGTGAGTTTACGAAAGCCTTTAAGGAGGTGCTTGAGTTTTCGAGTATCACATCCAAGTAAGGGTGGATATGCAGGAGGCTGTTTTGGCAGAAAGCGGCAGGATAGGGGGAGACAGTTTACAGTATCTGCCCGGCCGGCGGCGGAAGGCGGAGGAGTATTTGTCTGGTGGAGGGAAAAAGGGTATGCAGAAAAGGCTCTCAGACAGAGTGGCGGACGATATTTTGACGATGATCACCATAGAGAAAAGGTTTCTGCCCGGAGATAAGATTCCCAATGAACTGGAGTTGTCAAAGGAACTGGGGATCAGCCGGACAACGCTCAGGGAGGCTTTCCGTATTCTTGCGGCGGGCGGTGTCCTGGAGATACGCAGGGGGCTCGGCACTTTTGTGCGGGAGGATTTTAAGACTGACAAAAAGGGGATTTCTTCCCTGTCCGGCTTGAGGACGGATATCAGGGATCTGTATGAGATGCGTCTGATCGTGGAGCCGGAGGCGGCATATTACGCGGCGGAGCGCGCGGATGAGGAGGAGATGGAACAGATCCTGCGCCTGGGGCGGCGGATCGAGGAGGAGATCGCGGCGGGAAAGGATCGCACGGAGGCGGAGAGGAATTTTCATAAGGCGATAGCAAGGGCGAGCCACAATGAGTTTATGACAAAGCTTATGCCGGTCATCTATCAGGCGGTCGATAAGGGTGTGCGGCTTTCAGGGCATAAAGGGAAGGCTGTGTCCGACACGGTCCGGGACCATCGGATGATCATGGAGTTTCTGCGCCTGAGAAACGCGGAGGGGGCAAGGAGCGCCATGAAGATCCATATCCTTCATGCGATGGAGGAGTTTGAACTTTAGAAAACCGCTGCAGCGTATCCTGTCATTACCATGACGCGAATTAGAAGATAAGGGTGGTGCGTTTGTCACCGCTTTTTCTGCATCACGAGAGAGCAGACAACTGCATTGACAACATACAACGAGATATGGTATACTGTAATTTATAAAAAGCAGATATATGCTTCCGGCATAGGGGCGGAGCGAGAAGGCGGGACGGAGGTTTAAATGGAAGGTAAATATCGTATCATCGACCGGGAGACGGAACTGTTTAAATTTGTCAGTGCGCCGATGCAGGATAGCATGGAAAGCTACATAAAGACAGCGATGGAGCTGGCAAAAAATCAGAAGGAATATTTTGCGGCGCCGCCTGCAAATGATGAATTTATATTTTCTGCTCTGCCCTGGATCTCCTACACGCATATTTCCCATACGATATCAGGGAACAGGGCAAATGCGGCGCCGCTGTTTGACTGGGGGAAGTTTTTCGAGAGGGACGGAGAGGTGATCCTGCCGTTTTCGGTGCAGGTACACCACTCTTTTGTGGATGGGATTCATGTGGGACGGCTGGTGGAGAGGCTTCAGGAGTTTCTGAGATGATAGTGGAGCCGGGAGGTTGGGCTGCTGTTTTCCGGATCGAAATTTTGCAGTATTCTCTTGCAAAACATGCGGACAGCCAATAAACTGATAAGGACAGGTAGTGCAGAGAGAATCCAGGCCGGATAAAATGAAAATAATGATAGCAGTGATCATGAACTGTTTAAAATAGGAAAAACTGAAATGATAATGAAAGAATAAATAAAATAGTAAATAAAACAAAAGGAGGCAGATCATGTCAGTCTATGAGATCACATTCAGTCCCACCGGGGGGACAAGAAAGGTTTCGGATATTTTTACGAAATCCTATAGCCCGGAGAGTACATATGTTGACCTCAGCAGTCAAAAAACGGACTACACCGCATATGCGTTTGGACCGGAAGATATCTGTATCGTTTCCGTTCCGTCCTACGGCGGGCGTGTTCCGGATATTGCCGTGACAAGGCTTGGGCAGATGAGAGGAAACGGGGCAAAGGCGGTATTGATCGTGGTGTACGGAAACAGGGACTATGACGATACCTTTGCGGAGCTGCAGGATGTATTGCAAAAGGCGGGCTTTGTCTGCGCGGCGGGCGTGGCGGCGATAGCCGAGCATTCGATCATGCGGCAGTTTGCGGCGGGGCGCCCGGATGAGCAGGATGGGAAGATGCTGGCGGAGTTTGCTCTCCGCGTCCGCTCTGCGATCGAGTCGGGAAACATATCCGGGGATCTGAAACTGCCCGGAAACCGCCCCTACCGTGAATACGGCGGCGTGCCGATGAAGCCCCAGGCGGGGAAAGCCTGTGTGCGGTGCGGCCATTGCGCCGGGGTGTGTCCGGTGGGGGCGATCCCTGCGGATGATCCCTCTGAGACGGATAACAAAAAATGCATATCCTGTATGCGCTGCATTGCGGTCTGTCCTCGATCAGCCAGAAGCGTCAATAAGGCGCTGCTCACCGCCAGCAGTATGAAACTGAAAAAGGCGTGCAGCGGCTATAAGGAGAACGAGCTGTTTTTGTGAACTTGTGATCTGAATGTGAGATATTCCGCAAATGACAGGGTATAAATATGGGATTCACATATTTCATGATTCTGTTTACATAGATCGGTCTGTTGATCATATTATTACCTCCGGTTTTTGGCAGACAGAAATAATGTGCGGGCGATTGCACAGACGGAAGTTATAAGATATAATTTTTTTGGCCAAAAACGGGTACATTAGAAGTATAAACCTTCAAAAAAGCCGGGCAGAGGAAATATAATATGAAAATATTCGGGAAATTCTTTGGATTTATAACAGGTCTGTGCATTCTTTTATGTATGCTGATCGCAGCATGCGCCTTCAGGCCGGATTTTTCAAGGGAGATAGCCGATTTTTTATTTCCTGAGAAAAGGGAGAGTATAGCGGTGGAGGCGGGCGGCGAGCCGCCTGCGGGTGATGCTGTTGCCGCAAAAGGGAAGGAAGATAAAACGGAAGAGGGATCATCCGATCATCGGAGGGATGCTGAAAGTGCGAAGGCGGAAAAGTCCGGGGAAGAAAAGGATGTAGAGAGGATGTCTGCGGAGGAGAGAGCAGGCATGGAGGAGGAGATCTCATCGGACTATGCCGCGCCGGATATTGCTGAGATCGTCACGCCGGAAAAGGTATCCGGCAGAAACGGTTATCAGCAGATCGAGGGAGAGCAGGAGCAGGTTGACGAGTCTGCGGCGAGAGAGATACAGAACCGGCTGGATACGGGATATACAGGCGACGGACTGGAGTTTGATCCGCTGTACTACCCTTATTATGCGATGCTGAATGAAAAGGGGCGGCATGTGTACCGCCAGATCTATGCAAACGCGAACGAATTGTATCCGGAATTTGCGCCGGCGGAGATGGTGACAGCGGGGGAGCTTCGGAACATTTTTGCGGCGGTATATAACGACCACCCGGAGCTCTTCTGGATGGAGACGGCGTATGCGGGAAAATTCACAGGAAACGGCGGATGTGTGGAGATCGATCTGAAATTTAACCGGACAGCGCGGGATTTAGAGAGCGCCCAGGCGCTTTTTGATGAGAACGCTGAGGAGATCCTCGGGGCGGCGAATGATCTGGCAGATGATTATGATAAAGAAAAGTTTGTCCACGACGCGCTGATAGAAAGGTTAGATTACCGGATGGGAGCGGCGATGAACCAGAGCGCTTACAGTGCGCTGGTAAATGATGAGACGGTGTGCGCCGGGTACGCCAGGGCGTTTCAGTATCTGATGCAGCAGCTCGACATTCCCTGTTATTACTGTACCGGCTACGCGGGGGAGAGCCATGCCTGGAATATCATCGGGCTGGAGGATGGCTGGTACAATGTGGATACCACCTGGGACGACACCGGAGACGGCACATACGATTATTTTAACAGGTCGGACGCGGACTATGCGGACAGCCATGTGAGGCAGGAGATGTCAGTCTATCTGCCATCATGTGACGGAGAGGTTTACCGGGGGCTCGAGCAGACGTCGGAGGACGGCCTGAGAAGCCTGGAGGAGACAGGTGTGACGCAGGATAAGGTATTTGCGGATCTGCAGGGGTATTATGCGGACTGTTATGAGCAGATCGTGCAGAACGGAAAGGGAGACTATACTTTTTATAGTGTGATAGAGGGAGAGGAGATGCTCGATACGTGGTACGGGGAGTATCAGAACAGGCGTTACAGGGAAGCCTATATGGACAGCGCCATGGAGGAGATCGGGGCTTATTCCTGCGAGATAAGGTTTGAGGTGGAACAGCTGCAGGAAGGAAGATATCTGATCAGGCATAATGTGCGGTTTGGGTGATACAGGCATTCCCCCTGCGAACTGCCGAAAGCCCGGTAAGGATGAACTGAAATAAGACGGGAGCAAATCTGTTTCGATTTTCCCCATTTCCATTTTTTACGTGTTTTTTCATAATTGCCCTCGGCGGCTCTCACGTTGTTCTCTGCTGTGGCAACAGGAGCCGTTTGTTTTTCCTTTTCAATAAAGAGTCAAAAATTCTTTTTTGTTCATATCTTGTCTCCTTTGTAGAAAAATTTTTTTTTCTGTATACATATGTTTTAGAGAGGTACGGGGTTTGTCCCCGGGAAAAGAAAACATAGGGCAGGTATGTTTCAACCTGCCCCAGTCTGTTATCTTGTTAGACGGCACATTCTGGTCTCCGCCAACAGCACTTTTTTATATCCTTCAATC
>CAJUDM010000009.1 GCA_910584915.1 uncultured Lachnospiraceae bacterium
AGGGCGAAGCCCGCGAATGAGGAAAATCAGAGATTTTCCGAATGGCGCACTGCGGGAAATGAGTTAAAAGCAGTGTGAATGATAGAAACTGGTGAAAAGGTTGAAAGAAAAGCGCTTTCAACTATTGATTTGAGTGTCTGCTGAAGCAGACAGATGGGTATAAGAATGACAAAAAAGCGTTTGGATTATATGGATATGGTGAAGGGAGTCGGTATTCTGGGCATCGTCGTCATGCATTCGACAACGGTGCCGCTCGAGGCAATCTGGTGGATATCTTCTGTCGCGCCGCCGCTTTTCTTCCTCATGTCCGGGATGATGATCGGCTATACGGGAGAGCCGGAGAAGAGCTGGAAGGAGATACTGATCAGAAAGGGGCGTTCTCTGTTGCTGCCCTTTTTGTATTTCAGCCTGTGTTATATCCTGCGGGATCTTGTGCGCGTGATGGCGGGCATTTCCGATATGGAAGAGGTGCGGCTGGGAGTAAATGATCTTATCACACTCTGGGGAAGTTCGGTGCTCTGGTTTCTGCCGGCATTGTTTCTGTCGGAAAGCATCTTTATTTTTTTGAGAAAGATTTTTGGGAAAAAGGTTTTCGGAGGACAGAAATATGCGTCTCTGTGGACAGCTTCCGCCTGCCTTATTCTGACAACAGTGTCATTTTTGATAAACGATGCGCTGAAGCCGCTGGAAGGATTTTTTCTGTCGGAAAAGCAGCTTTATGCACTTCTGTGTGTGATAAGGACTGTCCTGCGGGCTGTCTATGCGCTGCCCTTTGTCTGTGCAGGGTATCTTTTGTTTGAGGGATTCAGGAAATTCTGGGAGGGGGAAAAGAGGCTCCCTCTATGGGGACAGCTCACAGGCGGGATCATATTGTTTCTTGCGGGCATTCCGGTCAGCGTGGCGAACGGTTACTTTGATTTCCGCAGCCTGAGCTTCGGGGAGATACCTGTTTTATTCTATTTTTCTGCGATGATCTCCTTTGCGGGGATCCTTCTGATCTGTAAAAGCTGTCCGCCTGTTAAACCGCTTGTGTTTTTCGGAAAAAATTCGCTGATCGTCATGGCGACGCATATCGATTTCTATTTCCTGTATATCGCTCTGAACCTGGCGAATAGGGTCAATAGGTTTATTCCGATGGGAAACAGGGTATTTTTCTTTGTGAATGTGGTCGGGGTTATTTTGGTTTTGGAGGCGGGGTGTATTGCGGCGATCAACAGGTTTGCTCCTTTTTTGCTGGGGAGAAAGCGGAGGTTTTAATCCGGGCGGGCAGTGAACCGTGCGGATTTGCCTGGCGGCTGTGGGAGTGCCGAAAACACGGGGCAGCCGGCTTTCGTTTATGGTGATATCACTGTCAGGCGATATGTCAGTCTGGCATCTGAAAGAATTGCAGGAGAAAGGCAGGGCCACAGGTGGGGAAGCAGATCAACTACTGGATGGATTATGAGAGTTTTTTGCTGCTGGCGCAGAAGGCGCTTGACCTGGGCTGTAAGATCATCAGGGAGGATCTGGATGCGGGGAAGGTCACGGAGGGCGGCGATATCGGTATAGTTGTGCCTTACGGAAAACATAAGCGCATCAGTTACTATTTTCATCTTCCGGAGGCTGGAGATGTGGAGATTAAAAAATACAACGAGGTGGAGCGGTTGGACTATGGTTTCAACGCGACCGGCAACGCCGTTATCGAGGCGGGCTATTCTTTTGTCCTCGGGGAATCGGCGGGCGTCTGCGGGGCGCGGGAGAAAAGAGAGATCATGAGGGAGAGGATATACTGTATCACAGGGTATTATGATGAGGATGGAGAATATATCCCGAGGCCCAAATGCCTGACAAAAGTCTACAATGCACTCGCCAGATATGTGAAAAAGCTGGCACCGTACACGGAATTTACGGATACGCGGATCAGCATGCGGGACGAAAATTATGGGGAGGAATTTGAGTATAAGCATAAGGAGTATGTGACGAGGGCATGTCTGGAGTTGGCGGAGAGGGAAGGGTATAGACTGTGCTGAGTGGCCGTGGCACAAGGGACCAGGTGCAGGGGGCGGAAAATAATTGTTTGAAAAATGATGGCATGATATAATGTCCACAAAAGAAAAGCAAGTGGCTGCGAAGCGGGCATTTGTTTTTCTGTGGACATTAACGAGCAAACGTCCGATGAAATCGGACAGAAAGCGCTGAAAGCGCGGGTTTGCGAGTTTATGATATAATGAGCGTTAGCGAGAAGGGCAAGCTTGCTTGTCCGGTGAGCGGCGAATGTCGATCATGAATCGCAGATTTATGATATAATACTGTTGTGGGAACTGTTTTCAGGTTTAGCAGAGCTGTTATCGGGCGAATGCGGAGGGTGTGGTATGGCAAGAGTCGTCGGCATAGGGCATCAAAATTTTGAGACGTTGGTGCAGAACAACTGTTTTTACATCGATAAGACAAATTTTATAAAAGAATGGTGGGAGAATAATGATGCCGTTACGCTGATCACCCGCCCCAGAAGGTTCGGGAAAACGCTGACAATGAGTATGGTGGAACAGTTTTTCTCTGTGGATTATGCGGGCAGGGGAGAACTGTTTGAGGGACTTTCCATCTGGCAGGAGGAGAAGTACAGAGAAGTGCAGGGGACTTATCCAGTGATCAGTCTGTCCTTTGCCAGTGTGAAGGAAACCCGATTTTCTGATGCCAGAAAGATGATATGCAAAATTATTGCGGATATATATAGAAAATATGATTTTTTACTTGAAAGTGGCTGCCTGAGCGAGGAAGAACAAAAGGCGTACCGGCAGGTGTCGGCGGATATGGAGAAATATATGGCGTCAGGCTCTTTGAGAGCTCTGTCAGATTATCTCTTTCGATATTATGGGAAAAATGTCATTATCCTGTTGGATGAATACGACACGCCTATGCAGGAGGCGTATGTATATGGCTATTGGAAAGAACTGACTGAGTTTATCCGAGGGCTTTTTAATGCTGCATTCAAGACAAACCCGTTTCTCGACCGGGCAATCCTGACAGGAATCACAAGAGTCAGCAAAGAATCCATTTTTTCCGACCTGAACAATCTGACAGTGGTGACGTCAACTTCCGATCTGTATGGGGACAGTTTCGGCTTTACGGAGGAGGAAGTGTTTGCCGCACTGGATGAGTATGGGATGGGAGATAAAAAGGAGGAGGTCAAGCGCTGGTATGACGGCTTTACCTTCGGGAAGACGGGGGAGATATATAATCCGTGGTCTATCCTGAATTACTTAAAAACAGGGAATTTTTCGGCATACTGGGCGAACACCAGCTCCAACTCTCTGGTCAACGCATTTCTCCGCGAGGGAAGCAAAAATATAAAACAGGATTTTGAGGAGCTGATGCGAGGCGGGACGCTTCGGATGGAGATAGACGAACAGATCGTATACGACCAGCTTACCGTAAAAAAGAACGCCGTGTGGAGCCTTCTGCTGGCGGCAGGATATCTGAAAGTTTTGAAGAAAGAGTATGTGGAGAGAACCGGGCGCTGGTACTATACGCTGACTTTGACCAACAGGGAAGTGCATCTGATGTTCGAGGATCTGGTCAGCGGCTGGTTTGCGGAGCAGGAGGACAATTACGGCGATTTTATCCGGGCGCTTCTGGAGGATGATACGGAGGCGATGAATACGTATATGAACAGGGTGGCACTTGCGATGTTTGGCAGTTTTGATGTGGGAAAGAAACCTTCGGAGCAGGCGGAGCCGGAGCGCTTCTACCATGGTTTTGTGCTGGGGCTGATGGTGGATCTGGCGGAGCAGTACGTTATAACCTCCAATCGGGAGAGTGGTTTCGGGAGATATGATATTATGATAGAGCCGAAGAATCCTGATAAAAGTATGGATGCGATCATTATAGAATTCAAAGTGATGAATCCCAAACGGGAAATCTCTCTGGAGGATACCGTGCAGGCAGCTCTTGCTCAGATCGAGGAAAAGAAGTATGGGGAAGTTTTGAGGACGAGGGGAATCCCTGCGGAGCGGATCAGGAAGTACGGATTTGCATTTCGGGGGAAAGAGGTGCTGATCGGGGAGTCGGAGCAGACAAACTGAACAGGATCAGCCAAATTGAACAGAGACAGCCAGACTGAGCAGGAATATCCAAACTGCCGCCCTGTCAGGAAACAATGACAGGGCGGCAGTTTGGATAAGCTAACGATTCAGTGTGAAAGAATACTGGTTCCTGGCATTGGGAGAATAAGAAACAGAGTACTCTATGGGAACGCTGTTTTTATTGTACGCGATCGTCTCAACGGTCAGCATGGCGCAGCCTGTACGGACATTAAATTTTTCCGCGATTTCCGGCAATGCTTCGGAAGCGTAGACGGTCCTCACTACACGCTGGATATGAAGCTGTGCCGAAGGTTCCTTATCAAGAATGGAGTACAGGGATTCGGCTTCCAGATCGTGGCTCAGCACAGGGCGGCAGGATTCGTAGGGCAAAAAGGAATCGATGTATACGATCGGAAAATTGTTGGCATACCTTAGACGAGTCAGATGTATGATCTTTTTTGATTCGTCAAGATTTAAAAACTGAGAGATCTGCTTATTACAATCTTCCACCTTTAAAGCAAGCAGTTCCGTCTTGGGCTGCATGCCCATCTCCCGGATGCGCTCCGAGAAATCACCGATCTCGCTGGAATAGCCGATGTTCAGCTTCTGGCCGAGGATGATGGTTCCCCGGTTACGTCTTTTTTCTATATACCCTTCGTTGGATAATTCCCCCATACATTGCCGTACAGTCGCCTTGCTGATACAAAAGAGCCTGGCGATCTCATTTTCGCTGGGCAGCAGGTCGCCGCTGCATAGTTCCTTCTCATGGATCGCGTCTAAAAAAATTTTTTTGAGTTGTAGATAAAGTGGTGTTTTGGATGTTCTGTCCAGTGTGATATTCTCGTAATTCAAAGCGGAGCGTTTCCTTCCGTCATAGTATTATTTTCCGGCGAGCCAATGCAGGAGCCGGTTCCACAAAATGGGATAGTATTCCCAGTCGGTCATATCTTTGGGCGCCCAGTGCGCCGTGCAGTCAGTGGCATATGCCATTGTTCTGCCCTGTCCATAAGTTCCCAATGCTATAATAGGATCCTTTTCAAATGTCAGGATCACATCGGCGTCAGGTTTGGGAATCAGACGGTTATAGCCGAGGATATACGGCCATTTTTCAGGAAATCCGTTCAATATTTCATGCCGTGAAGGATCGCAGATCAGATCTGCTCCCTCCGGGACCTCCACACGGTCATCGCGGGAGAGCAGGGTGACAGGAAGGATATCCTCGATGGGCGTATCCTTATAGTTGCCTTTTGCCTCATATCCCTGAAAGGTGGAATATCCTCCGATCATTCCGAAACTGCCGCCGTCCCCCACATATTCCCGTACCAGTTTTAACAGATTGACAGTTCTTTTCCCGCTCTTACACATATCGGGAAGCAACAGAAAAATATCGGAACCGATGTCGCTGAAAAGGATCACATCATATCGCTGCAGTTCTTCCTCTGTGCGGGGAAAATCCCGCGCTGCCAGATGGCAGGGAATATGGGTAAATGTATGGCCCAGTGATTCGATCATATTTTTCACAGGAAGGTAGGACTCATCATATGAGACACTGTAGGTCAGATCATATCCTTTTATGCTGCCGTTTTGTGCGATCGTTGTTTCACCGACAAATAATACCGAAAGTTTTTTATCCATTTGAATTCTCCTTCTCTTATCATTTATTTATATTTTTACAATAAATACGTAATTAATGAAAGGATAAAGGATAAAGCAGGTATTATTGTTCTTTTATATCATACCGCAAATTAAAATAATTACAAGTATTTTTTTGAAAATTTGTGCAATAAGGATATATAATTTGCGCCCAGAGAACCGAAACAGGTAAATTTTAATTAAATATAAATAAAAATATCCTTGACCGGACATAATTGTTATGTTATAGTAAGTGACAACAGATAAATACGTAATTATAAAATTAAATACGGTTTATACTGTTATTAAATACGTATTTAATGAAGAGCCATCGGAAAAAGGATGTTCCGGGAAGCAGGGGTATTGTTCACTAACTTTTAAACCTTATTTTGAGAATGGAGGATTTATCATGAAGAAAAAATTGGCTGTTATGATACTTGTCGCGTCTATGGCGGCTTCGCTGCTGGCGGCGTGCGGCGCGGAAGCTGATGAGAAAACAAATGATGCACAGGCGGGAGAGGAAACGGCGGCAGAAGCTGCGGAGGAGAATGCTGAGCCTGCTGAAGAGGCGGAGAGCGAACCTGCAGGGGAGGAGCTGACGGTTGCCGGGATCGTATTTCAGGATGACGAGTTTATGAATGCACTGATCAACGGGATGAAAAAGGCATGTGAGGAAAATGGTGTAGAGTTTGTATCCTCCAATTCCAATAACGACCAGTCCAGAGAGGTGGAACTGATCAATACTTATGCGGGGCAGGGCGTGGATGCGATCTGTATCGCGCCGCTTGACAAAGAGGCGTCTCTGGCAAGCCTCGGCGCGGCATCCGCCCAGGGCGTTGCCATCGGCTCCGTCAATATGGAAATTTCGGATTCTGATTTTCTGGTGGGCGGCTATGCGTCCGACGACTATGCGAACGGCCATCAGGTCGGTGAATATGCGGCGAAGTGGATCGCCGAAAAGTATGACAGGCCGATCAAAGTAGGTTTGATCCACTATGATCATCAGCTGCCGGAGCAGTCTTCCAACAGATACGGCGGATTCTTTGCGGCGTTGGATGAGGCGGGCATTGAATATGAGATCGTCGCCAACCAGGGTGCTGAGAAGGAGGATCTGGCTCTGAGCGCAGCAAGCGATATGATCACTGCGCACCCGGACATTGATGTATTCTACGGTGCGAACGGCGGCGGACTGCAGGGGTTGGTGCAGGCTGTTGCGCAGAGCGGCAAAGCCGGTGAGATGTATGCGTTTGGATATGACGCGCAGGAGGGTATCTGTCAGCAGCTGTTGGATGAGAATGATATTCTTCAGGCGATCGTAGTGCAGGATCCCTATTCTCAGGGCTACAGCTCGGCGACATTGCTCATCCAGTATCTGAAAGGCGAAGTGGAGGCAGTGGGAACCACGGAATCCACACCCGGCTTTCTGCTCACTCGCGATGATCCGGAAGCGGTCGAAACCTATGTAGAAGAAAACTATAAATAATATACAGACCGGTGTTCCCAGCTGCTGCAGGGATGTGAGACAGCTGGGAGCCGTTTCAAAAAACTTGGAGGCCATTCGGCAGAAAGGTGCGGACATGAAATTAGCAGCCAGAGATATTATAAAAGATTATCCGGGATGCCGCGCGCTCGACAAAGTGAGTTTTGAGATGGAGAGCGGGAAGGTATATGCCCTGATCGGTAAAAACGGCTCCGGGAAATCGACTTTGGTCAAATTGTTTGCCGGTGTGATACAGCCGACAGACGGCGAACTTCTTATGGACGGTGAAAAGCTTCATTTTAAGACGCCGAAGGAAGCCCACGATAAGGGGATCGTAACCGTATATCAGGAGATGAGCCTGATACCGGGACTGACAGTTGCGGAAAACATATTTTTGAATCGTATGCCCAAAAAGGGAAGGATGATCGACTGGAAGACAGCGTACAGAAAGGCGGACGGCCTGCTAAAAACTATGGGAGTTTCCATAGATCCCCGCGCTTTGATAAAGGATCTGAGTATGTGGCAGAAGCAGATCGTGGAAATCACAAGGGCCATGAGCTTTTCCCCTGAGATCCTTATGCTGGATGAACCTACATCCGCACTTGCGCAGCACGAAGTGCAGAACCTTCTTTCCTTTGTGCGGAAATTGAAGGAACAGGATATTATCGTGATCTATATCACACACAAACTGCAGGAGCTTAAGCAGGTGGCAGATGAGATCGTAGTGCTCAGAGACGGGGAATTTATCGGGCAGAGACCGGTTGGGGATATTGATAACAGAGAGATTGTCCATATGATGTTCGGCGAGGTTTCTCTGCGGCACCGCCCGGAGGACGTGGTTCCGGGGAGAGATATAGTCATGTCGGTGAGAGGACTGACGCAGAAACGTACTTTTCAAAATATCACATTTGATCTATACAGGGGAGAAGTCCTGGGCATAGCGGGAATGCTGGGCTCGGGAAGAACGGAGCTGCTCAGGGCTATTTTCGGTGCGGATAAGTTTCAGGAGGGCACTGTCGAGATAGAGGGGAAGAGGATAGAGAAATTCGATCCGATCCACCTGATCGATGCCGGAGTTGGGCTGACGCCGGAGGAACGCAAGACGCAGGGAGTTATCCTGATGCATTCCGTGAAGGACAATCTGAACTATGCGAGCATCAGAGCCAATACGATCGGGAAATATATAGAAGATAAGAAAAAGCGGACTGAAAATGCAAAGAAACAGGTCAGGGATCTCCAGATACGGATCCCGGACATGGATTCCCCCTGCAGTACGCTCTCAGGCGGTAACCAGCAGAAAGTGGTTGTCGGAAACTGGCTGAGCATTAATCCGCGGATCATGCTGTATGACGAGCCGTCGAGGGGAATTGACGTCAATGCGAAACAGCAGATATTCGAGATCATGTGGAAAGGGAGCAAGGAGGGGATATCCACAATATTTGTCTCGACGGAGCTGGAGGAACTTCTGGAAGTGTGCAACCGTATTCTTATCATGTGCCACGGGAAGCTTGCGGGGGAGGTAGACCCGGATAAATGCCCCATAGACGAATTATATGCATGCTGTATGTCCGGCGAGATACCGCCGGAGATCGTATACAGGAGAAAGGAGGCCTGATAACAGTTGAGAATCAATGAATTTCATGGCAGAGCTGTAAAAATATTTATACTGGACCATATCATAGCGATCGTTCTGATCCTGCTGATCCTGTTTTTATCCTTTGCGGCGCCGTCATTTTTGACAGTGACAAACTGGCTGAACATTTTAAAGGCGATTTCCATGAAAGGGGTGATCGCATTTGGTATGACGATGGTCATCATTGCAGGGCAGATCGATCTGTCCATAGGATCTGTCGTGGCGATCGCCGGAGTTATCGCGGCGTTTGCCTGTGAGAATCTGCCGGGAATGAGCGGAATGAGCCTTACGGCAGCAGCGATCATCGGTATGCTGACAGCGGTCATTTTTTCCGGCGGACTCGGAGCGTTTCACGGATTTTTTCAGGTGCGGTGCGGAATGCCGGCATTTATCATCACGCTTGCCGCCCAGCTGTTTCTGTACGGGCTCGCAGGGATCATATGCGGCGGTTTTCCGATCGCGGGAAAAATGCCGGACTGGTTTAATCATATCGGCGTGGGGCGAGTGGGCAATATTCCGATTCCCGCGATCATTCTGGTGATCATATTTCTTGTTTCATTTTTTGTGATGGGATACACGAGGATCGGCAGAGCGGTCTATGCAGTGGGAGGGAATGCGGAGGCGGCGCGTCTTGCAGGCATCAATGTAATGACAACAGAGATATTCTGTTTTGCGGCAACCGCAGTTTTTGCGACGATAGGAGGTTTTATCAATTCCGCGCAGGTTCTGCAGGCGACATTTAATTTTGGGAGAGGCTGGGAGACGGATGTTATCTCTGCGGTGGTGATCGGAGGCACTTCCATGACAGGCGGCGTGGGAAGGATCAGCGGAACGATGCTCGGCATCATCTTTATCGGCGTGATAGCCAACGGCATGACACTTTTAGATGTGAGCGTGTATATGCAGTATGTGATCCGGGCGACATTATTGTTCTGCGCGGTCCTGCTCAGTATATTCCTGCCGAAGTTGAAACAGAAAATAAGCTGATGGGGATGAAGGAGAGATAGATTGAGGATAATGCACAGATTCAATAAATTGAGTCAAAAACTGTGCGGAAATGAGGAAAAAATGACATATCAGATTGCGCTTGATACATTTACATTGGAGGAGGCGGTCAGAAAGGCTGAAATTTTGAAGGAATATGTACAGGTATTTGAGATAGGGACTCCGCTCGTGCTCAGAAAGGGGCAGGAGGCGATCAGACAGATGCGAAAGCATTTTCCGGAACATGATATTCTGGCGGATTACAAGATGATGGATGCCGGCGATTACGAGGCGCATATCGCGTTTGAGGCGGGAGCATCTATAGTCACCGTGTGCGGTGCGGCAAACCCGGATACGGTAAAAAATGCCATCAGACAGGCGAAGGAGGATGGGGCGAAGGTGATGATCGACATGATCGCCGTGCAGGATCTGGAGGAGAGGCTTATGGAGTTTGATGGGCTGGGCGCAGAGTATATTCAGGTACATACCGCATTTGACGGAAGAGGAGACAGGACGCCGGTCGGGCAGCTGCGTGTTGCAAAACAGGTTCTGAAAAAGACAAAGTGCGCGGTGGCAGGCGGGGTCGGAGCGCAGAATATCTGTGAGATCGCAGCATTGAAGCCGGATCATATCGTACTGGGGAGCCGGCTGTTTGCGGCAGAGGATCTGTGCGGGGAGATGAGAAAAATAGATCAGTTGGCGAAGGAGGCATGGCATGAAGAAACTTGAATATATGGATGAACTCGTTTCGGAGATATCGACAGCATTGTCCACCGTGGATAATACGCAGGTGGAAGCATTGACAGAGGCTATCATGGAGGCGCCTCATGTATTTATTTCGGGTTCGGGAAGATCGGGATTAAGTATCCGGGAATTTGCGATGCGGCTGATGCATATGGGGATCTCGGTGTATGTACTGGGAGAGGTGGTGACGCCGGGGCTGGCGGAGGGAGATATTCTGATCATCGCCTCAGGTTCCGGGGAGACCGGCGGTCAGGTGGTCGTTGCGGAGAAAGCGAAAAAGCTTGGCGGAAAGTTAGGGCTTATCACGATCGCCTCAGGCTCCAGCCTGGACAGTATGGCGGATTACCCGGTCTATATCAATGCGCCTGCCACAAAGCTGAACCGCCTGAACAGGGAGGATCGCGTAAAGGTGAGTTCGATCCAGCCGATGGCGTCCCTGTTTGAGCAGTGCGTCCTTCTGGTGCTGGATCTCATCATTTTGAAATTGATGGATAAACGGGGAAAGAATTCGGACGAAATGTTTTTGAATCATACGAATCTGGAATAACGGAGGGTATCATGAATTGTAAAATAGCCGGTTTCGGGGAGAGTGTTGTCGATTTTATTCCTGTGGATGACGGGAAAAACGCAGGGGACGGCTGCATCACCTACAAGGCATGTCCCGGGGGAAGCGTGGCAAATTTTTGTGTCGTGACGGCGAGACAGGGGATTGAGAGCGTATTTATCGGCGGCGTCGGAGACGACAGCTTCGGCAGGTTTCTGCGGGAGAGGATCGCGGATTTCCATGTGGACAGCAGTTCCATGATCCTCACATCAGAGTGTGGGACAAACCTGACTTTTGTCGATCTGAAAGAAAACGGTCAGAGGGAATATTCCTTTGTCAATCAACCGGGAGCTGACAAAATGGTGGATTATGAGCAGATAGATACGCAGAAAATTTTTGACTGCCGTCTGCTGCACGTCTCTTCCAATGCGATGATATGGGGAAAGACCAGAAAGTCACAGCCGAGATTGATGGAGGAGGCAAAAAAGAGGGGGCTTATGATCTCCTATGATGTGAACTACAGGGCAAATTATTACCGCACGAGAGAGGAAGCTTTAGAAATTTTGCGCACACCGTTAGAATGGGCTGACATTGTGAAAGTGACGGAGGAGGAACTGGAATTTCTGACAGGAGCGCGCACGGTGGAAGCGGCAAGGAGTCTTATGGAATATGGGGCGGGGCTTATCCTTGTCACGGAGGGTGAAGGTGGAAGCAGCTTCATTCTGCCGGACTGCGAAGGCCGTGTATCTGCCTGTCGGGTTCCTGTCGTGGATACGACAGGGGCCGGGGACTGTTTTCTGGGAGGATTTTTAAGCTGGATGCTCTTACACGGGGATCTGAGACATATGACAGAGAGGGATGTCTTTGAGGCTTCGGTGTATGCAAATAAAGCGGCGGCGCTCTCCATACAGAGAACAGGGGCGATGTCCAGCGTGCCCACGAGGGAAGAAGTGGAAAGTTTTAAAGAGAGTATAACAGGGAAATAAGTTCAATGCATGGAGATGCATGAAAGCTATGTATCTGAAAGACTGCAGGTTGGAATGAGATGGAAAGTATGCGCAAAAAGCGGCGCGGAAATGGAGGTAAAAATGAAACGTTCAGAGGTAAATATGCGGATTCGCGAGATGGAGGAACTGATCAGAAAGGTGGGATTCAATCTGCCGGATTTTTTAAACTTTACGCCGGAGGAATGGCAGCAGAAGGGACATGAATACGACGAGATCCGGGACAATATGCTGGGATGGGATGTGACGGATTACGGGGAGGGAGACTGGGAGAAGCTGGGCAATACGCTGATCACTCTCCGCAACGGAAATGTACATGATCCGAAATACACGAAAACCTATGCGGAAAAGCTATGCAGGAATATTGAGGGGCAGATCTCGCCGATGCACTTTCACTGGAATAAGATGGAGGATATCATCAACCGCGGCGGGGGAAATCTCCTGGTCAAACTGTACTGTGCCAACGAGGACAACAGCATGAACATGGAGAAGGAGGTGGAGATCTGTTCTGATGGGAGAAGGTACATGGTTCCGGCGGGCACGGAGATATGCCTGACGCCCGGTCAGAGCGTAACGCTCTATCCGTACTATTATCATGAGATCCGTGTGGAACCCGGGACAAGGGAGGTCCTGATCGGGGAGGTATCCATGTGCAATGATGACAATACAGACAACTGTTTTCTGAAAGAACTGGGGCGTTTCCCGGCTATCGAGGAGGATGAACCGGCATACCGCCTGCTGTGCAATGAATACCCGGAGGCGAAGGACTGAGCGCGTATGGGAAGGATTGTGGTGATAGGAGCGGGAAGGGAAGGAAAAGGACATCTCGGAATAATATTTTCAGAGGGCGGATGGGAGGTATCTTTTCTGGACAGAGATCCGAAAGTGGTCGAAGCGCTGCGGTGCGGGCAGTATGAGGTGACGGAATATCGGGCGGAGGATACCGGACGTAAGGTGGTAAGCGGCTACAGAGCGTTTCTGACGGACAGGCAGGGATCATGTGAAGATGAAATAACAGAGGCGGACGTGATCGCGCTGTGCCTGTACCCGGAGGATATCAGGGATGCCATATCCTATATACTTCCGATGCTGGAACGGAGAAGCAGAAGGAATCCGTCAAAGTATCTCACCATGTTTCCGTGTACAAATGAGAACGGCCTGATACCGGAGATAGATAGCCAGATAAGAGGCGGGCTGGATGCGGAAGGGCGAAAATGGTATGGGCAGAAGGTGGCGTTGGTGGACACTGTGGTGAGAAGGCCCGTGGGCGCGGAGAGCAACAGTTCTTTAAAGCTGGAGGCGGGCGTGGTGTGCCCGCTTTTGGTCGGAGAACCGGTGTATGCGGATCTGCGCGGTGTGCCCTGGATAGAAAAGTGCCGGGCGGATATGGAACTGTTAAAAATGTTGAAGGTACATACTATCAATACGGCGCATGCCGCCTGCGCGTATGCGGGTTATCTGAAGGGATACAGGATGATCGACGAGGCGAAGGCTGATGAGGAGATATCAGCTGTTGTAAGGGGTGTTTTGGAGGAATCGGTCCCCGTCCTGGCGAAAGCGTACCATATTTCGGAAAAAGAGCTGTGGGATCTGGCGGTATTCCCGGATTCAAAGGATGCATTCTGTGATCCGGTCACGCGGGTCGGTTTTGATCCGCTGAGGAAGCTGGCGCGCCATGACAGGCTGACGGAGAATGCCTGCCTGTGCCTGGAAAATGGAGTGGATCCGAAGAACCTGATCCTGTCGATCGCACACGGCATGGCTTTTGATGCGCCCGGGGATGCTGCGGCGGAGACGATCCAGAGCTGGATCGGGAAGTACGGGATAGAGCAGGCGGTGAGCAGAGTGACAGGCCTTCCCGCAGAACATGAGATCGTAAGGCGTGCAGCGGAGAGCTGGAGAGGGATAGAGAGAAGGAGGCAGGAGAAGCGTGAAAAAAATAATCAATAGACCGGATGATGTGGTGAGGGATATGATAGAGGGGATGCGGCTGGCAAATCAGGATATCCGCGTTCTGCCGGGGACGGGTGTGGTCGTCAGAAAGGATGCGCCCGTCCCCGGGAAGGTCGGCGTTATCTCGGGCGGCGGCAGCGGCCATGAGCCGGCTCACGGCGGATTTGTCGGAAAGGGAATGCTGGATGCCGCCTGTGCGGGAGATGTGTTTACTTCTCCGAGCGTCGATCAGATGATGAAAGCCATCAGAGCCGTCGATGCCGGGAGGGGAGTGCTGATCATCGCAAAAAACTATACCGGAGATAATCTGAATTTTGATATGGCTATGGAACTGCTGGAGGAGGAGGGGATCAAGACAGCGAAAGTAAAGGTGCATGATGATGCAGCTGTGGAGGAGAACGCTGATACGACGGGAAGACGCGGCGTGGCGGGTACGATGCTCGTGCAGAAGGTCGCCTGTGCCTGTGCGGAGGCGGGCGGCAGCCTTGAGGAAGTGAAGGAAGCGGCTCAGAGTGCGGCGGACAATGTACGGACGATCGGTTTTGCATTGTCACCCTGTATCATCCCCGCGGTCGGCAAACCGGGATTTTCACTCGGAGAGGAAGAGATGGAGCTGGGAACCGGTATCCACGGGGAGGCCGGCATCAGAAGGATGAAGGTGGATACGGCTCATAATCTGGTGGAGATAATGCTGGAGAAGCTGCTTGCGGATATGCCTCTCGAAGAAGGGGAGGAGGTCTGTGTTCTGGTAAATGGTATGGGAAGCACGCCGCTGATGGAACTGTATATTTTGTACAGGGAAGTACATATGAAGCTGACGGGGGAAGGGATCAGGATAGCGAAAGCGTATGTGGGAGAGTATATGACAAGCCTGGAGATGGCGGGGGCGTCCGTGTCCATTATGAAGTTGGACGAACGCAGAAAACGGTTTTTGCTGGCGCCGGCTGATACCGCGGGATTTAAGCAGTTTTAGGAGGAAGCAGATGGATTTTTGCGAAATACTTGAAAAAATTGCGCATCATATTGAGAAGAATGCCGAGTATCTGGATGAGCTGGATGCGGTAATGGGCGATGGAGAGCATGGATTTAATATGAAGAAATGCTTTAACACTGTGAAGCTGATGCTCCCGGAATGGCGGGAGATGAGCAATGTGGAAATTCTGGAAAATGCAGGGATGACGCTGCTCACCGCGGGCGGAGGAACCGCCTCCACGCTGCTTGGCTTTTTTATGAGGAAGGCGGCGGGCGCAGCAAAGAAGGAGACAGTATACGATGCGAAGAGTATCGCGGGAATACTGAACCGTGCGCTGGAGTCCACCCTGGAGAGAAGTCAGGCAAAAGTGGGAGACAAAACGCTGATGGATGTATTGATCCCTGCTGTCCGGGAGTTTTCGGAGGAGGCGGAGAACGGTGATATCCGTGCGGCGGCAAAAGCGGCGGCAAGGGCGTCCGCGGAAGGGGTGAAGGCAACAGGGCAGATGACAGCTAAAAGGGGCAGAGGGTTTTATGTGGCGGAGAGAGGACTCGGGACGGCGGATCCGGGGGCAGCTTCGTTGGATATTATAATACAGACGATATGCGGGGAGCTGTTTAAAGAGGGATAAGTGTAAACAGAGCATACTGCAAAAAGATTTGTCCCCAAAATAAAAGCATGCTACAATGATTTTGAGGGCGTCCGCCGATGGATGCGGGAGGTGCGGTATGGCGAGAACAGTGGGTATCGGACATCAGAATTTTGAGACGATCCGAAGAGAGGGATACTTTTACGTCGACAAAACATCTTTTATCAGAGAGTGGCGGGAGAGCGGAGACAGCGTCACGCTGATCACCCGCCCCAGGCGATTCGGAAAGACGTTGACGATGAGCATGACGGAGCAGTTTTTCTCCGTGAATTATGCGGGAAGAAAGTGCTGATCGGGAGATCAGAGAGGACTGAGAGCCAGCCGGATTGACATTGTGTTAAACAGTGAAATATGCTGTGAGCTGCGGAAAGGGTAATAGAAGTGATTTTTAAGGGGCGGGCGGGAAGCGATGACAAACCTGCCTCTGGGAATATGAGAAATGCAGGTTATGATGGGGCTGTCGCAAAACAGTAGACTGATTTTGCGACAGCCCCGTCTGCCATATAAAGAAAGGCATTATAACAATCTCGCAACGGCGCCCATAACTCTCTCCACCGTCCCCTCCTCAAAGGGATCGCTCAGATTTCCCAGGGCGAGAAGCTCAGGGTAGCTTTTGGTACCGCCGGCGCGGCAGAGACGGTGATAATCTTCAAAAGCGCCTCGGAAATCATCTGCCATCCGGCTGTAGTATTCCAGGGATCCGATGCGTGCCAGCGCGTACTCGATGTAGTAGAAAGGGCAGACAAAAATATGCAGCTTCTGCATCCAGAATCCGCCCTGTTCCAGAAAAGCATTGCTGTCGTAATCGCGCCAGGGCATATATTTCTTTTCCAGTGCGCGCCACACGTTTCGCCTTTGTGCGCTGTCTGTCAGCTTTTCCAGGTAGACGCGGTGCTGGAACTCATCCACACAGGCGATATAGGGCAGAAAGATCAGTTCGCTCCACAGGTGGGATCTGCGGTATTTCTCTGCCTGATCCCCGAAAAATAATTCCATCCAGGGATAGGTAAAAAATTCCATAGTCATGGAATGGATCTCGTCCACCTCCTCAGAGGCAAAGGTCTGTTCGGAGAGAGGCACATTGCGGAGAGACTCAAAAGCCTGAAATGCGTGCCCGGCTTCATGTGTCAGCACTTCCACATCCGCATCCGTCCCGTTGAAGTTTGAGAAGATAAAGGGAGCCTTGTATTCGGCGAGCACCGTACAGTAGCCGCCCTGCTGTTTGCCGGGTTTAGTCTCAAGGTCAAACAGATCGTATCGCAGCATAAAGTCAAAAAATTTTCCTGTGGCGTCGGAGAGCTCGCGGTACATTTTTCCCGCATTCGCAAGCATTTCATCCTTTGTTCCTGTGGGTACGGCATTTCCTTCTGGGAACATGAGGGCCTCATCGTAGTAGTGGAGCGTTTCAATGCCGAGCCGGTTTTTTTGCTCTTCTATCAGCCGATTGCAGACCGGAACGATGTGGCGGAGGATCTGTTCCCGGAACGCTGCCACATCTTCAGAGGTGTAAGTATAGCGCTTATTCTGCAGAAAGATCATCTCCTCATAGCCCGAAAAACCGAGATTTTCAGCCAGTTTGAGGCGGATGCCGACAAGCTCGCTGTAGATGGCATCCAGCTTTTCGGAGATGGACTCATACAGTGAGGACCACGTATCCATCGCTTCCCTCCGTATTTTTCTGTCGGGATCCTGCATTTTCTTTAAAAGCCCGTAGAAGTTTAAGATTTCCCCGTGAAACTCCGCCTGAGGCGCGGCGGCAGTGCGGTGATACTCCTGTATCAGCGTGCTCTCTCTGACCTGAAGCTCTATATTGCATTCTGCGGCAAGGCGCATGCGGCTTTGCACATTTTCTATATATAATTTTCCAAACTCTCCCTCAAAATCGGGGAGAAATATGCTCTCCAAAAATACTTTGTAAAATTTTTTCATCTCCACGCTGATCCTTGGCCTGATGCCGTGGAAATACTTCATTTCTTTTTCATAAAATTCATCCCGCGTGTCGATGCTGCTGCGGATGGAGGCGAACTCTGCCATGGTGTCAAAATGCTCCTGTTTCCTGTTTAAATCCAGGAAGATTTCTCTGGCGGTCTGGTAGTTTTCGGCAGTTTTAAATGCCCCGGCGGCGCCAGCTATATCGGCAAGCAGTGCTTCGCCGTCCGGGCGAAAGTATTTGAGCTCTGAAAAACGTTTCATTGCGGCCTCCTTTTTGTTTTTAAGTTTTTACAGCGGATCTGTCCGGTGGATATGATATTTCGATTCTACGAAAATGATCATAGCGTGAATTATAGATGAGGTCAATCAAATCATGTTCCATTTCATCAAAATGTATGAAAATAAAATATTTTTAGGGCGAATTTCATAAGCTAACGAGCAGCTGTGCTGCAAATGATGTAACTTACAAGGGCTTTGAGGGCGTCTGCCGACGGATGCGGGCAGGGGAGGGGCGCACAGAGGAATTTGCTGCTTAGGCAGCGTGCGCCCCACGCGGCGAGTAGTGGAGAAGAACATTCCCCCGCTCGATTGTATACAGGTTAGCAAACCTGTGCATGTTCAGGATTCACCGAGTCAGATCAATCCTTCTTCTTTCGCGATATCTCCTTATCTCTGCCGGTCCACAGGAACAGGATCCCAGCAAATGAAGCGCCGGACAGAATGAGCCACAGCCCGAGATGGGAGTTGTCGCCGGTCAGGGGAAAGCCCCACAGCGGAACATCCTCCTCAGGGATATATACCCATTCATCGATCCGCGGATCCCATACCTTTACATAGGTTTTGGGGACGCCGTCCTCCATGATAGTGATCTTATCAGGGCTGTCAGGATCATTGGGATCCGGCAGTTCTGTCGGCAGTTCCGGCTCGGGTTCCGGTTCAGGAATAAGCTCCGGCTCGGGATCAGGGTCCGGGTCGTGATCGCGCCCTCCGCCCGGGTTTGGACCGGGATCAGGGGAAGTGGGCTCGGGTTCCGGCGTTGAAGTCAGGTCACGGTAGTATTTTATGATAATGACCTGATCGCCGTCTGTGGTGGCGATGGCATTAGGCATGGATGAATCTTCTGTATAGCCCCGATCGCTGCCTGTTGCCAGTTTACCGTAGGAGTAGGCGTAAGGAGTGTACCGGTATTCAGTTGGAGCAGATTGGGGCCTGAAGCCGACTATTCTGTCCACCCTTGCTTCCGTATATGTTTCGTTCAGGTTGCCGGTGATCGTACTTATTCGGGTTCGCCCTTCGTAATCATACTGATAATTGACTTCGGTATCGCCGCCGCCATCGTCTCCGCCGTTGTCCTCTTCCGAATCACCGGATCCGTCATCACGGCCTTCCTCTTCCGTATCGCCGGATCTGCTGTTGACACTGCCGACGGTGTAGGTTTCTCCTCCGGTTTCACTTCCCGGAGTTGGCGGTGTGATATCCGGTGAAGAGCCGTTGCCGGTGTCCTCCACAGGAGTGCGCAGATAATATTCATGAACCACATTGTAGGATACCGTGCGCACATACCGAAGGACAATGACCTCATCGCCGTTTGGCGTGGAATAGACGCAGTCTTTACCGGACGCCGGTTGATAGGCTTCATGAGTGGCATCGTTGCCGGAGCCGTCTTTATATGGACCGTACACGGCGCTGTCAAAAGTATAGGTATGTGTTATACTGCTGTCTGTCGGTGAGTAACGCGGCTTTTGCTGCACATTTTTCTCTGCAGTATATTTTATCGTGTAGTCCAGAGGCAGTCCGGTCGCATCAGGATCAGTGACAGTACCTTCTAAATGATCTCCATTGCTGTCCCGCAGGTAATAGCGGTGGACTACTTTGTAAGAGCCGGTTGTGACTATATTACGGCGCACATATTTTATAATAATGATCTTGTCGCCGTTTTCAGTTGCCTCGATCCCGGTTTTATTGTCTGGATCTTCTATATAGGTGCCATCATCTGTAAAGTTTCCGTTTTCTGCGGCAAGGGTATAGGCAAGGGGCTCGACAGCCGTCTGGATATCATTGCCGGAAAGTGTTTCATCGGATGATATTTCAATCGGGTTTTGTTCATCGGGAAGCTCCTCATCCAATTTTTTATTACTGCCATCTTCAGAATCCGAAGCCGTCCCATTGGGATTCTGTCCGTCAGGGGTTTGGCCGTTAGGATTGCCATCACTTAGATCTATCTCGTCAAAAGTTGTATCAGCGGGCGCATTTGTATCAGGACTCTGCCCGCTTAAGGTATCCGTGCCAGGGGGTGTATCATCAGATTTCTGGCCATCAGAGTTCTCTGCGACTGCATTTCTGACAGATGGAACTCTGTTTGCGGAAGTTTTTACAACAGGTTTTCTGTTGCCGGGATTCCAGCACCTGACAATATTGTTGTCGGAGCATTCCAAGGCGGAGTTTCTGCCGCCGGCGATGCCGGCATAAAATTTTTCCGTAGCAGAACTGCCCATAACGGAGAGTTCTGCAATTGAGTTTATTTCTTCAGAGCTTCCGTTGTCTGCATCGTTGATATCAGGTTCCTGTATGCCGGATGTTTCTCCGTTAGAAAGATTTTGACTGCTGGAGTCAATGGTGTTCGTATCCTGCCCTCCAGAATTTTCTGCAGAAGGATCAGGACTTTGTCCGCCGGAGTCTGAGATATCCGGATTCTTTCCGTCAGGATTTTGCCCGTCGGGAGTCTCTGTTCCGGGATTCTGACCATCGGAAATCTCTGTACCCGAATTCAAGTCTCCGGGAGCCACGGTGCCCGGTTTTTGTCCATCTGTATTTTCGGTTTCAGGGTTTTGTCCGTCAAAAATGATATCATCGGAATCTTGCATATCAGGCGGTTCATCTACAGGATCATTCCCGGAAGCGTCTGGATTTTCTTCAGGATTTACCGTATTCAGGACTACTTCAGGAGTATTTCCGCTTACGGTTTTGGCTGTGGGCTCATAGGTTCCATAGTTGCCATAAGCGAAGGCTTTATATTCATAAATATAAGTACCTGCATCACTGGTAAAAGTAGGGACACGGGTTACGTTATCATGCGTATACTTCTCAAAAACAGGGGCAGCAAATTGCGATATTTCGCTAATCCCATCTAATGATGCCTTATCCATACTGTCATCAGCATAGTATTCGTGAACGACCCGATAAGAACCTTTTACCTCGCTGTAGGTATTAGTAATAGTCACGGTAGCGGGACTCCCTACTATGGCTACGGTACAGCTGTCACTGTAATCCAGATCAAAACCGACATAGTTGTCATCAATAGGAGTTATTGTGTAGTCCCCCGGATCATATCCGCCTCCCGCGCCTGGGACAGCAATGTTTTTGTCACTCAGTAACTCTCTCAATTTCTTTATTTCATTGACGGCCAGGGATACATCTACACCATTAGGGAAACTGGGACCGGTGATCTTGAAGCTGTACTGGCGATACAGGCGGTCGGGATCCTTGTTGTCGGGGTCAGCTGGTTTTTTAAGGCTTATAGTGCTTCCGCTTCCCAGAACAGATGCAGTGATAGAAGATTTTTTGTCGGTTGTATATTGTTTATCTTCAACGGAAACGGTGAAAGCAGAAGAATCTTTTTGGATCATTTTCTGCTCTACAGTGTATTTGCCGGCAGGAAGTTCCAATTTTTGACGCCAGACGCCATCTTTGCCACCCAGAGTGACAGTATATTCGGCACCTGTATCTTGGCTGGTGATGGTAAAATTATATTTAATGTGTTCCTGAATCGTCGGATCCGTATCTGGAGTTTTGGAAATCTCTATCCAAGGACTGTCGACATAACCATCATCATAAACAGTTACGACTTTTTTTTCACCGGAAGTAGAGTCAATGGTATTGGTACTATAGGGGCGATATACCGTCCAATTTAATTTGTAGGAAGTGACTGTGAACGGATCGGGATTTACAGAACGAAAACCAAAATTAAATCTATTCCCAGGACCGACAGGCAATCTGAAAGAATCGCTTGGGATTGGATTATTTGTGGAATAAGAATTTAAATAATTAAGACCGGTTTTCTCATATTTTCCAGTGGTGCTGTTTTTTTTAAGCATACTTTCAGCTGTGGTTTTAATCTGGATTTGATAGTTTTTTTGAGCGCTGGTTGGTTTGACATTTGAAACGGACATTTTAACAAAATCTGTTTCAGATAAATCTCCCGTAAGAGAAAAAGACGGAAGGCTTCCTTTTTTAGGATTCGTATAAGTAGAAGAGCCGCTGCTTACTTTTTTGGGCTGAGATGTCACCTCAACCGAAAAAGCAGGCGTCCCTTCAAAAGTTCTGGCGCTTAAAGTATATTCCCCCTTAGTCAGATGATCCCGTGTATATGTTTCGCCGGATGCCAGAGAGAATTCCTCTTTAAAACTGGAGTCATCGACTTTTTCGGCAACAAAATGATGGATCTGGCCATCCCCGCTTGTTCCGCCTGCGGTAACAGTAACGGTACCGGAATTGCCATTTATTTTGATCGTAGTTTTGGCGGTATCAACAGCGCCGGAAGCAACAGTAATAGTGGGGTTTCTCAGTTCCACCGAGAACCCGTCCGGAGCTTTCACAGCTTCAATGATATAATTGCCGGGAGCCAGATTTTCTAATCTTTTTGATTGACCGTCTGTTATACGATAATATTCGGAAAATCCTGGGCCGGTAACCCGATAAATACGCTCAATAGCATTAGTTCCGTCTGCAGGAGTTGAAGGCGTGATAGTAAGCCAGTTTGTTTCCTTACTCAGCGTCACCTCAGCATATCCGTTGTTTGCATGCATATGGCTCACATAGGAAGTACCGGATACGCCGTAACCTATAAGATCCGAATCCAGCGTATTGGTCAGTTCGATAACGCTGACCGCGCTGGAAGTCCCCAGTGTGATCGTGGCGGAACCTTCTGCGTGGCTGTCATCAATTTTTGTAAAATTATCAATAGTAACCTTTTCATTGATGGCATTGGGGGGGTCAACACCCTGGACGCCTGTGATGTCAAAGTTGTATGATAAGTCTGATAAAGATGATGGTATATTCTCAGCAGGGACACCGGTGAAATCCAGCTTCTTGACGATAGTCAGAGTGTAGGAACTGGATGCCCTGTTCTCCGCAAAAGACATCATCGAACCGATCGCCAGCATGAGCAGCAAAAGAAGTGTACTCGCAACAAATATTGTTTTCCCGGCTTTTTTAACATTCATTTTGAGAATTCTCCCTTCATGAAAATAATCGCTTCCCCGGTGAAAAGAGGGACACAGACAAGGGGCTTATCCTTTACAGAAAAGAAAGCCGCCTTTCATAGTATTCATTCGTTGTTGGATTAAATGTTTTATGCCTGAAAATACCGTATTTATATACATTATATTTAGGCCTGAATCCTGCGTCAAGATGATATGCGGCAGATTTTTCCTGCAATTTTGCCGTTTTTTTGATGAATTTGACATGTTGTGGATGCTGTGGATCTGATGGCGGTGGAGAAATGGAAAGGGACGGAAAGTCCGAGACAGCCGAAAAAGAAAATATTCCCATTCTCGGAAAAGTCTGTTATAATGGAGCAAGGGAAAGAAATTGTCAAACTTTTACAGACAGTCTTTCCGCTAATATGGATTTGGGAAAATGGAGGGATTACAGATGGACTACAAAGAGCAGTATAATTTCTGGCTGTCGGACGCATACTTTGATGAGACGACGAAGAAAGAACTTCAGGGCATTGCGGATAATGAGGCGGAGATCGAGGATCGCTTTTACAAGGATCTGGAATTTGGCACGGGCGGCCTCCGCGGCGTGATCGGCGCGGGAACAAACCGCATGAATATTTATACGGTTAGAAAAGCGACGCAGGGACTTGCAAATTATATCCTGAAGCAGGGAGGCGCGGAGAAAGGTGTCGCGATCGCCTATGACTCCAGAAGAATGTCCCCGGAGTTCGCAGACGAGGCGGCCCTGTGTATGGCGGCAAACGGCATTAAGGCTTATGTGTTCGATGCGCTGCGCCCCACACCGGAACTTTCCTTTGCGATCAGGGAACTGGGCTGCATTTCCGGTATCGTGGTGACGGCGAGCCACAATCCGCCGGAGTACAATGGCTACAAGGCGTACTGGGAGGACGGCGCGCAGGTGGCGGCGCCAAGAGATAAGGAGATCATCGAGGAAGTCCGCGCGGTGACGGATTACAATGATGTAAAGACCATGGATAAGAAAGAAGCCATGGATAAAGGACTGTATCAGGTGATCGGAAAAGAGATCGACGACAGATACATGGAGGAACTGAAAAAGCAGATCATCCACCCGGAGATCATTCAGGAGATGGCTGACGATATCAGGATCGTCTACACGCCGTTCCATGGGACGGGCAACGTGCCGGTGAGAAGGATCCTCTCGGAACTCGGCTTTAAGCATGTGTATATCGTGCCGGAACAGGAACTGCCCGATCCTGATTTTACCACTCTGGATTATCCGAATCCGGAAGATCCGAAGGCGTTCACCCTGGCTCTGAAACTGGCGAAGGAGAAGGACGCGGACGTGGTGCTGGCGACGGATCCCGACGCTGACAGGCTGGGGATCTACGCGAAGGATAAGGCGACCGGAGAGTATGTCTCCTTCACCGGAAACATGTCCGGTATGCTGATTGCGGAATATATCATGCGGGAGCGGACGGCGACGGGCAAGATGCCCGAGAATCCGGCGATGGTGACAACCATTGTGACGACGAATATGACCCGCGCTATCGCGGAAGATTACAGGGCGAAATTTGTGGAAGTGCTGACCGGCTTTAAATACATCGGCGAACAGATCAAGTTCTTTGAGAGAGATCATTCCTACAATTACGTGTTTGGCCTGGAGGAGAGTTACGGCTGTCTCGCGGGAACCCATGCGCGGGATAAGGACGCGGTCGTTGCGGTGATGTGCCTGTGTGAGGTGGCTGCATGGTGCAAGAAGCAGGGGATCACGCTCTGGGATCAGATGATCAACCTGTACGAAAAATACGGCTACTATAAAGAGACGCAGTATGCGATCACGATGAAGGGCATCGACGGTTCGAGGCAGATCGCGGCGATCATGGATAAGCTGCGGAAGAATCCGCCGAAGAACTTCGGCGATCTGAAGGTGGTGGAGATGCGCGACTACGATCTGGATCAGGTGACCAACATGGCGACCGGCGAAGTGACGCCCACCGGGCTTCCGAAGTCCAATGTGCTGTACTTTGAGCTGGAGAATGATTCCTGGTGCTGCGCCCGTCCTTCCGGCACAGAGCCCAAGATCAAATTCTACATGGGTGTTAAGGGCACAGGGCTCGATGACGCACAGGCGAAGGTCGAGGCGCTGACAGAAGCTGTGAAGGCGCTGCTGTAATACCGGATGCAGGGAGGGGATTTTTTTCCGTCCCTGCTGTCACAGAACGTAATGGGGCAGTGGTGGATTACAGACAGAGATAAATACAGTTTCTGCAAACGATTTTGGTATGATACATGAGAATATCAGTAAGACAATAAACTACATGAAACGTAACGGCATCAGAAAAGCGGTGGGCATGGCATATGAGCGGCTCACCGCTCGTTATGATGCGGATTATTTTTATGAGCAGCCCTGCGCGGAGGAATTAAAGCGCCAGGGGAGGGAAACGTTCGATAACATGCCTCTGATCAGCATCGTAGTGCCTGCCTATGAGACGAGAGAAGCGTTTTTGTCGGCGCTGATCGATTCTGTGGCTGCGCAGAGCTATGGGAACTGGGAACTGGTTATCGCGGATGCCGGCGGGAGCGAAGCGGTAAAAAGCTGCGTGGTAAAAAAACAGAGAGGTTTTCCGGAGGAACTGGCGGGGAGAATAAAATATCACGCGTTATTGACAAACGAAGGCATTTCAGCAAACAGCAACCGGGGGATATCCCATGCGGCGGGGGATTATATAGGACTGTTGGATCATGATGATGTGCTGACGCCGGATGCACTGTATGAGATGGTGAGAACGGTCAATACTTTAGCGCAGCAGGGGATCCGTGCGAGGCTGCTGTACTCTGATGAGGATAAGTGTGACGAGAGCGGGCAGCGCTTCTATGAACCGAATATAAAGTGCGATTTTAATTTTGATTTTTTGCTGTCCAACAATTATATCTGTCATTTTCTGCTGATGGAGGCGGATCTGATGCGGGATCTGGGACTTCGTTCCGGTTTTGACGGCGCGCAGGACTATGACCTGATCCTGCGGGCTGTTGGAAGAATACAGGAGAGGGAGATCGCGCATGTTGGGAAGGTGCTCTACCACTGGCGCTGCCATCAGCTTTCTACAGCGGCAAATCCCGCCAGCAAATTTTACGCCTATGAGGCAGGGCGGAGAGCCCTGCAGGACTTTCTGGAAGAGAAAGGGATAGCCGGGCGGGCTGAGGATACGGAGCATGTAGGGTTTTACCGCATTGTCTATGAGCCGGATATTTTGGCGGCGAGGGAAGATGTGGGAGCGCTTGGAGGTTCTGTGCTGGACCGGGATAATAAAATAACAAGTGGTATTTTGACGGAGAACGGGCTCTGTCCGTTTGCCGGGCTTTACGGTTTCTTTTCCGGACCGGCGAATGTGGCGTCTGTCTGCAGAGATGCCCGCGCGCTGGATGCCAGAACTGTGATCCTGCGGAGAGAAGATATCCCTGTCTTTGAGGAGATCATGAAAGTGCCTTATGTGGAGAGTGTGAAAGAGCGGGATGAGGCGTACTGCAACAGGCTGGATGAGGGGATCTGGAGACAGAGGAGCCTGGCGCTCTGCGCGGTATTCAGGGAGAGGGGGCAGAGGCTTGTCTGGGATCCGGAGATCCGGGTGAGAAGGTGACGGGCTGCAGGATGAGATCGACCATTGTGATTCCAAACTATAACGGAATGGAATATCTGGAAAAATGCCTTCTGTCGATCAGGGAGGACACAAAAGACCACCCGGTGAGGATTCTTGTGGTCGATAACGGTTCTTCGGACGGAAGCCTGGAACTGGCGGAGCAGACCGACGGTGTGGAGGTGATCCGGATGGGCGCAAACCGGGGCTTTTGTGAGGCGGTCAACGCCGGGATCAGGGCGTCGGATACGCCCTATGTCATTTTGCTGAACAATGACCTGACTGTTGAGAGGGGATTTGCGGAGGCGATGGAGAAAGCGCTCGACGAAGAGCCGCGGGCATTTTCTGCGGGCGCTCAGATGCGCATGATGAAGGCGCCGGACCGTATGGACAATGCCGGTGACTATTACTGTGCCCTGGGGTGGGCTTACGACTACGGGAAAGGGAAAAAGGTTTCCAAAAGATATTTAAAGCCCCGGAAGGTTTTTGCCGCCTGCGGCGGCGCGGCGGTTTACAGAAGGGATATACTGGATCAGATAGGGCTGTTTGATGAACGCCATTTTGCCTATCTGGAGGATGTGGATATCGGGTATCGGGCGCGGATCTTCGGGTACTATAATCTGTATGAGCCGGCGGCGCTCGTCTATCATGCGGGCAGCAGCGTATCAGGTTCAAAATATAATGAATTTAAGACAAACCTTTCCTCTGCCAACAGCATCTATCTTATTGAAAAGAATATGCCTCCCCTGCAGGTGTTTATCAATCTGCCCTTTTTTTTGCTGGGATTCGGGATAAAAATACTGTTTTTCTGCAAGAAGGGACTGGGGAAAAAGTATATAAAAGGACTGATGCGGGGATTTCGGATATACTATAAGGAAGGCGGAAGGGAAAACCATGTTCCCTTCGAGATGAAAAATCTGGGAAATTATCTGCTGATCCAGTGGGAACTGTGGATAAATATCGTGAGAAGGTTTCTGGGCTGAACGGGGGATTCCGGAAAGCGACAGTTCAATTTCTGGGCTGAACTGTCACCACGGAAAAGCCGGTGGAAATAAAAATATTGTAATTTTTGTAATATTATTGTAAAATATCAAAAGTGTGTATGGAAACCGGCACATTTTGGCGTATTTGGATGTAGCATGATAAAGAATAATCAGAAATACCTGAATGGATTACATGTAGTAATTGATGCCATCATCATTGCGGGCTCTTATATTCTGGCGTGGTGGCTTAAATTTGAAACTCCGGTCGGCGGCGTAAAGCCGGGTGATTTTTATCTGCCGATGGAGACTTATTTCAGCGCCATTCCCTATATTGTTGCGGCATATTTGATCATCTATCAGTGTTGTAAGCTGTACACGGCGAAACGGGGTTCCGGCCCCGGCGGCGAACTGATGCGCATTATCGAGGCAAATGTCATTGGCGCGGTGGGCATGACGTCCGTGCTGTTTGTGATCTGGCAGCAGCATTTCTCCCGTTCGATGATCGCCATGTTCGTGGTGCTGAATATTACCTTTACCAGCCTCTTCCGGCTCGGACTGCGGGAAGTCCTGGTGGTATTCAGACGCAAGGGCTACAATATGAAGCATGTGCTGCTTGTGGGATATTCCAGGGCGGCGGAGGAATATATCGACAGGATAAGGTCGAACCCTCAGTGGGGCTATGTGATTCACGCGATCCTGGACGATACGGTGCCCCGCGGGACGCTGTATAAGGGGATAAAAGTCGTGGGGAGGATCGACAATCTGGAGATCATCCTGCCGGAGAACAAGCTGGATGAGATCGCGATCACGCTGCCTTTGTCCCAGTACGGCAGGCTTACGGATATCGTGACGCTGTGTGAGAAGTCCGGCGTGCACACGAAGTTTATCCCGGATTACAACAGCATCATCCCGAGCAGGCCTTATACGGAGGATCTGATGGGACTTCCGGTCATCAATATCAGGAACGTCCCTCTGACAAGGCTGAGCAACAGAGCCTGCAAGCGGGCGTTGGACCTGGTGGGGGCACTGACGGGGCTGATCCTGAGTTCTCCCCTGCTTCTTGTCATCGCGATACTGGTGAAGACGACCAGCAAGGGACCGGTGATCTTTATGCAGGAGCGCATCGGACAGCACAATAAGCCTTTTCACATGTACAAGTTCCGATCCATGCAGCTGCAGAGCGAAACTGATGAGAAGAAGGGCTGGACCGTGAAAGATGACCCGAGGGTCACGAAAGTGGGAAAATTTATCAGGCGGACCAGCCTGGACGAACTGCCCCAGCTCTTTAATATTCTGAGGGGGGATATGAGCCTGGTCGGTCCGCGCCCTGAGCGGACGCAGTTTGTGGAAAAATTCAGGGAGGAGATCCCGCGCTATATGATCAAGCATCAGGTGCGGCCGGGACTGACCGGCTGGGCGCAGGTAAACGGTTACAGGGGGGACACCTCCATCCGGAAGCGGATCGACTATGATCTGTACTATATTGAAAACTGGACCTTTGGCTTTGACATCAGGATCATACTCCTGACTATATTCAAAGGTTTTGTAAATAAAAATGCTTATTAAAGCGCTAGATTCAGAATGCGAAAGGATAAGGAAAGATGGCACCAAGATATCGGGACGAGGATGACTGGGATTATGAGTATGAAAATGAAGCGCCGAGAAAGAAGTCTTCTTCCGGCGGCAAGAAGAGTTCATCCGGTAAGAAAACACAGACAAGGAGCGCTTCAGGCAGGGCGGCGGGAAAAAAGAAAGTTTCCGCGAAGGCAAAAGCGAAGAAGAAGAGAAAGAGAATCTTTCTTTTTATGGGTGAAGTTGTGGTGCTTGCGGCGATGCTTCTGGTGCTGTGGGTCGTGACAAGAACGGAAAAGGTGGGACATCTGGAGATCAACGACGAGGAGATCGTTGTCAATGAGAGTGTCAGCGAGGAACAGCTGGAAGTCATGAAGGGATACCGGAATGTGGCGCTTTTCGGCGTGGACTCCACAACGGGCGCGCTGACCAAGAATACCCGGAGCGACTCGATCATCATCGCCTCCATCAACCAGGATACAAAAGAGATCAGGCTGCTCTCGATCTACCGTGACACCTTTATGAATCTGGGGAATGACAAGTACAATAAGTGCAACGGCGCGTATGCGGCGGGCGGCCCGAAACAGGCTATGAGCATGCTGAATGCCAATCTGGATATGAATATCAAAGATTTTGTGACAGTCGGATTTGCCGGGCTGATCGATACGATCGATGCGCTTGGAGGTATTCCGCTTGATATCACCAACGAGGAGATCGGTTACCTGAACGATTACCAGTACTGTATCGCGGAGGATTTAAAGAGACAGTATACGCCTGTCGGCAGTGCGGGCATGCAGGTGGTGGACGGTATGCAGGCTACAGGATACTGCCGTATCCGCTACACGAAAGGCGATGACTTCAAGCGGGCTGAGCGTCAGAGGAATGTGCTGAAGGCGATCATGGATAAGTCGAAGGAGGCTTCTGTCGCACAGCTTGTGGAGATTGCGAACGATGTCTTCGATGAGGTGTACACTTCCTTTGGCATCGCCGAGATCACGGAACTTCTGGGCGAGGCGCCTCAGTACAAGGTTGTCGCGGACGATGGATTCCCGACAGCGGACAGAAGGTGGACCGGCAATATCGGTTCCCCCGGTGACTGTATCGTGCCGAACAATCTGGCGGATAATGTGAGCTGGCTGCATGAGTTCCTGTTTGATGAGAGCGGCTATGTGCCCAGCAACGAAGTGCAGCAGTACAGCGATTATATCATAAGCGCAACGAGCAAATATAAACCTAAAAATTTGAATTAGCGCATCGCCTGTGGGAATAAAACAGGTTAAATTGAGAAAGTCAGACACCGGAGTCATGAACGAAGCACGGAGTCTGACTTTTTTGTGTGCAAAACCGCTGAGAATATGGTATAATATCGACAGATATAATACCGGCGCCGAGCGAAGCGAGTGTGCATCGCACAGCGTACCATGTCGACAGACATGGTATAATGTCCACGAAAGCAATAAGCGTGCGAAAAAAGGCTGATAAAAAATGCGTTGTGCTTGCACATAAGCAGGTTTTTATCTGACTTTTTTCATAGGGCGGATGCCCGTGAGTTCGGAAAACCATAGGTTTTTCGAACTCGCACTGCTGTCATGCCGACAAGGATGCATACTGTTCATGCCGACAACAGACACATTGCCCGGGCATTTGCCGGAAGTCAGTGACAGAGCGGGATGGCAGCGACAGGGATGGGAAGACACAGATAAGGACAGCCGGGACAGGCGGGGAAAGATAAAGACAGGGACAGGGACATATGCAGGAGATTGACATCATCATCCCGGTTTATAAGCCGGGGGCGGAATTTTTGGAACTGATCGAGAAGTTGGAGCATCAGAGCATACCGGTGCATCAGATACTGTTGTTTAATACGGAACAGAAATACTGGGAGGCATTTCAATATGACTTTCCGAGGCGTAAGCGCTATGAAAATATCAGATTATGGCATATTTCCAAAAAGGAATTCGACCACGGCAGAACGAGGCGGGATGCGGTAAAAAAGTCTAAGGCTCCCGTTTTTGTGATGATGACGGATGATGCGATGCCGGCGGATGAGTTTCTTCTCGAGCGCCTGACCGCGCCGCTCTCGGATGAAAGTGTTGCGGTTTCTTATGCAAGGCAGCTTCCCAGGCGGGATGCGGGACCGGTAGAGCGTTTTACGAGGGAGTTTAATTACCCCGCTGAAAGCCGCGTAAAATCCGAAAAGGATCTGCCGGAGCTTGGCATAAAGACATATTTCTGTTCGGATGTCTGCGCGGCCTACAGGAGGGATATCTATGACAGGCAGGGCGGCTTTTTGCGGCATGCGATCTTCAATGAGGATATGGTCTATGCGGCAGGCTGTATCAGGGCGGGCTATCGGATCGCTTACACGGCGGATGCGCAGGTGATCCATTCTCATCAGTACACCAATAGAGAGCAGTTCCGGCGGAATTTTGATATGGGCGTTTCCCAGGCGGAACATCCCGAGGTCTTTGAGAGTGTGCCTGCGGAGTCGGAAGGGATCAGATTGGTGAAGAGGACGGCGGAATATCTGAGAAAAGAAGGACAGGGAAGATTGATCCTGCCGATGTGTGTGACGAGCATTTATAAATTTTTTGGGTACAAATTGGGAAAAAAATATAAAAGGCTGTCAAAGAGGCGGATTTTGAAATATACTATGAACAGGAGCTATTGGGATTGGGATTAGGCTGATGAGAGGAAATAAGCGATGTGTGGGATTGTCGGATATATAGGGGAGAAGCAGGCGGCACCTGTGATACTGGATGGGCTCTCCAGGCTGGAATACAGAGGCTATGACTCGGCGGGGATCGCCGTATTTGACGGGGAGGCTATCAACTATAAAAAATCTATCGGCAGATTGAAGGTCCTGGAAAATCTGACGAGGGGCGGGCTGGATATGCCGGGATTTTGCGGGATCGGCCACACCAGATGGGCGACTCACGGTGTGCCAAGCAACGAAAATGCCCATCCCCATTTTAACCAGAAAGAGACGATCTCTGTTGTACACAACGGGATCATTGAGAATTATCTGCAGCTCAAAAAATATCTGGAGAAGAAAGGATACGTGTTTGTCTCGGAGACGGATACGGAGGTGCTGGCGCATCTGCTCGATTATTATTACAAGGGGAATCCCATGGAGGCGATCTTCCGCATGCTGAGGCGTGTGGAAGGTTCCTATGCGCTGGGGATCCTGTTTGCGGAGCATCCCGACACGCTGTTTGCGGCGCGCAAGGACTCCCCGCTGGTCGTCGGGCAGAATGAGGAGGGATGTTTCATTGCCTCCGATGTCCCTGCGATCTTAAAGTATACGCGCAAAGTCACGTATGTGGACAATCAGGAGATCGTAAAGCTGCATGCCAGCCATATGCATTTTTACAATATTGACGAGGAGGAGATCCAGAAGGAGCCTGTGCTGATCGACTGGGATGCGAATGCGGCGGAGAAGGCCGGTTATGAGCATTTTATGTTAAAGGAAATGTATGAACAGCCGAAAACTGTGACAGATACGATCAGCCCGCGGATCCGGAAAGGTGATATTCAGATAGAGGAACTGCACATGAGCGATGAGGAGCTGGCGGCGGTGAGAAAGATCCATATTGTGGCATGCGGCTCCGCCTACCATGCGGGAGTGACCGGGAAGTATGTGATAGAGCGGCTCGCAAGGATCCCGGTGGAAGTGGATCTGGCATCGGAATTCCGGTACAGGGATCCGATCCTGGAGGAGGGAGCCATGGTCATCGTGATCAGCCAGTCCGGTGAGACCGCCGATACGCTGGCGGCGCTGCGGGAGGCGAAAAAGCGGGGCTTTCAGATCCTCGGTATCGTGAATGTGGTGGGAAGTTCGATCGCCAGGGAGGCGGATAACGTACTCTACACCTGGGCGGGACCTGAGATCGCGGTGGCTACGACAAAGGCTTACAGCGCCCAGCTCACAGCGCTCTATCTGCTGGCGATGAAATTTGCAAAAGTGAGAGGAACGGTGGGGAATGAGGAGTTTGCTCGTCTGCTGAACTGCCTTGAGAGGCTGCCTTACCAGATAGAGAGGCTGCTCAACACAAAGGAGCAGATTCAGAAGTTTGCCAATCGTTATCTGGCGGCGAAGGATATCTTCTTTATCGGAAGGGGTATCGATTATGCGATCTCTCTGGAGGGATCGCTGAAGCTGAAGGAGATATCCTATATTCATTCGGAGGCTTATGCGGCGGGGGAGTTAAAGCATGGCACGATCTCGCTGATCGAGGATGGTACTCTTGTTACGGCCGTATCCACTCAGCCGGAACTGTATCAGAAGATGGTCAGCAATATCGTGGAAGTCAAGGCGAGGGGCGCTTTTGTGATGGCGGTCACCGGGGAGGACAACCGGGAGATCGAGAGAGCGGCGGACTATGTTGTTTATATTCCGGAGACGGCGCCGGTGTTTGCCAATTCGTTAGCGATCATACCGTTGCAGCTGTTCGGATATTATGTGGCTGTGGGGCGAGGGTGCGATGTGGATAAGCCGCGGAACCTTGCAAAATCGGTGACGGTGGAGTGATATGGACGGGATATGAGAGCGGCAGCACGGAAGAACACAGGAAAATGGGGATCATTATAGCAGTCTGAGGGAAGAAAATGAGCGAAAAGGAACAGAAAAAGAAAGAGAAGGAATTGAAAAACGGCAAAACCGGCGTGGCAGAGCCGGAGGATGCGGCGTGCCGGACGGAGCAGGAAATAGACGGGCAGAATACAGGCAGCCTGCCAGGCGCACAGCGTGCAGAAAACCGGCATGAGTACGGCCGGCCCGGGGGACAGGGTGCGCCGGATCAGACCGGATACGGTAATCCCGGAGCACTGAATATGCCGGATCGACCGGAGCCCGGTAATCCCGGGATGCGGAATGCGTCGGACCAGCCGGGGTACGGTGGGCGCGGGATGCAGGGTCCGCAGGGGGGTTACGGCTATCAGAACCCCTATCAGAATTACTGGCAGAACCAGAGATATTACGGGAATGACTACAGCAGAAGGGACTGGAACGGTTACAACAATTATCCGAATCAGAATTATGGCAATGTGTCTCAGGGGAACCCATACGGCTGGCAACAGGGGAATTATACTGCCCATGGAGGAGCCGGAAGCGGTGACAACGGGGAGAAGAAGCCGGGCAAAAAGAAAAAAGCGCTGGCGGTAATGGGGATCACGGCCCTTTTGGCGCTCTGTGCGGGCGCAGTCTGTTTTGCGGTATATATGTGGGGCGATGGCCGGAGTGAGGAGGTGCAGCAGGCTGCGGCACAGCCGCAGGATCCCAAGATCAGCCAGGTGGATCTGGATGCCCCGGAGGAAGGCGGGCAGGAGGAAGCCTTAAAGCCTTCACAGGGTAGCCTGACAGATGTGTCAGATCTTGTGGAGAGGATCATGCCCTCTGTGGTCAGCGTCAATGCGGTCTACACTTACAGCAGTTACTACTGGGACAATGAGAAATATGACGGAGGCGGCTCCGGTTTTATCATCGGAGAAAATGAGACGGAACTTCTGATCGCCACAAATTCTCATGTGGTGGCGGATTCCGAGGACCTCACGGTGGCGTTTGTGGATGAGACGAAGGCGGATGCCATGGTGAAGGGGTATGACAATGACCTGGATGTGGCGGTCATCGCTGTCCGTCTTCAGGATATTTCGGAGGAGACAAAAAAAGCGATCGCTGTTGCGAGGCTCGGGGATTCCACTGCTTTAAAGGCGGGACAGGCGGTGATATCCATCGGAAACGCGCTGCTCTTAGGGCAGTCTGTGACAACGGGTATTATCAGTGCGACAAACGCGCCGGTGGGCGGCGGCTATGATGAGATGGGAAACCAGTACGGATCTGACGACCGTGTTATGATCCAGACGACGGCGATCATGAACCCGGGGTGTTCCGGCGGCGTGCTGATCAATTCGGCAGGCGAGGTCATAGGCATCAATACGATGACGATCAGTGCGATCGATGTGGAGGGAATGTGCTATGCGATCCCGATCTCCGACGCGATCCCGATACTGGACAATCTGAAAATGAGGGAGATCCGGGAAAGGCTGAAGGAGGAAGACAGCGGTTTTCTCGGCATCAGCTGCTCTGATGTGGAGCGAAGGGAAGCTGAGGAATACGGTATACCGGACGGCGTATATGTGCGGGAGGCGGAAGAGGACGGCCCTGCGGATAAAGCGGGTATCCGGAAGGGCGATGTCATTGTGGCGCTGAACGAAGTGAAGGTGGGCACGATGAATGAGCTGTCGGAGATGCTGCGGTATTATCCGGTGGGAGAGATCGTGGATGTGGAGATCATGCGTTATGAGGACGGAGACTACCAGTCGCAGATCGTCAGCGTGAAACTGGGGAGAAAGTAAAAGAACTGGAAAACAGCGGATCTCCGGGAAGCGGAATAGAAAATAACGGAACCGTCAGGTGAAGTTATTTGATACTTCTCTATTTGCATCAGCAGATGGAGAAGGTTTCCGTTATTGCAGTAACAGCAGAATGTGATGCCGGAAGACAATGAAACTGGAATAGGAGAAACTATGTCGGATTACGATAATCATAAAAATGGAAATGATGACGGGCAGGGCGGTTATGAGGATGTGTGCTTTATCTGCCACAGGCCTGAGAGCAAGGCGGGCAGAATGTTTAAACTGCCGAACAATATCTGTGTCTGTGATGACTGCATGCACAAGACAATGGATTCCATGAGCCAGTTTAATTTTCAGGGGATGATGCCGCCATTTTACGATCTGAACGGAATGACGGGCGGCGCGGGCACGGGAAAGCCTGCCGCGCAGGACAAAAAGCCGGAGGACGGCAGCAGTGATGCGGGGAGCGCGGAAAACGGCGATGAGAAAGAGCCGCCGGCGGATGGCGGGGACGGACAGGATGGGGAAAATACCCCCAAAATACCCCGGGGCTTTCCAAACATCAGCTTTATCAATCTCTCGGATCTCCAGAATCTGAGCGGTGTCCCCAACAGGCAGAAGATCAAAAAGAAAAAAGAGGGCGAGAAATCAAAGCCCGTGATCAATATAGGCGATATTCCGGCGCCCCACAAGATCAAAGCACAGCTGGATGAGTATGTGGTGGGGCAGGAACATGCAAAAAAAGTGATCTCCGTCGCGGTCTATAACCACTATAAACGTGTGGCGACTGGAACCATGGACGATATCGAGATCGAGAAATCCAATATGCTGATGATCGGGCCTACGGGCTGCGGCAAGACTTATCTGGTGAAGACGCTGGCAAGGCTTTTGGATGTGCCGCTTGCGATCGCGGATGCCACTTCTCTGACGGAAGCGGGCTATATCGGTGATGATATTGAGAGCGTGATCACGAAACTCCTTGCGGCGGCGGACAACGATGTGGAGAAGGCGGAGACCGGTATTGTTTTTATCGATGAGATTGACAAGATCGCCAAAAAGAAAAATACCAACTCGCGGGATGTGAGCGGGGAGTCGGTGCAGCAGGGGCTTTTGAAGCTTCTGGAAGGCGCCGAGGTGGAAGTGCCGGTGGGGGCGAACAGCAAAAATGCCATGGTGCCTCTTGCCACGGTCAACACGAAAAACATTCTGTTTATCTGTGGCGGCGCTTTTCCCGGGCTGGAGGAAGTGATCAAGCAACGCCTCACCAAGCAGACCGGCATCGGCTATCAGGCTGAATTGAAGGACAAGTTTGACAAAGATAAAAATATCCACAGCAAAGTGACTGTGGAGGATGTGCGCAAATATGGCATGATCCCGGAGTTTATCGGGCGTCTGCCGATTCTTTTTACGCTGGACGGGCTGAACAGGGAGGCGCTGGTAAAGATATTGAAAGAGCCGAAGAACGCTATTTTAAAACAGTATCAGAAGCTTCTCGAGCTGGATGAGGTGAAACTGGAGTTTGACGAGGGCTCTCTGGAGGCGATCGCGGAAAAAGCGCTGAAAAAAGAGACCGGGGCGAGAGCGCTGCGGGCTTTGATCGAAGAATTTATGCTGGATATCATGTATGAGATACCCAAGGATGACAATATCGGCAGGGTGACGATCACAAGGGAGTATATTGAGGGCACGGGCGGACCGGTTATTGATATCAGAAGTAATTCGGTGCAGCGGATCGAGGATCTGAATGAAGTGAAAGAATAATGCGGCAGATGGCAGTCTGTATTTAAAACAAATAGGAATCTGACAAACGGATAAGGCGGGGCGTATAAGACCTGCCTTTCCTGTTTCACGGAAAAATGCATCCTGTGAAACCAAAGCGTTTCGCGGAAGATGCGTACTCTGCATTCAGAGAATATGGATGCTGACCGTTCGGCATAAGATCCGGAGAATGTGCAAAAAACGGGATATGCACCTGCCGGGTGCGGAATTTCCAATCCTGTTTGGTAGTCTGCAACCGAAAAACAGGGTAGGATATAAGTGCTTTGGCGGAGCGATACGGGAAATAAGGCATACTGGAAAAGCTCTGCGGAAAAATAAACGTGCGGGAGGCTGTATCTTAAAACGGTTATCCGACAGGCACAGGAAAGAGGACAAAATGATATTGGCAGAAAAAATTATGACACTGCGCAAAAGGTTTAACTGGTCCCAGGAGGAGCTGGCGGAAAAACTGGATATCTCCAGACAGTCCGTCTCCAAATGGGAGGTGGGGGCTACGATACCGGATCTGGATAAGATATTGAAGATGAGCGAGATCTTCGGTGTCAGCACAGACTATCTTCTGAAGGATGAGATAGAGGAGGCGGGGCTTTCCGGCGGGAAGGATATGCCGGAGGGACGGGTCGTGTCGGTGGAGGAGGCGAACGCCTTCATGAATGTTTCACAGGAGGTCTGCGGCAGGATCGCGGCGGCAATCTCCCTTTTTATCTTAAGCCCGGTAACCCTTTTACAGCTTGCGGCGCTGTCGGAGGCGGGAAGGATATCGGAGGATAGGGCGTCGGGGGTCGGCATCGCTGTTGTGCTGCTGTTTGTGGCGGCGGGCGTGGCGATCTGTATCTATAACGGTATGAAACTGGAAAAATACAAATATCTGGAGAGCGAGCAGTTCTCTCTGCAGTATGGTGTTGAGGGTATTGTGGAGAAACGGAAGAGTGGCTTTGCTGATAAATTCAGGATTTCCGTAATAACCGGCATTGTACTGTGCATTGTAGGCGCGATACCGCTGATGATTGCGGCGGCGTTTTCGGGGGATGACCTGATGATGGTAATCGGCGTTAACATTTTGCTGATCTTTGTTGCGGCAGGCGTGCATTTTATCGTCAGAGCCGGAGTGGTTCAGAAAAGTTATGACAAATTGCTGCAGTGTGAGGAGTACACTGCGGAAAATAAGGAGGTGGAGAAGAAACTGTCTTATTTTCCAGGCAGCTATTGGCTGATCGTGACGGCTGTCTTTCTTGGATGTGGTTTTTATACGGGGGACTGGGGAAGGACAGCAGTGCTGACCTGGCCTGTGGCGGGGGTGTTGTTTGCGGCGATTTATGGGATTTTGAAGGCGGCGGTGCGGAGAAAATGAGCGTTTTCCATTTTATGCAGTTTGTGCCCCTGTGGTAAGTCCCTGTTTTGCGGGAGGCGTTTTTCAGTGAAATAAAAAAAGAATGCGGCGAAGGTGCTCTTTGCCGCATTTTTTTATACGCAGGTCCGTGCAGAGGGAATATGCCGCTAAGGCGGCGCACGGACCGCGCGGCGATTAAGGGAAGAAGGCTCTTCCCTGCCCGATTGTGACCGCCGGTGAAGCCGTTGGCTGCCTGCGTGTTAAAATGAACATTTTTCTCAGAACGGCATATTATCCGGATCGGGCGCACTGCGTTCTCCGGTTTCCAATGCCCTGATGGCAGCCATGTCCTCTTCGTCCAGACAGAAGTTAAAGATGTCAAAGTTTTCTTTCATGCGGGAAACATTCACGGATTTCGGTATCACAATGATCCCTCTCTGATAATTCCACCGCAGAGCAACCTGGGCAACAATGAATATTCCAACCCGGATCAGATCCGGATATGTAACATACATTGGCATCGCCCCCCTTTCTTTCGTCTGGAGAGGACAGCCCCTCCGTAAACAGAGGGTAGCCGCCCTGGCTCTCTGGTTTTCCAATACCGGGATTACAGCATATCAATTAATCTGCACACAATATCTTTTTTCGATGCCAAATTCCCTGTTATATAATGATATTATCTTTTAAATTTTTAAGAAGATATGAGATATTCACTTCTGGTTTTGAAATGTTAATAAAAAAGAACTGAAAAATAAAAATTCTACAGGCAGAAATAGACTAAAATACATAATAAAATTTGTGCAAATTGCTGAAAAATAGTATATTTAAAAGAAAGCATTGTAAAACTTGACGACATCATGTATGATGTGTAAAAAGCTACTTATTAAAACATGTTAAAAAAGTGGAGGAGAGAGATGATGAAACGTTCTGTTTTTTGCGGAGTAAAAGATATAAGGACGGAAAATGCCGGGCTGCCTCCGATCAGGGAGGATGAGATTCTTGTGGAGGTGAAAGCGTGCGGCGTGTGCGGTACGGATGTGCATATTTACCACGGGGAGAAGGGCTCTGCGGAGGTATCGGCGCCGGTAGTTTTGGGACATGAGTTTTCAGGAGTGGTTGCTGAGATTGGAAAAAATGCAGGAAGTTTTAAAAAGGGCGATAAAGTGACGGTGGATCCCAATATTTACTGCGGGAAATGCCGGTACTGCAGGAACGGAAAAAAGCAGCTCTGTGAGTCCCTGCAGGCGATCGGGGTGAACAGGGATGGCGGTTTCCAGGAATACTGTGTTGTTCCGGAAAGCCAGGCGTTCCTTCTGGGGGAGCATGTGGATTTTGAGGAGGGTGCTATGGCGGAACCGGTGGCGTGCTGTCTGCACGGTATTGAAAATATCGAAATACGGGAAGGAGATACAGTGTGTGTGATAGGAGGCGGAGCGATCGGGCTGATCATGGTGCAGCTTGCCAGACTGAGGGGGGCGTCGAAGGTTGTCCTGAGTGAACCTGTCGAGATGCGGAGAAAGATCGGGTTGAAGATCGGTGCGGACGCGGCGGTGGATCCGACGGAGGGCGATCTGAAAGGACAACTCAGGGCGGCGGCCGGCACGGACCAGATGGATGTGGTGATCGAGTGCGCGGGCAGGCCGGCGGCGACGAGACAGGCGTTTGAGATCGCCGGAAAAGGAGCAAATATACTGCTCTTCAGCGTTCCCTCAGAGAACGCTGAATTTCCGCTCCGCCTGTTTGATGTATACCAGAAGGAACTGAAGATATCCGGTTCTTTCATCAATCCCGACACACATTTGCGGGCAGTGCAGCTGATCAACAGCGGGAAACTTCAGCTGAGGCCGATCATTACACACAGATATGGCCTGGAACAGGTGAGCGAGGCAATACAGATGCAAATATCAGATAATTCTGTGAAAGTTATTGTCATTTCTGAAAAATAAAAAGAAATTTAAATAAGTACTTGCAATTTAATCACTTTTGAATTATACTTTAATAAAATAATTTATAAAAGAATAATACAAAAGGAGGGAGATATGCTTCAGCAGATAATGACAGAACCAGGGAATATCGAGTTCCGTGAGATACCTGTGCCTGAACCAAAGACAGGGGAAGTGCTTGTTAAGATCATGAAGATCGGAATCTGCGGTTCCGATATCCATGTTTATCACGGAACACACCCGTTTACAAGCTATCCTGTCACGCAGGGCCATGAGGTGGCGGGGGAGATTGTAAAACTGGGAGAAAATGTGAAGGGACTTTCTGTGGGGCGGAAGGTGACAATAGAACCCCAGGTGACCTGCGGGACATGCTATCTGTGCCGGCACGGAAAGTATAATCTCTGTGAAGAACTGAAAGTGATGGGATTTCAGACTACGGGAGTTGCATCGGAATATTTTGCGGTGGATGCGGGCAAAGTGACGCTTCTCCCGGATGAGATGAGTTATGACGAGGGTGCTATGATCGAACCTCTCGCAGTCGCGGTACATGCAGTAAACCAGTCGTGGGGGGTAGAGGATAAAAATGTGGTAGTCATCGGAGCGGGGCCTATAGGAAATCTGGTTGCCCAGACAGCCAGGGCAAAGGGGGCGAAAGGAGTCCTGATTTCTGATGTCAGCGGCCGCAGGCTGGAGATTGCGGAAGAATGCGGTATTGAACTTGTAGTAAATGCTAAAAACACAGATATGGGGGAAGCTATTCTTAAGTGCTTTGGTAAAGACAAGGCGGATATTATTTATGACTGCGCCGGGAATGACATCTCTATGGGACAGGCGATAAAATATGCCAGAAAGGGAAGCCAGATCATACTGGTGGCTGTATTTGGAAAGATGGCAAATGTGGATCTTGCGGTTTTGAATGACCATGAGCTGGATCTCAATACGACTATGATGTACCGCCATGAAGATTATCTGGAGGCAATAAAACTGGTGAAGGAGGGGAAGATAAACCTAAAAAAGCTGATGTCAAATCATTTTCCTTTCAGGAAATACAAGGAAGCATATGAGTACATTGATGCAAACAGAGAGATCGCGATGAAGGTGTTGATCGATGTACAAAAGTAAGGGGTAACTTTTTTAATCATTTTCACAATATTAAGAGAAGGAGGAAGCAAAAAATGATGAATGGAAAAGTTAAAAAATTGTTGGCAGTTATATTGACGGTTGTGATGGGGGTATCTGTGGCTGCCTGTGGGAACAGCGGCGGGGAGGCGCAGGCACCGGAGGAAGCACAGACTGAGGCTCCTGCTGAGGAAGCTGTCCAGGAGCCGGAAGCGGAGGAACCCGAGGAAGAAACGGAAGCTGCTGAAGTGAAGATGCCCGAAGCGTCCGGGGAGAAACTGGTGATAGGAACGCTGGCAAACTGGGTAGGCCTTCCGGCGTGGTATGCTTACAAAGAAGGCTATTATGATGAGGTGGGCCTCGATGTGGAGATTGTGAACTTCGGTTCGCAGGGTACACTGGTAAATGAGGCAATGGCGGCGGATGAATGTGATATTGCAGTTTCCGGTATGGCTTCTGTCTATGCGCTTTCCACTGGAATGTATACCTATATCGGCGATGGCTGCCTGACTATCAGCGGAGAAACCCTTTACTGCAGGCCGGACAGTGAAATTTATGCGACAGGCCCGGATGAAAACGGGGTTTACGGGAGCAGTGAGACTCTGAAAGATGCAGTTATCCTGGGACCCATGAACACAACTGCGCAGATGAATGCGATCGCATACATGTCCTACTTTGGATATGATGCAACACAGTTTACTTTTACAAATCTGGATTATTCATCGGGGCTTGCGGCATTTGAATCCGGGGAAGGCGATCTGATCGCAGTGAATCCCACCTATGCTGCTTATCTTGAATCTGACGGGTTTGTGAGAGCGGCGGATTATACACAGATATCAGATCAGGATATCATTGATGCTGTCTATTGCCAGAATGAACTGATCGAGGAGAGAAGCGGAGATGTGGAACTGTTCCTGTACTGCTATTACAAAGCGTGTGAAGATATGCTGAACAACCAGGACAACAGGGTGGCGGTAGCCTATGAATGGTATGTGGGCGAAGGCCTTGAGTACGATGAGCAGGATGTGATCGACGAGTGCAGCCTGAAGAGTTATTTTACATTGGATACCGTGGATGCAGGAGAATATAAGCTGGGTGGATTTATGGAATTTGCGGGAGAGTTCCTCCTCTCCAATGACAAGGTTACGAAAGAGGATCTGGAAAATGTGAAGGCGAGTATTGACAACAGTTATATTTCCTCTGTCAAGGAATGGGCGGCAGCCAAGTAGGATGACGCGGAGTATCACCCTCCCGCATGGAAAAGATGCATGCGGGAGCGGTTTTGTGATAAAGAGGAAAGTTGGAGATATGGATGATGAAAATAATCAACAAAAAAAGTAAATATACATTGATTTCGATCGCCTCGGTAGTTTTTGTGATCGCAGTCTGGTATGTCTGTATCAATGTTCTGCACTTGAAAGCGGAGACTGTTTTCCCCGGACCGTTGACGGTGGTAAAGACCTTTGTCCAGAAACTGTATACAAAGGCGCCTGACGGGGCGACGCTGCCGGTACATCTTTTCTCAAGCCTGAAGGTGGCGCTTCTCGGGTATTTTCTGGGTGTCGTGTTCGGCGTTCCGGTAGGGATCATGATGGCATGGTCAAAATGGGTGGACCGTTTTGTCAGGCCGCTCTTCGACCTGATCCGTCCCGTGCCGGGGCTGGCATGGATCCCGATGTTTATTCTGCTGTTTGGTATCGGAATTATATCCAAGGCGGCTGTGATCTTTTTGAGCACGGCGGTTGCCTGCATCGTGAACAGTTATACGGGTATCCGGCAGACGAAGGAGGAACATTTGTGGGTGGGAGATGTATTCGGTGCAACAAATGTGCAGAAGCTGTTCAGGATCGCGATTCCGACGGCGCTCCCGATGATCTTCACAGGTTTGAGGGTGGCAATGGGGGCGGCATGGATGGCTCTCGTGGCGGCCGAACTGTTGGCGGCATCTGAAGGGCTTGGCTATATGATCCAACAGGGGCGTTATTCTTCAAAACCGGCATTGGTATTTGTGGGAATGCTGATGATCGGTATCGTAGGGCTTGTGCTTGATACGGCTCTGCACTGGCTGGAGAAGAAAGTTGCGAAAGGAATGAATGCGGAATGAATGAGAAAGTGAAAGAACGGCTGCTGTCGGTTTTGTGCGCGGTGATCTCTATAGGACTGTTCCTCGGCTTCTGGTGGTGGGGAACGCAGAGGACTCAGCTTGGAAAACTTCTTCCGGATCCGGGAACTGTCTTTACAGCTATGTGCGGCTATATTACGGGGACAGTCGGAAAGTGCAGCCTGCTGATGCATATGTTGAGCAGTCTGCGGAGAGTGCTGATCGGATTTGTCATTGGCTCGCTTGCGGGTGTTTCCCTCGGGCTTTTGATGGGGCGCTATGCGCTGGCGAGAGCGGTCTTTAATCCGTTGTACCGGGTGATCCGCCCGATTCCGCCTATTGCATGGATCCCGATCTCTATCATCTGGCTGGGGCTGGGTGAACAGGCCAAGATATTTCTGATCATACTGGCGGCATTTGCCAATACAACATTAAACGCCATGACGGGCGCCCGCGATGTTGATCCGGAATTGATCAATGCGGCTCGCATGCTGGGAGCGAAGGAGGGGCAGATATTCAGGACGATAGTGATCCCGGCGGCGGTTCCGGCGATCTTTGCCGGGCTTCAGGTCGGTATTTCGTCGAGCTGGGCAAGCGTGGTGGCGGCTGAGATGATCAAGGCTGAGAACGGGCTTGGCTGGATCATCCAGGCGGGGATGGATAACAATAATATGTCTCAGATTTTGGCGGGGATCATTATGATCGGTGTGGGCGGTTTTGCCCTGACCTGTATTATGAGAACGATTGAAGGAGTTATGTGTCGATGGAACAAGAGCGGAAGATAAATACAATGATTGAATGCATCCATGCCGGAAAGATTTTTCATACGCCGGACGGGGAGCATGAGGTGGTAAAAGATTTAAATTTTTCGACAAGGGAAAATGAATTTCTTGTTCTGTTTGGTCCGGGGCAGTGCGGGAAGACGACGATCATCAATATGATAGCCGGTTTTGAGGATGCGACAACAGGGCAGATACTGGCGGCGGGCAAAAAGGTGGAAAAACCGGATGTATCGCGGGGGGTTGTGTTTCAGTCGATCGCACTTTTTCCCTGGATGACGGCGATGCAGAATGTGGAATACGGACTGAAGATCAAAGGTGTAGGCAGGGAGGAGAGACAAAAGCGCGCTCAGAGATATATCGACCTTGTGGGGCTGAAAGGCTTCGAGAAATCCTTTCCGGTACAGTTGTCCGGTGGGATGAAGCAGCGTGTGGGTATCGCGAGGGCATACTGCAACGAACCTGAGGTGATGCTGATGGACGAGCCTTTCGGGGCGCTGGATGCACAGACGCGCTATATGATGCAGGAGGAACTGCAGAGGATCTGGAGTACGGAAAAACGGACGGTTATTTTTGTGACAAACAATATTGAGGAAGCAATCTATCTTGCAGACAGGATCATTGTCCTGACTAATTGCCCTGCTACAGTAAAGAAGGAGTATGAGATCGACCTGCCGAGGCCAAGGAACCTGGTCTCCGAAAAGTTTTTGGCGCTCCGCAAGGAAATAACGGGGATACTGGACAGTTCACAGTTGGAGGGTTGAAATGGGGGATAAGGAAAAGGTTAGTGTAAATCATTTGACAAAAAAATTCGGGGATCTGTTGGTGCTTGATGACGTTTCGTTTGAGGTGATGGACGGCGACCTGCTGTGCGTAGTCGGTCCCACCGGCTGCGGAAAGACGACATTTCTCAACAGCCTTGTGAATATTTATCGTATTACATCCGGCGAGATCCTGCTGGATGGAAGGCAGGTGGATACAAGGAAGCAGAATATCGCTTATATTTTCCAGGGAGATTCAACGATGCCGTGGCTGACGGTGGAAGAAAATGTGCAGTTTGGCCTGAATCTGAAAAAGGTGCCCTCAGGAGAGAAAAAGGAGAGGGTTGAAAAGTATCTGGATATCGTAGGCCTGACAAAATACAGAAAGTTTTATCCGAAGCAGCTTTCGGCGAGTATGCTTCAGAGAGTGAGCATTGCCAGAGCTTTTGCGACGGAACCGGAACTTCTGCTGATGGATGAGCCCTATGGGCAGCTGGACATAGAACTGCGGTTTAAGCTGGAGGATGAACTGGTCAGGCTCTGGGAGATGACAAAGACAACGGTTATTTTTATTACGCACAATATAGAGGAGGCAGTATATCTGGGCAATAAGATCATGGTGCTGACCAACAAGCCTACAACGGTGAAAAAGACGATCATAAATGACCTTCCCCGTCCGCGGGATATTGCTTCTCCGAAATTTGTCGAACTTCGCAATCAGGTTACGGATTTGATAAGGTGGTGGTAGAGATGGGCAGAAAGAAATATAATGTGGTATGGTTTTGTACGGATCAGCAGAGGTGGGATACGATACACAGTCTGGGAAATTCTTATATAAGAACGCCGAATATAGACCGTCTGGTGCGGGAGGGGGTGGCGTTTACGAGGGCGTATACCCAGTCACCGGTCTGTACGCCCAGCCGCGCGTGTTTCCTGACCGGGCGCTATCCCAGGAGCACGAAAACAATATTTAACGGAAACGATAACTTTTCGAAGGATGAAAAACTGGTGACGAGGCTGCTCGCGGATGAGGGTTACAGCTGCGGCCTGACAGGAAAGCTTCATCTGACATCGGCAGAGGGGAAAGTGGAGAAACGGACAGATGACGGCTATACCTACTTTGAGTACAGCCATCATCCCCACAATGACTGGCCGGACGGCGGCAACAGGTACCAGACATGGCTTTCGGAAAAGGGGGTGCGCTGGGAGGATATCTACGGCGGAAAGTTTATGACTATGGCGACATGGCCGCCGGCGGCAAATCCTGCATTTTCGGGAAAACAGGTAGGTGTGCCCGCCGAATACCATCAGACGACTTTCTGCGTGGAAAAGGCGATCGAGTTTATAGAGGAACACCGGAAAGGGGGAGATCCCTGGCTGATCAGCATCAATCCGTTTGATCCGCATCCCCCGTTAGATCCGCCTCAGGAATACAAGGACAGGTTAAGGATAGAGGATATGCCGCTTCCGCTCTGGAAGGACGGCGAGATGGAGAATAAGCCGCCGCACCAGCAAAAGGATGTGGTGCAGGGAGGCCAGGACGGACAGGCGGAACCGATCGGGACACTGAGCGAGGAGGAAAAGCGGGAGCATTTCAGAGATTACTATGCGGAGATCGAACTGATAGACGATCAGTTCGGCAGGCTTTTGGATTATCTGGATGAATCCGGTGAGCGGGACCACACGATCGTTATTTTTATGAGCGACCACGGCGAGATGAACGGGGACCACGGACTTTACTGGAAAGGCGCCTATTTTTACGAGGCGCTGGTCCATATTCCGCTGATCATATCCTGCCCTTCGATCTTTAAGCAGGGGCTTAAATGTGACGGGCTGGTGGAACTGGTTGACATCGCTCCTACACTGATGGAGGCGGCGGGCCTGGAGGTACCCTACTTTATGCAGGGAAAAAGTTTTTACAGGATCCTTACCGGTGAGGCAGATCCGCACCACTTTAAGGATGCGGTGTATTCTGAATTTTACCATTCCCTGAAAGGAACCCATGAGGAGATCAATGCGACCATGTATTTTGATGGAAGATATAAGCTGGTCTGCTACCATGGGGAAGCGTACGGCGAACTGTATGATCTTGAGACGGATCCCGAAGAATTTGAGAATTTATGGGACAATAAAGAATTTTGCGGGCTGAAAGCGGAACTGATACAGAAGAGCTACAGCAATACGGTCCTGTGTAATATGGATGATTCTATGCACAGACTGTACAGTTTCTGAGTGAAGGGGTTAAAACGGCTGTATGTCGAGTGCTAAACAGAATCGATGAACTGTCGGATCTGATGCAGGGCGGCGCCACGCGCGATGCAGGAATTTTTATACAGATGGATCGGAGGACGGCCCTGATTAAAGGCGGAGTCTTTTTTGACCAATAAAGTCAATGTATCCAGATCATCCTGTTCCAGATAGGGAGCCAGGTGGCCTCCCAATATAACATCACAATTTAAAGCCATCTGGAGATTATCGATGGCGATGGACAGATAAAGGAGAAACTGATTCCACCGGATCTGGTGGAGGGGTTCTCCTTTATGTAAGTTTGAGAAAAAAAGTTCGAGAGTAGGATCCATCCCGTCCAACAATTTCCTGACGGAACAATAGGCTTCCAGACAGCCCTTTTTCCCGCAGTAACAGGCGGCGCCGTCGGGGATCAGCGTCATGTGTTCAAACAGGCCGCTGGGGTAGAATGCGCCCTGATGTATCTGGCGGTTTATGATCAGTGCACCGCCGATGTTGCGGCTCAGAGACAGAAACAGAGCGTCTTTAATGTCGGTAAAATTCCAGAGGGCGTCAGTGGCCGCGGCTTCGGAGTCATGGATCAGCATCAGCGGGTGATCCAGGTATTTGCGGAAACGATCGACGGTCAGATCGCTGTTTTTCAGGATCGCACCGTAGGTGATGGCGGTTTTGTCGCATGAGACCAGTCCCTGAAGCGCGATGCCGATGCCAAGGATCCTGCTTTCAGGGATCTCATGGTCTGTGATAAAGGATTGAACGATATCTCCGAAGCGGCAGAAAAAAGATTCTTCGTTCAGGAACGGGATGGGATAGGTTTTTTCGAACAGTATTGCGCCGTAGAGGTCAGTGGCGGTTACCTGAAAATGTTCCTTGATCAGCTCGATGCCGATGGCGATGCGCGCATCGCCAACGCAGGAAAATATACCCGGCTTGCGTCCGCCGGTTGATTCAAAAAAGCCGTTTTTGCTGACAAGGCCCTCCCCTTCAAGCTCCGTGAGCAGCTGAGAGATAGTGGGAAAACTCAGATGAAGCTCCGAGGCAATAGAGGTTTTGGCAATCGTGCGGTGCTCATGGATCAGCCGGTATACTTGTCTGCGGTTATGTTTTTTTAGTTCGGAAGTTGTCAATTTTTTATACCTCCTGCTATGGAAACATACATTTATTGTATCAAAAACAGGAGGGAAACTCAAGGAGGTAAATGAAAGATGATCTGTCGATGCAACAGTTGGGCCTTATGTCGGGGCTTTATCGATTCCCGAAAGTATCCGTTGAAAAAAAGAAATATATCATGTAACATTATGCATAAAGAAGGGAATGTGTGCAGGGATGAAAAAACAGGACAAAAGAATTGATCTGGGCAGCCGGCAGAGGATATTGAAATATATTTCAAAGGAGAAAGAAGTATCGCGGAGCGAGATCGCGAAGAGTTTATCGCTCAGTATGCCGACAGTGCTGGCGGTGACAAAGGAATTGATTTCGGAGGGTATCATAGAGGAAGTGGGGGTGTTTGAGTCTACGGGCGGAAGAAAGGCGAAAAAGCTTACGCTTGCCGGCGATCGGGGATACTCTGCCGGAATCGATATAACAGTAAACCATATCAGCATGGTGGTGGTGAACTTGAGAGGAGAGATTGTTGAGAAAGCACGCCTCAGGATGCGTTTCCAGAATTCACTGGAATATTTTGAGCAGCTGGTGAAAAGACTGGATGATTTCCTGGAGGGTTCCTGCATCGGAGACAGAGACAAAATACTGGGGGTGGGGATTTCTTTTCCGGGGATCATAGATCGGGAGAAAGAGATGCTGATACGCTCCCATGCGCTGGATGTGGAAGGGGTGAGTTTGAAAAATGTGAGCCAGATGTTCTGTTGGCCGGTACTGTATGAGAATGACGCAAACAGCGCGGCTCTGGCGGAATTGCGCAATACGAACAATAATGCTGTATATCTGTCCCTCAGCAATACAGTGGGAGGAGCAATATTCCTGAACGGCAATATTTATGAGGGCAACGCGTATCACAGCGCGGAATTTGGACATATGCTGCTTAAGATAAACGGGAGAAAGTGCTACTGTGGAAGGATCGGATGTGTGGATGCTTACTGTTCCGCAAAGATATTGAGCGATGTGACAGGCGGCAGCCTGGAGATGTTTTTTCAGGGATTGGAGGAAAAGAACGAAGCTTTCATGAAGCTGTGGGACGATTATCTGGAGGATCTTGCGCTGACGGTGAATAATCTGAGGATCATTTTTGACTGTGATGTGATCCTGGGGGGATATGTAGGAGGGTTTATGGAAAAATATATGGGAGATTTGAGAAAACGGGTCCTGAAATATTGTATGTTCGATCAGGATGTCACTTTTTTGAAAGACTGCCGGATCAAATATGAGGCTTCCGCTGTGGGCACGGCTATGAAATTTATTGATCACTATATTGAGTCTGTGTAAGAGAGGAGCCGGATCATGTATCTCATAGTATTTCTGGTATGTTTTTTATCCTCGATAGCCGGTGCAATCTGCGGCATTGGCGGAGGTGTGATCATCAAGCCGGCTCTGGATGCGCTTGATGTGATGAGCGTATCGGCGGTCAGTTTTCTCTCCGGCTGTACGGTGCTCTCCATGACGACATATTCCGTTTTAAAGAGTAAGGCGGGAGGGGACTCCCGCATTGAACAGAAAACAGGATTTCCGCTGGCGGTTGGCGCGGCGTTCGGGGGAGTGGCAGGCAAATGGATGTTTTCGTTCATCTCTGCCCTGAGCCCTGACAGGGACAGGGTGGGGGCGGTGCAGGCGGCATGCCTGTTTATGATAACGCTCGGCTCGCTGCTCTATACGCTGTATAAAGACAGGATCAGGACATATCATGTGACAGCGCCGGCCCTCTGCGCGGCGATCGGGCTTTTTCTCGGCATTTTGTCCTCCTTTTTGGGAATCGGGGGCGGGTCGGTGAATCTCGTCGTGCTGTTTTTCTTTTTTTCCATGTCAACAAAGACCGCGGCGGAGAATTCTCTGTATATCATTTTCTTTTCGCAGATAGCGAGCCTGGTATCCTCCCTGATATCCGGGAGCATTCCGGAATTCAGGATGGCAATGCTGCTCCTGATGGCGGCGGGCGGCATCGGCGGAGGGATAGCCGGAAGGATGATCAATAAAAAACTGACGGACAGGCTGGTGAACCGGCTGTTTATCTGTCTGATGGCTGTGATCCTTTTCATAAATGTTTACAATATTTACAGGTTTACAAAGTGACCGGGCGCCATGCGGGACTCGAGGAGAGAGAAAGGGGAGATGGGAAATGCCGCCTGTCAGTGTCTTGATGAAGCCCGCTTCGGGCATGTGCAATATGAGATGTGAATACTGCTTTTACTGCGATGAGATGCAGAAGCGTTCCACAGAGTCCTTCGGATTGATGAGTGAGGAGACGTTAAAAAATGTGGTGCGGAAAACATTGCTTCGGGCGGAAGGGGCGATCAGTTATGCCTATCAGGGTGGAGAACCTACTCTGCGGGGAATCGACTTTTTCCGGAAAGCTGTGGCCTATCAGAAGCAGTACAACAGGCATGGGATCCGGGTGAACAATGCGCTGCAGACCAATGGATATCTGATCGATGAGGAGTGGTGCCTGTTTTTGAAGGAGCATGATTTTCTGGTCGGGCTCTCGGTGGACGGCAACGCCGAATGTCATGATGCCCTGCGCCGGACAAAAGACGGGGAAGGTACTTTTGAGAGGGTGTGCAGGTCTGCGGAGCTCCTGGAAAAGTATGGCGTGGAATATAATATCCTGACGGTTGTCACACCGAAGATCGCGCGGAATATTGAGGATATCTATCGGGAATATCGGAGCAAAGGCTGGGATTATCAGCAGTATATCGCCTGTCTCGATCCACTGGGTGAGCCGCGCGGAGTAAAAAAGTATTCTCTGAAGCCGGAGGAATACGGTGCGTTTTTGTGCAGGCTGTTTGCGCTGTGGTATGAAGACTACAGGAAGGACAGGCAGCCATATATCAGACAGTTTGATAATTATATCGGACTGCTGAGGGGGTATCCCGCGGAGGCGTGTGACCAGCGCGGGATTTGCGGGATCCAGAACGTGGTGGAGGCGGACGGCAGCGTGTATCCCTGCGATTTTTATATGCTGGATGAATACCTCCTTGGCAACTTTAATACGGACAGGCTGGAGCACATCGATCGGAGGCGGGAGGAGATCGGATTTGTCGAGCGCTCCCGCCGGCTGGGATCCGCCTGTCGGGAATGCAGGTATTACAGACTGTGCAGGGGCGGCTGCCAGAGACATCGGGAGTACAATGCGGGTACGGGGATGTACGATAATTATTTCTGCAGGGCGTACAGGATTTTTTTTGATGAGTGGTACGGGAGGATCGAAGCGGAGTTTGCCTGAGGGCAGGGCGGATGTATGGTGGCTGAAGGCGGAGAGTGAATAGTGAAGTGTGAGATTTGCCTGAGGGCAGGACGGAGAAGTCAGCGTTGAAGAACGGAGTCTGCCTGATGGCAGGATGGAGAAGGAGAGGCGCAATGCGGAGGATGAGCGGCGTCAGGAGGCATGGGATAAGGGATACCGGACTGAAGGAACAGCACAAAACGGTTAAAAAATGGAAAACTAAAATGATAACGGTTAAAAAAAATGCTATATTACGGTTGACATATGGAAATCTGAAATATATAATATAAATCAGAAACAGGAGCGTGTTATATGATATACAGTTATCTTTAGGAGGGAGATGTCAATATGACGATCCAGGAGATGAAGGAGAAAAAAAGGGAGAAGGGTTATACTTACGCGCTGATGGCGGAGTTGTCGGGCGTGCCCCTGGGGACGATCCAGAAGATTTTTTCCGGGGAGACGGTGAGCCCGCGCTATGATACGCTTCAGGCGCTGGAGAGATTGTTCAGCGATTCCCTGAAGGTTTGTGAGGAGTCCGCCGCCTATCAGGTGAATTCCCTGCACACGCAGGGCAGCTATACTGTTGATGACTACCGTGCGCTGCCGGAGGATCAGCGGGTGGAACTGATCGACGGATATTTTTATGACATGGCGGCGCCTACGACGCTCCATCAGCGGATCACAGGAGAGATACACCGCCAGATTGCCAACTTTATTATGGAGCGCGACGGTTCCTGTATCCCTCTGATCTCGCCGATCGATACGCAGCTGGACTGTGACGAGAGGACGATGGTTCAGCCGGATGTGGCGATTCTCTGTCAGGACGACAGAGTGAAAGAATGGGGCGTGTACGGTGCGCCGGATTTTGTGCTGGAAGTGATCTCTCCGTCCACCAGAAGAAAAGATTGTACGAAGAAACTCTCCAAGTATATGGCGGCGGGTGTGCGGGAATACTGGATTCTGGATGCCTATCAGCAGAAACTGATCGTCTATTTTTTCGAGAGCGAGATATGCCCTGTGATCTACGGCCTGAGCGGGTCTGTGCCGGTAGGGATTTATAACGGGGAACTGGAAATTGAATTTTCCCATATAGAAAAATGGGTCATGGATGCCATGAACCGTTGAGAAGCGGCTCTGAAGATGGCAGAAAAAACTGTGGATGCTGTTGCGGATGAGATTAGTTCCGCACAGCATTTTTTTATTTCCGCGGGCAACGAGCCAGGTAGACGGGACTCTTTGTACTGCGCAGGCCCGTGCAGAGGAAATATGCCGCTAAGGCGGCGCACGGGGAAATTACTTGCTTTGCAGCATGCGCCTTGCATGGCGGACAAGGGGAAGATGGTTCTTACCTGCCCGATTGCGCAGGAGCTGGGGAAGCTTTCTCCTGCCTGATTGCGGAGCTGAGAAAGAATATTTTGACAGCATAAAACCGGATATGAAGGAAGAAGCGATCTCCCGAACGCTTTTATCATGGGTTTGTGTTTGCGGGGAAGAGGTGTTTTTTAGTTTCTTTCGCAAAATTTGGGCGAAGAATGCATTTTGATATCTGTCATATAGAGCAATTTTTATAAATTGATTGGCAATTTAGAGTAATGATAAGTATATAATTGTATATTATAATCTAAAACATCAAGCAGCAGAGAATTTATAAGATGTCTGCGAAACATAAGAAGGAGGTAACTTAGTATGAAGAAAAAAATCGTAGCAGGCTTATTGACCGCGGTGATGCTGTGTGCAGTCGGATGCGGCAACGGGGGGGTAACGGTTGAGGAAGCCGCAGCTGAGACGGCGGCGCCTGCGGAGGATACAGCGGAACCGGAAGCAGCGGAGGAAGCAGAAGCGCCGGCAGAAGACGCGGCGGAGAGCGAGAGCGCAGGTTCCGGAATGGTCGTAGCGTTCTCACAGATGGAAATGAACAACGCATGGCGTGTGGCGGAGACAGGCTCCATCCAGGAGGAAGCGGAAAAAAGAGGCGTTGAGCTGATCTATACGGACGCGGGCGGCGATACGGCAAAGCAGGTGTCGGATGTGGAAGATATCGTGAACCAGAAGCCGGACGTGATCATGATGGCTCCGAGAGAGTATGAGGGCATGGCTCCGGCACTGGAAGCGGCGAAAGCGGCGGGCATCCCGGTTCTTCTGCTTGACCGTGAGACAGCGGGCGTGGCTGGCGAAGATTATCTGGCGTTCGTGGGCGCGGACTTCTACTGGGAAGGTCAGGAATGCGCGAAGAAACTGGTGGAGAGATTCGGAACCGAGGAGGAAGTAAATGTGGTGCAGATCACCGGCACACCCGGTTCCTCCGTGGCGATCGACCGTCAGAAAGGTTTCGAGGAAGAACTTGCAAAGTACGATAATTTCAATATCATAGCGACGCAGAACGGCGAGTTTACCCGCTCTATCGCACAGGATGCAATGGCGAATATCATTCAGGCAAACGGCGACAAGATCAACGCGGTGTACGGACATGACGACGAGTGCGCGATCGGCGCGATTCAGGCGCTCAAGGCAGCAGGCATGAAGCCCGGCGAGGATGTTGCGGTAGTCGGCATCGGCGGATTTAAAGACGCCTGCGTCTGCATCCAGAACGGCGAGATGGACGGCACTGTGCTCTGCAGCCCCTGGTTCGGCCCTACTGTGTTTGATCTTTGTGAGAAGATCGTGGCAGGCGAGGAGATTGATACATTCATCGTAAATCCTGGTTATATGATCGATTCTTCCAATGTTGACGAATACATTCCGGATGCATTCTAAAAATGAAAAGGAAATAAAATGGCGGAAAAGAGAAGTGAAAGCTTCTCTTTTCGCCATAAGGCAGTCCGTTTGGGCGGGGACGTTGGTTGATAAAAGGCAGGAGTAATTTTATGGGAAACGAATATATTCTCGAGATGAAAGGGATCAGTAAGTCCTTTTCTTCTGTGAAAGTGCTGCATGAGGTTGATTTCCGTATTAAAAGGGGGGAAGTGCACGCCCTGATGGGGGAAAACGGGGCGGGGAAATCCACCCTGATCAAGATTTTGACCGGTATATACAGCAGGGACGGCGGTACAGTCTTATTTGACGGGAAAGAGATAAGACTTTCCGACGCGTTGGAAGCGCAGAAAGCAGGAATCAGTACGATCTATCAGGAGATCTCGTTGGTAGGGCAGCTCAGCGTTGCTGAAAATATTTATATCGGAAGAGAAATCAAAAAACATGGCATCATTGATTGGAGAGCAATAAATCAAAAGAGTAAAGAATTGCTGACAAGTCTTGGGATGGACATTGATGTCACAAAAACATTGAACAGTTACGGGACAGCTATCCAACAGATGGTAGCCATCGCGCGCTCCATTTTGATTGACGCCAGGCTGGTGATCATGGACGAGGCGACCTCCTCTCTGGACGACGACGAAGTGAAAGTCCTGTTTGGAATTATCAGAAAGCTGAAAGCACAGGGTATTGCGGTTTTATTTATTTCCCATCGCCTGTCGGAGATTTTTGAAATTGCCGACAGTCTGACGGTTCTGAAAGACGGCCATTTGGTGGGAGAGTACCGGACGGCGGATCTGACCAGAAAAGAACTGGTGGCAAAGATGGTCGGGCATGATGCGGAGAGTATTGTTGAGGCAGAGAGGACGTACCGTGAAGCCAGTGGCGATGAATATCTGAAAGTGACGGGGATTCAGAGCGGCATCAAACTGCGGGGGATAGACCTGACGATCCGCAGAGGAGAGATCGTAGGTCTGGCCGGGCTTCTCGGCGCGGGGCGGACGGAGCTTGCAAGAATCATCTTCGGCATCGACAGAAAGGACAAAGGCGAAATTTGGATCGACGGAAAACCGGTGGAATTTAAGCTGCCCGCCCATGCGATCGGACGGGGGCTCGCCTTCTGTTCCGAGGACCGTAAGGTGGAGGGCATTATACCGAATCTCACGATCGCCGAAAATATCAGCATCGCCAATATGAAAAAAGTCAGCCGCTTCGGTGTGATCCGGAAAGCGGATCAGAACGCCGTCGCGGAAGAATACATTGAAAAGATACGGATCAAGACGACGGGAACAGAGCAGAAGATCAAAAATCTTTCCGGCGGAAACCAGCAGAAGGTAATTTTGGCAAGGTGGCTCAGCATGAAACCGGATTTTATTATTCTGGATGAGCCCACGCGGGGAATTGACGTCGGCGCGAAGAAAGAGATAGAAGATCTGATCAAAGAAATTTCGGGACAGGGAATCAGCATTCTTCTGATCTCGTCTGAATTTGAAGAATTGATCCGTAACTGCGACCGGGTGGAAGTTTTGCGCGACGGGAGAAATGCCGGCTGCCTGAAAGGGGAGGAGATCACGGAGAACAATATCATGAGCCTGATCGCCAACGGAAAAGTAGATGCGGGAGGTGGGATAAGTGCGTAAAGAACAGATTGGAGATATCAGCAGAAAGTACGGGGCGCTTATCGTGCTGGTGCTGTTAATTGTTATCAATGCGGTTATCACACCGAACTTTTTACATATCAATACCATGTGGAATATTTTAATACAGGCATTTTCCGTGATCGTTATTTCGATGGGAATGACAATGGTCATCGCGACAGGCGGCATCGATATCTCGGTGGGCTCCACAATGGCGCTTGCTTCGATTATTTTTGCAAAGCTTTTGATAGAATATCAGATGAATTTTGTGGTATCGCTGTTCGCGGCGCTTTTTGCTGCCTGTATTTTCGGGGCGTTTAACGGAATTCTCATCGGCGTATTTGATTTTCAGCCGATCGTAGCGAGTTTGATCTTAATGATTTCCGGCAGGGGCATTGCGCAGCAGTTCAATAACGGCGTAGTGATCTCTTTTTACGGTAATAAATTTTCCGACATAGGGACTTACCGGATCGGCGGTGTTGTCCCGATTCAGGTGGTATTTATCGTACTGGTGGTGCTTGTGGCGGCATTTCTGGTAAAGAAGACAAATTTTGGCCTTTATGTGCAGGCGATCGGTGACAACAAAGTGGCGTCGAAGCTTATGGGGCTCAGGACGGCGCTTATCCTGATCGGAACGTATGTGCTCTGTGCATTTTTGGCGGGTTTGGCGTCGGTCTTTGAGACGTTACGGATGTGTTCGGCGGATCCGAACAATATCGGGCTTAATGTGGAACTGGACTGTATTGCGGCGGTAGCCATCGGCGGGACGTCCATGAGCGGCGGCCGCGCGGTCATCTGGGGGACGTTGGTAGGCGCGCTTGTCATGCAGCTGATCACGACAATGATGAATATGAACAATATATTCTATGCGTATGCGCTGGTCATCAAATCGGTCATTATTATCATCGCATTATATTTGCAGAAAGAAAAAGAGGCATAGGAGGACAGGATATATGGATGTGTTAAAAAGCAAAGTGAAGATCAGCGGTTCATGGATCGCTATATTTGTATTGGTCCTCGTGCCCTCCATTGTTTATGGCGATAAATTTTTCAGTACCGTCAACGCGTTCAATGTACTGCGGCAGATGAGTATGATAGGCCTGATCTCCATCGGTATGACCTGTGTGATCTTGACGGCGGGGATAGACCTTTCCGTGGGGGCGACGGTGGCGCTGGCGGCGGTGATGTCCGCCATGCTGACGGAGAAGAGTGTATTTTTGGCTATTCTGCTTCCGATTCTGACCGGCGTTTTGATCGGCGCGGTAAACGGTTTTGTCATTGCAAAATTAAAGATCGTACCTTTTATCGCAACGCTTGCGGTTCAGATGGCGGTGCGTGGGATCGCCTATATCATCACGGATATTCAATCCATTCCCGTGGCGAAAGAAGCAGCGCAATTTGCCATCCTCGGCAGAGGGTATTTTTACGGCGTGCCGATTCCGGTTATCATTCTGGCAGTCATGCTGGCGGTCATGGGATTCGTATGTCACAGGACGCCTTTTGGCAGGAGTTTGTATGCCATCGGCGGCAATGAGGATGCGGCAAATATGATGGGAATTAAAGTGGCAAGGAACAAAGCGCTTGCCTATGTGCTGACCGGCGCACTCTCGGCGCTGGCGGGCGTGATCCTCTGTTCCAGGCTGGGTGCGGGACAGCCGTTGTCCGGCACGGGCTGGGAGATGGACGCGGTAGCTGCGGTGGCAATAGGAGGGACGCTGTTGTCCGGCGGTGTAGGCGGCGTGGGAAAAACCCTCTCCGGCGTTTTGATCACGGCGCTGATCGGCAACATCATCAATCTGCAGGGCAATGTCAATACTTATGTGCAGCAGATCATTATGGGTGTCATTGTGTTGATTGTTATTATTGTTCAGAGAAGGTTACAGAAAAAGGAGGTCTGAGGGATGAAACTGAGAATTCCGGTAAGGGAAATGACAAAAGAATTGATGACAGCGATGGAGGAGGAAGGATTGATCGTGAGGCTTGCCCCTCATCATCACGACATCGAGACGCCTTACGGCGAGACATGGTTTGAGGATCTGTATGAGGGAGCGGAAGGCTACGGTCCGCACAGGCTGATCGCACTGACGGTAAACAGGGAAAACTTTCCGGGTTTCGGCACGCATCCGGATCAGGAGGAGTTCTGGCTGATCGGCGACAACAATGCGAAGCCGATGTACATCCTTGTGGCAAGGATGCATCTTACGGCTTTTCAGAAAAAAGTACAGGAACAAACTTTGACAGCTGATGATTTTTATCTGCTGAAAGCAAAATACAACGATCCCGAAGTGAGCTTTTTTGTGATGAAGAAAGAGATTCCCCACGGGGAAGGTATTTTTGACAAAGAAGGGATCTGCCCTTCGTTCTATGTGACGGAGAGCCGCCATCTGTCGCTTGATCTGTGTGATATGGGGGATTATGAGGTGGAACCGGTGTAGGAAAGACAGGGAATTGATAGAAACTGGGATATAAGGCTTTTGTCTGCATATCTTTTCGGGTTTGTGCAGGCAAAAGCCTTTTTGATATCCGGCGGTAAAGTATTTTCAAAATTGTCAAATACAAAAAGAGCAAATTTTTGAAATTGCTTCGCAATTTTAGGAAATGAAATATTGGAGGGGGAGGCGTATGATATAAAACAGGCAGGCAATTATTAAAATTTTATAATTTTGGGACGGATTATTGAAAAAGGGAAAGGGGATACGGATGGGAAGTGTTCTGGAGTTTAAAAACATCACAAAGTATTTTCCGGGTGTAAAGGCGCTGGAAGATATCTGTTTTCGTGTGGAGAGCGGAGAGGTGCTTGCATTCATGGGCGAGAACGGAGCGGGAAAATCTACGCTGTTAAAAATTTTGAACGGAGATTATCAGCCGACATCCGGTAAATATCTGATTGACGGGGAAGAAAGACGTTTTAATAATCCAAGCGAGGCGATTGAGGCGGGAATCAGCGTGATCTATCAAGAACGCCAGATTTTAATGGATCTGACGGTCGCGGAAAATATTTTTTTGGGGAGGCTTCCTGTAAAGGGAGTGTTGCGTCAGATCAATATGAAGGAAGCCTATCGCAGAACACAGGAGATTATAGATGATTTTGGGCTTGAGATGAGGCCGGATGATATGGTAAAGGATCTGAGTATTGCTTATCAGCAGATGGTGGAGATCATGAAGGCTTACAGCAGGGAGAATTTAAAGCTGATCGCTTTCGATGAACCTACAGCATCTCTCTCCGATTCGGAAATAGACAGCCTGTTCCGCATTATCAAAAAGCTGAAAGCCGAGGGAAAAATGATTATCTATGTGTCTCACAGAATGCAGGAGATTCAGACGATCACAGACAAAATTGCCATCTTCAAAGACGGCAGCTATATGGGTACATATGGTGTTCATGAGATCACGGAAGAAGAACTGATTCGTAAAATGGTAGGCAGGGATTTGGGAGATGTTTATAACAGTCTTGATCGAAATAAGGAGATCGGGGAGGTTTTGCTGGAAGTAAAAAATTTTAAAACGGATTACACAAAAGAAGTCAGTTTTCAACTGAGAAAAGGAGAAGTTCTCGGTTTCTCGGGCCTGGTAGGAGCAGGACGCACGGAAGTTATGCGGGGAATCATCGGGGCGGACAGGCCGCTTTCCGGTGAGGTTTATCTGGAAGGAAAGAAAATCGTGAACCGTGATCCGGGGGATGCGGAGAAAAACGGTATCGTTATGGTGCCGGAGGATCGGAAAACGCAGGGGATTCTGGCAAATCTCGGTGTGGGAGAGAATATCACGATCGGTTCGCTGCACGAGAATTCTTCGGGATTTGGCATAATTAACCGGACGAAAGAAAAGGAGATGGCGGAGAAAGGCATACGGGATTTTAAGATCAAAACACCCAATGCGGAAAAGAAAATCGTGGAATTGTCCGGCGGCAACCAGCAGAAGGCTATTGTAGCGAGATGGATGGGGACAAATCCGAAAGTCGTCATATTGGATGAGCCGACAAAAGGAATCGATATCGGAGCAAAATCGGAGTTTTACAATATGATTTGCGAGTTTGCGAAACAGGGATTGGGTGTTATTCTGGTATCTTCCGAATTGCCGGAAGTGATAGGCCTTTCCGATAGAATTATCGTGATGAAAGGAAGGGAAATCACAGGGGAGGTATCAAGGGAAGAAGCAAATGAGGAAGTGCTCCTCAGCCTTGCGATGATGGGAGGAAAAGAGAATGGGACAAAATAAAAAGGGAAAGAAAGAACTGAAAATAAACGGAAGTATGATTGTGCTTCTCTGTGCGCTTGTCATTGTAGTGGGCGTATTCACATTTTTGAATAAAAACTTTTTCAGCTATACCAATCTGGTCAATGTATTTGTGGCGGCTTCGCTGGTGGGACTTGTGGCGATCGGGGAAACTTATCTGATCATAGCGGGGTTAAACGATCTGTCTCCGGGGTCGGTGGCGGCGTTTTCCGGCGTGCTCGCGGCGATCCTTACTTCCAATATGGGATTAAATTTTGGGCTTTCCCTCATTATCACAGTGGCGGTGGCTTCTCTGGCAGGCCTGTTTAACGCATGGATGGTGAGCGCCATTAAGCTGCAACCTTTTATCGCGACGCTGGTGACGCAGGCAATCTTCAGGGGAATTGCCTATATCATCTGCGGCGGAAAGCCGGTGGCGGTGACCAACGAGACGTTTATCAATCTGGGAAAAGCCAGAATAGGCGGAAACAGTGGCATTCCGATCACGGTGATCCTGCTGATCATAGCGTTTCTTATCTTCGGGTTTATCCTGTCCCGAACAAGATTCGGCAGAAGCATCTATGCGATCGGCGGAAATGTGAACGCGGCCAGGCTTGCGGGATTAAAACCGGGAAAGATCATCGTGATCTCCTACTTGCTGATGTCCTGTCTGTGTGCGCTCGGCGGTACGATTTTGGCGGCGAGAATGAATTCGGGGCAGCCTGCCGCCTGCGTCAACCTGGAATTTGATGCGATCACGGCAGTTATTCTGGGCGGCGTCAGCTTTAACGGAGGTATCGGCAATATGATGGGCACATTTCTCGGCGTCATTCTGATACAGGCGTTTAATACCGGGCTGACGATGGTGCAGGTGCCTACCTTTTGGCAGTATGTAGCGAGGGGGCTTTTGCTTCTGGCGGCGCTGACGATCGACTATGTGAGAAAGACAAACAGGGAAAAGAAACTGCTGCAGGATAGCATGAAAAATCTGTAAAGCGGTATATGGCAATGAAATATTGCTTTATATAAAACATATTTCACAATTCCAAAAAGGAGGAAAAAAGGAACATGAAAAAGGTAATTGCGGCACTTTTGACAACAGCGTTGGCAATCGGCGCACTGCCGGCATGCGGCAGCCAGGCAGAGAGCACGGATGCACCTGCAGCGGAGGCGCCTGCGGAAGAAGCGGCGCCTGCAGAGGAAACACCCGCAGAGGAAGCTCCGGCTGCAGAAGCGGCAGGCGGCGGAGAATTCAACAAGATCTATGCCATTTACAAAGCGGGAGACCAGACATGGTTTATTGATGAAGGCGCTGCGGCAAAAGCAAAAACAGAGGAACTTGGCGGAGAACTGGTTTACTGTGATGCGCAGATGAATCCGGAGACCTGTCTGAAATTTGTGGATACGGCAATCTCTGAAAAAGCATCTGGGATCATCATCTGCGTGCCTGATCAGACGATGAGCCAGGCTGTAGTAGACAAATGTGTGGAAGCAGGTATTCCCGTTGTGGCAGTGGATGACGCGTTGGAAGTAAACGGTGAAAAAATAGCCCCCTGGGTTGGTATCGACGGTTATAATATCGGTATGGCGAATGGCGAGTGGATGGCACAGTATGCGATAGACAACAATCTGATCGATGATGAGGAATGCGGCGTTTTGTTCCTGACAATGGATACCGTGTCCAGTTGTGTGCCGAGAACAGAAGGCGAAAAGGATAAATTCTTTGAAATGACGAACTTTGATGAGAGCAGAGTTTTCTACGGAGACAATGACGGCACGACAGATAAGGGAAACCAGGCGGCTACGGCAGTGATCACGGCAAATCCGCAGATTAAAAAATGGCTTGTGATGTCCGCAAATGAAGAGTCCGCGATGGGCGGCGTGAGAGCATTGGAGACAGCAGGCCTTGACGGGGATTCCTGCGTGATCGGCCTCGGCGCTTATCTTGCGAAAGATGAATGGAATGCGGGCAAGGATATCTGTATGAAAGCATCCTGCTACTTCTCAGCAGATTCCATCGGCGCGACGGCAATCCAGATCCTGCACGATTACATTGTAGACGGCACGGAGATGGAGATGGCTACGGCTGTACCGGCAACCGTATGTACACCGGATAACTACAAAGAAGTTATGGGAGCGGCAGCGGAATAATATTTCGAAAAGCAGACTTATAGGAATCAAAAAGAGTTCCGGGTTTGGAGAAAATCCAAACCCGGAACTTTTTTAAGAGATATTGTTATTTTCCCTGTACTCGCTGGGCGTCATACCGCACATTTTCCGGAAGGTGGTGCAGAAACTGCTCTCTGAGGAGAAACCGCTGGAGAAGCAGATCTCCTTGATGGAATATGCCGTACTCTTTAAATAGAATTTGGCGATATTGGTTCTGCTTAAAATAATGTATTCGTGGGGTGTATAGCCGGTCTCTTTTTTAAAAAGCCTTGTAAAATAAAAGGGGCTCAGGCCGGCTCGGTCCGCCAGTGTCTGCAATGAAAGCTGTTCACAGATATTGTCGTTGATGTAGGAGATGATATCCGCCGTGATGGAGTGGGTATTGTCCTCTTTAAATGTTTTGGAACTGCAAAGCACAAGATCCGTCAGGATTTTTACAATATAGTAGGAACACAGTGCATCGTTCACGGCGGAACCGTTGCTGATCATTAAGAGAATACGGTTTAAATCTTTTTCGAAAGTGATCAGATCGCTGACGGAACATATAGGACCGGAATTATGGAAGATCATGTTTACATATTCCCTGCTGGAGGAACCGGCAAAATGAAACCATAGAATTTCGCTGTCTTTTGTGGTGCCATAAATGTGAGGTTTGTAGCAGTCTACAAGGACTACATCTTCCTTGCGGAAATTGATTTTTTTCCCATCCACTTCCAGAAAACCTTCACCCTTTTTAATATAGATCAGGAGAAAGCTGTTGTAATTATTTCGTTGGACGAGGTATTCTTTGGTGCAGAAATAGTGTCCGACGCACAGGGGATAGAAGAAAGTCTGTTTTGCGGTTTCGCTGGCAGTGTAAAAATACACAGCAGATTTTTCGGTACAGCCTGCATCAATAGGGCGCATGGGGAACCTCCTTTTATAGCTGGTGCGGGCGTCTGAATCCAGGTCTGGCACAGTTGGCAGTATGACAGCCGCCGCTGTTTTCAGTATAGCGGAAAGCGGTTTTTTGGTCAAGAAAAAGAGCAATTTTTCAAAATGGTCGAGCAATAGGCAGTAATGATTTCGGCGGGAAAGATGATAGAATAAGAATAACAGAGGAAGAAAAAACAGTTAAATATGAAGGAGGACAGGCATGAAGGAAATAGAAACAGTAAAGGTATGGGAAGAGGTAGTGACGATTCCGACTTATCAGGTGGGTAAACCGAATAAAAATCCGATGTTTTTGGAAAAGAGGGTGTACCAGGGCAGCAGCGGGAAAGTATATCCGTATCCTGTGATCGAAAAAATATACGACGAGAAGGTGGATCAGGACTATAAAGCGGTCTGGCTGGAAAATGAATATTTAAAGATCATGATCCTGCCGGAACTGGGGGGAAGGGTTCAGAGAGCTTACGATAAGACAAACGGATATGATTTTGTGTACTATAACCATGTGATCAAACCGGCTCTTGTGGGGCTTTTGGGTCCCTGGATCAGCGGCGGTATCGAGTTCAACTGGCCCCAGCATCACAGACCGACTACTTACATGCCGGTGGACTATATGCTGACGGAAAATGAGGATGGCTCCAAGTCCGTGCTGGTGAACGATACGGACAGAATGTACGGGACAAAGGGGATCGCGAAGTTTACGCTGTATCCGGGGAAAGCTTATCTGGAGATCACGGGGCAGCTCTACAACAGGACCAACATGCCGCAGACATTCCTCTGGTGGGCGAATCCTGCGGTGCCGGTCAACGACCACACAAAGTCCATCTTTCCACCGGATGTGCATGCGGTGATGGATCATGGCAAGCGCGACGTCTCCAGATTCCCAATCGCCACAGGAGTCTATTATAAACACGATTACAGCGAAGGTGTGGATATCTCCCGCTATAAAAATCTGCCGGTGCCCACTTCCTATATGGCGGAGAAATCCGATTTCAACTTTGTGGGCGGCTATGACTACCAGGTTGGGGCAGGTATCCTCCATGTGGCGGATCACCATATTTCTCCGGGTAAGAAACAGTGGACCTGGGGCTGCGGGGATTTCGGAAAGTGCTGGGACAGGAACCTGACCGACGAGGACGGTCCCTATATTGAGCTGATGACGGGAGTATACACGGATAACCAGCCTGACTTTACATGGTTAAAACCTTTTGAGGAAAAAGTATTTAAACAGTATTTCATGCCCTACAAGGCGGTGGGCGATGTGAAGAATGCCACCGTTGACGCGGCGGTGAACTTTACGGTTTCCGATGGAAAAGCGGAGATCATCGTCTATGCGACTTCCGTGCAGAAAGGGGCGGAGATCATCGTTCTGCGCGGAAAAGAAGTGATATTCCGGGAAAAGTCTGACCTGGATCCTGTACATACTTACAAAAAGACAGTGGAACTGCCGGGGGGCAGGGAGCAGGAATACACCCTGACCGTACAAAACGGGAAGGGGAAGGAGTTAGTCTCCTTTACGCCTCTGGAACCGGAGATCCCTGAGCTACCGAAACCGGCGGAGGCGGCTTTGGAGCCGGAAGATATCGCCACGGTAGAGGAATTATACCTGACAGGCCGGCATATCGAACAGTACCGGCATGCCACGTATCTGCCGGATCCCTATTATCTGGAAGGGTTAAAAAGAGATTCGGGGGATATCAGGATCAATACTGCTTACGGTTCTCTTTTGCTCTCGAGGGGACTGTTTGAGGAGAGCGAGACGTATTTCCGCAGAGCCGTGAAGCGCGCTACGTGGAAAAACCCCAATCCCTATGACAGCGAAGCTTACTATAAGCTGGGGCTTTCCCTGTTTTATCAGAGAAGGTATGAAAAGGCCTACGATGCCTTCTATAAGGCGACGTGGAGTAATGAGCAGCAGGAGATGAGCTTTTACTATCTGGCGGCGATCGCCTGCGGCAGGGGAGCGTACGAGGAAGCACTGTATCTGATCGACAGGGGACTTGTGAAAAACTGGCACAATGTGAAAGCCAGAGGCATAAAAGCGGCGATTTTGAGAAAGCTTGGCAGAGAGGAAGAGGCGAAGCGCTGGATAGAGGAGAGCCTGAAAATCGATCCCTTCGATTATGTGAGCAGATGGGAAAAGCTCTCCTGGCTGCAGGGGGAGACGCGGGATGCGGAGAGGCAAACTCTCGCCGCATGTATGCGGGACAGCGCGGAGGCTTATCTGAGGCTGGCAAAGGACTATGCGGAGTGCGGATTTTATCGGGAGGCGCTGGATGTGCTGGGAGAGTGTCCTGCGAAAGCGCCGATGAATGAATATTATAAGGGGTATTACATGGGACTGTCAGGAAAGACGGAAGATGAGGTGAAAAAACAGTATCTTCTGGCGGAAAAGCAGGATTCCTACTGTTGCTTCCCCAACGCGTTAGAGGATATCGCAGTGCTCTCCGACTGTACGGAAATGCTGTCCGGTACTTCCTTTGCCTGGTACTATCTGGGAAATCTGTACTATGACAAAAAGCAGTATGAAAAAGCAGCGGACTGCTGGGAGAGGAGCGCAGAGGCGAACGATGGTTTCCCGACGGTGTTCCGGAATCTCTCTCTTGCCTATTACAATCATCTGGACAGGAAAACGGAAGCGAGAGAGGTTATGGAGAAAGCTTTCGGATTAGATACGACGGATGCCAGGGTGTTCTTCGAGCTGGATCAACTCTACAAGAAGTTTAAAGTGCCGGCGGAGGAGAGGCTGGCACAGTATGAGAAATACAGGGAGACGGCGCTGGAGCGGGACGATGCCTTTATCGAGTATGTGGCGCTGCACAACCTGACAGGGCATTATGAAAAGGCGTACGAACTGCTGCTCTCCAGAAAACTTCATCCGTGGGAAGGCGGGGAAGGCAGAGCCGCGGCGCAGTATATCGTGGCGCTCACAGAACTGGCGAAGGAAAAGATGTGCGGGAAAGAGTACGCGCAGGCGAAGGAACTGCTGGAAAAGGCGCTTGTGTACCCGGAAAATATCGGAGAAGGAAAGATCGAGGGCAGCAAGGATAACAATATCTATTACTATCTCGGTCTTGCGGAGGAGGCTCTGGGGGAAACGGGTGCGGCAAAAGAGCATTTCCTGCGGGCGAGCACAGGTTCCGATGCAGTGGCGGGCATGATGTACTATAACGACCAGCCGGCGGATATGATACTTTACCAGGGACTGTCCCGCTATGAACTCGGTGATGTGAAGGGCGGAAACAGAATGATGTATAAGCTGATCGACTTTGGCGAACAGCATCTGAGAGATCAGGTGAAGATAGAATATTTCGCGGTCTCCCTGCCGGATCTGATGATCTACGAGGAGGATTTCACGCTGAAAAACAGGGCGCATTGCAATTATGTGATGGGGCTTGGAAATCTGGGACTCGGAAAGAAAAAAGAGGCGGCGGCGTTCTTCGAGGAGACGCTGCGGATCGATCCGTTCCATTTGAACTGCAGAATCCTGCTGGAGGAGATCGGGGCGGAATAAATATTTTTCTTATTTTCTTGTAAATGCACAAAATAAGAGTATACTGTTTATAGGGAACTAATTAAAACAGTTTACGACAGGAGGGTATGAAAGCTTATGAATGTATCAGGAATGCTGGAGGGAAAGACGGCGGTCGTCACAGGCGGGACCAGAGGGATCGGCTATGAGATCGTGAAAAAATTTGTGCAGGCGGGGGCTAAGGTGGCTCTGTTCGGCTCAAGACAGGAGACGGTGGACAAGGCGCTCGGCAGACTGAAAGAGGAGATGCCGGAGGCGGAAGTGATGGGACTTTATCCGGCGTTAGACAAATATGACGAGGTGGAGAAGGCGATAGCGACGGTGAAGGAAGCTTTCGGGCGTATCGATATCCTTGCGAACAATGCGGGTATTTCCGCCAGAGAGTCCATTTATGACTACAAACCGGAAGACTTTGAGAAGATCATGAGACTCAATGTGAACGCGGTGTTCTTCTGCACGAAGGCGGTGGCACCGATCATGAAAGAACAGGGCGGCGGCTCCATCATCAACACCAGTTCCATGGTGAGCATCTACGGGCAGGCGGCTGGCTGCGGCTACCCGGCTTCCAAATTTGCGGTGAACGGGCTGACGAAGTCTCTGGCGAGAGAGCTCGGCAAGGACAATATCCGCGTCAACGCGGTGGCGCCCGGCGTGACCAAGACCGATATGGTGGCTGCGCTTCCGGAGGAGATGGTGAAGAGAATTTCTGCGGGGATCCCTCTGGGAAGGCCCGGGGAGCCGGAGGAAGTTGCGGACGCGGTGTTGTTCCTCGCGAGCGACATGGCGAGCTATGTGACCGGTGAGATCCTCTCTGTGGACGGAGCGACGCAGGTTTAAGTTCTTAATAGCATATGTATATTGTGATATCCTCCCCAAGCGGATGGTTTTTGGCCAAACTGTCTGAAAGCCGTTGGTCGGGGGAGGATATTTTTGTCTTTAAAAGGGCTGCCGGAAGGGCAGGTATTAAGCTTTTGAAAAATAATGACAGATTTTTGAAAAATCTTCTTGCAAGATTCTCTTTGCGGTGTTATCATACTAACTACACAACAAAGCGGCTGGAGATACAGCCGAATCTATGATCAGTTTATTTATATCTTTTATTTATCTGTAGTTTCAATGTTATGAATCCAAAAAAGTTTTAATTTCATTTTATCCGGTTGACAGGGTGTTTGTTTTGCATTGCAAAAATTTGTGTCTGTGCGTACATGACACAAATGTCAGTAACGGCTGTGATCGCAGACGGGCTGATGTGGCAAAACCATTGTACGCAGAAAGAAGGAGAAAAATGAAAAAGGAATTTGTGACAAAATGCGGAGTGCTCAGGTTTATGGCGGCACTCATGCCGCTGTTGCTCTTGTGGCAGGATGCATGTCCTGCTCATGCCGCGGCGGAATATCCGGGGCTGTCAGTGATCCGGGTACCGGCGGCAGTGTATCCGGGACAGCCGGAGGGTCAGACAGTGTTGGAGTATCCGGGGCTGTCAGTGATCCGGGTACCGGCGGCAGTGTATCCGGAAAAAACGGAGGTCCAGACGCTGTCGGGTGAGGGTCTGTCGGGCGGACGAATCCCTGGGAACTGGCAGGATACGGTGGATTACCGGGTATTGGAAAAGGAGTCAAAGAAGGTGATACTGATACCGGGAAATCGATTGAAGAAGACGATCCCGCTGGACGCCGATACGGTGACACAGATCCCCAGATACATTGTGGAGGGGGATACATCCTATGTGCTGGACGAAACCTCCATTGTGGTGGAGGAGACCGGAAGGAGCAGTTCTGAGGGCGCAAATGTGGTGACGTTTTCCAGAAAGGTGGAGAAACTGCCGGATAACGATCTGGAGAGGATTGAGAAGTCGGTCACGCATGAGGGGATACCCTGCGATCTGTTGTGCGTCGTGTATGAGGTGACGGAGGAGGATGAGGACGGGATCCCGGCGGAGTACAGCGCCGCCTGTGAGTACGGAGGCCTTGAGACGTACAGCAGATCTTACCCGTCGGCGTGGCAGGCGAACGTCTGGTATGACGCCTGCCAGATCGTGGGGGACATAGAGGTACTGACGGAGGAGGAGATGTACGGATCTGTCGATACCTCACCGACAGAGAGCGCGAGGACGGTGCGGGGGAACAGAAGGCCGACGGAGGAAGCGGACGTGGAAGAAGAAGAGGAGGAAGATCCTTCGCCGAAGCCGGCGTTAAAAAAGTTTCAGCTGAGGAAGATCACGCCGGGGGAGAAGGAGGAGGAGAAAAAGATTCCGGACATTCCAGTCCCGTTGGCGGCGGCCGCCGCAGGACTTTTGTTGTTAATCCCGTTTCTGATCTGGTTCACGGTACTGACCGCGCCGCTCTATGCGCTGAAAAAGGGGGAGAAGTACCGCTATATCGGGCGCATCAGGCTGAAGAAGGAGGATATGGAGTATACGGCGTACCTCACGGAACGGCTCGCTGACAGGGCGGATATCCCTGTGTATAAAATAAAGGTGCCGGGACAGGTAAGGAGAGAGACAAAAGGCGGAATGCTGCAGGTGAACTGCCCTGACGGAAAAAAGCTCTCTTTGATCTGCGGGGAGGAAGTCGGATTTACACTGGAAAGGGGATAGTGCGATAAAATCAGCTTGATAGCTGATTTTATCACACGTGAACTTGTTCACGTTGGCTATATTTGTGCCGGAGCGTCACAAATAAGCCCTGATGGCAGACGCAAATTTGAGATTTGCGTCGCCCCGTCGCGAAAAACGCTCCGGAATGGAGGATAGTATTATGAGGAAAAAGATAGAAAACAGGATTCTGAGCCTGCTTCTGTGTGCGGCGCTTGTATTCGGAAGTATTTCCATGAACGCCTACGCCGGGACGGAAGTGATGAAGGATGATCAGGTGAGACAGGAGGAACATACCGGGCAGGAGACAGGCATGGAAAAGTCCGGCTCGGAGAGAGGGAATGGCTCCGGGGAGAAACCCGGGGCGGAAGGGGAGAGCGCTCCCGGAGAGAACTCCGAACAGGATAAGGGGAATGTATCGGGAAGCGCAAACGGATCAAAACAGGGAGATGATTCGGAAGGCAGAAAGGATAACGCTTCAGAAAAAGAGAATGATACGTTAAAAGGAGACGATTCCGGGAGGAGGGAAGACAGCCCGGGGAAGAATACCGGTTCAGAAAACAAAAGCGGTTCAGACGGGAAAAATGACACAGAAGGGGAGAAAGCTGCGGTGACAGAACAGGATCGGGAGACGATATCCGGGAACGATCCGGACGATGTACAGAAGAAGCTCCCTCTTCCGGAGGAACAGTATCATTTTGTGGAGGAAGATCACAGGACCGTGGAGAGATGGCTGGAACTGTATTGCCCGAACGGATTTGAGGATCTGCTCACCTGTGACGAGAGCTGGTGGAGCGGGCTGTATGACTATGAAAAAGAGTATGCCGAGTTTCTGCTGGGACTCATTGTAGAACTGTCGGAGGATGTCTACGAGGAGCAGGATCTTTCCGAGTGCATCAGCATTCTAGAGGGCGGTGTGGATGCGGAGGATTTTTTCCGCGGCACGATTTATGAGGGGCTGACGCTGGAAGATCTGAAGGCACTGCAGGAGGCTGGGGGAACTCTGGAGGATCTGGCGAAAAAGAGTGATGGCGCAAGGCGCCGCGCGATGCCTGCGAGGGCGGTGGAGACCGGGAAAAAAGTGGCGAAGGTCAAAGTGTCCTCGACAGGTTATTCCGGGACAGGGCACGGCACGATCTACAAGATCACGCTGGGGGGAGTGCCCGCCCTGTGTATCAGCTACGGGAAGTCCTGCCGGAATTCCTATCTGTATCACGCGGAACCCGGCACTTACCAGAAAAAGGTGGGACGTTTGGGATATTTTGCGAGCCATGCCGATGTGACAGGGGCGACCTATGTGGCATGCCAGATAGCGGCGTGGCTGATGATCGAGAGTGAGAACCTGAGTGAGACAAACGTAAAGAGCAGAGCGCAGGCGATGCTGAACATTTCTTCGGAAGAATCTATGGAAAAGATGCTCATGTACATCTGGAGCTTTTATTCTGCGGCGAGAACTTCCAGCTATGCTTATTATGAATATCGGTCGGACCATCCCAATGCACAGCTTCTGATCGTGTACAAGGAGCCGGATACGGATATCTATACGCCTCCTGTCAAGCCGGTAGATCCTGAGAAACCGGTGGAGCCGACGGACCCGGAGGATCCGAAGGTCGAAAATATCTCGTTGAAAGCGGAGGCGTCCTATGCGATAGAGATAAACAAGAGAGACTGGCAGACAGGCGTCGGGCTCTCCGGCTGTGAGGTGGAGATCTTTGAGGACGGAGAGTATCTCACAACGGTCACGACCGATGAGAATGGACATGCGGAGTATTCCGTGACAAAGGAAGCAGAGTTTTCCGCGTCCTACGACGGAGTGACGGTGACAAAGGAGGAGGCTGAGAACTCCCTGGCGGAGCAGGAGGCTGCGTTCCGGGCGGCGGCCTGCACCTACAGCACAGGTGAGATAACGGCGCCCCACGGCTATGTGTGGGAAGCGAATGAAAAGAGTGAGACGATAGAGGGAGGCGGGACGGCTTCTTTTGAACTGACAGACGAGAGGACACTGGGAGCAGTGGAATTAGTCAAGTACGATACGGAGAGCGAATCGGCTGTGCAGCAGGGAGATGCGACGCTGGACGGCGCCTTGTACGGCATCTATGCGGCGGAGGATATCAGGCATCAGGACAAAAAGACCGGGATCATCTACCGTAAGGATGAGCTGGTGCAGAGCGCCGTTGTCGGCAGGACGCCGAAGAGAAACGGAGACGGTTATATCCTGAACACGGACGGCAGCCGCCATATCGCGGAACCGGGCGGGGAGATCGCCTATGAGGATACGCCGGGGAGAACGCTGTTCGGAGATCTGGAGCTGGGCAGCTATTATATCAGGGAAATACAGCCATCCGAGGGGTACATGCTGGATGAGGCAGTCTATCCGGTCACATTTACCTATAAATGGCAGATGGTGAAAATAGAAAACAGAAACGAGACGGCGGGAGCGGCGGACAATGAACTGACGGCAGATGACAACAGTCCGTCGAGATCAGTTTTTTCCGGGGACCATGTGATCAAGCAGGGTATCCAGTTTGTGAAAACTTCCGACAATACGTTCCAGACGGAGTTGAGACCTATCCAGGGAGCTGGATTTTCCGTGTATCTGATCAGTGAGCTGTCCGGCGTGAAGGATGGCAGCATCGCGCCGATGGGCGACGGATGGACAGCGGATGATATCATGACTTTCTATGAGTATGATTTTTCGGCAGAGAAGACGGCGGTGCTCTATAAGCGGACCGGACATGAGGAGTGGACGAAAGGGGATAAGCTGTGGCTGGAAGCCGATGGGGAAGCGGGCAGATATCATGTGAAAGAGATGTTTACGGATGCTGACGGGTGCATTGTCACACCGGAACTGCCCTATGGGACCTATGTGATTGCGGAGACGACCACACCGGAACATCATGTCTGCGCAAAGCCTTTTATTGTCTCTGTCAAGATGGACGGCGGTGTGCTGTATACGGATGCGACGAAGCAGAAGACAGAAAAAACCTATACGAAAGAGGAAGGGATCCGCTACGGCGACCACAGGGAGACGAAGGATAAAGAGGGCAGGGAGCTGCAACGGCAGCGCATCATCAACAATACGATCACAAAGACTTTTCTGCGGGTTCTCAAAGCGGACCGGGAATTTACCGTGATTCCGGGGACTTACATAGAAGCGGAGGAGTTTGTGAGGGGAACAGTCCTGAAGGAAGGAGCTGAGTACCGGTTGAGATGTATTTCACTGCCGCTCAGTACGGAGAGCCTTATTGCTTTGAACTGGAAGTATGATGCGGAAGGCTTTCTGAGTTACTATGATCCGAACGCGAAGGCGATGACCGGGACAAAGGAACATCCTTTCCGGACCGGTTTTCTGAAACAGGAAGGCGTCATAAAGGACTGCTATATCACGCTGCCGCAGGAGGTTCCCGTGGGGACTTATGAACTGGTGGAGATCACAGCGCCGGAGGGTTATGTGGTAAACGGAAGCGAACAGTCTGTTTCGGACGACAGCATGGAGGGAGAGAACAGTTATGATATCATAGATACGCCGATTCCAAAGGTGATCTTTACGATCAACAACGGTGCGGTCTATCCGGACGGGCAGATGGGGACAAACAAATATGCGCTGGTGGATGAGTATGGAAATCTGACAGTGACTGTACTGCAGGAAAATCAGGAACAGAAAGGCATTGTGGAGATCACAAAGCACGGGGAGCAGCTCGCTGGAGTCCATGAGGATGCGGAGACGCTGGCGGATAAACTGAAGGAGGAACCTTTCCGGGAGATCAGAAAAGCGCCGGAGGGAAGTCATCGGGATTCAGTGTTCGAGTATGAGGACGCTCCGGTGGAGGGAGCGGTATTTGAGGTCATCGCTGCAGAAGATATCTACAGTCAGGAACTGCAAAAAGATCTGTTTGACAGGTATCAGGTTTCTGCAGAAGACTATCTGATCCACACAAAAGGGGATGTTGTGGCGACGATCACGACGGACAGAAAAGGGTTTGGCTACGCGGCAGGCTTATATATCGGGAAGTATAAAATTACTGAGGTGACAGCGGGGGAGGGATTTATCCTGAACACGCGGGAGACGGAGTTTGAGATCACGCCGCAGAAGCAGGATATCAGCTTTGACATCCACACCGCTGACTATAAAAATGAGAGGCAGAAGCTGGAGATCTCGGTCGGGAAAGAGGACAGAGAGGACGGGAGCGCGCTTGCCGGGGCAGTGTATGGACTGTATGCGGAGGAGGATATCATGACGAATATCATCCTTGATGTCGATGCGGGAAAATGGATCGTGCGGGATACGCCTGCGGTGCTCTATCCGGCGGACGCTTTGATAGCGTCCTGTGTGACCGGTGCGGACGGGAGGGCAGCCTTCGATGAGGACCTGCCGCTTGGAAAATATTATATCAGAGAACTGGAGGCGCCGAAAGGATATCTGAACGCTTCCCTGTGTGTCTCCGTCGACGGCGGTTACCACAGTGTAAAGGGCGGGCAGGATATTGAAAAGCAGGAGCACTACAGAACATTTCAGAACAGGAAGACACAGGCGCTTATCACAAAGCAGGATCTGGTGAATCAACAGGAGATCGACGGAGCGCTGATGGAAGTCAGGGAGATCGAGACTGACGAGGCGGGTGTTTTAAAGAAGGATGCCGCCGGAAATTATATTTCGAAGCCTGTTGCCGCCTGGATATCCAAAGCGGATGAGATTCATTACTTTTACAGAGATTCCGCGGGCTACCTGATCGAGACAGACGGGGGGAACGAGCCTTTGGACGGGATGGAACTTATCACGAAAAAAGGGCATCTGATAGAAGGGTTGCAGACGGGAAGAGTTTATCTGCTGTCGGAGCAGATGGCGCCTGACGGATATGGATATGCGGAGGATATTTTGTTTAAACTCAAACAGGAACAGGCGGAGGGTAAGGATACCCTCACAGAGATAACGGACCTGTATTCTCCGGATGGAGAGACATGGAGCAGGGTGCCTGAAGATCTGCTTGTCATGTATGATGAGCGGGAGGCGCTGAAGGTCGAGAAATCCACGATCAAAATGACACAGAGGGAGGATACTTATCAGTATACTGTGGACAAACTGAAAAATATGACAGGAGAGAGTCTTGAGGAGTTTACGATGACAGACCATCTTCCGGCGCAGCTCTATCTGACGGAGCTCTGGACAGGCACCTACAATGAAAACCTGCTATATGACGCGGAGTATATGACAAACAGAAGCGATGGCTGGATCCTGTGGGAGAGCGGCCTGTCGACCGGGGAAAACCATCATTTGCTGATCCCGAAAGAGCTGCGGACAAAACAGGAACATGTTATAAAATTCCGGCTGCGCTTCGGCACGGTGGGCGGTGATTTTGAGAAAGTGAAGCCCCCTGTGTATATGACATATGTGTCACCTGATGCGGAGGGGACAATCATAAACGAAATAGAACTGACGGCAGAACACAACGGGAAAAAACTGAAGGATAAAGACCGGACGGAAACAATTCTGTATCTGAAACAGATTTCCGGCTACGGACCAGAAGGCGGAGGAGGACCGCTGTACGAAGTCTCGGAGAACGGACTGGAAACCGGAGACAGGGAATTGCTTCTCAGACGGCGGACCACTGGAAATTCCGGCGGAGAAGATACGGAGACCATAGAGGATGAGAGTGTTCCTAAAGCCGGACCGGGGGAAGGTACAGGTGCTCAGACGGGTGACCATGCGCCGTCCGGCGTGCTGTTCGCGCTGGCATTATTGACAGCTGTCGGCTTTATTGTACTCTCGCGCCTTGGAAAAAGAAAGGAGTGAAAAGCATTATAACATGATATAAAACGGAACAGAAAAGCCTCCGGCGGCATACAGTAAAAAAATGTGTGTTGGAGGCTTTTTATGCCTTCCTGTGAAGAAAAAGTTTACAGCAATGATTATTTTGGGGCGCTTTTTGATTTCTGGCCCCTGGAGGGCGAGTTTAATACTTTGCCGGCAGGGGCCTGCTATATGAAGATCAGTGAAGTGCTGGGGGTGCTGGAGATCGATAAGAGACGACTGGCACCGCTGTCATTTACAGACTATACTTACCGGTTCCTGCCAAAGCTTTATGCGCCGATGCAGAACGTGTCGTTCCCGCTGCTGAAATCCGGCATCCTTCAGGTGCAGCAGCCCCCTCTCAGCCTGACCGGACAGAATGTCATCATCGGTATAGCGGACACCGGAATAGATTATACTATGCCTGCGTTCCGCAGAGAGGATGGCAGCAGCCGCATTCTGGCGATCTGGGATCAGACGGTACCCTATGGATCTGTCTACGATGGACAGCCGGGAAACGGTGACAGGGATACTGACGATGCGAACGGCGGGGAGAGGGTGAGGCGCTGGAACGATGACAGCATAAAAAAGAGGGTATCCATGGATGTCCCTTTCGGGACAGTATATACCAGAGAGGAGATCAATGACGCGCTGAAAAGTGAAAATCCTTTTATGAAGGTTCCGTCGAGGGATGCGGCAGGGCATGGCAGCGCTATGGCTGGCGCGGCAGGCGGCAGAGTGGGGGACGAGATCTATGGCGGCGCGGTGAACGCGGAGTTCGTCATAGTAAAATGCAAACAGGCGGACAGCGATCTCAGGCAGTTCTATTATATTGCGGAGGGGGCGGAAGCTTACAGTGAAACAGATATTATGCTGGCATATCGTTTTATGGACAGTTATTGCGAGCCTTTCCGCAGGCCGCTTGTATATTGTATGGGTATGGGGAGCAGCATGGGGCCTCACGACGGAACATCCCTGTTTTCCGAGTTTTTAAATCATGTGGCAATGGAGCGGAGCCGCGCGGTCGTTGTATGCGGCGGAAACGAGGGCAATCAGGCAGGACATTTCAGCGGAATTGGCGACAGGGACGTGGAACTGCGGACAGGGGAAGGAGTGGGCGGCTTTACACTGGAGATATGGGGCAGCATACCGGAGATATTCTCTATCATCCTTGTATCACCGGGCGGAGAGAGTACAGCGGTTTTGAGCAGTATCGTAAGCGGAATCAAGCGGATCACATTTATTTTTGAGCAGACGGTTATCTATGCGGAGGCTGAACTGGCGGAACAGAGTTCGGGCAGGACGCTCATGGTGCTGCGCTTTGAGGATCCCACACCGGGTATCTGGCGTATTAAGATGCGGAATGCCGGTTCATTCCATATGTGGCTGCCTGTAAAGAGCTTTCTCGGGGGAGAAGTATACTTCCTGCAGCCGGATCCGGAGATCACACTGACAGAGCCTTCCTATACACAGGAGGCCATCACTGTCTCAGCTTACGCGGATGCAACCGGCGCTTTCTGGAGCGAGAGCGGCAGGGGTTATGCGGTCGGCGGGCAGATCAAGCCGGATCTTGCGGCGCCGGGCGTGGATGTTCCGGTGCCCGCCAGGACGCCTGTGGCGCTTCCCGGACCTGCCGGCGCGGAGAGCATGGGGAGCCTGGGAAGTTTTACCGTGACCGGGAGCAGCATGTCCGCCGCGGTCACAGCGGGAGCGGTGGCACAGTTCCTGGAGTGGGCGATCGTGAGGGAAAATGATACCTTTATAAAAGGAAGGGAGATCAAGAGTTATCTGCAGAGAGGAGCATCGAAGGATGCAGGAACAGAGTATCCTGACAGGAGGTGGGGTTACGGAAAACTGAACTTACAGCAGGCGTTTGAGGCGTTACGGGTGTAGGAGGATACGTTTTGATTATGAGAATACAGCGGATGGAATGTATGCTTGACTGTTAGATTTCAGGTATTGATATTAATACTGTGATGAATATAAATTTTACAGTTTTGCCGACAGGAAATGATTGAAGAAGTTGTAAGTGTTGGGTATAATATAGATGTAAAGATTTAAAACTCGTGGATTGTCAAAGTGATACGACAGCGATATAAATTCCAGAATAAATATGGAGGTGACATATATGACTTTACGGCAGGAAGCATATGCTATGATTGATTCTTTACCGGATGATGACAGTGTTAAATTCTTTATAGATATGATCAGGCGGTTTAATGTGGTCGCCAGAAGAACAGAAGGGATATCTGGAACGAAAAATTCATTTTCAGAAAAAAGGCAGGTATTTTTACACATGGAGGAACTCAAAAGGAAGTATCCATTCCCAAAAGATTATGACTATGAACAAGCCAGAAGGGAGTCCATGGAAGAGAAATATGGTTGCGTTAATTGATACCAATGTTATATTGAACTATATTACGGATCGCGATGATAAGTTTCGGGAATCTTCAAAGATGGTTATGGACTTATGTTCTCAGGGAAAGGTTGACGGATATATTGCTTTTCATTCGTTGTCAATTATATGGTATTCTTCGGATTCCGGATGAGGGAAAACGAATGTGGTTAAAGGATATTTGCAGGGTGCTGACAGTCGTGGGCGCTTCACATGAGCAGGTTTTAGAGGCGATAGAAAATGTGAAGTTTAAAGATTTTGAGGACTGTCTGCAGGATGAATGCGCCAGAATGGTAAGTGCAGATTGTCTGGTAACGTGTAATTTAAAAGATTTTAAGGAGGCCAAAACAAAGGTTTACAGCCCGGATGAGTTTGTGGCGCTATTAGAGTAATTTTGTAGAGCATAAAGATATAAAAGGTATAATAAAGAGTATTTATTTGAAATAAAAAATATATATGAGAAAAATAGACGAAGATATGGCACAAGTACCACAACAGCGTCAGACATGCTCTGCCTCGAAAAATGTATGGTACGTTTCCGAATGCCGGCTGCTTTCATTTGAGAGTTTATGGAGAGAGGAAAACCGATGAAAGATACCAGAACCTATAAAAAACTGAAAGTGTTAAATCTGTCGAGGATACTGTTTCTGTATCTTGCAGCGGTTGATTTTGTGGGAAGCGTGATTCAGATCAGAGAGAAGGATATGCACCAGGGATCATGGAGTCTTGTGATCACATTCGCGTGCCTTGCCGGTTATTACATAATGGATATAAAGAAAGGCAGGATCCTGTGGGGATATTGTAATTTTGAAGAGCAAAGGGAGCGGATTCGGAGGCTGTTTGCAAAAAAGAAATACAGAGGGTACGCAAGATTACATCTGGATCTTCTTTTTAGCTGTCTGGTATTGGGTAGATATGAGGAGAGCCTGCATGAGATAGAGGAACTGCGCTGGATGGAGGGGCGTATCGGCGGTTTAAAAGATAAACAAAGGCTGCAGTTTCGACTCTGGAATTTAGATTATATGATCTCCGTAAATGAGATCGGCTTCCTGGAAAAAGAACTGGAGGAGGCACAGGAGATCCTGGAAAAGATCGGCGGTTTGAGCAGCAAAAAAAGACAGAGGATAGAGGAGGAGATCAGACTGCGCCGGTATATGGCAGAAGAAAGATGGGAGGATATACTCGGCGTGCTGAAAGAATTTCCGGGGGACGAGAGAAACGTACCGGTTTATATGCAGATATATATGGCATATATCCGGGGAAAATGCTGTTATCAGCTCGGCAGATACGGGGAAGCTCTCAGGGAACTGCGCTTTGCGGCAAGGTGGGGCGGTGACACGAAGTATGTTGCATTTGCAAATGATCTGATGGAAAAGATAGAGGAGAAAGGCCCGAATGAAAACAGAGATGCCGGAGAAGTTCAGATCATAAAATATAGAGCGGGTGCAAAGGGTATATTTTTGGCGGCGAGCTGTTTTATGGCGCTTTTATCCTGTGTTTCTGTTTCCTATTGTTCTCGCGGCGGCAGCGTGGAGGAGGCGTATGGCAGAAGGTATTTATGCGACGGGAGTGAACTTACGGTAGTTTATTCTGAAAATATCGGGGATTATGAACTGGCTGTCCTGGACGGAGAGGAGGAGGCGGGCTACTGCCTGTTTCGGGAAACCTCAGGCTCAGGTTGTCGGATCGTGGAATCTTTTCGAACCGAAAAGGAGACGGAGAGCGGTGCGCTGAAGGAGACGGAGCGGTTTGGAGGGGTACTTTCGGGAGCGATGAGAGAGTATTTTCTGAATGTGTGTGCGGAAACAGAAATACGGGATGTTATGGCGGGATTTTACCTGAAAAATGATATGCTTCACAGGCAGGATATGAGATATGCGGGGATTACCTGTTATCCGCGGGTGAAAAACATGACGATAAACGGGAAGAAAGTAAATGTGGAGGAGATCGGTAATGCTGACGGAGAGCCGGTTTACCTCTGGAGTGTGGAGGGCATTGACCTGGAGGAAGACGTTTTGACTGTTGTGAGGATGAAGGGATAATAGAAAAGGGGTATCTGATATGTGGAGAACAGAGCGCTGGAAGATTTTAGAAACTGTGGGACATGGACGGAAAATTGGCGGGACTGCATGCAGGGATAAGCAGTCTGTTTAAGAGAGGTTTTACCATGCGATATATATTGACCATACTCACCATATTCACCGGAGAATTTTTCTGGAAAAGCCATGTGGAAAAGGAAATACCGGAAAACAGCAGCAGGAAGGCGCTGCATGATTCGATCATACTGACAAAGCACCATAATTACGGGGCGGTACTGAATACCGGAGAAAAAAGGCCGGGGATCATCAAATGGATATCCGTGGTCCTGACGGCAGCGGCTTCCGTGCTTTTTGTCTGCAGCTTCGGACTGCTTGGAAAGAGGCTTATGAAATTCGGGCTGTCCCTTCTTCTCGGCGGAGCGCTCAGCAATACTTATGACCGGTTAAAGAGAGGCTATGTGGTGGATTACTTCCGGTTGAATGTTCCGGTAAAACGGATCAGGAATCTTATTTTTAATGTCTCGGACTTCTGTATCCTGCTTGGGGCGGCGTTGATCGTGCTGGGGGAGTCGGAGATTGGATCAATGTAAAATAGAATGGACGGAAAGAGAAGGCAGAGAGACGAATCTGAAGTATGAAACATAAAATATAAAACAGGAGCCAGACTACGGTATTGGGGTATGTCGGGCTCCTGTCTTCATATGCTTTAGGGATGAATGCCTGGCGGATTATGCGGTGATCACCGTCCCCGACTTACCGCGGATGGCATCTTTCACGCATTCCATGGAAGTGATGATCACCTTTCCGCTTGGATCGCTCTCCAGGTAGGAGATGGCTGCCTCGATCTTCGGAAGCATTGTTGTCTCCTCGAACTCGCCGTTTGCGAGATATGCTTTGGCTTCCTCCAGGTTCATCTGAGGGATGGCAGCCTGCCGGCTGGTCTGGTAGCCGGTATATACGGCGGGAACACCGGTCAGGATCAAAAGCACATCGGCATGGAGCTCCGACGCCAGCTTTCCGGCGATGGCATCCTTTTCTATCACGGCGGAGGCGCCTTTTAAGTTATGATTTTGCTGGATCACAGGGATACCGCCGCCGCCGCAGGCGATGACGATCTGGTCGGCGTCCACAAGGGTCCTTATCGCATCGATCTCCACGATATCGATGGGCTTCGGCGCGGCAACCACACGGAGAAATCCTTTGCCGGGTTCCTCCGCCACATAGTTTCCCTTTTTGATCTCAATATCCGCGTCATCCCGGGACATATAGCGCCCGATCTTTTTGGTGGGCGCATAGAAGGCTTCGTCGTAGGGGTCTACCGTAACCTGCGTCAGGATCGTGCTGACAGGTTTGGAGATGCCTCTGCCGAGCAGTTCCGAGCGTAGGGCATTCTGGATATCATATCCGACATAGCCCTGGCTCATGGCGGAGCAGACACTCATGGGCGCCGGTGTATAGTCGATGTAAACACGGCGCAGCTCGGTCATGGCTTTATGGATCATGCTGACCTGGGGACCATTGCTGTGGGTGATCGTAAGCTGGCAGTCAGCCTCCACGAGATCCGCCAGCGCTTTCGCGGTTTTCTTTACGGCGTCAAGCTGTTCAAGTGTGGTGTAGCCGAGGGCTTTGTGGCCGAGAGAAACGACAACTTTTTTCTTGCTCATACTGTTTACCTCTCCTGTTAAGGGTTAATGTTTGACTTCCATTATTTATAGAAAGATTTTGTTGTTCACAGCCACATCAGGCAGCTGATGTGAGCGTTTCATAACACCAAGTATACCAAAACCGGCTGATTTTGTATAGACTTTTGTACAGAGTATGAAGCATTCATTGACAAACTTTTTGGAAGCATGTATTGTTAGAAGAGTGAAAGGGCGGAAGGGGAGGAAGCATGTACGAAGAAGTTATGATTTCGGTAAAAGATGTGAGCAAGAGCTTTGAGACAAAGGACGCGGTGGTGAACGCTTTGGATCACATCGATCTGGAAATTCACAGAGGGGAGATATACGGGATCATCGGCATGAGCGGCGCAGGGAAGAGCACGCTGGTGAGATGCCTGAATTTTCTGGAGCGGCCGACGACAGGGACGGTCTGTATCGAACAGCACGACCTCTCCGAGATGAGCGAGGAGGAACTGCGGAAACTGCGGACAAAGATCGCTATGATCTTCCAGCATTTCAATCTGCTGATGCAGCGGACGGTGCTGGACAATATCTGTTTTCCGCTGGAGATCGTGGGGGTGCCGAAGAAGAAAGCCAGGGAGAAGGCGGAGGAACTTCTGGAGATCGTGGACCTCAAGGAGAAGGCGAAGGCTTATCCGGCGCAGCTGTCCGGCGGCCAGAAGCAGCGTGTGGCGATCGCCAGGGCGCTTGCCATGGACCCGAAGATACTGCTCTGCGACGAGGCGACCAGCGCGCTTGATCCGACCACCACAAAGTCGATCCTTGCGCTGCTCAAAGATATCAACAGGCGGTTCGGGATCACGATGGTCATCATCACCCACGAGATGGCGGTGGTGCAGGAGATATGCACCCATGTGGCGATCATCGATCAGGGAAGCCTGGCGGAGACCGGCACGGTGGAGGATGTCTTTTCGCATCCGAGGACAAAGGCGGGGAAAAAGCTGATCTATCAGGGCACCGGCAAGGATTACAGCCTGATGCACGGAAAGAAATGTATCCGTATCGTCTTTTCGGAGAACTCCTCCTTCGAGCCCGTGATCGGCAATATGATCCTGGAGTGCAAGGCGCCGGCAAACATTCTCCTGGCGGACACGAAGGATATCGGCGGGATCGCCCACGGGCAGATGATATTGCAGCTCCCGGAGGAGGAGATGATCGCGAACAGGATGATAGAATATCTACGGGAGAGAAGGCTGGAGGTTCAGATCCTGGAAGATTACGTGGGGTAATATGGTTTTACGGATGGATGGAAACACCGGAAGAGTTGTATATGACAGCTTCCGGTGTTTTTTGTATGCAGGGAACGGATAAATGTGTCCGGGACATTTTTGCTTCCTGCATTTTTTATATTGAGCTGTATTACTATATCGGGAGGCAGCGGCATAGAAATAGAAGGAGGAACTGTTCTGAACGCCGGCAGGCGGAAAGGAAAGCGATGAAGAAAGTTTTGTATGAGGGACCGGATATTTCCATGCACAACGGTGCTGTGGACATAAAGCGGGTGCGTGACGCAGGCTATGGGCGGATCGGAATCCGGGCTGGCTATGGCAGGGGCAATGTGGACGAGAGGTATATATCCAACGCGCTGGCATGCTATAACCTGGGGGTGGATGTGCTGCTGTACTGGTTTTCGTATGCCTATACGGGGGAGATGGCGGCGGCGGAAGCCGGTTACGCCATCGCGCAGGCGGCAAAGTACTGGAGAAGATGCCCGATCGCCTATGATTTTGAGTACGCCTCCGTCAATTACGCGAGAAAGAACGGTGTGGCGGTGACAAGAGAGCTTTGTACGGAGATGGCGGCAGCGTTTTTGGGGCGTATCAGGGAGGCGGGATATATCCCGGTGCTGTATGCCAACAGGGACTATCTGAGGAATTATTTTGACATGGGGCGGCTTACAGAGGAACTGGGGAGCGTGTATGTCTGGTACGCGCGGTACAGTCCTGCGCTCCCGGAAAAGGAAGCGGATATCGATATATGGCAGTATACATCGGGGGGCAGGATGCCCGGTGTGAGGGGCAGAGTGGATATCAGCAGATATTACACGGATTTTTCCGAGGACACAGTGGCGGAGGATGAGATAAAAAAGCGGCGCAATATCAATATAGCGGAATTTCAGGAGGCGGCAAACGCGGATGGATATCGGGACAGACAGGGGAAGGAACTTGCGGCGGACGGGATCGATGGGGCAAAGACGCAGTACGTGCGCGGGCAGATTCTTCTGAAAGCGAAGCGATCCGGCGGGGACTATGTGACGGGATCGACGGGGCAGGTGGTGAGGTGGTGGCAGCGCAGGTGCAATGAGATACTCGGGCGCCGTCAGGCTGTGGACGGTAAGTACGGCAGAGCGGCAAGAGCGGCTACCATAGCGCTGCAAAAGAGGCTGAATCTGGCGGCGGACGGGATCGCGGGCTATAACAGTATACAGGCGGCGTTTTATAATTGAACTGCTGTGCCGGACTGCTGAAATGCATATTAGAAAGTTGACATTACGGGTATTATGCCATATGATATTTGAGTGGAAACAAAAAGATCGTATCAGCGGAGGCAGGGAGAAAAATATATGTGATGTAATGCCGCTGTGCTATATGAGTGTGACGTGACGAATATAATGGCATATATGGATGCGATACGATAAAAGACAAAGGAGAAGACGGAATGATGTGGGATGCGCAGAATTTTTCCATGCTGGCAAAAGAGACATGGATCACGATCTATATGACGCTTTCCTCCACGGCGCTCGCCTATGTGATCGGGCTGCCTATGGGGATAGCGCTTGTGTTGACGGCGAAGGATGGTTTGAGGCCGAATCCGGTAATTTATAAGGTGTTGGATGTTATTGTGAATGTTGTGAGGAGCGTGCCGTTTATCATTCTGCTGATCATGCTGATGCCTTTCACAAAGCTGATCGTTGGAAAAAGCTATGGTCCGACGGCGACGATCGTGCCTCTGACGATCGCGGCAGCGCCTTTTATTGCGAGGATGGTGGAATCTTCCCTCCTGGAAGTGGATAAGGGCGTGATCGAAGCGGCGCAGAGCATGGGCGCGGGCACCTGGCACATTGTGTGGAAGGTGCTTTTGGCGGAGGCGCGGGTATCTTTGATCGTGGGCGGGACCATTGCCCTTGCGACGATCCTCGGCTATTCCGCCATGTCCGGCGCGGTGGGAGGCGGCGGCCTCGGCGATGTTGCGATCCGTTACGGTTATCACCGGTATCAGGTGGATATCATGATGGTTACGGTGGTGCTGCTGATCCTGTTGGTACAGGTCATGCAGTATATCGGGACGAAGATATCGAAGAAGATGGATAAGAGGAACCGGTAAGCAGAAAACAGCGTAAAAGTTAAGCTCAGGATTTTACACTGTGCAGCGAAGTCCGGGAGAATGCATAATTTCTACAAAATAAAACGCCCCGGCTCACTCGCCAGGGCGTTTTATTTACTTTTAAAACAAGGGGGAGATATGAAAAGTGTAATAGATGCAGGAACCGTTCCGAAGTCTTCGTTAAGAAGGTGGGGTAGTATCGGTAGGTTTGTGCCCTGCTCTATGTTTATTATAATAAAGGGAAAATGTGTCAAAAGTGTGGCAGGAATCTAAAAGAAAAATTTCTTTTATTAAGAAAATATAAAGGAAAACAAAAGAAAGCTGAAATACGACATTTTTTGCGGAAAATTTTCTTCTGGACATGTCCTGCGGATGAACGTATACTGGTATTACAGGGATTATCCGGCGATACCGGTGATCGGCTGGCACTATAGGAGATATACTTTTTGACCGGATGTATTTATGTATTATATGAAGTGCCAGGCTGAAAAATGAATGGCACAGTCTGTGCGCACGAAAAAACTGCGCAGAGCGGGAGGCGCCAATATATACAGGCCGGCCAAAGGTCGGTTTTAAGCACGGCTGTTTGGCTTATTGCCCGCGGAAATAAAGGATCAGCAGATGAAAAAAACAACGACCATATGTTTCTGTAATAACAAAGGGGGAAGCGGGAAGAGCACATCCTGTTCCAATGTGGGATATGCTATGTCGCTCTTAGGATACAGGGTGCTCCTGATCGATGGTGATATGCAGCTTAACCTGTCACTCTCCTTTTTCGGGGAGGAGAGGGTGCTGGAGATGGCGAAGGGGGAGAAAAACCTGTACGTTGCCATGAAAAACCAGCAGGATCTGCGGGAGTTTATCGTGCCGACGGGGTATGATAGACTGGATATCATTCCCTCCTCCACGCTGATGAGCTCCATAGAATATGAACTGTTCGCAAAGTGGCAGCGGGAATTTATCCTGAAAAAAGCGTTGAGGGGCATCAAGGAATCGGGCGTCTATGATTTTATCCTGATCGATGCGCCGCCTACGCTGGGCGGCTGGGTGATGAACATACTCTGCGCGTCGGATAAGATGGTCATCCCGGTGGAATCGAGCCCCTGGGGATTGTTCGGGCTGGCGAATATGTTCGAGTTTTTAAGCGGGGCGGAGGAGATCGCGCCGGAGCTTGAGCTTCTCGGCATTGCGGTCACAAAGGTGGACGAGCGGAAAAACTATTTCCGGCAGACGATCGAGACGTTGAAGGAGCTGGAGGATGTGAAGGTTTTTGAGAATTACATCCATGTGGACAGCGCGATAGAGTGGGCGCAGGATGATTCGAGTCCTGTTCTTGTGTATAAAAAAAGCAGCAGAAGCGCAAAAGAATATTATGAGTTGGCGAAGGAGGTTGTTACATTATGTCAGTAGGAAAGGGAAGCATTCAGAGGGCGGCGAAGGTGAAGGAAAAAAAGGAGGCGGCAGCGGAGAAAAGGGGAATGGATGCGGAGACAGCGGAGGCAAATGCGGCTTCAGAAGATAAGGAAACCGTGAAGGCGGATGCGTCTGCAGCAGATAAAAAGGAAGAAGCAGCAAAGGCGGCAGATATGGAACAGAAGGAGACGACAAATATGACGGCAAAGACAACAGCAAAGGCAGCAGGGGCGGTGCCGAAAAAGAAGACGGCAGCTGCCAAGAAAACGGTCAAAAAGGCGCCGGTGAAGAAGCAGGAGACGGTCGTGGCGGCTTCTGTCATTTCTTCCGATGATATCCATGAGAAGAAATTTGAGGCGGTGAGCCATATTTACTGTGAACTGCCGACATATCTTCTGTAGGTGCGGAAGAAAAATATAAGGATTGGGTACAAAAGGATCTTATGCCATGATGCGCGGATCAGGACTTGCCGGTATCCGCGTATCATAAGGAGTGAGGAACGGTATGAAGAAAATCGTATTTTTTGATGCGGACGGAACCATACTGGATATAAAAAAGGGAGTCCCGGAGAGTGCGAAGGAGGTGGTCAGAAAGTTAGCCTGTAACGGCAATGACGCTTTCCTCTGCACCGGACGGGCTTTTTCTTTTGTGCCTGATGAAGTGAAGCGGATGGCGTTCACCGGCGTGATCGCCAACTGCGGCGCTTACATCGAGTATCGCGGGAAAGTGCTCCTTGACAAGGAGATGACGACTGAGGAGGCAGGGTTTTCCGCAGCGATCCTCCGCGAAAACGGGCTGATCCCGGTGATGGAGGATATGTTCCATGACGGGATTTATCTGGGGCTTGAGAGGCTGGGGCTGATATAGGATGACGAGAGGAGAAGAGCTGAATGAAACTTTTAATCGATGACGCGCATATGGATGCGATCAAAAGGCTGTATGAATTTTATCCCATCGACGGTGTGACTACGAACCCGTCCATTCTGGCAAAGAGCGGGAGGCCGCCCTATGAGGTGTTAAAAGAGATCAGGGCGTTTATCGGGAAGGATGCGGATCTCCATGTGCAGGCGCTGGCGCTTGACGCAGAGGGGATGGTGAAAGATGCCCACAGGATAGTGAGGGAGCTGGGTGAGGGGACTCTGGTCAAGATTCCCTGCATTCCGGAGGGCTTTAAGGCGATGAAGCAGCTTACAAAGGAGGGCATCCGTACCACCGGCACGGCAATCTACACGGCGATGCAGGCGTACCTGGCGGCAAAGAGCGGGGCGGAATACACGGCGCCCTATATCAACCGGATCGACAATATGGGATTTAACGGGATTCAGGTGACGAAGGAGATTCAGGATATTTTTGAGAACAATGGCTTTCGGACCAGTATGCTGGCGGCGAGTTTTAAAAATTCCCAGCAGGTGCTGGAACTATGCCGGTACGGCATCGGGGCGGCTACTGTGGCGCCGGATGTGATAGAAAGTTTTGTGAAAAATCAGGCGATCACAGCTGCTGTAGATGATTTTGTGAAGGATTTTGAGGCCCTGACCGGGACGGGTAAGACCATGAGCGATTGTTAGGGAGGGAGTAAATCCGTAACGGCTTCCGGCGGTGTTAAGTAAACAGCATTGGTGAATGAACAGTACAGATAAATATCCCGATACCGGCTTGGATGACGGCGGTATCGGGATATTTTTAGCACGGGATCATTTTTGCAGCGCGTGACCGCCGGAAGACTTTACAGTTTTTGACAGATCTCAATGATCTCCCTGCTCGGTCCGATGACGGAGAAGTATCTGATGCCGTTTTCCCAGAAAGGTAGGGAACTTAAATCGTCAAAGAAAGACAGCCCGAGTTCCTTGCAGGCTGCATAGGAAGCCTCGATATCTGTGCTGTTTAAGGCGATGTGGTCGATAGCGCCGGTCTCACCCTTGATAGTGCGGTCGCCGTACAGCTCGAGGACAAGATTGCCCAGTTCCATGAAGGCGACGTTTTCCTCTCCGTTTACTGTCTCGTAAATTTTGGCGAATCCCAGCGCCTTGTAAAAAGCGACGGATTTTTTGATATCCTCAGAGGGGATGCCGATATGCTGCAGGCCATTGACAGAATCTGATAATTTCATAATAAAACTCCTTTCGTTTTTTGATTGCCCGCCCGGAAAATCACAGGGCGTGGGATAGTCGGATTTTTATCGCGTGCCTGCAATGTCCGGTGTAAATGCCGGCGGGTGTATTTAAGAGAGATTGTAACACATTTCGGGGATGATGAAAACGGGGATTGAGACCGAGGGGATAATATTCAGCGAAATTATTTAAAAAGTGGTTGCAAATGCAGTGATGTTCTGATAAAGTATTTATACGTTCGTATCTGTTCATCAGATATAAATTTCTATAGTGACAGATCTTGCCCTGCTATAAAGTCCGGGCGGATATTCCAACAGTAAAATTTTTTGAAAGAGGTATGATATAAAGTAAAGATCTGCGGTCTGAGATTGCTTTTCCAGTGTTTTTCGGAGACTTTTGCAATTGATTTTATATCGTGCCGGAAAGGGTGGTTATCAAATGACAAAAGAAAATGTAAAAATGAGAGACAAACAGGAAATGAAAAAAGAGAATAGAGTATCAGGCAGGCTTAAAGCGGGAAATATGAAATATCGGGACAGTTCAGGAAAGGTTATCTTTGAAGATCCGATACTGTGCTCACAATTTTTGCGGAATTACGTGGGAATTCCCATGTTGAAGGATGTGAGGCCGGAGGATATAGAGGATGTGACGGAGAGGTACGTGCATCTGTTTACGGAGGAACGGAATTCAGATGTAGTAAAGAAAATAAATTTGAGAGATAATCCGTTTTATTTGGTTTCCCTTATTGAACATAAGTCAGATGTGGATTATAATGTGGCTTATAACTGCATAAGCAGTTATAGGCCAACGAGCAAAAATACATAGTATTTTTGTGAGTCTGAAAAATGCAGGTGTTCCGGTATATAACTTTTATATGGGAAGATTATGAGAAAGAGCAGGAAAAGTTACATGCCGGAATCAGTAAGACAAAAGGCTTTCGGTATCCGCCTGTACTGCCGGTCGTATTTTATGACGGAGTAGATAACTGGACAGCGGCGACAAGCCTTCATGAGAGAGTGCTGTTCAGTGATGTATTGGGGGAATATATTCCAAATTACCGCTGTATACTGGTTCAGCTGCACAGCTACAGCAACATGGAGCTGATGGAAAGGAAAGATGAACTTTCGCTCCTTATGATGATAGACAAATTGAGAAATATGGCAGATTACGAGAGATTCAGTGAGGAGATAAATGAAACTTTTTTAAGGGAAGCCACGGAAGGTTCACCGGAATATCTGTTGGATATGATTGTGCAGATCATAGGGGTGTTTTTATCAAAACTGAATGTGCCGAAAGAAGAATCGGACATGTTTACGGAACAGATAAAGGAGAGAAAGATGGGAGAATTATTTAAGCATTTTGAGGGCTGGGATGTGCAGGCAATCAGGAAGGAGGCGAGAGAAGAGGCGAGAAGAGAGGCGAGAAGAGAGGTAAGAGAAGAGGCAAGAAAAGAGGCGAGAGAAGAAAGAATTCATAAATTTCTGAAAGCCATAAAAAATTGCGGTGTTATCAGAGAAAATGCAATGATACAGCTCGTAAATGAATATCAATTGAGCGCTGAGGATGCGGAAGAAAAGATGAAGCTATATTGGTGAGAGGTATAGCTGAACATTCATTACCATAATACACAGTATGATAGAACGGTTCAGGATTTTGTAATATATTGCAAAGTCCATAAGCCTTGACAAAGAAGGTCTGATTTTATAAAATTCTGTCATAAAGACAGATGCGTACTGCATACGCGTATGAGGAAAAGAGGAGAAGATATGGCAGCAGAAGAAAAAGCGGTACAGGTGATGCCGGTATCATTTTTAAATACGGCAGATAAGATCATGGAGAACTACGAGAACAGTTCTTACAATAAGATGGTAAAGTCGCCCTTTGAGATACTGGTGGCGGCGATCCTGGCGGGAATGTTTATCGCCTTTGGCGCGAGCAGCAGTTCCGTGGCGGCATTTGGGATCGAGGATGTGGGGCTGGCGAGGACGTTGACAGGGTGTGTATTCCCGGTGGGTCTGATGCTGATCGTTCTGGTGGGCGGGGAGTTGTTTACCGGCGACTGTCTGATGTTTGCGGGATTTCTGGACAGAAGATACAAGGCGAGACAGATGGCACGGGTGCTGATCTTTGTATATCTGGGGAATCTGATCGGCTCGGCGGTGTTGGCATGGCTGATCTCCTGTTCAGGGCAGTGGAACTATGGCTCAGGGGCGCTGGCGGCTTACACGATAAAGATTGCTTACGGAAAGGTGCATCTTTCGTTCGGGAGTGCATTGGCCTCCGGCATTTTGTGTAATATTCTTGTGTGTTTTGCGGTGTTGACGGCGGGAGCGTCCAAAGATGTGACAGGAAAGATATGGGGCTGTTTCTTCCCGATCCTGGCGTTTGTGCTGGCGGGGTATGAGCACTGTGTGGCAAATATGTATTATATCACGGCGGGCATTATCGCGGCATCCAGGCCGGAATATGCGGCGAAAGCGATGGAGTTGTACGGGTATACGGAGAAGGAGCTGGCGACCCTGAATCCCGGGAGTATGTTTGCGGTAAACCTTCTGCCGGTCACGATCGGGAATATTGTGGGAGGTATGGTATTTGTGGCGATGCCGATGTACTATCTGACGAAGAAGAAGGCTGCGAAGAAGAACTGAGATGTGAGGAGAGGCAGATAACAGAGGCTGCGGTTTTTGAGGCGGAAAAATTCTGTGAGAAAGGTTTTTCCGCCTGTTTGTTTCCGGAATACGGAGCTGACAGAAGGATGGAGAAAGAAAATGGAGAAGTTACATATTTTGAAAGAAAAGATGGTAAAATATTATGAGGGAGATCCGGCGCGCATCCATCATTTTTTAAAAGTCCACAGTTTTGCGAAGTGGATCGGTGAGGAAGAGGGGCTGGAGTCGGAGACGTTGGAAATTCTGGAGGCCGCTGCGCTTGTGCACGATATCGGGATTAAGATCGCGGAGGAAAAGTATGGCAGTGATGCCGGGCCTTTGCAGGAAAAAGAAGGGCCTGCTGCGGCGGAGCAGATCCTGAAGGAGTCCGGGTATGAGGGGACACTGATCGACAGAGTGTGTTATCTGGTAGGACACCATCATACATATACGGACATTGACGGTGCGGATTATCAGATCCTTGTGGAGGCGGATTTTCTGGTGAACCTTTACGAGGGCGGGGAGAGCCGGGAAGCCATAGAACATGCTTACAGCGGGATATTCAGGACCGGGGCGGGGCAGCGGCTGTGCCGGGAAGTGTACGGGCTGTGACAGATGGACAGAATTGGTTTATATCAGGGAAAACGGAAGGCGGAACGGTTACATTTTGTTTGAAAAGAGGACGGGAAGATGAAAATAAGGAGATGGCGGAACGCACTGTGCAGCGTCTGTATGGCGGTACTGCTCGTCGGCTGCGGCGGTACCGGAGATGACGGGGTGCAGATCGTGGAGGAGGAAAATATCACGGACCTGGTTCCGGCAGAGGAGGATGCCAAAACCGCTGAGGAAAGTGACTCAGGGACATCGGAAGAGGCGGAACTGCCGGAGGCGGGGACGGAGACTGCGCCTTTGGAGAGCGGGAGTGCGGAATCCGGCGAAAAAGTGCCTGCTGTTGTCAATATCGAGGAGGAGAAGCAGGAGTACACGGAAGGCGAGATCGTGATCATGACGACAGACTATGACCATGTGACAGTCACGGTGGAGGGAAATGAAGCCGCCACCGCGGCGGTCATGGCAGAGTTTGAAAAGCGTGAGCAGTCATTTGAGGAAAGCCTTGCGGAGGTTCTGGAATGGGCGAAGCAGGATTCGCTTGTGACGGACAGTGGTATGTCCTACAGCGAGGAGTGCGGATATGCGGTAAAGAGAAATGACGGGCGGATCCTGTCTTTTTCCGTTTTCTCCGGCGGATTTGAGGGAGGCGCCCACGGTTACTATATGGAGTATGGCCTGAATTTCGACGCGGAGACGGGAGCGGTTTTGACAATAGCGGATATTGCGCAGGACGAGGCGGCGTTTCAGGAGATCTGTGTTCGGGAGATGCTTCGGCAGTGCGAGGATTTGAGGGCGCAGGGAATTCTGTTTGAGGAGGAGATGCTTGACTATTCCGGCGGCCTGCAGGGGATACTGGAAAACAAGATGGAGGGTGAGGAATGGTACTTTACGGAGGAAGGTGTCTGTTTTATTTCCAATATCTATGAGATCGCTCCATATGCGGCGGGGCATTTTCAGTTTGATATTCCCTATGAGATGATCAATGAGGTGTTGAAGGAGGAGTACAGGGGGTAATAAGTGAGAAGAAATGCTTTGAGGAGAGATATCTCTGCGGGAGTGTAGAATCGCAGGGATATCTCTCCTCGAAATGTTCATCGGCGTAAAGGTTGGTATTTGATAAGTCAGGAAACCGGATAGCAGTTTTGTACCGCGGCGGGCAGTTCCTCATACTGAACTTCCTCCCACGCCGTGACACCGCGGATGGGTTTTACAGTCAGGCGGATAAAAGCGCCTTCAGTCAGTTCTCTCGACGCGCCGAAGGTGATTTCTTTTTCACCGCCGTTTTCACTGTAGGAGGGCAGTGTATAGGAGTAGGGCATGCCGCCCTGGAAATCTATTACGCCGTCCCGGGAATCGACCTGTTTCACATCGGTGTTGTCGATCCGGGTGTAGTAATAGCCGCTGCCGGTTCCCGAGAGAAACCATATGCAGAAGCAGATCGGTACGGCGAGGGCTGCGACAGCAGCAATTATTGTGATAAGTATTTTCTTTTTCATGATGAAAACCTCCTGTGTATTGACCAATGACATTAGTGTATTGACTGGATTTATTGTACACTGCCAACCTTACGGGAACATTGCGCAGACCTTGCGTTTTCCTTAACTTTGCCGGTTATAACTGCTTTATAAAAAGCGGGTTAAAAACCTATTGAAATAGTAGGAAAATTGGTTTAGAATATAGAAGACGAAGAAAGTATGAAGTCAAAACGGAAAAAGATATGCAAGTGAGGGCGGAAGCCCTCGAGAGAGGAGAATTTTTATGCAGATATATGCGGATAATGCCGCAACAACGAGAATGCCGGGGGCTGTCATAGATGTGATGAAGGAGTGTATGGAGAATATTTACGGAAACCCTTCCAGCCTGCACAGCCCAGGACAGCGGGCGGCGGAAGTGCTTGCACAGGCAAGGGAGAGCGTGGCGCTTATGATCGGAGCGGAGCCGAAGGAGATTTTTTTTACTTCCGGTGGAAGCGAGTCGGACAATCAGGCGATTCGTTCGGCGGCGCTTGCAGGAAAAAGAAAGGGGAAGACGCATCTGATCTCCACGGCTTTTGAGCATCATGCGGTGCTTCACACTTTGAGGAAACTGGAGGGAGAGGGGTTTGAGGTGACGCTTCTGCCGGTGTATGAGAACGGGATCGTCAGGGCGGAGGATGTGCGGAACGCGCTCAGGGAGGATACGGCATTGGTGAGTGTGATGACCGCCAACAATGAGATCGGGACGATACAGCCGGTGAAGGAGATCGGGGCGGCATGCAGGGAGGCGGGTGTTGTCTTCCATACGGATGCGGTGCAGGCGGCGGGACATATCGGGTTAGATGTAAAGGAGATGAATATCGATATGCTGTCCCTCTCGGCTCATAAGTTTGGCGGTCCCAAGGGAACGGGAGCCCTGTATGTGAGAAAAGGGGTTCCATTGTTACCCCTGATAGAGGGCGGCGCTCAGGAGAGGGGACGGCGTGCGGGGACGGAAAATATTCCGGGCATTGCGGGGATGGCGAAGGCGTTTTCCCTCTCGATGGAAAGACTGGAGGAAAACAGGGCGTATGTGAGCGGACTGCGCGATGCGCTGATCGAGAAGCTGTCGGAGATCCCCCATGCGCGGGTAAACGGGGACAGGGAAAGACGGCTGCCGGGAAATGTGAATTTCTGTTTTGAGGGGGTCGAGGGGGAGTCTCTTTTGCTGCTGCTGGATGCCGACGGGATCGCGGCGTCCTCGGGGTCTGCCTGTACGTCGGGATCTCTTGATCCCAGCCATGTACTGCTGGCGCTGGGGCTGCCCCATGAAGTCGCCCACGGTTCCCTGCGTCTGACGCTGTCGGCGGAAAACACGATGGAGGAAGTGGAATATATGGCAGCAAAAATCAAACACGCTGTGAGATATCTGCGGGAGATATCCCCGGTGTGGGAGGAACTGGAGAAAGGAGAGCGGAAACATGTTATATAGTGAGAAAGTGATGGATCATTTTCAGCATCCGAGAAACCTGGGGAAGATGGAGGATGCGGACGGCATCGGCGAGGTGGGCAACGCAAAATGCGGCGATATCATGAAGATGTATATCAAGGTGGAGAATGACATCATCACCGATGTGTCTTTCAATACCTTCGGATGCGGTTCCGCCATCGCCAGCAGTTCCATGGCGACGGAGATGATCAAGGGAAAGCCGGTCGAGGAGGCGTTAGAGTTGACCAATAAGGCAGTGGCGGAGGCGCTGGACGGGCTTCCCGCGCACAAGATGCACTGTTCGGTGCTGGCGGAGGAGGCGGTCCGGGCGGCAGTGCAGGATTATTATGATAAAAAAGGGATGGCGAATGAGCCGTAAGATGTTATACTGTGTAGTAGCAGGGAGCGGTCCGGGCGATACGAGCAAAAAAGAAGGAACGTTTGCAAGTGATTTGCGTCGGCAAACCGGAGATTGTACCTGCGGCACACATATCGCTGGCTGAGAGAAAGGCATGGGCATTAGCATGGAAAATAACGGACAGACGAAAGCGCTGATCGCCATGAGCGGCGGGGTGGATTCTTCGGTGGCGGCGGCGCTGATGCAGGCGGAAGGATATGACTGCGTGGGGGCGATGATGAAGCTGTATCAGGGAGAAGATACCGCGGGAACGGAAAAGAGGAAGAGCGCTCAGATGGCTCATAAGCCGGGAGAGGGTGAGCAGGATGTCCGCACGGATGAAGCTGTGCGGGGTGCCGGGATCTGCTGCAGTGCCGAAGCTGCGGCGGATCAGGCAGAGAGCAGAACCTGCTGCAGCACCGACGATGCGGAAGACGCTGCGTCGGTGGCACGGAAGCTGGGCATGCCTTTTTATGTGTTCCGATTTACCGAGGAGTTCCGTTGTCAGGTGATGGAGCGTTTTGTGAACAGTTATTTAAGCGGTGAGACACCCAATCCCTGTATCGACTGCAACCGCTATATGAAATTTGAAAAACTTTATGAGCGGGCGCGGCTGCTCGGCTGTGAAAAGATAGTCACCGGCCATTACGCGAGGATCAGCAGGGATGGGGCAGGCGGCAGATGGCAGATGAGAAAGGCGGTTGATCAGACGAAGGATCAGAGCTATGTGCTCTATCAGCTCACCCAGGAGCAGCTTGCCCATGTATGCCTGCCGCTGGGGGAACTGACGAAAGAGAGGGTGCGCGGGCTGGCGCAGGAGTACGGTTTTTTTAATGCCCGCAAAAAGGACAGCCAGGATATCTGTTTTGTGCCGGACGGACACTATGAAAAATTTATTGAAAAATATACCGGCAGGAGAGCGCCGGAGGGAAATTTTGTGACACAGGACGGCGAGGTGCTGGGGCGGCATAAGGGCATTATCCATTACACCGTGGGACAGCGCAGAGGGCTCGGTATTGCCGCCGCTCATCCCTATTATGTGAAGGAGATCAGGCCGGAGAGCAATGAAGTGGTCCTCTGCGTTCATGAAGCGCTGTTTCAGAGAACGCTGACCGCCCGGGATGTGAACTGGGTGTCGATCGCACAGCCAGATCAAAAGATCAGAGTGCAGGCGAAGATCCGCTACCGCCACAGCCCTCAGGGCGCCACGGCGGAAATGACGGAGGGAGGGCTGCTGAAAGTGACGTTTGATGAACCCCAGCGGGCGATCACAAGAGGGCAGTCCGTGGTGCTGTATGACGGAGATCTGGTGCTGGGGGGCGGGAAGATCTGCGGCGAGGAGCAGAAAACGGCGGAAATCTGCAGAGATCCTCGGAACAGTGAAAACTGAAAACAGAGCATAGGCTTGCTGCCCGGCAAAAATATATTGACAAAATGGATAAAAATGGATATGATATATAAAACCTACTAAACTAGTAGGAAATAAAATGACGATATGGAGGATAATATCATGGCAATCTATAAAAACATTTCGGAACTGGTGGGAAGGACGCCTCTGTTGGAGGCGGGAAATTTCGGAGAGAAGTTTGCACCGGACGCGACGATCCTTGCGAAGCTGGAATATTTCAATCCGGCGGGCAGCGTGAAGGACAGGGTGGCGAAAGCGATTATTTTTGACGCGCTTGAGAAGGGCAGGCTGACAAAGGATTCCGTGATCATCGAGCCCACAAGCGGCAATACGGGCATCGGCCTTTCTGCGATCGCGGCGTCTTTGGGCATCCGCATTATCATCACGATGCCGGAGACGATGAGCGTGGAGCGCCGGAATCTGATGAAGGCGTACGGCGCGGAACTGGTGCTGACAGAAGGGGCGAAGGGAATGAAAGGCGCCATCGCGAAAGCGGAGGAACTGGCGGCTGAGATCCCGAACAGCCTGATCGCTGGACAGTTTGTCAATCCGGCAAACCCGAAAGCCCACAGGGAGACTACCGGACCGGAAATCTGGGAGGATACGGAAGGAAAGGTGGATATCTTTGTGGCAGGCGTCGGCACCGGCGGCACCATCAGCGGCGTCGGGGAATATCTGAAAGAGAAGAATCCCGGGGTGAAGATCGTGGCGGTGGAACCGGCGGATTCCCCGGTGCTGTCGGAGGGAAGATCCGGGTCCCATAAGATCCAGGGGATCGGCGCAGGGTTTGTGCCGGATGTTTTGAATACGAAGATATACGATGAGATCATCAGAGTGGAGAATCAGGATGCCTTTGCGATGGGCAGGGAGTTCGCGAGGCGCGAGGGCATTTTAGTCGGCATTTCTTCCGGCGCGGCGCTCCATGCGGCGGTTGAGCTGGCGAAGAGGCAGGAGAACGCGGGAAAGGTGATCGTGGCACTGCTTCCCGATACGGGGGATCGGTATCTGTCCACAGAGATGTTTGGGTGATGAAGGCAGATCGGTTACACGGGAAGTAACAGTTCAGCCTTTCAATATTCCGCGAGTAAAATCGCTCTGCAAGCGATTTTGCGAGTTGTGCAGGCGCCAAAATGCGCCTTTGGAGCATTTTGTGTGCATCAGTGTAACAGTTTAGCCGAATGGCTGAACTGTTACCACGGGAAGGGAAAGGTGTCCGGAACAGGTTGACCCGGCGGGGAAAAGAGGATAAAATGATTACCGGGAAGGCGGTATTGAAGTATGCAGATTTCAAGCAGGTTTACGCTGGCGGTTCATATTTTTGCCTGTATCGACACCTTTAAGGACGAGTATAAAGTGACGAGTGATTTTCTGGCGGGGAGCACGAATGTGAATCCGGTGGTCATCCGCAGGATTTTGGGGCAGTTGAAAGCGGCAGGGCTCGTGAGCGTCGCGAGAGGCTCCGGGGGAGCCCTGATCGCAAAGCCGTTGGATGAGATATCATTTCTCGATATCTACCGCGCGGTGGAGTGCGTGGAGGACGGAGAGCTCTTTCATTTTCATGAGAATCCAAGCGCCGCCTGTCCGGTGGGAAGAAATATTCATGTGGTGCTGGACGATAAGCTGATCCGGGTTCAGAGGGCTATGGAGGAGGAACTTGCATCCATTACGCTGGCGGATGTGAAAGAGGATCTGCGGAGGATATTAAATTGAGCCCGATGCGGCGGTTTTGTTTAAAAAAGCATTATCGATGCAGAAGGAAGGAATAAGGGATCATTAAAGGCAGGTTGGTTTCAGGGTTTTTGGAGTGCTCCAGAGATCCTGAAATTTTTTTGAAAATCTTGTTGTAACTATTGACATTACAACAAAAAGATGATAATATCTGGTTGTAACTAAGAAAGATACAACAAAAACCGTGTTGGAACACGGGGATTAAAAGAAAGGAACAGGTAATTATGATGAAGATCGCAGTAGTATGCGCAAACGGAAAAGCAGGCCGGCTGATCACAAAGGAAGCGGTGGAGAGAGGGTTTGATGTGACAGCCATCGTGCGGGGAGAGAACAGATCGGCGGCGGAAAAGACGATCTGTAAGGATCTCTTTCAACTGACGCTTGAGGATCTCAGGGAGTTTGATGTTGTGATCGATGCTTTTGGCGCGTGGACGCCGGAAACGATCGGAGAGATCCCGAAGGCGGTAAAGCATCTGTGCGGCGTGCTCTCCGGGACGGATATCAGACTCCTGATCGTAGGCGGCGCGGGAAGCCTTTATGTAAATAAAGAGCATACGCTGTGCGTGTCGGATGGAGCCGATTTTCCCGATGCGTTCAAGCCGCTGGCGGCTGCCCACGATGAGGCGCTCCGGGAACTTCGCGGAAGGAACGATGTGAAGTGGACTTATGTGAGCCCCGCCGCGGATTTTCAGGCGGATGGGGAGAGAAGCGGCGGATATATTCTGGGCGGCGAGGAACTGACGCTGAGTTCCGAAGGAAAAAGTGTGGTCAGCTATGCCGATTTCGCGATCGCGATGGTGGATGAGGCGGCAGAGGGAGGCCACATCCGGCAGAGGATCTCGGTTGTGGCAAAATAAGCTGACAGGTTCAGGCTGCGGGGATCGGGCGGGGCTGACGAGGGAGAAGCTCCGTCCGTGTGAAGATTTTCCTGTAGGCAGGAGGTATATACGAGGAGGTATATACGGGAGACGGTGCCTTCGGGCGGATGGGAGGAGCGATAAAGTATGACACAGGATGAAAAGAGGCTGTATCTGATCAGGGAACTGTTGTCGGAGCGGCGGGAATACGGGGATAGAAATATCCCGGAAATCAATGTGGAGGCTATCAAAATACCGGACGATGCCGGAGCGCAGAGGCGGCTTCTCAGAAGCCTGATGAATATACGTCCGCCTTATCCGGCGGGAAAGGAATTTTTGAGGGTGCAGGATGAATATTTGAGCGAGGAAGTCAGGAGAAAAGGAATTGTGGAGAGCGATGCGCTCCCTGCGTCGGTTGCTGATCAGAGGCTCATTCTGTGGCGGGGGGATATCACCACGCTGAGGGTGGATGCCATCGTAAACGCGGCGAACAGCGCATTGAGGGGCTGCTTTGTGCCGTGTCACTCCTGCGTGGATAACATGATCCACAGTGTCAGCGGCATCCGGCTCCGCCTTGCCTGCGATGAGCTGATGAGGGAGCAGGGATATGATGAACCCACAGGGAGGGCGAAGATCACCCCCGCTTTTAATCTTCCGTGCCGTTATGTCCTGCATACGGTGGGACCGATCGTGCGCGGAGAACTCACGGAAAAGCATCGCAGGCAGCTTGCGGACTGTTACCGCTCCTGCCTGTCGCTTGCCGCCGGGAAGGGATTAAAGAGTATCGCTTTCTGCTGTATTTCCACCGGAGAGTTTCACTTTCCGTGTGAGGAGGCGGCGGATATTGCGGTGGGGACAGTTGCGGATCATCTGCGGGATGATGGGCGGATAGAAAGGGTGATATTTAATGTTTTCAAAAAGGAAGATTACGACATTTACGAAAGGCTGCTCGGATAAGGTGCGGCGTCTGGGAGAATACCTGCGGGATGCGGACGCCGTCATAGTGGGAGCGGGGGCGGGGCTTTCCGCTTCCGCGGGGTTTACCTATACGGGAGAGCGGTTTGAGAGATATTTTCATGATTTCGCGGGAAAATACCATTTCAGAGATATGTACTCGGGCGGATTCTATCCCTATGATACGCCGGGGGAGTTTTGGGCTTTCTGGAGCAGGTATATTTATAGTAACAGGTATATGGACGCGCCGAAGCCGGTCTACAACAAACTGTACGATCTGGTGAAAGACAAAGATTATTTTGTCCTGACGACGAATGTGGACCACTGTTTTCAGAAGGCAGGGTTTGATAAGCGCCGCCTGTTCTATACCCAGGGCGATTACGGGCTGTTTCAGTGCAGTGTGCCCTGTCATCAGAAAACCTATGACAATGAGGCTGTCGTCCGGGAGATGGTGAGGGCGCAGGGGTATGTGGCAGGAGGGGATGGCGGACTGATCGTGCCGGACGGCGGGATTCCCGGAATGACGGTGCCCGGGGAGCTTGTTCCGCACTGTCCTGTCTGCGGTGCGCCGATGAGTATGAACCTGCGTGCGGATGGCACTTTTGTGCAGGATGAAGGGTGGTATGCGGCGAGCGGGAGATACTCGGATTTTATCCGCAGGCATCGGAGAGATAAGGTATTGTTTCTGGAGCTGGGGGTTGGAGGGAACACCCCCGGGATCATCAAGTATCCTTTCTGGCGGATGACGGCGGAGAATCCAAAAGCCGTGTATGCCTGTATTAATGATGGGGAGGCGGTCTGTCCGGGGGAGATCGAGGGGCAGTCGGTCTGTATTGACGGGGATATTGGGGAAGCCTTATTACAACTGATCAGATAAGCAGATAGTAAAGGGAACACAACTCGTCAGAGAATCACAGAGGAAATGAGAAATAATCCTGATATTTCCCATCACACGCCCGCATCACATAGGATTGTATAAGTGCACATAAAATAGGAATGGCATCTTGAAAGAAGATTCCGACTATAGTAGAATGAGATCACTTAAAAATGTATAGCTGCACAATTGCACTGGACGGCATTGAAAATGAAGAATTAAGAAATCCCAAAACATGTTATCAGCATGTGAAAGCCGCCATAAAGGACAATGAGAGCTATTATCTGTTCTTAGCGGAATAGCAAAACCCTGGAGAAATGAAGAGGGTGAGATACGAAATTTTCAGAGCGTACACAGGAGCGCAGATTTTTGCACGTGAGTTCTTTTATAGAGAAGTATCTGTAACAGGTGCAGGAGAGGTATGAGCAGGATGAAAAAGCGAATACTACAGATTTTGGCGGTGCTTATGGCTTTTTTGCTGTTATACGGCGGTATCCGGCAGTATGGCGGGTATATTCAAAACACATCCTGTACCAGGGAAATCTTTGCGATGGATACCGTGATGAGCTTTACAGCTTACGGAAAAAATGCGGAAGCCGCCGTGGAAACCGCCGTGCAGGAAGTGAAACGGCTGGATCGCCTTCTTTCGACGGGGGATAGATCCAGTGAGGTATATCAATTAAATGAAACGGGAGCCGCCGCCGTATCGGAGGATACGAGGGCGCTTCTGGAGAGAGGCATGGAAATTTATGAGGATACGGAAGGAGCCTTTGACTTTACGGTCTATCCGCTGATGTGTCTGTGGGGATTTCCGACGAAGGAGTGCCATGTGCCGACGAAGGAGGAGCTGCGGGAGGTGCTCCCCCTGGTGGATGCGTCAAAAGTCAGGATGGAGGGAGACAGGGTATTTCTCGGGGAGGGACAGCAGGTGGATTTCGGCGGCATCGCGAAGGGGTATGCTTCCGCCCGGGTGATGGAAGTTTACCGGGAGTATGGCATTACCTCCGGTATGGTTTCTCTGGGAGGAAATGTGCAGGTTCTGGGGGAAAAGCCAGACGGTTCGGCATGGAGGATCGGGATCAGAGACCCGGAAGGAGAACAGGGAGAGATCGCCGCCACTCTGGAAGCGGAGGATTGCGCCGTGGTGACTTCGGGCGGTTATGAGCGGTATTTTGAGGAGGATGGAAATACCTATATCCATATTCTGAACCCTGCGACAGGGTATCCGGCGGCGGGTGACCTTGTTTCCGTGACGGTCGTGTCGAGGGACGGAACCCTGGCGGATGCGCTGTCCACGTCCCTCTATATCATGGGCTTTGAGGAGGCGGTTACTTACTGGAAGGATGCCGGGGACGTATTTGAGATGATCCTGATCACGGATGCGGGGGAGATTTATGCGACGGAAGGCATCTTTGGCAAGATCAGGACGGAGGGGAAAGTGGAGAAGATAAATAGATGACAGCAATGTCATTTAGCTGATGATACCGGACGCCGGGAATAAAAGAGTTATAAAAAGTTGATGGGCGTGACAAAATAATAGTTGATACAAAAAATGGAAATAGTCAAAAGTTTTTGTAGAGTAATACAAAAAATATTGATAATTTTTATTTTTTTGCATATAATAAGGTGAGATATAAAATCAAAATTGAAAATATGTGAAAAAAGCTGAATAAGCGTGCTGGCATTCCGATTTTTTCATTGCCGGCGGGAGTAGGGATGAAAAAAGAAGAGGAAATCATTATCATGGAAGTTATGCGGCAGGAATATTTCCAGAGACTGCTTGCCTGGAAAGACAAAAAGATCATAAAAGTAATCACCGGAGTCCGCAGATGTGGTAAGTCCACTCTGCTGAAAATGTTCCGGGACTACCTGTTGGAACAGGGGGTGGGCAGAGAGCAGATCATTCATATCAATTTTGAGGAATATGAGTATGAGGAGCTTCTGAAGCCCAAAGCACTGTATCAGTATATCAGGGAAAGGATCATACCGGACAGGATGATGTACCTGATCCTGGATGAAGTGCAGAATGTAGAGGACTTTCAGAAAGTGACGGACAGCTTTTATGTAAAGGAAAATATGGATATCTATCTGACCGGTTCCAATTCCCATATGCTGTCCGGCGAGCTTGCCACTCTGCTGACAGGAAGGTATATACAGATAGAGATGCTGCCTTTTTCTTTCGCTGAGTATGTACAGATGAGGGGAATGGAGAAGGGGGCGGAGAGAGCTTATCAGGAATATATTGAAAGCAGTTCTTTTCCGTTTGCATCCACTCTTTTGATGGAGCGGAAACAGGTGCGGGAATATCTGAAAAGCATCTATGATACGATTATCCTGAAAGATGTGGTCAGCAGAAAAAGGATCACAGATACCATGATGTTGGAGAGCGTGGCGCGGTTTATCGCGGACAACATCGGCAGCCCGCTCTCCACAAAGAAGATCAGTGATACGATGACTTCAAACGGCAGAAGTATCAATGTGAGAACGGTGGAATCCTACCTGGCGGCATTTATGGAGTCCTATATTATATATCAGGCAAAGCGGTATGAAGTAAAAGGAAAGCAGTACCTGAAAACGCTGGAGAAATACTATATGGTAGATATCGGACTCCGCAATACCATGCTGGGAAGCACGGGGCAGGCGGATACAGGGCATATTCTGGAAAATGTGATCTATCTGGAACTGATCCGCCGCGGATACAGGGTGTATGTGGGCAAAGTGGATAACCTGGAAGTGGATTTTGTGGCGATGGATGAGAGCGGTTTAAGGTATATTCAGGCGGCGGCGACGGTGCGGGAGATCGGGACATTGGAGAGGGAGTTGAAACCTTTGCGGAAAATAGCGGACAATTATCCGAAGTGCATTATGACACTGGATGTAGATCCGCCCGCCGACTATGAGGGTATCCGGCGGTTTAACGCGCTGGACTATCTGCTTGGAAAAATAGATTTTTAACGCCTGTTTTCCTTGACAAAGCCCCCGGGAAGAACCTACAATGAAAAACGATGATGAAGAAAAAGAGAAGCGCAGCTGACATATATATTTATATGCGGATGTCGAGGGCATCCGGTGAAAGAGTGCGCAGAAAAGGAGAACAACATGGCAAACGAGAAAATTCCCTACAAAATTTATCTCTCGGAGGAGGAGATGCCGAGAGACTGGTATAATGTGCGGGCAGATATGAAGAATAAACCGGCGCCGCTGTTAAACCCCGGGACCGGCGAGCCCATGGGCTTTGAGGATCTTCGCCCCGTGTTCTGTGACGAACTGATCAGACAGGAACTGGACGATACGACAAAGAATATCCCGATCCCGCAGGAGATCAGGGACTTTTACAAGATGTACCGCCCCTCACCGCTGGTGCGGGCCTACTGTCTGGAGGAGAAGCTGCAGACGCCGGCGAAGATCTACTATAAGTTTGAGGGCAACAACACGTCCGGCTCCCATAAGCTGAACAGCGCCATCGCCCAGGCTTACTATGCAAAGAAACAGGGCTTAAAGGGCGTGACCACGGAGACCGGCGCGGGCCAGTGGGGGACGGCGCTCTCCATGGCTTGCGCGTACCTGGATCTGGACTGCAAGGTATATATGGTGAAGGTAAGCTATGAGCAGAAGCCCTTCCGCCGCGAGGTGATGCGCACTTACGGCGCGTCCGTGACGCCGTCCCCGTCGATGGAGACCGAGATCGGCAAGAAGATCCTCGCCGAGCATCCGGGCACGACCGGCTCTCTGGGCTGCGCGATCTCCGAGGCTGTGGAGAAGGCGACGGGTACGCCGGGTTACCGCTATGTGCTGGGCAGCGTGCTGAATCAGGTGCTTCTGCACCAGTCTGTGATCGGCCTCGAGGCAAAGGCTGCGATGGATAAATACGGCATCGTGCCGGATGTGATCATCGGCTGCGCGGGCGGCGGGAGCAATCTGGGCGGCCTGATCTCTCCGTTCATGGGAGAAAAGCTCAGAGGGGAGCGGGATTACCGCATTATCGCTGTGGAGCCGGCATCCTGCCCGAGCTTCACAAGAGGGCGTTTCGCCTACGATTTCTGCGATACCGGTATGGTCTGCCCTCTGGCGAAGATGTATACGCTGGGCAGCGGCTTCATTCCCTCCGCCAACCATGCGGGCGGTCTGCGCTACCACGGCATGAGCAGCACCCTGTCTCAGCTTTACCATGACGGCTATATGGAAGCGACATCCGTGGAGCAGACCCGCGTCTTCGAGGCGGCGGAGCAGTTCGCGAGGGTGGAGGGCATCCTGCCTGCGCCCGAGAGCAGCCATGCGATCCGCGTTGCGATCGACGAGGCGCTGAAATGCAAAGAGACAGGCGAGGAGAAGACGATCCTCTTCGGGCTGACCGGCACGGGTTATTTCGATATGGTAGCTTACGAGAAGTTCCACAACGGGGAGATGACAGATTATATTCCTACAGATGCGGAACTGGAGGAGAGTTTTGCGCATCTGCCGAAGGTGCCGGGACAGGAGTAGGATAGCGGATCACACAACGGGAACAGGTAAACGCCTGGCTCTAGAGGCAAACGTTTGGTGAGAGCGGACAGGAATACGCGGTGCGGACGGTATCCGTATCCGGCAGAAATTGGATAATGGAAAATTTGATCTCGCGGGCAGCGAACGAAAGCCGGGACGGTCTGGCATTGGCTCGCTGCCTTCGCGGAAAAGAGGATCACTTTGAGACGGTTTAAGTATATGGAGAACTGTTTCAAAGTGATTTTTTATTTCATAGGAAACTGCGTCCTGTAAAACAAAAATGATCATTCAACTTTGGAGGATGTGAGATATTGACAGTCTTAAACAGAAACAAAACAAATCGACACGACTACAACAATATAGTACAATGAAAAAAACAGAATGGAGGATGCATATGATTACTTTGAGCCCGACGGAAAGAGATATCATGGAAGTGTTGTGGGAATCGGAGGGGATGACTAACAACGAGATCATCCTGTGTTTTAAGGAGCGCGGGAAGGAATGGAAAAGACAGACGACGAGCACTTTTCTGACCCGCCTGATGCAGAAGGGGCTTTTGAAAAAGGAGGGCCACAGATATATAGCGGGTTATACGAAGAAGGAATTTGAGAGGCTGCAGACAAAGGAAATTCTTGACAGCATGTACGGCGGTTCTTTAAAAAACTTTATTGCGGCGTTGAATGGAGGCAGACAGATAACGGAGAAGGAAGCGGAGGAGCTGGAGAGGCTTGCCGGTCTGAGGGAAGAGGAATGAAAATGGTGATCCTGCTGTCCCTGTCGGGAAGCGCGGCCCTCTTGTCAGGCATTCTTATTTTAAAGATCACAGGTCGGTTAACCTCTGTCAGATGGCAGGATATGTGGGCGAAAATAACGCTTGCTTTCTATCTGATATCCGGTTTTCTGGTAATCGGTATAAAGCGCATAATAAAAAAGCTGCATATCCTGGAGAAAGCGGATGAGGAAAACTATATTTTTTTATCGCACAAAGCTGCCGGTATTCTGAAATATGATGCAGGGATCAGGATGAACAGGATCTTTATCCTGTATATCATGGTGACGTTTGCCGCCGTGCTGATCATGTTGGTCTTATTCATAAGAAAGCTGTGTGAATACTGGAAGATAGAAGGGATGGTCGCGACGGGGAATGCTTTTAAGAAGGCGGATATTCTGGATGCGGAGATAGACAGATTAAAGAGCATGATCGGTTTAAAGAGGAAGGTTCAGGTTTTTCTGACAGATATGTCGGCAGGTGCGTTTACAGCAGGATATTTTCGCCCGGTCATCGTACTTCAGGATGAGCCGGTGCCGGAAAAGAGGGAAGTTATATTATTGCATGAGCTGTGTCATATCAAGAGAAGGGACAGCCTGTTCAGGTTGATGGCGATGGCGGCGGTCTGCGTACACTGGTTTAATCCATTGGTATATTTTCTGCCGGAGATGCTTAACAGAAGCAGCGAGTTGAGCTGTGATGAGATGGTGATACGCCATTTATCGCCGGAGCAGAAGAAGATATATATACAGGAGATCATTTCGCAGTCGAGGGCGGTACAGAAAAGAGAAAGTATGCCTGTGAGGCTTGGCGGAAATGGAAATTTAACGAGGGAAAGGGTGATAAATATGATGAACGAAAACAAAAACAATAGTGGAGTTTCGAAGTGCCTGATGGTGGTCTTTACGGTTATCATGCTGGCTGTTTCTTCTCTGCCGGTCTGTGCGTATGAGGGGGTGACGGTTTTTGAGATTGACGGCGACGAAGAGCTAAACCGTCAACAGGGGGTAAATATTTCTGACGGTGATTACCTGTTTACTACTGACGGCAGCATTTTATTTGATGCAGGCCCCATGGAGATTAGGTTTGATCAACAGTTTATCGATGAGGAGGGTAATATTTATGAGGTTGATCTGAATGAAGGTGGGCGCGCAAGCTGTACACATCCGACATTGGTTTCAGGTACATATCAAGATCATGTAAGGAATAGCAGTGGAGGGTGTGTGATTAAAATATATGCCGCAGATCGTTGTAAAGATTGTGGAAAAGTGTTTACAGGGAATTTGATATCTGAAAATAAATTTCCAGTATGTATTCATTGATTGATTAATGTATAAGTTGAAAAGGGAGTTATTGGCATTTTGAGATAGAAATGTATGTTATTTTTCATTGTTTTTCACTTTTTCAGGAAAAGTTCATTTTATCTTGACAGAACAGGCTGTGTGCGGTAAAATAAAAATGTACTACGTATATGTAGTACAACAGAAAACGGTCGTTTAGTAAGAGAAACAGTATTTTGAAAGGACAGTGAATTTTTCAAAAGAAAAAGGAGAAAAGAAATCAATGAGAAAGGCGAAATTATTTAAAAGAGCGCTTGGGGCAGCCCTGTCAATGGCGCTTATAGGAAACGTTATGTGCGCTCAAGCAAAGGAACTTCCTGTAGAAGATATCGCAGCAGAAAATGTGATGGAATGGATAGATATCCCTGTGGAAGAATTTGTGATTGAAGAAGAGGCTTCAGCAGGCGATATGGAGATCAGTTTTCCTGAAAGTAAAAGCGTGGAAAGTGTGGGAGAGTTTGCGGATGAGGCATATGCTGTAAGCCTGACTGGAGATGAGATATCTCTAAATACTGATGATGGAATACAAACAATAAATGCAGAAAATAAGGCAGGAGAAGAGAGTGTACTGAACAGTGGTTCGGCTTCCGGTTATTTGTCTGAAACAGGAGAGTATGCATTATATTCCCTTAATCTTTCTGAGGGAAATTATCTGCAGGCAAGATTGACAGTGCCAAACAATACCTCGATCAATTATGCATTGGCACTCTACGATGCCGAATTAAATGTTATAAAGATGAGCCATTATATTCCATATTTAAATGAGGGAAAGACTTTGGAAGAATCCATTGGCTATCTGTCGGCATCGGATGAACTGGTATATATTGGTATAGTTTCACTTGTGGGAGGCAGTACGACAGAATCTTACACATTAGATTTTTCGGTTCTGACAAACTTTTCAAATTTTTCAGATACCAGTGAACCAAATGAAAATGCGCAGGAAGCAGTTGCACTGAATTTAGGCAACGCTGGGACTGATGTATCTGGAATGTTGAATTCTGCTGTTGATAACGATTGGTATTCTTTTACAGTGATTGACAGTCCCAAGTATAACAAAATCAGGTTAAACTTAACTTCAAATTCGGCTGCAAATGGATGCCGGATGGAGATATACAGAAATTTAGGAGAAGATTATTTCATAATGGAACTGGGAGGAAGCGGTACTGGAGAAGTAGAAACGGAGTTGTCCGTTGGTACATATTATGTTCGTGTGGTGAGTACAAATACCCTCAATGATTTTAATCCGGCGGATATTCCCGCTTACAATCTTTCTGTAGTGCCTGTTTCAAAAGTGAATAAGATTAAGATCACAAAGTATACAGGTTCAGGTGGCGGCGATGGAGTGGCTTATGATTTGTATGACGGGAACCCGAATTGGGTTAATATTGTGGGATTGGCGTATTACGAAGACAGTATGGGAAACAAAACCGGGGCAGCAAATGTAAAACTTAAAGTACAAGTTGTAAATACTTCATGGAAATTAAAAGGTCGACCGGATAAGGCTATAACATATATAACGACTGTAACTCGAGACGATGGATTTTTTTACGGTACAGTATATTTATATGAAGTGGTGGGGTTAAATTATGACGGTGATGTTTATGATAATATGTCGGTAGAAATTTGCCCCTTATATGATCCTGAAATAAAAGCTATTGACTATTTTAAATTAATAAAAAAATTGCCAAACTGATTATTACAGTGATAAAATGATATACGGTGATACTTGGCAAACGGAGTTGCAGAAAATGTTCAATGGAATGGAGGAATTATTGTATGCAGATTAAAGCGGTCACGATAAATGCCGCAGGCATGATGGCGGCAGGGCGCGGCGCTCAGGAAAACAGGAATCAGATACAGCCTGAGGGCGGTATATTCGGTCCGGAGTACAGAGTTACGATTTCCAGAGAGGGGCGTAACTTAAGCGGACGACAGACGGCTAAACCGGAGGCGGATGCGAGAAGCGCTCAGAGTGCCGAAAAAAAGAGAACGCTGCTGCGCCGGCAGGAGGAAGCGGAGTCTGTCATGCAGGACAGAGAGGGGTATCGCGAGGAACTGAATGAGATCGATGAACAGATAAAGGCTTTGAATGCGTCCTATACTTCCTGGGTGGAGGAAATAGGAAAGGACAGGGAGTATGAAAAAGACGCCATGAAAAGCTTGATGGATAAAACGGTCAGTGATCTGAAAGATCTGAAGAAAGCCATGAGGGAACAGGAGAGGTTCGAGACAGAGGAGGCGGAAAAGAGGATGAGGGCGGCGCAGCAGACGGTTATGCAGCGGTCTGCCCGGTATCAGGGAGAGATCGATGAAAATAACCGGAATCTGGCGGCTTTCCTCAAGACGATGGAGGAAGCGGAGAAGGCGGAGGACAGGCGGGAAGGCGATGTGACAGAGGAGGACAGCGACGCATCCGGCACAGGAAGATCCACAGCCGATACGATCAAAGATTCGGCGCTACAGTTTATGGCGTCTTCCGCAAACCGTGAAAAGAATGTGGAGGAGATGCTGACAGGGATCAGTGAGTCCGGGCACTTTTTCCTCGACAGGGCGGACACAGTCACCCGAAATGTCCTTCAGAAGAGCGCAGATATCAGGAAAGCCCTTGACAGTGAGGATTTTACTGACGAACAGATAGAAGAGATGATGCGGAAGTTTCGGGGAGAGATGGAGTTAAACTATAAGGACGTCAAATACTGCAGAAGTTTTGGCATTGACGTTCTGCAGAACGTCCGGGACGCCGGGATAGATCATATTGCGGGAGAATCGTTTAAAGGCGCGCAGAGGACGAAAGATGGCATGATGCGCCTGGCGGTTGATGCCGCTCTTGGAGGAGCGAGATTAAGCGGTCTCAACGAAAAGTCCCGGGAGTTGGCGGATGAAGTGGAGAAGCTGGTCGATGCGCGCAATGATATAGATAAGACACCGGAGGAAAAGGAAGAAGAGAAGAGGATACAGGAAGAACTGTTGCAGCAGGAGGAAGAGAAAGAGGAAACTATAATTGATCTAGTCTATTAAGCCCCCAGCAGAGCTGGGGCGAACGGAATGAGCGGAAGTATTGCGTGGAGTATAAAAACTTCCTGTGTTAAAATGGTAAAGGTTTCGCAGGCCATTACCATAAAACAAAACGCAGGAGGTATCCTAAATGGATAATCAAAGTATACAACATACCCGGTGGAATTGCACGTACCATATCGTATTTATTCCGAAATACCGTAGAAAAGTAATGTATGGACAGACGAAAAAGGATATAGTGGATATTTTGAAAAAATTGATTGGTATTTTTACTTAAAATAAATGACAAAAGTTAATAAATAATCGTAGGATACCGATAATAAAAATAAAATAATAATGGTGATATGTTTAGCCAGGGAAGGCGGCGGGATTTCCACGGAGGGGAGAAATGGGAATTTCGCCGTTTTTGATGTATGGATTAGGGTTTATTAGGTAATTGTTAAATGAATTGATTTGCGATGGAACAGCGCAGCTGTCCATAAGTAAGGAGAACAAAACAGGGTCATATTCCGGCAGTCAGGCCGGGGTGACAGATAAAGCTGGATTTTGGGCATAGAAATGCCCGGAAGATGTACTTTGTACTATGATAACAGAATACTTTTCAGGCGATTAAAGAGAGGTTTCAGGCTCCGTATATATTCCGGATGATGCATCCGATATGCAACAATAACGGTGAGCTGGCTGGCAATCCCGGCAAGAAAGACATCCGCTTTTGTGGTCAGATGATTTCTTGTATGCCGCCCGGCAACGCACATGTTGATCTTAAGATGGTTGATGGCTCTTTCGATAGTCGTGCGTACCTTATAGAGGCAGCCCCATTCTTCCGTATTGTCGTGCTACAGAGATAAAAAAGAGACTGAGCTGATGATGAGTGGTATTGGGAATACCGTGTTATTGGATCACCGGTGGAGATTAATGGCACCGAACAAATCATCATGGTATGCAAATAAAAGTAATAACGCTTCCGGGATAGACTTTAACTACATGGAGGATTCAACGTTAAATGCTGACTTAAAAGGGACATGGAATGTGGCTTTTCAAGCAAGTGGTTCGAACTTTACATTTACACCTTATTACAGCATTTCATATTATTATGAATATGGAGATTGATTCCAGCGGCAACGAGCCAAGTGGGCATGTTTGCATGCACATTTAGCGACTGCCGAGAGGGTCACATACCCCGATGCTTGCAGCGGGGGTGTTGACTTGTATAAGTAAAGAAACCATCAGGCAGTATGATTACTTCCTGATGATTGAAGAAAGGAATTAATGTTATGACAGGCAGTACACTTCATATAGGCTATCTGAAACAACCAATATCTGAAAAAATACAGTGCAGGGATATCATGGACGAAGCAAAAAGTACATATGGATATATAAAATCGGCTCAGGATCGTTCCGATAATAAATCTCATTCACGGGACTCTTTTGAAAAAGCAGTGGAAACGATAGAGAGCATGTATGGATGTTATTCAGATATCGGTACCGTCAAAGGAAAGAAAAATGGAACTTTTGATTATCACTTTATATGGGATATGCAAAAGGACATTTCTGATCATATGAAAGATTTTTATGCCGGAAAAGCCAGTGAGAAAGACCTGGAAAAATATTTTGGAATATATTGCTCTTATATGCGGATTTACAGGATGCAGCAATATCAGACATCCGAGAAGAGTGAAGATGACAATAAACAGATCATTAGTGATATATATGACATTTTTGCAAAAGAAAATATGAGAGCTGCCAGAAATGCAAATTATTTTGAGGGAGAAAAAGTCAACTTGTCTTATGGCAGAGGCGGGGATGACTGGGTATATTATAACGCTGACTATTACTATAAATGTGAAGAGACAAGAGAGAAATTGCGAAAGATTGCTGAAAATATGGCATCTAAATGGGAAGTTTCTTCCTTTGATGCACAGGAGGCGGAAAGGAATTCAAAGTATACTTTAGACGGAGGACTGGATTTTAACAGCGGTTGGAATTTCTGTTTTAGAAATCAGACAGGAAGAAGCAGTTTGGCAAAGGAATCTGTGGTCCCTCCGGAAGGTTTTAAAATGTTTTTTAAGGAAAACGCATACCCTAAGGAAAAAGGGAAGGGGATCGATTCGATAGGTACATTGGAAATTTCGGCAGGAAAAAATAAATATAAGAGAGAAGTTATATTTAGAAAGTTACGGACAGGACTTGAAGGAGAGATATTTGATGCAGGCATACTGATGAAAGATTATCTTTTAAAAGAAGATGGGTATGTTGAATTGTTAAAATTCTTAAGTGAGTTTTCTGTTTTCACCAGAGGATATTCTTCTAAAAGTGGGATCATGGATAGGTTTGGAGACTATACGCCGATTGAGTTGAAAAAATAGAGAAATAACAGTCTGTTAAAGTCAGGGATCAGGAATTTGCTATATCTATATAATGAATTGTGGAGATACAGATTAAATATTACCTGATTTATAAATAACATATGATGGGGTTAAATAATTGGCAGGAAGAAGCCGAAATAGAAAATAGCAAACATGGTAATATAGTCTGACAGGGATGGCGGCAAGATTTCCACGGAAGGAACAGAGGAGAATTCCGCCGTTTTTGATGTCTGGATCGGGGCTTAAGGAGAGGAGGAAAATTATGTCCATACTAAATGTAACAGAGAGCAGCAGAGGCCATTATTCCGGGTATACGGGAAAAACCGGGAAGGGACAGGAAACTTTTGAGGTAGAAGTGCCGGAAATGACAGAGGACGAAAATTCAGATAATGCGGAAGCGTCGGATACATATAAGGGCAAATCGTTTATGGATCTGTTGGCAGGCAGCGTTCTCGAGGGGATGAAGGCAAATCAGATCCCGGTCATAAATCAGATCGTATCGTCCAAAAACCCGGAGGACGGGAAGATATACAGGGCTTATTTCATGGATGCTAAAATTTTCTGTGACGATGCAGAGGGAAAAAGAACATGGGAGATAGCTATAGATGATGCGGAGCAGAGAGAAAAGGTAAAAGATTTTTTTAAGAAGTACACTCCTTATAAATGGGCGGGGGAACTTTACTCGGGAAAAGATATGGAAATGGCTGTGCTGGAAAGTTTCTGGAGAGACTTATTCGGGAAGGCGTGAGTATTTTTGTGAATCTGAGTGATATAGTGTGGCAGGGACGGTGGCGGTATTCCCACGGAAGGAAGATAGGGAATGGACGATTAAAGCTTGGAATCCGCATCTTCAAAGCGATACAGTCCGGGGAAACGGATAACGATACTATTGCCGACGCCGTAACGATGAGGCAATAAATTACCAGATAAAGAGGATATTGCACTTGACAGTTTTTTTATTATTGACGATATATATAATAATAAACTATACCGCGCAAACGGAATTGCGGAAAATATTCAAAGGAATGGAGGTATTTTAGTATGAAAGTGAAAGGAATCGGTGTGAACATTGCCGACATGATGCCGGCAGTTCGGAACATTCAGGAAAACGAGAGCGGGATACAGTCTGCGGACGATCTGTTCGGACCCGAGTACGAGGTCAGGATCTCGGAGGAGGGGAGAAGATTGATCGAAGGGCAGACGGCTCAGGGGAAACCGGAAGAGCAGGAAGCACAGGGAGTCCGGGGCGTGGAAGACGACGAGGAACTGAGGATGATGCTAAAAAGTCTGAGGGAAACCCAGCTGGCTGCCAGCATCAGATACGGATACGAGGATGAACTGGATGAGATCGAGAAACAGATAAAGGTCATGAACGCCGCCTATGGCGGTATGAAAGACAGTAAGGCGTATCATGATCCGCTGATGAAAGAACTCGCGGAACAGCAGCGGTTGCTGCAGGAGGAGATGCAGAAACAGAAGGATCTTCAGGCGGAGGAGGCTCAGAGGAGGCTGCAGGAGGCGCAGCGGGCAGCGGCGGTGCAGACTTCTCAGTATCAGGAAGAGATCGATGAAAATAACCGGGATCTGGTGACTTTGTTAAAGACGATGGAAGAGACAAAGAAAGCGGGCGATGAGCAGGAAAACAACGGCTCGAAGGATGGCAGCGATGTCTCATCGGATAAGGAAGGTTCGACGAGCGATGCGATCCGTAATTCGGCAGAAGGTTTTATGAGATCTTCCCTGAACCGCGAAAAAGATGTGGAGGAACTGTCAGGCATGATCGGAGATGCCGGACGCGGGTACCTCTCTCAGGCGGACGCCATTGCCCAGAATCTCCTCAAAAAAGGAGCTTTTATCAGGGCTGCTATCGATGATGAGTCTTTCACGAACGGGCAGATAGATGAGATGATGAAGGACTATCGGAGAGAAGTGGGGGCAAAGAGCGGGGAGGCCTATATCCTCGGAAGCTTCGGGACGCAGGTTTTGCGGGATACGCGGGATGTCAGGTTGCGTCGTATCAAGGACGATCCGCTGCGGAGCATGCAGGAGACGAAAAACGGCATGATGCAGGCGGCCGCCGACGCCGCATTTGCGGAGGCGAGACAGAGCAGCATCGATAAAACGTCCGGGGAGCTGGCAGAGGAGATGCAGAGGCTGATCGACGAGCGCGACGGCATAGACAGGATCCCGGAGGATAAGGAAGAGGACGGGGAGCAGACTTTAGAGAACAGTATTTAGGAGATTGATCCTTTATGATCACTTTGAAATGACTTTTTATGTCAAAAGCCATTTCAAAGTGATTTTTTATCTGTGATATTCAGGTGCGTGGGCAGCAGCGGTCTGGAGTTATGGAGACTGCCTCAGAACCTGGGAAGTATATAAAAGCAAAAAAGTTTATATGTCCGGTGAAATCATACTTGAAAGAATTTGCATATCGTGCTATAGTCAGATAAAAGCAGATATTTTCATAAGTATATTCTATATATTCAAATAAGTGGCTATGCTCATAGCCATATCTGTCGTGAGGCATCTTTGAAATTCCTGCTTTCAATTCATATCAAATTAAATGGAAAAGCGGGAGATTTGCAGACTTTCAGAATTGTTTTTGGGAGAGGAAGAAGAACCTGAGCTGGAGCTGACAATAACAGTGATCAATATTAATCCGGGATGTAACAGGGAATTGCTGGGGAAATGCGAGAGCCTGAGAGGGTATATGGCTTTTGTGAAGAAAGTTCGGGACAAATTGGCTGCCAAAATAAAACTGGAGGAAGCTGTGCGCCAGGCTGTGGACGAGTGTATTTCGGGAAATGTCCTCACAGATTTCTTCAGAGAACACAGGGAGGAGATCGTAGAAATGAGTGTTTATGAGTTCAATCAGGAACTTCATGATCAGGTGCTTTTGGAAGATGGAAGAATCCATTGGTTGTACATCGGAAGAAGTTGAAATGGTGAGAAAACAGTTTGGGATTTAGATAAAGGAAACCGGAATGGGCATACAGATGATAGGGACGGACCACAGCCTTGCGGGTGTGGAGATAAGGGAAAAGTTTTCCTTCACCGCGAAGCAGGCGGCGGCGCTCATGGAGGAATGGAGGGCGCGGAAGGGAGTGCAGGGGATCGTGCTGCTCTCCACCTGCAACCGGACGGAGATCTATATAAACGCCGGGGAGGAGAAGGCGGATTACTGCGGGCTGCTCTGTGAAGACAGGGGGCTTGACAGGACGGAGTATGCCCCCTTTTTGTGCGCAAGGAGCGGGCAGGGTGCCGTCAGACATCTGTTTGAGATGACGGCGGGGCTTCATTCCCTCATCGTGGGGGAGGATCAGATCCTGACGCAGGTGAAGGAGGCGTTGTCCTTTGCCAGAGAGCACTATGCGGCGGACAGGGTGCTGGAGGTGTTGTTCAGGCAGGCGGTCACCACGGCGAAGGAGATCAAGACGAAGGTACGTTTTCCGCGGCAGAATCTCTCTGCCGCCGGGGAGGCGGTAGGATGTCTGAAAAGGCAGGGGGAGGTTTTTGCCGGGAAAAAATGTCTTGTGATCGGAAACGGCGTGATGGGACGGCTGACAGCGCAGGCGCTGCTTGACGAGGGGGCGGAGGTTACGGTTACGGTCCGGCAGTATCACAGAGGGATCGTGGACATTCCCGCAGGCGCCGCGCGCATAGATTACGGGAAGCGCTATGAGGTGCTGCCGGAGTGCGAGTATATATTTTCCGCGACGGCGAGCCCGAACCTGACGCTGACGCGGGAAAAACTGGATCAGTGCAGGCCTGACAGAGAACAGATATTTGTGGACCTGGCGGTGCCCAGGGATATCGAGGAGGCGGTGGGGGAACTTCCGTTTGCCACGCTGTACGATGTGGATGATTTTGCCCTGCGGGATACATCGCCGGAGATGGAGCGGGGGCTGGAGAAAGCTGTCTGTCTGATAGAAGAGGGGATAGAGGAGTTCAGGAGCTGGTATGAATGCCGTGAGCTGGTTCCGGCAGTGAAAAGGATCTGTGATCTGGCGGCGGAAGACCTCTGCGGCAGGCTGGAAAAGCCCTTCCGGAAGATAGAGCCGGCGCATGCGGGGGAGCTGCTCCCGGCAGTGGAGGGTAGTGCTGGCAAGGTGACGGCAAAGCTTCTGTTTGCGCTGCGGGATGAACTGGACGCGGAGCGTTTTCGGGAGTGCGTGGAGATTTTGGAGAGGAAGTTTGGCAGGGACTGAGTAGAGGATCCCGGAGATGGGGCCTAAAATATATGGAAAATAACAGACCATAGAAGGGGAATCTGACTGCATGAGAGAGATCATTATAGGGAGCCGTGAGAGCGTGTTGGCGGTAGCGCAGACAAAGATATTGCAGGATCATATTGAAAAAAACTGTCCGGGCATTTCAGTGAGGATCCTGACCATGAAGACCACAGGGGATAGAATACTGGAAAAGAGACTGGATGAGATCGGCGGGAAGGGGCTGTTTGTGAAAGAACTGGATCTGGCGCTTCTGGAGAACAGAAGCCAGCTCTCTGTACATTCCCTGAAGGATATGCCTATGGAGACGGATGCGGCTCTCCCGATCCTGGGGTTTTCCCGCAGGGAGGATCCCAGGGATGCGCTGGTGCTGCCAGCGGGGAGGATGGAGCCGGATCCGGTGCTTCCCATCGGCACATCCAGCCTGCGACGGGAGATACAACTAAAAACACTATACCCTGAAATAAAGACAGAGATAGTCAGGGGAAACGTGGTCAGCCGGCTGAAAAAACTGGACGAGGGAAAGTATGGCGCCCTGGTGCTGGCGGCGGCGGGATTAAAGCGTCTCGGGCTTTCTGAGCGGATTTCAAGATATTTTTCTGTGGAGGAAATGCTGCCCGCGGCAGGGCAGGGGATTCTCGCAGTGCAGGGCAGAAGGGATCTCGACTACAGATTTCTGGAAGGCTTTTTTGATGAGGAGGCGCGGGATGCGGCGCTTGCGGAGAGGGCTTTTGTGAGGGCACTGGGCGGCGGATGTTCTTCGCCTGTTGCGGCTTATGCGGCCTGTGAGGGGGATGAACTTGTGCTGACAGGGCTTTACGTGCGGGAAGATTCGGGAAGCTGCGGGGCGGGTACGCGGGAGGCGGACGTTTTGTGCCGGCGAAAGGACTTCGGTGCTGATCAAAAGGACGCTTCCGGGAGCAGACGGACGACTTTTGGCAGTGCGGAGGATGGCGGATGCACGGGGTATACAGTGGAATCCATCCGGGGAAAAAGAACGGACGGCGAGAGGCTGGGGGCAGAGCTGGCGAGGCATATGCAGAGCAGAGACTGCCCATGAGGATATCGTGGAATATATTTCCTGGTAAGAGTGATCATGGCATATTTTGTGCGGTGACAGTATGGCAGCGTGAAAGGAAAGGCATGAGATGACAGGAAAAGTCTGGCTGGTGGGGGCAGGCCCGTCGGAGGCGGAACTGTTGACAGTGAAGGCAAAGAGAGTGATAGAACAGGCGGAGGCGGTAGTTTATGATGCGCTGATCGGGCGGTCCGTGCTTGATATTATTCCGAAATCTGCGGAGAGGATCTATGCCGGTAAGCGGGCGGGGCGTCACACGATGCCGCAGAAGGAGATCAGCAGGCTTCTGCTGTCGCTTGCAGAACAGGGGAAAAAGGTGGTGCGCTTAAAAGGCGGGGATCCCTTCCTGTTCGGGCGGGGCGGGGAGGAACTGGAACTGCTTGTGCGGCACGGGATCCCCTTTGAGGTCGTGCCGGGGGTTTCGTCAGCGCTGGCGGTGCCGGCTTACTTCGGCATCCCCGTGACCCACAGGGAGCTGGCGTCATCGGTCCATATTGTGACAGGGCACCGGAAACAGGGCGAAGAGCTGCGGATCAATTTCCGTGCGCTGAAGGAAGCGGGCGGGACACTGGTGTTTCTGATGGGAGTATCTGCCCTGCATGAGATAGCAGAGGGCCTGCTGGAGGCGGGGATGGACCCGCAGACGCCTGCGGCGATCCTGCAGAGTGGTGCCTGTGGCAGGCAGAGAAAGATGGCCGGAACCCTTGCCGTGCTGGAGAAGGAGGCGGCAAGACAGAGCGTTTCCACGCCCGCGGTGATCGTGGTGGGGGAAGTCGCGGCGTATGGGGAAAGGTTTGCCTGGTATGAAAAGCTGCCTCTGTTCGGGAGGAGGTATCTCGTGACAAGGCCGGGGAAACGGGGGCTGGAACTTGCAGACAGGCTGCGGGAACTTGGAGCGGAGGCGGTGGAAGCGCCTGCCATTACGATAGAAGGGATCCATCCCAACCAGGCGTTGCGAAAGGAGGTGTTCCGGCTTTCGGTGTACCGCTGTCTCGTATTTACTTCTCCGTCAGGCGTGGTGGAATTTATGCGGGAACTGTTTGATATGGGGAAGGATGCAAGACATCTGAGCGGTACTTTGCTTGCGGCGATCGGCAGGGGTACGGCGGGGGCGCTTGAGCAGTATGGGCTTCTGGCGGATCTGGTGCCGGAAGTCTACAGTGGAAAGGCGCTTGGTGCGCTGTTGGCGGAACATTGCAGGGAGGGGGACAGAGTGCTGCTTGCGCGTTCCGACATCGGAAATCCTGAACTGCCAGAGGAACTGCGGAAGAAAGGGATCGTGGTCACGGATACGGCGGTTTACAGGACTTTTACAGGAGAAGGGCTCAGTATGGAGAACAGGACGCCTGCCGAAAATGCGGATCAGGATGCGGGGAGCGGAGTATCGCGGGAGGCTGTTATGCCGGATGCAGAGTACAGGGTACCAGGAGAGGAGGCTCATCGGGATGAGGAGAATGAGGGATCAGGCAAATGTGCCGGACAGAATGAGGTGCAGCGTATGGACGGCGTCTTTTTCACCAGCGCCTCCACGGTCAGAGGCTTTGTGTCCATGTTTCCCGGGACGGATCTTTCGAAGGTAGAGGCACTGTGCATCGGCGGAATGACCGCGCGGGAGGCGGAGGGATACGGGATGCGTGTGCGGATTGCGAAAAGGGCGGATACGGAGAGCCTGGTGAAGCTTGCCGTAGAAGCAGCGGCGATAATGTCATGACGACGCCGGGGATGAAAACAGAATAAGGAAACAGATAGACAGAGATCAAATACAGGAGTACACATATGAATATCACAAGACGACCGCGCAGGCTCAGAAGCAGCAGCCTGCTTCGTAAAATGGTAAGAGAGACCCGCATGGATGTATCAGCGCTTGTATATCCGCTTTTTGTGGTGGAGGGAGAGGGAAAGAAGGAGGAGATCGCGTCCATGCCGGGACAGTACCGCTACAGTGTGGACAGGCTCCCGGAGCCGATGGAGGAACTGCGGCAGGCGGGCGTTTCGGCGGTGCTGTTTTTCGGCATTCCCGATCACAAGGACGAGACGGGCAGCGGCGCATACGATCCGGACGGTATTGTACAGCGGGCGCTGCGCTATACAAAGAAACATTTTCCGGATATCTACTGTATCGCGGATCTGTGCATGTGTGAGTATACATCCCACGGGCATTGCGGCATTCTTTGCGGACAGGATGTGGACAATGATAAGACGCTTGGATATCTGGCGAGGATCGCGGTTTCCCAGGCACAGGCGGGGGCGGATATGATCGCGCCCTCTGATATGATGGACGGCAGGGTGGCGGCGATCAGGGGAGCGCTTGATCAGAATGGTTATACGGAGGTACCGATCATAGCTTACTCCGCGAAGTTTGCCTCCTCCTTCTACGGTCCTTTCAGGGAGGCGGCGGATTCCGCACCGGCTTTCGGCGACAGAAAGACTTACCAGATGGATTACCACAACAGGCTGGAGGCGTTGAAAGAGGTACAGCTGGATATCGAGGAGGGAGCCGATATCGTGATGGTGAAGCCGGCGCTCGCCTACGGGGATCTGATCAGGGAGGTCAGGGATCTGGTGCGGGTGCCGGTGGCGGCGTACAGCGTCAGCGGAGAGTATGCGATGGTGAAGATGACTGCGGTTTCGGGTGCTGTCGATGAGGAGAACATTATGTGCGAGATGGCGGCAGCTGCCTTTCGGGCGGGATGCGATATCTATATCACATATTTTGCCAAAGAGCTGGCGCGCTGTATCAATGCCGGGAAAATCGGGTGACATGTAACACTGATTTATGGGCATCCGGCGATATGCCAGGTGTAAGGTGTGCGGTCGTCCGGAAATGTCCGAACGGAAAACGACCGGATGGCCATATGCATATCATGCGGCAAAAGTGAATGCGGCAGAGAAGCAGATTCAAAGAGATAGAGGAAATAGCAGAAGATGACTGATTCGGAAAAAATATTTGCAGAGGCGGTAAATTACATCCCCGGCGGCGTGAATTCCCCGGTGCGTGCCTTCGGCTCCATCGGCTCTGTCCCCAGAATGATAAAGAGGGCGGACGGCGCGAGGCTTTACGATGAGGACGGCAGGGAGTATATCGATTTTGTCTGTTCCTGGGGACCGATGATCCTGGGGCATAATCATCCTGAGATCCGGAGGGCGGTTCAGGAGGCCTGCGGGCGGGGCTTAAGCTTTGGCGCAGCGACAAGGGCAGAGGTGGAGATGGCAAAGCTGATCTGTGAGAGCATTCCCTCTGTGGAGATGGTGCGGATGGTGAATTCCGGGACGGAGGCGGTGATGAGTGCGATCCGGACGGCGCGGGGCTTTACGGGGAGGGACAAGATCGTCAAGTTTGCGGGCTGTTATCACGGGCACAGCGACGGGCTTCTGGTGCAGGCGGGCTCCGGCGCACTGACGGCGGGCATCCCCGACAGCGCCGGCGTGCCGGAGGGGTGCACGAGAGATACGCTCTCAGCGCTCTACAATGATCTGTCCTCTGTGGAGGAATTGTTCCGGAAATTTCCGGAGGAGATCGCCTGCGTGATCGTGGAGCCGGTGGCGGCGAATATGGGTGTGGTATTGCCGGAGGAGGGTTTTCTGGAGGGACTGCGAAGCCTGTGCGACAGGTACGGTGCGCTGCTTGTATTTGATGAGGTGATCACGGGGTTCCGTCTGTGTTTTGGCGGTGCGCAGGAGTATTTCGGAGTGGAGGCGGATCTTGCGGCTTACGGAAAGATCATCGGCGCGGGAATGCCGGTGGGGGCATACGGCGGCAGGCGTGAGATCATGGAGAGGGTGGCGCCACTGGGACCGGTCTATCAGGCGGGGACGTTGAGCGGAAATCCGGTGGCGATGGCGGCTGGTTATACGCAGTTATCCATTTTAAAGGAGCACCCGGCATATTACAGGGAGCTGAATGAAAAGGCGGACAGATTTTTTGGTGCGATGAAAGAGATCGTCAGAGAAAAAGGCGCGTCCTGCCGGGTGAACCATATCGCTTCCCTGGGGTGCCTGTTCTTTACAGGAGAGCCGGTGACGGATTACCGGAGCGCAAAGACCTCCGACACGAAGGCGTACGCGGCATACTGTAACGCGATGCTGGAGGCGGGCTTTTATCCGGCACCAGCGCAGTTTGAGGCGATGTTCTTATCGATGGCGCACACGGAGGAGGATCTGGAAAAGGCGCTGGAACGGATCAGTGATATCATATAGCGGGATATCATTTTGGCAGGTATCATTCCATTCAGTTTCATTCTGTCAGATATCACATTCTGTCAGACGTTTCCGGCGGCATTGGAGGATATCTCAAGCCGCGTGAAAGGGTTTTCATAACGACATTACAGGGTTTGACGGATGTTTTATAATCATGTAAAATAGAGCAGGCTGAGCGCTGAAGCGGAGCCTGCTCTGTTCATGTGAGGAGAGTACCTGTCAGGATACGGGATATCGCGCGGTGAGCATGTGCTGTCCGGGATAGGATCCCCGTGCGGTGAACGTGCGCTGCCCGGGATAGGATCTCTGTGCGGCGGGCAGATGCCTGTCAGTGCAGGAGTATCAGTTTTGCGGGTGGATGCTGCTTTGGCTGAGCCGCACAGAGTGAAAGAGGATATTGTCATATGAATAAAATAAAGAAGATATATTGCAGAACATACCAGGGCGTACTCCGTGCCGCTCTCCCGTTTCTGCCCTACAGAAACCCGAAGATACTGCACAGCGTGACGGAAATTCCGGGCGTGCTCACGGAAAGGGGGTTAAAGAGGCCTCTCCTTGTGACGGACGGTTCGATCCGCGGGCTGGGGCTGACGGAGCGGCTGGAGGAGGTGCTGAAAGAGAGCGGCGAACCGGCTTTTGTGTACGATAGAACGGAGCAGAACCCTACGACAAGGATGGTGGCTGAGGCGCTGCAGGTCTACAGGGACAATGGCTGTGACTGTATCATCTCCTTTGGCGGCGGTTCACCGATGGACTGCGCGAAGGCGGTGGGCGCCTGTGTGGCGAGGCCGAGAAAGCCGCTGAAAAAGATGGCGGGCATTCTGAAGGTTGGAAGAAGGATCCCTCTTTTGATCGCGGTGCCTACGACGGCGGGAACCGGGAGTGAGACCACGCTGGCGGCGGTGATCGTGGACAGTGAGACGAGACATAAATATGTGGTCAATGATTTTCCGCTGATCCCCTCCTACGCGGTGCTGGATCCGGCGGTGATCGCCACGCTGCCCTCCTCCATCGCCGCGGCGACGGGCATGGATGCCCTGACTCATGCGGTGGAGGCTTACATCGGGCGTTCTTCCACGGGATATACCCGCAGGGAGGCGAAGAAAGCAGTGCGGGCGGTATTTCATGATATTGAGGCGGCGGCAGCGCATACGAGCCTGCGGGCTGAAAAGGGGATGTTGATCGCGGCACACCGGGCGGGGCGTGCTTTCACGCGGTCTTATGTGGGCTACATCCATGCGGTTTCCCATTCTCTGAGCGGAATGTATGATATGCCCCATGGCAGGACCAATGCCGTTTTACTTCCTCTTGTCCTTGAGATGTACGGAAAGACAGTGCACAGGAAACTGGCGGAGCTGGCGGTCTGCGCAGGAATCGGGAAAGCATCGGAAGGGCAGGAGATCCTTGCCGGGAAATTCATCGGAGCAATCTATCGATTGAATGAAAAGCTGGGGATTCCGAAGAAGATAGAAGGCATTGCGGAGGAGGATATCGATACGCTGGCATCCTATGCGGACAGGGAGGCAAATCCTCTCTACCCTGTGCCTGTGCTGTGGGATAAGGAAGCGTTAAAAGAAGTTTACAGAAAGGCGCGCGGTTGACGATGGAAAAGCGGGAAATACAGGAAATTTTGGACAGACAGCGTGTATACTTTGAGACGGGGGCAACCTGTCCGGTAAGCGCGAGAAAGGCGGCACTTCGCAGGCTGTACACGGCGATAGAGGAAAAGGAAAAAAAGTTGTGCGCCGCACTGAAGAAGGATCTGGGAAAGAGCAGTTCCGAGAGCTACATGTGCGAGATCGGGCTTGTGAAGAGCGAGATCACCTATATGCTGCGGCATGTGGGCAGGTTTGCGAGAGAGAGACGGGTGCTTACGCCGCTTGCACAGTATGTGTCCAGGAGCTTTGAAAAGCCGTCGCCCTACGGCTGTGTGCTGATCATGAGTCCATGGAACTATCCCTTTCTTTTGACGATGGAGCCTCTGGTGGACGCGGTTGCCGCGGGAAATACAGCGGTGTTGAAGCCGAGCGCCTATGCGCCCTGTACGGCGGAGGCGATGACGGAGTTGATAGAGGACTGCTTTGCGCCGGAGTTTGTGGCGGTGGTCAACGGAGGAAGGGCAGAAAATACAAGCCTTCTGGAACTGAAGTTTGACTATATTTTCTTTACCGGAGGAAAGACAGTGGGCAGGGAAGTGATGCGCCGGGCGGCACAGCACCTGACGCCGGTGACATTGGAATTGGGGGGAAAGAGTCCATGCATTGTGGACCGGACGGCAAATATCCCGCTGGCGGCGAGAAGAATCGTCTTCGGAAAATTTTTAAACTGCGGGCAGACCTGTGTTGCACCGGATTATATCTACTGTGACGAGTCGGTGAAGGAGAGGCTTGTGCGGGAGCTGAGAAAGCAGATAACGCTGCAGTACGGGGAGAAGCCTCTGGAGAATGAAAACTACGGAAAGATCATCAACAGGAAACACTTTGACCGTCTCTGCGGACTGATGGACAGGGAAAAGACTGTTGCGGGTGGAGAGAAGAACGAACGGACGCTGCAGATAGCTCCCACGGTGATGGATCAGGTGGGCTGGGAGGATGCGGTCATGGGGGAGGAGATCTTTGGCCCGATACTGCCGGTACTGACTTATGGCTCTCTGGAGGAGGCAGTGAGGAGGATCCGCTCCATGCCCTGCCCGCTGGCGTTGTATCTGTTTTCCTCCGACAGAAAAAATATCGCCTGTGTGAAGGAGAAGGTGTCCTTCGGGGGCGGCTGCATCAATGATACGCTGATCCATCTTGCAACCAGCGGCATGGGATTTGGAGGCGTGGGGGAGAGCGGCATGGGGGCTTATCACGGTAAACGCGGGTTTGAGACATTTACCCACAGAAAGAGTATTGTGGATAAGAAGACATTTTTGGATCTTCCGATGCGTTATCAACCCTGTGCGGCGTGGAAGGACAGGATGGTCAGGATGTTTGTGAAGTAATGTCTGCGAAGAAGGGCAGACAGAAAGATCAGGTGAAGGACGGCGGACAGGGAACCGGACCGGACAGGGGAGATTGCGGAGGGTGGTCCGGAGGCGTCGCGCATCAGAAAAACGGAGGGAGAGAAGAATGGAACAGCCATATGTGATTTTTTCGGATATTTCAGCGGATATTCCAGCGGCTTACGCGCAGGAAAATGACATCCGTTTTATATCCATGCGGTATACTCTTGGCGAGGAGGACAGAGTTTGCGCAGGGATAGAGGAGGAGGAGGTTTTAAAGCGGTTTTACGACGGACAGAGGGGCGGAGACCTGACAAGGACTTCGCAGATCTCACCGCAGATCTATATGGATATTTTTGGACCGGTGCTGAAGGAGGGGACAGATATACTGTACCTGTCGCTCTCGAGCGGCCTCTCCAGCACCTACCAGTCCTCCTGCCTGGCGGCGGATCAGTTGGGAGAAAAGTTTCCGGACAGGGAGATCGTCTGCGTGGATTCCCTTGCCGCTACCGGCGGCATGGGGCTTTTGCTGGAGGCAGCCGTACAGAACCGGAGAGAGGGGATGACGATTTCGGAGAATGGAAGATGGCTTGAGGAGAACAGGCTGCGTGTCTGCCACTGGTTTATGGTGGAGGACCTGATGTATTTGAAGAGGGGAGGGAGAGTATCCGCAGCGACTGCCATGGTGGGTTCCGCATTGAATATCAGGCCTGTCCTGAAGATTGAGGAGGACGGCACACTGAAAAATTTCTCTAAGGCGAGAGGGACAAAACGGGCGCTGCATTCCCTGGTGGAGTACTATGCCTCCGCCAGCGATAAGGAGCCGGGGGAGCGGGTTTATATCCTGCATGCCGACAGCCCTGAAAATGCGGATTATCTGGTGGGAAAGGTGAAGGAGATCAATCCGCAGTGCAGTATCACAAAAATGATGTTGAGCCCTATCATAGGCGCTCACACAGGACCGGGGATGTGCGCGGTCGTACACTTCGGAAGAAGATGAGACGACAGACAACATGGCATGAAAAGGCGGAAGGAGGTTCCCATGCGGGGGAGGAGAGATTTTTTCCCGCTGTTCATATCTCTGGAGGGAAAGCGGATCTGTATAGCCGGAGCGGGAAAGATAGCGGCAAGGCGCGCGACGCTGTTGCTCTCTTTTGGTGCGGAGTTGTTTGTCACAGCGCCGGAGTGTTGTGCGGAGATGCAGGCGCTGCTGTGGGGAGAGGCTGAGAGCGGGAAAGATAAAAAGGAGGGATCACAAAAAAGAGGGGTTGAGGGACAGGAAATATCAGGGGAAAGGCCGGGGGAGGAAGCGCTCGGAAAGGCAGATGACAAAAAGCCCGTATACCGGAGGAGGCGTTTTGAGGAAAAGGATCTGCAGGGCATGGACCTGGTGCTCGCGGCGACGGACGATGCCGCCCTCAACCATGAGATAGCGGTACTGTGCCGTAAAAGGAAGCTGCCGGTCAACAATGCCTCCTGCAAGGAGGACTGTGATTTCTTTTTTCCCGCTGTCCTGCAGGAGGACGGGCTGACGATCGGCGTCAGTTCAGGCGGCAGGGATCACAAAAGGGTGGCGGATACCTGTGAGCGATTAAGGCGTTTCTTCAGGGAATCCCTTTAGGATGAGGAAAGATATCCCGCCCCCGGCATCTATGGTCTCGGTAATCCTGAGGGATACAGAGGGGTAGTTTTCGGCGTAAAAATCTTCCAGGTAGCCATAGTCTGTCCCATCAGTATCCATAAAGACAGCATAGACAGAAGGGTCTTCATAGAGGGCGGCGGCAGGATCCAAGATCCCTGCCCGTTTCAGCTTTTTGTCATACCAGGGGCTTTTTGCTGCCCAGCCGCCCATGAAAAGATAATTGCTGTCTTCGGTTGCCACGGGCTCCAGGGCGTCTTCCGTGAAATAGGCGAAAGAGTTTGTATCCAGATAGTAAAAACAGTCGGGACGGCCACTAAAATATTCTTTCATGTGGACAAAGGATTCGGAAAACTGCAGTCGGGCGATGGACTCCTCTGCAGTTTTTTTTGCGTTTGGCACGCCGGAGCGCAGGCAGGTAAACAGGAGAAAAAGAAGGGATAAACTCCATACGCTGCAGCAGATATTCTGCCACAGATGTCTGTCCTGTCCCGGATCGCGGGGGCCCCGGGCAGTTTCTTTCGACTGCGGCGAAACATCGGGCAGCCAGAGCCTGTATCCGAGAGCAACGGCAAATAAAACCGCCAGTTCAGCGAGATAGACTGTCTGGGATACGCGGATGGGAACTCTGCCATGGTAGATGAGGTAAGACCAGACTGCCATACGGGCAGAACACAAAAACAGGATATCCCGGAAAGCCCTCCATTTTCGGGAGAGCAGGGAGCAGATGACAAATGACAGATAACAGCGGTATACAAGCAGATTTAACGGCCTGTCAGCATCGGAGAGATGCCGTTCCACAAAGAATTCTGCCATGTCAGACAGCTTTTCCTGCAGCTGTCTGAGAGAGATGCCTCTGTCCTGGCTCGAGATGGATTTCAAAACTTCCATGCTGTGCCTGTTGATGGCGGGATCTAAGAGCAGGCTGTAACGGTGTGCAGCGCCCTCATAGGAGGAGCGGCTGATACCGAGTTCCTGATAGACGGACTCGAAAGCATCATAGTCGGGGTAGCCTTCATAGTCATAGACCGAGGCGCGGGCAGCACTGTAGGCGCGGAAAGAAGACCAGCCGCTGTCACGATAAGCCAGTTTTTCAATCAGGAGGAAGGATATGAGCATAGAGAAAAACATCAGGGTGAGTTTCAGCAGATTTCTCTGCCGGCTGTTCTGGCGGGGGAGCGGCAGGAAAAGGCATCTGTTTTCCGATATAATTTTCTTACTTTTTGACAAGGAATCCGGCAGCTTTCGCGCATCCAGGTATTTGGACAGCCATATCACGCCGATAAAGGGGAAACTCATATACAGTACCTGGTCCCGGATGCAGAAGGCGCAGGCGGCGAGCAGAAAAAATCCCGCATGGTTTTTCAACGTTTCCCGGAAGGAGACCGCGGGAGAGGAGACCGAAAACAGGAAAAGCGCGCCGGCGGCGGCAATCCCAGCACTGGTCGTAAACTGCAGCGATGCGAGATGCGGAAACAGGAAGGCGCAGCTCACAATGCCGGACAAAGCCACGGCAAGAAAGCGGGCGGCAGGGGATCTTATCTGCCGCAGAAGAAAGGAAAGCACAAAAGTCTCTGTAAGCAGAAAAGGAGAACATAAAAACAATCCGTACCAGGGAAGAGACGGAAACAGCCTGTACAGCAGGGAGAGAAGCAGCCCGGCGGGATAGGAGATAAAGTGAAGGTGTGCCTCCGGCGTGCCGCTCATCTCCCCTGAAGCGATCATCCTTAAAAACAGGTCATCGTTTGTCTCAAAGACAAACGGGGAAAGAAAGCGGAAAAAAACGAGGAGCCCAATGGCGGAAAGGATGGAGATCCCTGCCAGTATATACTTTTCCCGCCTGCTTTCGGGATGCGGTGTCATATCATTTTGGTGCAGCTTGCCATAAAAACGGAAGTTTTCATTCATTTCGGGACAGTTCCTTTACTTCTTGAAGGTTCTCCTGATATCCTTTCAGGATCAAAAACTGTAGTTCATTGGAAACATCTACGGTATCCACGACCTTCAGGGTGACACCCGGATAGTTTTCGGAATAGAAATCCTGCAGGTACCCATAACCGGTTCCCTCTGTATTCATGAATACAGCAAACACATTTGGATCTTCGCAGAGTGCCGAGGCCGGATCAGTGATCCCCGCCCTTTCGAACTTGGCGGCGTACCAGGGACTGTGGGGAATCCAGCTGCCGAGATACAGGAAGTTGTCGTAGTCTCCGGCAGGAGCCTGCAGGGCATCCTGCGTAAAGGAGCCGAAAGAATCCATATCCAGATAATACAGGTTATCCGGGTGGGCGTGGAAATAATTCCTCATATCGACGAAGGACTGGGAAAACTGCAGGCGGGATCCGGCTTCCCAGGCGGCCGCCTTTGCCTTCGGAAAACCGAAGCGCAGACAGACGAGGGTGAGGAAAAGGATGGAGATCCCCCAATAGATCCGGCAGAGCCTTCTTCGGGGTGTGGTGTTTTTGGCTGTTTCCGTCACACCTGTCCTGTCCTCTTTATGCGCTGCCCCGCCCTGCGTGACAGAGTTCCCGCGCATCTGCCACACCCTGCCGCCAAAGGCTATGGCGAGCAGAAGTGCCAGTTCTGCCAGATAGACAGACTGTGAAACCCTGGAGGGAAGCCTGCCGTAGAAGACCAGGTATACCCAGATGACCATACGGGCGAAGAAAAGAAACAGGATATCCCGGAGAACACTGTACTTCTTTGACAGGATGCTCCCGATAAAAAGCAGGATATAGAGACAGTATACCAACAGATTTAAGGGCCTGTCGGTGTAGGAGAGGTGCCTGTCGATAAAGGAGGCGGCCATCTCCTGCGCTTTGCCCGGAAGTTCTGAGAGAGAGAGACGGCGTTCCTGCTCTATAATGGAAGCGAGTGTCTCCATGGTTGTCCGGTTGATCCCTGGCTCCAGTGCGATACAGTAGTGATGGGCGGCGGCTTCATGGGAGGAGCGGGTGATGCCGAGCATGCGGTAAGTGTCTTCGTGGGCATCGTAATCCGGATAGCCCTCATAGTCGTAAACCGTTTCACTGGCCTCGGTATAGGCGGAAAAAACGCGCCAGTCCTCCCGCTGATATGCCAGTCTTTCGAGCAGGAAAAGGGAACCTGTGACTGCCAGAAAGATACCGGCGAGGATCAGAAGGTTTCTGCGTTTTTTATCAATGTGCAGGAGAGGGACGTGAGGGTCTTTCCCGGCATCCAGATATTTTTCGATACCGATCATGCCGATCATCGGGAAAAGCATGAGAAATGCCTGTCCGCGGAAACAGAAGCTGAGGGCGGAAAGCAGCAGAAATCCCATGTTGTCCTTCAGAGTATCCCGCAGGGAATCAGCGGGGGAGGACAGCGAAAACAAAAACAGGGCGCCGGCACCCGCCATCGCAGTCACGGTGGTGAACTGGAGTTCCGCGATGTGTAAGAACAGAAAGCCGTAGCTGAAAAGGCAGAACAGTATCACAGTCACAAACCGTGCCGGCAGGCTTTTTTCCAGCTTTAAGAGGGTGTACAGTACCACAGCCATTGTCAGCCCGATCGTGAAACAGAACAACAGCCCATACCAGGGGATGTGCGGAAACTGCCTGTAGAGTGTCGAGAGAAGCAGTCCTGCCGGGTAGGAGAGATAAAACATGCGGCTGTCGGGAGTCCCGGTCATCTCCCCGGAGACGATCATGTTTAAAAACAGATCGTCGTTTGTCTGGTAGATAAAGGGAGAGAGGCTGCGAAAATAACAAAACAGCAGCGCGACAGTCAGTGCGCTGAACAGGCCGATGACACAGGATCCCAATGTGTTATTTCGGATACCGCGGCTTTTTGCCGGGGCGTGTATTTGGAAGATAAGATTCATGTTCAGTCCTTTCAGGGAGCGGTAAACTGCGGAGCCTGTTCCGGTTAACTGGGCGGCGCTTATGAAAAGGCGGCTTTCTGTTTTACAGGGAACTGCGTCCTAATGAGACAAAAATGCCCTGCGGGGATGCGCACTCCGCGCAAAGGAATATGGCTGCGGCAGCCGCACTTCGGCGCGAGAGTCCGGCGAGCCGGACTTTTTGTTCCGGGAAGACGGGCGGATGATCCGGGAGGTGAGCCGGCGCATGCCGTATCCTGCGCAGGGCAGCATAAATATGGCGTAGGGCAGGACATATCTGCCGCTGGCTTCCCATGCGAGAAAGAGAAGCGCGCCGCCGAAAGCCGTGAGGGGGAACAGGTACACAAATACGTCTGTGTCCTTTTTTTCACGGAGCAGTGCAAAGCAGCACAGGGCGGCAAGCAGATAGAGAGTCATCTGATAGTTTGTCATATAGTCCTTTAACAGGCGGTAGAGAGGTCCGGAAAAGCAGCTCTCAATGACAGGCAGCCGCTCTCCGAAAGCGACATAGGTCGAGTCGAAGATGGACCAGCCTGTGTTGAGCCACTGTACGCAGAACTTCCTGCCCAGGAACTGCAGGGCATAATCCGGATGAGTGAAAAAGTAAGAAAGCCTCTCACGGTAATCGTCCCAGCCGATCAGGGATGCGGCTTCAGCGTTATAGTCCGCCTCTGCTGTGAACGTTTCAAAATTGTAACCGCTGTAATGTCCGGGACCTGCCTCTGTCTCCATCAGCCCCATGGCGAGGTAGGTGCTGGAGGGGATACCGGGGTTGATCTGTTGCCCGGAGCGCCTCGCGTAGAGGGTTTGTACCATCGGGATAACGCTGATGGAAAGCGCAGACAACAGAATAAAGTACGCGAGATAATAGGAGGATTTTTTGAGCGGAAACACCGTACGGTTCCGGATCAGCCATAATATCAGTATGATCCCCAGAGCGATCATAAAGACGAGAGAGTTTTTCCGCACCAGCACACTGCAGGGCAGGGAAAACAGTGCCAGGACACTGGCGAGAGCCCTTCTGGCTTTCAGGGGGAAGAATCTGTCTGCGCTTCGCCTGGATGAGGTGCCCGCAGTCCGGCTGCCGGCATTTTGCGGGGGACAGGATTTTACAGGTGCGGCTGCCGGTGTGTCCGCGGAAGCAGTTTCAGTCCTGCAAGCCGGGATTTCATCCATCGGAGGGCAGTTCGTTTCCCGGGCGATCTGCACAGGCCCCTCCAGGAAGAAAAGCAGCATCCATGTGCCGAAGAGCAGAAAGGCAAAGGACGGAACCTCACCGTAAATATAGGAACCGTACATAATAAGCGGCAGGCAGGATGCTGTCAGGAGCAGGGTATAAACCTGCGCCGCCCTCTCCCGGAAAAATCGTCCGCAGAGATGATACTGGGAGATCGTGCAGACAACGAGGCACAGAGCATTGACACCCTGCAGAATGTGAAAATTGTCGCTGCGGGCGAAACGGAAGATAAGTTCGTAAAAAAAAGCCAGCCCCAGTTGAAAGGGGTAGACAGAAAAATAGGAGTCCCGATAGGAGACGGCGCTGAAGTCATTTACGGCGAAGCGCTTCGCGGCATAGTAGACAGAACCGCAGTCCGAAGCGGGACCGCTCTTGGAGAGATAAGTCCAGAGGAGCGATGCGCCAAACACCCAGAGACAGGTGAGGACCAGGAGGATAAAATGCCCCCGCTCTGCACGCAAAAAAAGGTTTCCGATCCCCGTGAGGATGAGTAGAAAACAGCACAGGAACAACAGGTTGAGAAAAGGGTTGTCCCATCCCAGTTCGATAACGATCTCATAGGCATTTTCCACATAGGCAGTGCGAAAAAAAGCGGCAGCCGCCAGAATGCCGAACAGGATCAGGGATGATATTTGTAAAAAACGGATACATGCGGTGTATGTTTTTTGCATAAAATTTTGCTCCGAAATAGAAACACTTATGAAAAAAAGCCAGATAAAAACCTGCTAATGTGCAAGCACAACGCATTTTTTATCAGTGATTCGCCTTGACTGCGCAGTACGAGCGCGAAAAACCTGCGGTTTTCCTCGCTCCCGGGCATACGCCCTATGAAAAAAGCCAGATAAAAACCTGCTAATGTGCAAGCACAACGCATTTTTTTATCAGTCTTTTTTCGCACTGCTTATTGCTTTCGGGGATATTATACCATATTATATGAAGCAAAGAAAGCTGTAAGTTTGATGACCGGGACTGTCGGCATTTTGCCGCCGGGAGATATAACGGCTGCTATTTTTGAGAAAAACAGGAAAAAGCCTAATTTTATGAAAGAATCATCCGATATAATATTTGAAAAGCCGCTATGTCGGAAAAGGCGGCGGTAAACGGATTTACGATGAAAGCTATGGAGGGCGGAAAGATGAACAAAGTAGGAAGTTATGACGCATATGTAAATCAGTATCGGAGTTATGATGCGGCGCTGCAATCCAGGGAGAGCCGGAGTGCCGGGAGGGCGAATGAAGCGGCGGCGAAGCCTGCAGAACTGAGCGGGGAGGCAAAGAACCTGTTGAAGGAACTGCAGCAGAAGTACGGCAATATGGATTTTATCGTGGGAAATTATGAGACGGAGGAGGAGGCTGCATCCTATCTTGCCCGCGGAACGAAGGAATACAGCGTTTTGATCGGAGCGGAAGAGTTGGAGGAGATGGCGAAGGATGATTCCGTGAAGAAGGAATACATGGATAAGATCGAGAGCGCCAGAAACGAACTCGCCTATATGAGAAGCCAGCTGGAGGAGTCCGGCGAGGATGTGAAAAAGATGGGGATCACTTTTGAGAAGGACGGAAGTACCACCCTGTTTGCATCGTTGGAGAAGATGGGCGAGCAGCAGAAGGAACGCATCGAGGAGGCGAGAGAAGCAAAGAGGGAAGCGAAGCGGGCGGAGAACAGCACCGGCTACAACAGGGTGAAACAGACAACTGTAAAGGCGAAGACGCCGGAGGAACTGCTTGAGAAGATCAGAAATGTAAACTGGGATACGGTGGAAGAGAAGCTTGTGCCGGTGGCAGGCGGAAGGTTTGATACGCTGAGCTGACAGAAGGTGATAGTTACGCCGGAAGATGCATTGCGGCAGTCACATTTGATATGTTCGATGTGGAGCATTTGCTTTATCGGGCGACATAGTATATATACAATAAGCCATATCAGAACGGGGAGAGAAAATCTTCCTCTGTCTGATATGGCTTTGCTGTATTTAGCGGGGGTTATATCAGATAAACCTGCATGTACCATCCACACAGCCGCCGTTCGGGGCTTTTGCAGTAGAATGCGTAATTTTTTATCGTTATCCGTGGTATGGATTGACATGTACCATACAATGCTTTACAGCGGGAAATTCCTGCTCGATCGCCGCGTGTACGCGCTCCGCGATATCATGGCTCTCTTCCAGTGATTTTTTGCCGTCTGCTGAAAATTCCACATCGACATAGATCTTATCGCCGAAAAGCCTTGTCTTGATATCATCGATATCGATCACGCCGTCCTGTTTCCGGACCACTTCCCTCATTTTTTCCACCAGTTCATCCGGGCAGGATTTGTCGACCATCTTATCCATGGCATCCCGGAAAATATCGAAGGCAGCCTTTTCGATGAACAGGCAGATCACCACGCTCGCCACTGCGTCCAACACCGGATACCCCATCCTGGCGCCGAAGATACCGATGAAAGCACCAACGGAAGAGAGTGCGTCGGAACGATGGTGCCAGGCGTCAGCCATCAGCGCGCCGGAGTTGATCTTTTTTGCTGCAGCCCTTGTGTACCAGTACATCCACTCCTTCACCAAAATGGAAACTACTGCCGCGATCAGCGCAATGAGCCCGGGGACTGCCAGGGTTTCGTAATTGCCTTCGGCGATCTTTCTGATGCCGCTCACTCCGATGCCTCCGCCGGTCAGTGCAAGGATTGCCGCCAGCAGAAGGGATGCCATGCACTCCATCCGCTCATGCCCGTACTGGTGGTCCGCATCCGATTTTTTGCGCGACATGGCAACGCCCACGATCACAATGACTGTGCTGAGGACATCCGATGCCGAATGCACGGCGTCAGAGATCATCGCGCCTGAGGAGGCGAGGATGCCCGCCAGGAGTTTTAGAAAAGACAGCGCCAGATTCACTATAATACTGACAGCCGATACTTTATATGCAAGGTTATGTTTCCGTTTCATGGCCTGTTAAAATATATCCTTTCCGCTGGCTTACACATTTAGAAGTATGTATGAATCTTGCAGTGTGCGCACGATACAGATTCGAGAGTACTTCTACTAGTAATACAACCCACGCACCATTCTGTCAAGATATTTAAAGCGGTAACTTTAGTTAGCGGCATCTACCTCAGGCAGCCGGATCTCCGTCACCCTTTTCCATTCTTTCGTCCCTTCCACCTTATACACTTTACTGCGGTTTCTCGAGAGGAATTTTGTCAGTTCATAGCAGTTGATCCAGATTTCGTTATTGCTTTCCTTCTGGGACTCATCAAACACAAGTTCCAGCCCAAAATGCAGGTGGACAGTCTCTATGTTATTGACGTTTTCTTTTGCGCTGTAGCCGGTATGTCCCATATAGCCGATCACATCGCCGGCCGAGACGATATCCCCCTCCTTCAGGCCTTCCGCATAGGGATAGTTCTGCCTCAGGTGTGCGTAGTAATAGTATCGTTTTTTGTCAAAACTGCGGATGCCGATGCGCCATCCCCCGTACTGGTTCCATCCAAGCGCTTCTACATAGCCGGATTCGGCAGCGATGATCGGCGTGCCGATCAGAATAAAAAGCAGAACCTGCGCATCAAAAAATGATGTGCAGGTTTTCGCCGTCTAAGACGCATTTCTTTATGATCTTGCGGATCAGTTCGTTTTTCCCAGTATACTCGATGGAATCAAAATTGTCCAGCAGATAACAGATATTCTGGTAGATATATTGTTCCGCCTCCTGCGCGGTCCGATCGGAGGCGTTCTGGAGCTCTGCCCTGCGCAGATCTGCCTCCAGGGCTTTCTTCCGCTTATCCAGCTCCTCTATTTTGGCAATGATGTAAGCGGCGGCTGGAGAGTCGGATGCGCCCATCAGGGCGGCAGTGAGGTTATCGATGGCGGTGCCGGCCTGCTTCAGTTCTTCTTTGATGGAGGAAACGCTCTGCAGGGAGCCGCCGGCGTCACGCCGGAGCTTGAAGCCGTCCGGGTTAAAGCGGATCTGCCGGAGCTGCCTAAGGAAGGCACCCTCCACCTGCTCCGTGCGTATGTAGCCGGTATTGCATTTGGACTTGCCCTGCCGCATCATATCTGTGCAGGAGTAATAGGAAAAGATGCGCCCGTTCTTCCGGTACGTCCTGACGTCCATCCTGGCGCCGCACCGGCACCGCAGGACGCCCTTTAAGACGCCGCAGTCGTACTTTGCCGTGCGGACCATCTTATTGACGCCCAGGCGCTTCTGGGCGGCGATCCACTGGTCTGCGGGCACCACAGGATCATGGATGCCGACCGCGATCGTCCAGTCAGATTTCTCCTGCTTTTTCTGGGTAGCCTTTCCGTTTTTGGTCTTGCCGTAGCCGATCAGCCCTTTTTTGCCGTCAAAGAGGTCCGGATCCGGCAGGCTGCAGCCGAGGTCGTGGAAGTAATAGTATGCTTCCATGCTGTTCTGGCAGTAAACGGGATTTGTGATGATGCCATAGATCTGGGAGGTGTTGAGGAACTTCCCGCTCTGGCTCCTGATGCCGTGGTCCCTGCAATAACGCTCTGCCGCGGTGATCGAATAGCCATCGAGCAGGAGTTTATAGAGCAGTTTTGGGAGCCATACTTTCTCAGGATCGACGACAAGAAAGGAGTGCTCTTTATCACCGCACTTTTGTCTGACGGACTTCATGCCGCTGGGACACCTGCCGCCGGTCCACTTCCCGGAAGTGCCCAGGGCGTGCATATTGTCGGCGACACGCTCAGATGTGTTTTCCCGCTCCAGCTGCGCAAACGCAGCGAGGATGTACATGACGGTCCTGCCCATGGGCGTGGTGGTGTCGAAGGATTCCTTCACGGAGACAAAAGAGACATTGTGTTGCTGGAAGACTTCATACATGGCGGAAAACTCCTGCACGTTGCGGCTGATCCGGTCGAGCTTGTAGACCATGACCACATCCAGCACATTGTTTTTGACGTCCCCCATCAGCTCCTGGAAGCCGGGGCGGTTCGTATTTTTACCGGAAAAGCCTTCGTCCTGGTCGTAAACCTTGAAGGCGATATCCTTGTCCTTGAAAATGACGCCGGCGTAGTCCCGGCAGAGCTGGATCTGCACGTTGACAGAATCGCTGTTGTCACGGTATACGGACTTTCTCGGGTAGATTCCTACAGTGAACATGCTTTATCCTCCTGTACAGTTTACTGGCAGCAGGGCATAAAAATGCCCGGCACTTGCTTATATTTGGTTGCGCCATCATAGAGGAGCTGATATAATGGCTATGTTACCGCCCCTATACTGGTAAGGAAAGGGGGTGTTTGACATGAATTTACTTCTATCTTTAATAGTCGCTGTTATGGCAGGTGTGATTAGCCATCTCATCTGCAAATGGTTAGACGGTGACAAATAGTCGGTAACTAGCCTATGGCCATAAGCCCTGCCATTCCAAAAACAGGGAATAGAAAAGCCCCAGAGGTTCCAGCTCCGGGGCTTTTTGTTTGTCGTTCAACATGAACAACTTCTATCTTTTAGCCTACAGGCATTATAGCATATGCAGATTCCCTTTGCAATATGCGCCTCGGAAATAATTTTATTTTCAATTGTCATTGCGATGTCGCAACTTATTCACATAAGCAGATCAGCAACTCTGATGCTCAAATCTTTATAGATCGATGCCGGAATGATGTCATTAAAATTATACTGGTTTGTGGACGTATTGTACTCCAGGTCGTAGACCATGACCGAATCCTTCATCGGGTTTACGATCCAGTATTCACGGATACCGGCAGTACGGTATTTAAACAGCTTTACGCCGTAATCCAGAGCGCTGGTAGTGGGAGAGGCAATTTCTATGATCCAGTCAGGAGCTCCGTTACAGCCCCGGTCATCCAGTTTGGATTTGTCGCAGATCACGGAAATATCCGGCTCGACATAATTTTTATCATCGGCGTTTAAAAAGACCGCAAATGGCGCTGGGTAAACCTCACAGGCGCCGCCATTATCACGGATATACTCCCTGATGGATGCAGACATCTCCATGACAAGCTTCTGATGGATGCGGCTCGGGGGCGCCATGTTGTAAACCTGGCCGTCGATCAGCTCCGCGCGCTGTCCCTCCGGAAGAGAGTATATATAATCGGTGGTGTAGACGTTTTTTTCAAGTAATGGCATAATGGGCTCCTTTCTGAGTATTGTATTTTAAATAATTTATTTGGCAATGTTCACAAATTGTTAATGGACATCATTGAGATTTGAGTATATTATATATAAAAAGGAGGTGTAACAGTGAAAAAAATACTCATTAAAGTATTAGATTATATAATTTTTATTGTATGCTTTCTTTTTACGTTAAGTAGTTTTTTTCGTATACTCTCTTTTACAGATATTGAACAACTTGCATTTAAATATAATATGGTAATGATACTGGTTTTTTTATTTGGGATAGTGGTTTCTGTTATTATTGGTCATCTTCTAAGTCGTGTACTAACGGTGCTTCGTCTTCCGGTGAAAGAATGGAAGAGTCATCTCCTAAAATAATGGGGCAAGTATCTAGCGATTGAGTATATTTATTTAAAGCATTAAGAGGATCTTGTAAGTCTTTTGGATCAATTCCGAAAGACTTAATTTTGTTGTATACGTCTAGTCTTTTTTCTAAAACTTCGAGTTGTTTGATTTCAGCATCATTCTTTTTCATGCGGATTTCTGAAGGTGCGTTGATTATGTTCTTTATGATATCTATAATTCCCGGTATATGGAAAGATAATGCACTGCCGCCGCCTAGAAAAACTAAAAGGCCAAATAATACGGTCCAGTTATCTTTTGCTAAGGTATATACTTTTTCAAGTATATATACGGCATCACCAGGAGAGTTAAGAGATATTTGAGTAGAAAGATAGTTCTCATCTATTATCATTGACAGACACTCTGTATTAGCATAAAGAAGTCCTGCCAATTCTCTTGGTTTAATAGGACCCGTTTTGCAGATATTATATACTAATACCGCTGTCCCTTTGTAGGAGTAATAGTTGTATAAAGTATTTAATATCTGATTTGCATAAAAATCAAAATTACTAATGCCGTGATAATTTGAAATAGCGCGGTATAAAGAATAATTTAAATTCTCACTTCTTACAGTACGGAGAAGTTTAATATGCCTTCGTTTCTTATAGGGGCATGATACATCATGAATATCGACATCATTATTTTGAATACGGCTTATAACAGTATGTTCCAAATCTATTGTCTTGCTTGAATCTTCAAAATACTCACCTGCAAGAGCAAAAGTTATAAACCGGCTTCCTTTGCTTGGGATTACTAAAATGTCATTTTCCTTGACTTCATGGATAAAATTTTTGCATTTATTTACAACAGTGGAAGGCCTGTTAATTTCTGAATATTTCAACATTATATCATCTTGTAATCTTTCTTTAGACTGATCAGAAAAATCGGCAGAACTGTCAATGCTGTTCCATGCGAGTGCAACATATTTTTTTGCTAGAAATTCATCGTAAAAATATCCTTTTTGTGTCCGTATCATCCAGAAGCGCGTTGCATCAGGAATTACGGGAACTGTGAAATTAAGCAGAGCATCTAAAAGCTCTTGTTCTTGTTTTAAAGTCATAATCTTTCTCCCTTGGTTTTTCTCATAAGTTAATTTTAAGAGTTCATACGGCTTGAAAAGCTGTTGTTCTACATCCATTTCCCATTCGGGATCATAGTTTTTATTGGATTCGGTAAATCCCTTTTGTAATATTTTCAGCGCATCTGTATGCATGATATTATTTTCCGTGACGCTCATCCCCGGAGAAATGTCCGGCATTTCGACCAGATCTCCGGCGCTCGCCGCAAACTGGGAAGATATTTCCGCTATTCCGGATTCGAGATTGCTGTAATCGGGTTCTGACGCGAGATTCGGATCTAAGGAGTACACCAAAGCCTTCGCCGGAATGGATTTCAGCTGTTTTAACTTTTTCTTCACTGCAATTTTAGGATTCATCTGCAGTGCAATCTCGTAGTGATCTATTGCGGAACCTGTTATTTCCAATGAAGCATATAAATCAGCGAGATATTTGTGTGCAAGTGAAAGCTGGTAAGTCGACATGTTGGGATACGATTCGGAGGCATTCAGGAGTGATATAATCTGTTTCTCATAATTTGGAAGGAAACTCCCATTTTCCATGCTTTCGGATATCAAACGGTTTGCCTCTGCCAATAAGCTGTAAGGTGAATATTCTGTACGCATGTTATTTTCCTTTCTTTTGTGAATTAAAATTTTCTACGCAGTTCTACTACTTTACCAATGATTTTTACTGGCTTATCGATTATTTCCTGATTAGAAAAATCTAAAGGATCATATGAGGGATTATTTGCAATTAGCTCAATCCCATCCTTATATTTTCTAAGGCGCTTACAGGTGGATTATATTGGTATTCCCGGTATAGTTCCGGTCCGCTCCGGTGTTATCGCATCGGGGCGGATTTTGTTTGACAGATTTTTGCATATTGGTTATAATATGCTTAACAGGACAGCCGGAAGGTGAATGCACCTCACCCGCCCCGGCGAAATATCGAACTAAAAAATAGCCGCCAACTCGCCAAAGTCAGGACGGCTATTTTTTATGCGTATAATTCAGAACTGCTACGATCAGCAGAGCCACAGTCAATATCACCATGAATTCCTCATATGTACTCATAATACCACCCCTTTCCGCAAGACTCGGAACGGGAATGGAGCACGTCCCCCGGCTGCCCGGTTAAACATATTATATTTTCAAGGTGCTTTTCCGTTGCGACGTCGCAATAAATATATTCCAGAGCAAATGGGTATCTGTAATATATGGGAATGTCTATTCATTAAAAACAGAATCCATCAGGTTATCTGATAGATACATGCCATCATCGCTTCTTTCGTATGACCATTTGGCTTGTGCATTATTTAATTTTCCTTATAATTAGTTTTTAATACTATGCCTCTTTTAACAAAAAATGCTTGAAAACTTATTTATGCTTTTTTATAAAATAAAAAGGTGGCTCAATTTTTTTTATGTTTCATTTTTATTTGTTTTTCTTTTATCTTTTGGTCCCCACTGAGACATGAGCCCATCAATATGTTCAAATAAGCTATCTTTTATGGTCGCTCACATTGGATCGAGGATAAAATCAATGCCTTCTCTTCTTGCCAGTTTTGCGGCTGGAACGAAATCGCTGTCGCCAGCAATAAGAATTATTTGGTCTATCTGCTTTTTATAAGCAAGAGAGGCAATGTCTAACCCTATACGCATATCTACACCTTTTTGCTGAAATGAAATTGTAAAGTCTGCTTCCTTTAAATCAGAAATATTTTTTTCGCCAGAACAGATGTCTTTTAAAGCAGGGCTGCTGATTCTGAACGAGGCATATGCATCAGAAAGTTCGCCAAGTCTTAAAGCAACTTTCCGTTGCTTTTTTAATTCTTCAAAGAATTTATTAGTCCATACGTATGTATCAGAATGCCTAAAATCTACACCGCGTTTTAAAAGAGGGTGGTATACTTTTTTTCAAGAGGGGGACAATCATAATAAAAAATCCGATATAATCCGCGGTCATCATAGCGCTGTTCATGTTTTAGATGGGCTGAACAATAGGCGCGGAGTTCGGTAGCGCGTTTTTCAGGTTCCTTTTTCCCCATAAAAATGCAGCACGTTTCCGATAAAATCCGCCATCAATCAGTATTGCAGTTTTCATAGTAACCTCCATAAACGAGTAAAGCCTTAGGTATCAGCAACTCCCGTATCGTGGGAAGCTTACCACCTAAGGCCTGTTTACAATATAACTTACGTTACACCTTTATATTATGCCCTTTGTGGTAAAAAATCAACACTTTTTGTGTGGAAATTTGAAATAGTTATTTTAAAAGGTTATAGTAACTTATCAGTGAATATGGTTACAGTAATTTTTTATTCTTTCATATCCTTCAGTCTGTACAGCACCATTCTGCGGTTGCGACGTCGCAACAGAAGATTCCTGCGCTTGTGAGAGTTATGGCCCAAATAAATCGGCATGCGTGCTGGTTCGGTCAAGATATATTTCATCTCCGTCTATGCGGTATATGAGCAGCCAGTCCGGGGATATGTGGCATTCCCGCCGCCCGGTATAATTCCCCTTTAAAACGTGGTCTTTGTTTTTCGGAGGAAGCGCCGCTGGTATTCTCAATGTGTCCACCAGGGTATTTAACAGATTGATGTTATAACCCCGCTTCTTGCACAGCTTTAAATCACGCTTGAATTGTGTGGTGAGGTTTAATTTTAACATGGGCTATTCCTCCAGAATTTGGGAGAATAAATCTTTTGTTGCCCCTTCAAAGTGCTGTCCGCTGCCCGTCCTTATCATTTCATCTGTTTCTGCCATTGCTGCTATTGTATCCGCATTTGGATCGAACTCCGGGTATATGTCAAGCCCGGACATTTCCCCCAGCCCCTCAAGCATATTGATGACAAAAATCATCTTATCATCCGGTAAGCGGTCGATCATGCTCTTTGCTATTTCCTGATAACTCATTATTATACTCCTTTCACAAATATTATAATCTGTAATATGGCTGTTATTCTTTTTTTATCGGAAAGACCGTCAGGTACCTTTTCGAGTTGCTTTAGCGGTTGCGACGTCGCAACTATTTATGACTTCGTTGGGTATTTAGGTTATTCAATATCTAAAAGCAGGCCTGAATAATCGCTTTATAAATTTTACCATCTACTTCTAATAAACTTCTTTTACCATCTTTAAATAAAATTGCAATTTGATAAATATCTTTATTTTTAGCAGATAATCCACCAGCTAGCATTCCAACAGGCCCCAAAAGTGCACCGCCGACAATTCCTCTGGCAACGCCAGAAGCGGCGCTTTTCCTATGTTCATCAGTGAGTAATTCATAGGATTCTACGGTAAATTTGTTTAAGTATAATTGTTTAATTAAACCTAAAGAAATACCGGCTTGTGCAATGCCGCCACCCAAAACTTGTTTTCCAACATAATCCCCAGCAATAACTCTGTTTTTTGCTCCCATAATATATCCTCTTTTCATTAGTTTTTATTAAAATGCCATCGCATTTTTTCATGTTTTTTGTTATGTATGCCCCATTAAAGGTCTTCATATAACCATTTGTGCTCTGCAATTTTGAAGAAATAATCAGGGCCGTATAGATCCATTATAAGGTTAATTTCCTGCTCTTTATCTTTTAAGGCTTTTTGAAGTTTTCTTCTATGATGTTGCTGAAAAAATCATTCTACAGATTTTATGATACCTGGCTCTCTCAGAGGATTATTTGTGATAATGGAATGACCGCTCCATAGCTTCCAGAGTAAGTCGATCCAATTCTTTGGATGAAAGAGTGCTGCTGTTTTTTCGCTGGGAGCGAATCCGGTAAAATTCTTTTTGGGAAAGTTCATCTAGCTTGGAAAGCCTTTGCTCGATCTCCTTTTCCCATTCAGGATCATAAATTTTATCGTCTTCTGCGGTTTCTTCTTGTAATTTTTTCAGCGCCCCTGTTCGCATGCTATTGTATTCTTCGATGCGCATCCCCAGATATGCGGCCTGCTTTTCGTCCTGCTCTTTCCGGTGCGCTATATATTCGGCATCCATTTTTGCTCTTCTGGGCTCAAGGTTGCTGTAATCAGGTTCTGAAGCGATATTTGGATCTAAAGAGTACACCAAAGACTCCGCCGGAATGGATTTCAGCTGCTTTAACTTTTTCTTCACTGCGATTTTGGGATTCATCCGCAGTGCAATCTCGTAGTGGTCTATTGCGGAACCGGTTATCCCCAATGAAGCATATAAATCGGCGAGGTCCCTGTGCGCGAGCGAAAGCTGGTAAGTCGACATGTTGGGATACGATTCGGAGGCATTCAGGAGTGATATAATCTGTTTCTCATAATTTGGAAGGAAACTCCCATTTTCCATGCTTTCGGATATCAAACGGTTTGCCTCTGCCAATAAGCTGTAAGGTGAATATTCTGTACGCATGTTATTTTCCTTTCTTTTGTGAATTAAAATTTTCTACGCAGTTCTACTACTTTACCAATGATTTTTACTGGCTTATCGATTATTTCCTGATTAGAAAAATCTAAAGGATCATATGAGGGATTATTTGCAATTAGTTCAATCCCATCTTTATATTTTCTAAGGCGCTTACAGGTGGCGTCTGTGCCGTTGACTGTAGCGATAACGATATCTCCGGTTTCGGCGTCTTCCTGTTGGCGGACAATAACCACATCGCCATCACATATATTGGGGATCATGCTGTCTCCGTGGATCTGCAGGCCAAAGAAGCTTCCAGTGCGGGCAAGATCTTCTGTGATCTCTTCCGTGTCGATGACATTTTCGATAGCCTCTATAGGGACACCGGCGGCTACACGGCCGAGGACGTTGATAATCACCCCCTTTCTTTTAGGAGGGATCACATCCCACCCCATAATGTATGCTGGGGAGACTTTGCCTATGGATGCTATGGCCTCAATTTTGTCGGAAGGAATATTTGTTATTATATTATTTTCATATTTATACAAAGTTTGTTTTGAAACATTTATCTTATCAGCAAAGTCCACTTGGCTTATGTTTAGCCTGTCTCTGATATTTTTAATTCTTTCTCCAATGGTCATTTTGTCACCCTCTCTCAAAAGTAACTCTATGGTATCACAAAAATGTTATAAAATCAATAAAAAATATCTTGACAAGTTACAAAAATGTGGTAAGATGAATGTAACTTATAAAGTTACCGAAAGGAGGGATAGATTTGATAAGAACAAATGAATTGAGAGGAATAATTGCTAAAAATGGGCTTTCTCAATCAGATGTTGCGTTAAAAATAGGCATTACACCGAAAACATTTTATGAAAAAATGAAAAATGGAGTATTTGGAAGCGATGAAATTCAGGTAATGATTAAAGAACTGAGTATCGATAATCCAATTGAAATTTTTTTTGCAGAAGAGTAACTTTGAAAGATACTAAAATATGAAAGGGGGAGGAGAAGGAGTGATCGGAACAGAACAGAAGAAACCATGGTTTCCTCTTATAATTTCAATTCTCGCACTAATAGCAGCCTTTAAGGAAGAAATTTGGCGGCTGATAAGCTGGATAACCAGTTTGATATAAAATTGACTAGCCAGCAGATTTCCACGTCAAAAGATTTAATCAGGGCAATGAGCGCAATGATGACAGGAATTTTGTCTTTAAAACAATCTTCTTTCCGGTAAAGGAAATACCGGTATGCTTTGTCGGTAGCGGAAACCGTTTTGGGCTCGCCCGGAACAGTTCCTTTTACTCCATAGCCAAGTGACACTTCGGTATCGCGATTGACATTAATTAAGCCATGTTGCTCAAACATAGAAATCTGCTTTGGGGTGCAAAGACGAGCAGGGAGTTCTCCTTGTTTGAGGATACGGCGTAAAATACGTCTTTCCTTGAAAGAAAGCAGGATTTTGTCATAGTCGGTAGTTATTTCGGAGACAGGCGTCATCTGTTCATCAATGTGGGAGCGCAATTTTTTGTCCATGTTATAGCTTCTTTCTTTCGTACTCGGCTCTGGTGGGAACCTGTAGGTACAGTATAAAGGGCGAGGAAGGAAATGGCAATGGCATCCGATAGAAAATAGAACGAGAGGAGGTGAGAAAAGACGATCGTATTTCTTTTATTTGTAATAGCAGTGCTTCTGATACTGCTGGTGTCTACGAAATTAGGATTGACAGCTTATGTGGCATGGATGGAGGAAAATCACTTTCGGCAACCGTCCGACAAAGATATGCGGCGGCTTATCATATGGTGCCTGAAAAAATACTTACGAGATTTGTTCAGAAAATCCTAGATGTTTGTTGATGGCGGCAGTCGCGACACCCTCCGCTATAGCAGAAATAACTTTGAGACCGGCAAAGCCAATACTGGAAGAAATACCCTTGATTTTTTTCCAGTTGTTATCTTCCCTGATATTTGCAAGGAATTGATGGCCAGGATAAGTCAAGTCGATGATTCGATTTATTTGCGGGATATAACTTCCTCTGGCTGGCATAGAGATAGCTTTAATTAATCCGGCGTCTAATAATTGGACGCAGTGATACTGCAATTTATCATAAGAATAATTGGGGAGCAACTCGTGGAGTTTTTCTATGGTATATGCTGATCCGTATTCTATTGACTCAATAGATATTAAAATGTCCCGGATGCAGTCATTATCTAATTTCATAAATATAATCCGCCTTCTTTCGTAAAATTTCAGTGTGTGATGTTGATAAGGAAAGCATATCACAAAATGGGGAAAGGTGGAAGAGAAAATAGGATGGGAGGAGGTGAAGGAAAGTGTGGAAAGAAAAGGGCGACAAAATTATCCTTATCATAATGATATTTCTGCTCATGAGCCAAATGGTTGATGCATTTAGGGATTATCAGATTCATCAGCAGTTGTATCAGAGCAATTTGGAGCTTTGGGAGAGTAGTGTGGAACTCCGTCAGGAGATTCTAAATCTTCATCAAAGGGCATTGGATGATTTGGAATATCGGAATCGGGTTCTTGAGTCTCTTGAAGATACTCTTGAGAATTTGCATAGCCAATCAGCTCATTAAGAGTATTTTCCAAGAATACAGTATAGTCAGTTATGACCTGTATTTGTTGTTCTTGGAGCTGTACCTGTTCTTTTAATAATTGTATTTCTTCCTCTTGGAGTTGATGCTCTTCTATATAAGTTTTTTGAGCTTCAATGGCATCCAATTTGTTGTAATAACTAGTGTGTAACATTTGGAGTATGGCTAAAAAGAGTGGAAATAAAATTGTTTTAATAAAATCAGATACAGCTATTCTCCCTTTTGAGACTTTGGGCGGGGCGTCATCAAATGTGTCAGGAGATTGCAATATTGTATTTATAGAATCGCATTCCTCATCGGTAAGATCGATATATTCCTCTTGAAAATCAATGGTTCTTAGGAAACTGAGGTTATCAAATGAAGTTGGGGACAATTCTATGGTTTGGGATATGGAATTGCATATCTCTGAGATCTGGTCTATCCAGCCTGATGTAAGAGCCGGAACATGGGAAATAGAATCATATACTGCAGAAAGCCGGTCCATCCAATCTGGTGTAAGGGCTTGCACTTGAGACATATAATCGTAGGATGCCGATAGCTGGCCTGACCAATCCGGAGCAATAATTTGGTCGAGACGAGTAGAGATATTATAGATCGATTCCTGCATTGATGTAGAAAGATTATTAAGGGATTGGTATGCAGGTTCGGTTTGTAATTGAAGAGCATCCGTAACGTTTGTAAGTGATTCAGAACAGTTTTTTAAAATATCATCGTACATATAAGGGCTTTTCTTTCTATATTTACTCGGCTCCAGCGGGAGCCTGTAAGTACAGTATAGGAAAGCGGAGAAGTAAATTCAAGTGGAAAAATAGGATGAGAGGAGGTGAAGAAGCTGATATTGTCAGATGAAGGATTAGAACTGATAGAGAAGCAGGCTGACAAAATGAAAAACGTGAAATTGATGTTCCTGGTTCAAATTTTAAAAGAATTGAGAGAAATAAAAGCATTACTCAAAATACATCAGTATTCCGGTAATCGCGGCGATAACTGCGCCAGTGGCACTGATGACAGTAAAAATTAACATGGCGAGATTATAGGGCTTTTGCTTTTTCTCCTGCTTTTTTAGATATTGGATGATTTTTGTTGAATCATCCAAACATGCATCCATGATAGTCTGTTTTTCTTCATCAGTAAGAAACATAAAATTTCCCCCCGTGATATCTCAATATCGTTTTATTGATAAAGAAAGCATAACACAAAATGGGGAAAGGTGGAAGTTAAAAAAAGAATGAGAGGAGGGTGAGGGAGATGGAAGAAAAGACTACAAAAACCATTAGAAAATCATTGTACTTTGAAAATACAGGAGAAACACTTTCGGTAGAAATAAATTTAGAAAATGTTTCTCCAAATGCAAAGGTGGATACTACAATCTCATTTTTGGACACGCTTTATGGACGCACCAAAAAGGAATTACAATTCGATAATACCGGCTTTAATTAATTTTTGGACGATCTGTTTTGCTTCGGTTGGATTTTTAAACAGTTCTTCAAGAAATGCCTGTTGCTGTTCTTCCTCGCTTAAAGAACCGGTGGTTAGGATTCTCATTATTTTGGGGTTAGAGAAACACATAGCAAACAGATTAGCAAGTAATTCTTTTTCTGCAGAATCGTCTTTGCCAAATATAGTTGGAACATAATTTGTAAAAGAACAGAGCTCCAAAAACTGATTATCCGGTTTTGCGGGATTTCTTTCATAGAAATCAAACATACGCTTGAGCTGATTTGACAATTTATCCATCCCTGCTGGTTCTTGAGTATATTCAATATGACGCAGATGGGAGATGTCAAACGGGATGGTGAAATCGACATGCTCGCGAATTAAAATTGTTCCGGTTTTAATTGCATGGCGGATACCCAATTCATAAAAAACGTTTGGATTGGGATATGTAATATCTGCTACAACAAAACGAGAATGCATTAACTTTGTAAAAATATCATTGCTAATAGAGCTTGGATTTAATTCCTCGTCAGCGCGGAGTACTTCAAGAGTTGGATTTGCTTTTAAAATGGCATTTTTAATGATGTAATCATATTTCTCACGTAGCTTTTCTTCAGTGATGGTGACGTTGCCAATCGTTTGTGTCCCAATTGGCATAATTACAAAGCAAGTGTTGTTCATAAAATTCTCTCTCTTTCGTTTTTATTTCAGCAAGGCAGTGCTGATAAGGAAAGCATATCACAAAAAGTAGAAGCACGAAAGAGAAAACAGAATGAGAGGAGCTGAGGGAGATAGAAGAAAAGACTACAAAAACAGCAGGAATTGCAATCCATAGGATTGACAGCCGTAATTTTTTACAGGTGGGATCCGAACGGATAGAGATATCTGATTACAATGTCAAAAGCTCTGCAGACGGAATTACAGAGCTTAACATTACGATCAAAGGCACGTCTAATGTATTTGAGATGTCAGCCAACTTATAAGAGCGGCGGAAATGGTAAGGTTACGGATTCAGCAAAGAATAAGAGGAGGTGAGGGAGATTCATGAAGATAGGAATAGTAGCGCTGATAGTTGCGGTAAGCTATTTAGTTGGCAAGAACTTTGGGGTTGGAATAGGTACTGCGACGTATTCGGCCTTACTGATTCTTTATAAAAAGGTAAGTTGCTAAATATGTTTTTCCATATATTTAAGAAATGCCAATGCAAAAACTGCGCTTAATAGTAGCATTATGAGTTTGTTCGTGTCATTCGCATTTTCGTATGCAAAATACAAACAAGCAATGAAGCAAAGGAATGCAAATAAAAAAGTAACAAGAACGATGGCCCATAAAAAGGTTGACGCTAATACATAAAAAAGAAAGTAACTCCAATGTTTGTATTGATGTCGGGTAACACGATAGGAAAAGCTTCTGGTTTTTAATCCTAATTTCCGGCAGGTCTTATCGTATAGCTTATCAACGTAGGAGCAAAGCTGATTGAAATTTTGCTGAGAAGGGCTTTGCGAACAATAATAAAAAAGTTCCAGCAATTTGCCATCTGCAAGACTTTTATTTATCTCGATAATTTGTAACGCTTTTTCAAGATATGTGGTTTGAATTTTTTGATATAAAACAGGTTCAAGCAAATTGAATAATGGGAATATTATTTTTTCATACCGTTCTCTGGTGAAGGAAATAGAGGATTCTTTTTTAAAAATGTAGAAAGAAAGAATGGCAGTGCAAAGAATTCCTATAAAGTTTAGTAAATCAGAATTTGTTTGTAGGTTATTTGATAGTAAATCAGAAAAATGCATGAAGAGTCTCCCTTTACATATGGCAGTATTTGGTTCGGGCAGGAGCCTGTACTTACAGTATAGGAAAGTGGAGAAGTAAATTCAAGTGAAAAAACAGAATGAGAGGAGGTGAGGGGAAAGGTGAAGGAATTTATTTGCCAGCATATAGGAGCTTTGATAGTTCTTGTCCCTGCCATATTGTACTGTTTATACCTTAGCTGGAAAGATTATCTGGAATGTAAATTTGATTCCATGTGGGACGGAAAGCCCTGGGATGAAGCAGAGTATCAAAGGCGGGTAAGAGAATGGGAAGAAGAGAAGAAATCAAAATGACTTATCCCACCTTTTGGCAATTTTGTCTGCATGTTTTATGGAGTAAGGTTCGAGAAACAGCTCTCTGCATAATACATTGAAAACAAGCGATATCCGCTGCTCAATCATAAAGAAGCATTTATCAGTTTCTTCGATATCTTTGGCGGCAGGGGTGTCATAAACCCACTTAAAGCGTAAGAGCAGCTCTTTCAATTCAGAATCTGCGTATTCGTAGTTGTTAAAAAGCAGTTCAAAAAACTGCCTTTGCAGACCAGAGTCCAGGTCAGAAAATTGAAAGGCACCATGCGTATGAAGCCATATCATCTTTTCAAATGGGGCATAAAGTTTTTCAAAACGTTCTGATTTACGGGTATATTTTTCAGAATGGCGCTCCTGAAGGCGGCTGAAAAAATAACCAACGATAAGGGAAATTATACTTACTACTAATTCAATAGGCATGGCGGGAACCTCCTTTTTAATTTCAATATGGCGATGCTGATAAAGGGGATTATAGCAGATGGGGTGAAGGAGAGCAAGTAAATTGAAAATCTTATGAAATGAGACAAAATGAATAAGAAAACAGAATGAGAGGAGGTGAGGGAGGTGTTGAGGAAAATATATGAAGAATTGGTGGCGATAAGAAAAGAGCTCCAGATGAAAAAGAACAATATAAGCTTTTCTATAGAAGACATAAATACGAAGAGGGATCCGTATCAAGTTGCCAGAACAGAATGGAGGCGCTTTGAGCTGCTCACATCGGATGAGTCAGAAAAGAAACGCCTGGAAAAGCTGATCGCGGAGAAAAACCTTTCCAGGCAGGACTTAGCCGTTATTCTATTTGGTCTTCGTGTTCTGCCCGGATATGGGAAAGAAGATTTTGATATTTAACAAAGCGGCTCGTGGGAAAACCTTAGTCATGGAGCCGGAAGGAAGGGAATAGAGGCAGGTAGAAAACATGGATACATTTTTAAAGATAATAAACAGCTGTTTTACTGAAGAACAGATTCCGGTTCTCAAATTGGCGTTGCGGTCAGGGGCAAAAGTATATCTATACGGACGCGGGCTGGGGAAATCGCTGTTAGCAGAAACTTTTCGAAATGCAGGTTATGCCGTATTAGAGCCGGCTGATTGTCCGGATTCGATCGGGCCGCTTGAGCTCCGGGATGAAGAAGGCCTGGTAGCGGTCTGTGTGAGGAATACCCCGAAAGAACGGATACCGGATGTCTACGATATCCTCCTGGGGTGCCCTGAAGAGATTGCCGGATGGGTTAATCAGTAAAGTGTACCGTACCGATGTTAAAGTACCAGTTTGGCTCCCGGGCGCCACGGACTGGTGAGGCTTTGTAGCCGGATTTGACCATAGCCTCCATAAAGCATCGGGACGTTATGTGATGCCCCTTATCAGGACCGGTCAGCCGGTTGAACCGTGCTTTTAAAAAGTATGCTGAATGCTTTCGATTTATACTCTCAATCTGCTTGAAATTTGTTTCTATGTATTTCAAGAGAAGAGCCTTATCCTCGGGGCTGAGATCATTGAAAGAGTCTGCATTTGGCAGCATGATTACTATCTCCTTTCTTTCGTATTCCAGATGGCGGTCTGGTACTTACAGTATAGGAGATAAAAAGCATCAAATCAAGAAAGGAGCGTAATGAAAAAGATAAAAACAGCATTTCTTTTGTTGGTTTTACTTTTTATTCTTTCAGGTTGTGGAAATAAGATCACATCTGGAAAAGTGTATGAAAAAGAGTTTATACCAGCACATACTGAAACGCAACTTATGCCTATTGTAAGTTCAAATGGAAAAACAGTTACAACAATACTTATACCTCAAACAAACATTGTTCCGGATAAATATTACATAAAAATTCAATCGGCGGAACCGGGCGAGGATGGGGAATACAAAAAGGCGACATACAGTGTATCAGAAGATATTTTTAATCAGTATGAAGTGGGAGATTTTTATTCCCATGAAAATTAAAAAGTTCCGGCGGTACGGACATACCAACCGGAACAATTCAAAATTTTCAACAACTCCACTATAGCATTCCTTCCGCGGAAAGGCAAATGAATTTTGGCGAAAAAGGACATGCAGTGGTACATAGGATTAACAAAAAGGGCAGGAGGTGCAGGCATGAAAAAGCAGAAAGAGATCGAATGCACCGTGGAATTTACAGACGGGGCGATAGACAGGATCACGGACGCCTTTGTGGATCTGTACTACCAGATCGAGGACGGGATCTACAAAGGCCCGCTGCTCCCGAAACAGACAGAGGAAACCGCGTAAGCGGTTAACGATAGGACAAGCATATTATAAGGAGGTAGCTGGATGAGCGGATTAGAGGCAGAGAAACTGCAGGAGCGGATCCGGGGAATGACGGAGGAGCAGCAGAGGGTGGTAGCCAGCACACTGCCGGATGAGATACTCTGGGAGGCAGTCTACGGCAGGTTTTCATACTTGCGGGAAAAGGTAATGGGAGCCCGCCTGCCGGTGGACGGCAGGGGATAGGAAAGGAGGAAGCTATGGGATATAAAATATGCCCGTACTGCGGTGCGGCGCTGGATCCGGGAGAGAAGTGCGACTGCAGGGAAGAGGCAGAGGCTATCGGCGCTGCGGCAGCGCAGCAGGAAGGAGCCGCCGGCACAGACCGGACAGGCTCAGAGAACAGAACATATCCACAGGATAACAAAAAAAGAGAGGAGAAACGCAATGAATGAGATCAGGATCATCATCGAAGGGATCAATGAACTGACAGAAGCAGTGAGGGCGCTGGCGGGAGTAAAAGGAGGGCAGGCGCCGGCGGGGATACAGGCACCGTACGGACAGCCTCCGCAGCAGGCAGCAACTCCTGCTGCGGGACAGAACTATGGGGCAGGGGCAGTACCGATGGCGGCGTCCGTTCCGGTACAGGCGCCGAATGCCCCGGTACAGCAGCTGGGCGGTTCGGTACAGGCGCAGAGCGTTCCGACGCAGATGCCGAATGCCCTGGCACAGCCGGCGGCAGGGGCGGCGATCCCGACCACTACCGTTACGCCGGGCTACTCCTTAGAACAGCTCCAGGTGGCGGCGGCAGGGCTCACCAGCGCGGGGAAGATGCCCCAGGTGGCAGGGATACTGCAGGGCTTCGGCATACAGGCGATGACGGAGCTGCCAAAAGAGCGTTACGGGGAGTTCGCCGCCGCCCTGAGGGAGGCAGGTGCACAGGTCTGATGGGGAAGAAGAAAGAAGAGAGGGCGCATGCGCTGCTGGCAGCTTCCAGCGCGAAGAAGTGGATCCACTGCCCGCCTTCCGCGAGGCTGGAGGACAGCCTTGCGGAGGAAGAGTCAGGCTACGCAAAGGAGGGGACGCTGGCGCACAGCATCTGTGAACTGAAGCTGCAGAAGCTGTTTACAAATAAGAACATGACGGAGCGGGCGTACAAGGGGCGGTTAAAGAAACTGCAGCAGGAAGCGCTGTATGCGCCGGAGATGGAAGGCTATACCGATGAGTACGCAGACTATGTGTCCAGTATCGCGCTCAGCTTCCCGACAGTCCCGTTCATAGCCGTGGAGAAGAGGCTCGATTACAGTCCCTGGGCGCCGGAAGGCTTCGGGACAGGGGACGCCGTCATCATCCACGGGAAGCAGCTCCATGTCATCGATTTTAAATATGGGAAAGGCGTTCCGGTGAAAGCAGAGGAGAACCCCCAGCTGATGCTCTATGCCCTGGGAGCCTACCACGAGTTCGGGATGCTTTTCCAGATCGAGGAGGCGTGCCTCCATATCGTACAGCCGCGGATCCCCAATAATTCCGCATGGACGGTATCCATGGAGAAGCTGCTGGATTGGGGGGAGCAGGTCGTAAAGCCCGCGGCGGAACTGGCTTACAAAGGAGAGGGCGAATTCCGGCCCGCGGATTACTGCAGGGGCGACAGCGAGAATTACTGCAGGAACGGGTTCTGCAAGGCCTACGGCAGGTGCCGGGCGACCGCCGGGCAGAACCTGGCGCTGATGGAGGAAGCGTTCGATACGGAACGCAATGAGAAGAAGCTGCCGCCCATGCTCTCCTGGGAGGAAGTGGGCGCCCTGTTAAAGAAGGCGATGTTCTTGAAGAACTGGGTGGAGAGCCTGGAAAAGGCTTCCTTAAACCACCTTGTCTCCGGCGGGGAGCTCCCCGGCTGGAAGATCGTCGAGGGAAGGAGCAGCCGGAAGCTGTCCGACGCGGATGCGGCGTTAGGGGAGCTTGTAAAAGCCGGATACGAGGAGGCGGTGCTGTATACCAGGGAGCCCCTCTCGCTCACGGAGCTCGAAAAAGTCTGCAGCAAAGAAGACAGGCAGAACATCCTGTCCAGGTACATCATAAAGCCGCAGGGGAAGCCGACGTTAGCGCCGGCTGACGATAAGAGGGGGGCGATGGAGATACGGAGGGTATCTGCTGACGAAGCCTTCGGCGGCGAGAATTCATATAAGGAGGAAACGTAATGGCGATCACAACAGGAAAAGTAAGGGCGAGCTTTGTCCATATCTTCCAGCCCAGCATTCCCCAGAACGGCGGGGATCCGAAATATTCGATCACGCTGCTGATCCCGAAGGGGGATACGGCGACGTTAAATAACATCTACGCGGAGATAGAGAAAGCCAAGCGGGAAGGTGTGCAGAAATTCGGAGGGAGCATACCGCCCGTGTGCAGGGTACCGATTTATGACGGGGACGGCGTGAGGCCTGCGTCCGGGGAACCCTTCGGGGAGGAGTGCAGGGGTTGCATGGTGATGACGGCATCGGCGAAGCTCCAGCCCTCCATCGTGGGGCTGGACATGCAGGACATCTTAAACCCGGCGGACGTGTACAGCGGGTGTTATGTCCGGGCGAACATTAACTTCTTCGCCTATAACACGAACGGCAACAAGGGGATCGGGTGCGGGTTAAACGCCGTGCAGAAAATCGCGGACGGGGAGCCCCTCACAGCGCGGGTGTCCGTGGAGGAGGCCTTTGGCGGCGCCAATGCCTATACCCAGGCGGCGCCTCCGCCTGCAGGCGGATACAATCAGGCGGGACAGTACGGACAGCAGGCACCTCCGCCCATGGGCGGATATACCCCGGCGGGGCAGTACGGGCAGCCGTCGCTCCCGCCCGCGAGAGGATACTATCAGGCGGGACAGCCCGCACACCAGCCGGTACCCCAGGGGATGCCGCAGTACAATGCACAGCAGGTCGACCCGATCACGGGAAAGCCGATGCTCACAGGAGGGATAATGGGACTGCAATG
>CAJUDM010000010.1:0-57797 GCA_910584915.1 uncultured Lachnospiraceae bacterium
GGTGCTTTCCTATTTCTTTCTTTTCTCTTTTCCTACAAAAACTTTACCCTAGCCAGTAATATGTTTTACAATATCAATACATCGATTCTTTTATCACCCGTCAACCTCAAAATCCTCCGACTTGAAATTGCTGTAATACCTTCCCTTCACCGCCGTAAATTTCAGCACACAATAATCGGGATCTGTCACTCCTCCTGGGTAATACATCTTATCCCCCGTCTGCCAGATCATCTCCTTGCTCTCCGAATCTTCCAGCACCTCCATCGTCCCTGTCAGCATAACGCCCCTGAAAAAGCGCCTGTCATAAAAATAGATGCTGGCATTGGGATTTTCCCGGTACTGCGCCACTCTCATGGAGGAGGTGTTGGTCGAAAACCAGAACTCCCTTATCCCTTCCCTCTTTCGCGGCGCAAGCATCGCCTTCATATTCGGGAAACCTTCCGCGGAAATGGACGCAATAAAAGATACCTTCTGCTTATCGATCAGATTGCCTATTGTCTGCTCCGGATTTCTCATCATAACAACTATTCTCCTTTATATAGAACATTTTTCCGCCAATTATAATCCGGATTCGGAAAAATATCAAACCAATTTGATATTTTTCCGAAAGTTATCACTCTCTCAGATTCCCCTTCCTGATATTCTCCCGAATGATCTGATCCGTCACCTCAAACAACCTTTCAGATCCAAGCTTCGTCTTCCCCTGTCTTTCATACACCTGTTTTGCGTTCACCTCATGTTCCTTCCAGTCGCCGCCCTCATTGCTATTGTTCAGGATCAGCGGTTGCAGATTGTCCATCGCATGGGCATATTTCGCTTCCGCCGTCTCATATGCCTCAAACTCGTCAAACAGCGCGATCAGCTCCCTCTTCTGGTCCTCCGGCAGAAGGGAATATATCTTCTCCTTCGCCGCATCCTCCCTAGCCTTCTGGGTTTTTAAGCTTTCGGCGTCGTAGGCATAAGTATCCCCCGCCTCGATCTCCACGATATCATGAATCAGGCACATCAGCATCACCTTCGCGATGTCCACCTCCTCATTGGCATACTCCCTGAGCAGATACGCCATCACCGCCATATGCCAGGCGTGCTCCGCATCGTTCTCATTCCTGCCGTGCCCGGATAAGTGGGTCTGGCGGAAGATATTCTTCTCCTTATCGATCTCCAGTGCAAAGTTCAGTTGTCTTTTTAATCTTTCATCCATTTTTCTCCTCCCAACCAAATGAAATAATCCACTAAATCAGCCCCATCAAAAATTTCAACGAATTCTTTAAAGTGTGTTCATTCTTTTGTGCCTTTACAATATCCAGTAATTCCATTTCTTTTTCTCTCCCGCCAAAAGAACTGTATCAGGCAATTCCTGCGACTGCACTATTCGGGGGAATAATGATACTGATAAATTCTTTGTTCATCAAGCTGCTTGAAACCAAATGGTGATAAATACCTTTTTGTCATATTGCCGAGTCTGTCATATTCTGTCCTGTCCGACTTATTCTCCTTTGCTGTCAGATTCCCCTCCTCGTCATAACTATAATATTCCACATCTATATCGTGTCTTTCTCCGTCCTCCACATAATACTTCTCTTTCTTTATCGGAAGATCTCCGTCATTATAATATATGAGCATTGTATTTCTGCCATAGTACAACGTCTCTCTGATCATATTTCCTCTTTCATCGTACTCCCATGTTATATGGTTATCTTTTCCATTTTCTGTCATAAAGCTATACCTGTCCGTTATATTTCCGTTTTCATCATAGATATCCCATTCTTTCCACCATGGGACGGCACTTCCGCTCAGTATTTCCTCCGCCGAATAAATATCGGCGTCATAGTATTCTGTCACCTTATTTCCGTCTCCATCTTCAGATTGAAAAATATAGCGGCTATATTCCTCCTGACGATCGCCGTCATATTCCCTCACCTTCTCCAACTCATCGGAAAGTACCTGACGTTCCCGCTCTTCCTCAATTACATTGCCCGGGTAATAGGAAGTGCGCTTACTGTAAATCTCGTTTCCCTCTTCATCATACCTGTAGTTCGCCTCAGCATATAAATCCTTTCTATCTCTTTCAGGAAACCTGTATGTCACATAATGGAGCAGATTGCCGTTTTCATCATAACTTGTATATGTCTCATAGACTTTCCTCGGTCCTTCCTCTTTTATATACCAGCTCTCCCTGTATACCTCATTCCCGCTTTCATCATAACTTATGTAATCCCAGTTTTCCTTATTTCCGTGATAATCATAATCAAGCCGAAATATCTCCCTGCCTTCCTCATCGTACTCCGAAGAATTCAGTTTCATAAGCTCGTCCTCTCCCATGATCACCAGATAATAATTCGTCTTATATTTTATCTCTGTATGTGCAAGGATATCCTTCTTCTTTTCCCTCATGTTTTCCGCTGTCTCTGCTTCCGGGAAAATATCCATGCCGTCCTCCAGTAATGCCACTGCTCCCATAGGGGCATCGATCTCCAAATAAGCGTCCGCGCATTCAGAATACCAGTCCGACAGTTCTGTCACCGAAAACAGTTTCGCATATTTATTAAAAATTTCATGATATGTCTGTATCAGGTGGCGCGGATTTCCCGACTCTTTCACTCTCTCCAGATTGGATAAAACCGCCCGCCGCAAAACTTCCTCATCGCCGCTTTCATACGACAGGGCTTCCGCATATGCCTCGTACGCCTCCTGCCATTTTCTATCCGCATAGCAGGCATCCGCTTTCTCCATCGCCCGCTCATACAACCAGGGATCGCTCCTGCGCTGAGATAATATCCCGACACCCTCCGTCAGAAACAGTACCGACATAAAAATGGCAATCGACAGGAACCTTCCCGCCATTTGTGCTTTTTCTCTCTCCATACCTCTCCGCCGCTCCGCCTTTACAACATTTCATGCTCCTTTTTGGTCATGCCTGTATTTTGCCAAATTCACTTTGATAATAACTACCTGATTCTTCTTCAAAAATCCTGAAGATTTCTTCATCCGGAATATCCAATTTTCTGAAATCTTCAAGAAAAACCTTCCACAATTCATCCATATCATGAAAAATGTGTTCTCTGAACAAAACGGCATTTTGTTCTTTACAATACGCAACTTCATAATAATCACAACAGAGATTGAGTTCCTCAATAATCTTTGCCGTCAACTGGATATTTTCCTCCATGTACCTGTAAAGTGCATCTGCATCCTTATAACAACCCGGCTCGCGCGTACTGCAGGTATGCACCACAGCCATTGGTGTTGTCGGATCCTCATATCCCATATAAAACAGAGGACGGAAAAACACTCGCATAAGAGAATGCTTGTATGAAAAATCGGATAACAAATACGGTTCCATCGCCTGGAGTATAGTATATGCCTGTCCTTCACACCCTTGACTGAATACCTTAAATCGAAAACTTTCATAAATTTCCAAATCGTTTTGTCCCATTCTTATTTTCCCTCCGCGGAATAAAGTAAAACAGGGACATGAAACTGTCCCTGTCACATCCTCCTTTTGGTCTGTCTTTCCGGTTCTGCCATTTACAACAGCCCCGAAAACCCGCAGAACGCGATTGCCATCAGCCCTGCCGTGATCAGCACGATGGGCATTCCCTGAAAAGATTCCGGCACATCGTTATATGCCATCTTCTCCCGCAGTCCCGCCAGGATCACGATCGCGATCGTAAAACCGACTGCCGTCGCGAAGCCGTTCACCACGCTCTTCAGAATCCCGTACTGCTTTGTCACATTCGTCAGCGCCACACCGAGCACCGCGCAGTTCGTGGTGATAAGCGGCAGATAGATCCCCAGCGACTGATACAGGGACGGAATAAACTTCTTTAAGAACATCTCCACGAACTGTACCAGCGCCGCAATGACAAGTATAAAAACGATAGTCTGCAAATACTCAATATGCAGAGGCACCAGCATAAACTGATAGATCGCCGCCGCAACCAGCGAAGATATCGTGATAACGAAAATGATCGCCGCCCCCATGCCTGCCGCCGTCTCGGTCTTCTTGGACACGCCAAGGAAGGGACACAGCCCCAGAAACTGGCTCAACACAACATTGCTCACCAGAGAGGAACCGATCAATATAATCAATAAATCTCTTACTGTCTCCATCACTGTTCCTCCTTTACGCCTGTATCATAAAACTTCCGTCTGCCGCAACCTTCCTCGCCGCAGTTCATGCAGTCCTCGCTGCAGCCGGAGCCGACCTTGCTCATATCTTTCCCCTTCTTCTCCCCAGCGATCTTGATCTTATTCTGCAGGGCAGTCAGAGCCGCCAGCACAAAGAAGGCGCCGGGCGCCATCACGAAAATGGCACAGGGAACATAGGAGGATGGCATCACGGAAAAGCCGAAAATCTTCCCGGAACCGATCAGCTCACGCACCGCGCCGATACAGGTCAGCGCAAAGGAAAAACCGAGCCCCATCCCGATCCCGTCAAAGAAGGACGGCAGTACCGGATTTTTGGAAGCGTACGCCTCCGCGCGCCCCAGAATAATACAGTTCACCACGATCAGCGGAATATAGATGCCCAGGGCATCATAAAGGGAAGGAATAAATCCCTCCAGCAAAAGCTCCATCATCGTCACAAAGGAGGCAATGATCACGATAAATGCCGGGATGCGCACCTTATCCGGGATAATGTTCCGGAGTAAGGAGATGATCATATTGCTGAGCGCCAGCACCACCATGGTGGTCAGTCCCATCCCCAGGCCATTCATGGCGGAAGTCGTCACCGCCAGTGTCGGGCACATCCCCAGCATCAGCACAAAGGTGGGGTTTTCCTTAAACAGGCCGTTGACCAGCCTTGATTTTATCTCACTCATTCGGCGGCACCTCCCAACTCATTCTGAAAATAATATAATCCGGCATTGACGCCGTTCACCACCGCGTTCGTTGTGATCGTCGCGCCGGAGATCGCATCGATCTGGTTCTCCGCCACAGCGCCGGTCTTTGTATATTCATATTTCTCGGCGGACTTCCCGTTAAACTGAGGTTTCAGCACCTCCTCCGCCCGCATCCCAAGCCCCGGCGTCTCGGCGATACTCAGGAGAGAAATCCCGTTCAGGGTTCCCTCGTTTGTGATACCCATCGTAAACTGGATATCCCCGCCGTAACCCTCATGGGTAGTCACTGTCAGCACATAGCCGAGCGTATTTCCCGAACCATCCTGCGCCAGCATCACCTCGTCAATATCCTGAGAAGGGTACTCCGCCGCCAGCACCGAAGCCGCAGCTTTGGTATCAAAGCCTTCCGCCTCCGCAAAAGATGCCGCCTCCGCGTAGACCTCCTGACAGGCTTTCTGTTTTTTAATCCTCTTCTGCTCCGCGATCGGCTCTTTCGTGAGCTGATAAACGCCCCCCAGCACCAGGCCGGCGATCAGCGTGATCACTACGATAATGCCCGCATCTTTGAGCATGGACCTGATCTCATCATTCATACCGCTTCCCCTCCTTTCCCGAATGCTTTCGGAAGAGTGACCTTCTCCATCAGAGGCACCAGAAGGTTACCGATGATGATCGCGTAGGAGACGCCCTCCGAGGAAGCGCCGAACACACGGAAAATTCCTGTCAGTATCCCCAAAAAGATACCGAACAGATACTGCCCCTTCTTGGTGATCGGCCTTGTCACATAGTCCGTCGCCATGAAAAACGCGCCGAGCATCAGTCCGCCGCCCGCCAGATGTGCAGACAGATAAGCCGGATCTATGCCATGCCCGCCGAACAGACAGAGGAATACCACAAAACTCACAATATAACTGCCCGGGATCCTCAGATCGATGATCCCAAGCAAAATCAGGAAACAGGCGCCGACCACGATGGCGATCATGCTCGTCTCCCCGATGGTTCCGCCGGTCTTTCCGATCACCATCGAAAACACATCCGGCGTCACACCCGATTTCAGCTGCGCAAGCGGCGTCGCGCCGGTATAGGCGTCACAGTCAAAATTTGTCATAATGGAGGTAAAGGAGATCAGAAGAAAACACCTCGCGCCGAGCGCCGGGTTCATAAAATTCTGTCCGAGCCCCCCAAAAAGCATCTTCACCACAAGGATCGCAAAAATACCGCCGATTACTCCGATCCACCATGGCGCCATCGGCGGCAGATTAAGCGCCAGCAAAAGCCCCGTCACCACCGCGGAAAAGTCCCCGATCGTGATCTCCTTTTTCATCAGTTTCTCATAGACAAATTCCGTCGCCACCGTGCTTGCCACCGTCACACAGATCAGCAGCAGCGCATGCATCCCGAAATTGTAGATACCAAATCCGGCAGCAGGGAGCAAAGCAAGTACGACTGCCAGCATAATGGAGCTGGTCGTCACCTTGGATCTGACATGCGGATTCGATGATACATGTAACATATCGCTCACTTTTCTTTCCTCCCTCTACTTTTTCTTCTTCGCCAGTTCCATCTTTCGCATGGATTTGATGGACTGGGTAAGCGGCCTCTTTGCCGGACAGATATAACTGCAGCAGCCGCACTCCACACATTCAAGCCCGTTCAGCTTTAAGAACGTCTCCGAATCATCGTGGATGGAAGCCACCATCAGCTTGTTCGGCACAAGCCTCTGTGGACAGACTTCCACACACCTGCCGCACTTGATACATGCCGTGGGCTCCATCTCCGACACATCGTCCTTTGTCAGGCACAATAGCGCCGAAGCCGTCTTTGTCGTGGGCACATGCAGATCGAACATGCCGAATCCCATCATCGGACCGCCGGAGACCACCTTTGCCGGCTCCTCCTTAAAGCCCCCCGCTTCCTCGATCAGCTCGTCGTACATCGTCCCGATCCTGACAATAAAATTTCTCGGATCATTGACCGCATCTCCTGTCACCGTCACGATGCGGTACATCAACGGCTTTCCGTCTGTCACCGCATGATAAACCGCCACGATCGTGTCCACGTTGTCCACAATACAGCCCGCATCCGCCGGCAGCATCGAAGAATTGATGGCACGCCCTGTCGTGGCGTAGATAATGGAGCGCTCCGATCCCTGGGGATACTTTGTCTTAAGCGGCGTCACCATGATATCCGGCTCATCCTTCGTCAGCTTCTTAAGAAGCGCGATCGCATCCGGCTTGTTCTCCTCCACCGCCAGAATGCCCTTCGCGTTGTCGAACAGACGCAGCATAATCTTTAAGCCGCCGATCAGTTTCTCCGGCTCCTCCATCATTCTCCTGTAATCCGATGTCAGATACGGCTCACACTCCGCACAGTTCGCTATGATATAGTCGATCTTATCCGGCTCCTTGGGCGAAAGCTTGATAAAGGTCGGGAAGCCCGCGCCGCCCATACCTACGATCCCCGCCTCTCTGACGATCGAAATGATCTCCTCCTTGCTCAGTTCCTCATAGGGCTTATGTACCGGATACTCCACTTCCTCATAGAGCCCGTCATTCTCTATGACAATACTCATCACCTCGTTGCTTGTGACCACCCGCCTCGGCTCTATCGCCTTCACGGTCCCCGACACGGTGGCATAGATCGGCGCCGAGACAAAGCCGGAAGCCTCCGCTATCTTCTGCCCCTGCAAAACATGATCGCCCTTTTTTACGATCGGCGCAGCCGGCGCCCCGATATGCTGGGACAGCGGATAGACCAGATCCCCCTTCGGCAGCACCGCCTTGATGGGCTTGTCCTTGGACAGCTCCTTCCCCTCAAAAGGATGGATTCCGCCCACAAATGTTGATTTAGCCATTTGATATCCTCTTTTCTGTCATTTATCTGTTTTTTTACCTGTATACTTTATTTTTTGACATATCCAAATTTCCCGCTTCTACCATTTTACTATCTTTATGCACAATTTGAAAGAGATAAATTACTTTTTCTGTGATTTTTTACAACAACCTCCATATAGCTCCCCAAACCAGTTATGCGGACATTCCCCAATACCCAGCCGTGAGAGCAACGATATCCACCCTCCGGCATACCCTCCCATTTTTCATTGCAAATTTTCTCAAATATATGGTATACTATACTTAAAAAAAGAAAGGACACTCTCCATGCGTATTATCCGCCAGAAACTTGATCTGACCAGTATTCCATACCCGGTAGAGCAGATTGCGCCGCTTCAAAAAATCTTATTTTTTGATATAGAAACCACCGGTTTCACCGCGAAACGCTCATCCATCTATCTGATCGGGTGTGCCTTTTTTGACGGCCTTACCTTCCGCCTGACACAGTGGTTTGCGGAGAAATACAGTGAGGAGAAAAAGATCATAGAAAGTTTTTTCAATATGGCGAAAAACTATACCCATATTGTTCATTTTAACGGCAATAACTTTGACATTCCCTTTATCCAGCAAAAATGCGCCGAATACGGACTTCCCCATACCTTCGACGGTCTGACCGGGATCGATCTGTACAAAAGGATCTCTCCCTACAAGTATTTCCTGAAAATGCCCAACTGCAAGCAAAAATCAGTGGAACTATTTCTTGGCTTCCAGCGGAAAGATACCTATAACGGCGGCAATCTGATCAACGTTTACCACGATTATGTGAGCACCCCTTCCGATCCTGCCTTTAACCTGCTCCTTTTACACAATGCGGACGATATCAGGGGACTGATCAGGATCTTCCCGGTTCTCGCCTACTATGATATGTTCAATAAACCGCTCCGCGCAAAAAAAGTACAGGCAAACACCTATACAGATTATTTCGGCATGGAACGGCAGGAGCTTCTGCTGAAAGTGTCTCTTCCCGCCGCATTGCCGGCACCCGTCCGTTTTCACGCCAGTTCCTGCTATTTTAACGGGGAGGGCAAGTATGCCACCTTTCGGATTCCGATCTACCAGGAGGAGATGAAATATTTTTACGCGTCCTACAAAGATTACTACTATCTTGCGGATGAAGATATGGCGGTCCACAAATCCGTCTCCTCCTATGTCGACAAGGAGTACCGCACGCAGGCGACCGCGGAGACCTGCTATACCAGAAAATATTCTTCCTATCTCCCCGAGTGGGACCTGCTGATCCAGCCTTTCTTCAAGCGGGACTACAGGAGTAAGGAAATCTTCTTTGAGCTGACAGACGATATCAAGACCAGCCGCGATACTTTCTCGCGCTACGCGGAGCATATTTTGCAGATGATGGCGGATGCATATTGAATTTGCCCTGTCCGGATGAGGCCTGCATTATGATCTGAATTATTTTCTGCACTGCAAAGCATATAACTGAAACTGCCCGTCTCCTGTCGGAAACGCGCAGTTTTTTATGTATCGCTCACAAAACGTATTTCATTTCAGTCCACACCATACATAGCTCAGCCGTGAGGAAAATAAAATGCTCAAGGATCCCCTTAAAAAGCGTCGGCACAATTAACAAATGTGAAATTTAAAGAACCAAATTTCACATGGTTCCTCACGAGTTTAGTGTCCGCTACGCTGTTTCACAGGCTCTTGAAAAACAGAGCCGGCGAGAGCGTGGCGACGGAGTATTTTATTAAACATAAGGATTGTCCGCGAAGCGGGCTATCCGTTGTTTCCTTATGGCGTCCGGTACCGTTAACTAAATGACATGATGCTGGGGTCAAAACATAGCATTTTCTACGTTTAGACCCCAGCATCATGACATTGTCATAAAACGTGTTATTTATTATCCGCCTTTCACAGTTTTCCATTTCTCAAAAGGTTTCATCCACCCTGATTCCCTTGATGTCCTCCGCCATCAGGTTCATCTTCTTTATCATCTCTTCGATTTCCCGCTGGTAATCCGCTCTCTGACCGTCAAGCTGTACCATGGATTCCGTCATCTCATCCCCGGAGGGAGGAGCTATTTGGGTTGCCTGCTCAGGATCCGCTTTCGCTGAATCCGCCATCTCCTCCATCTGTTCTTTCTTTTCCTTGATGGCATCGAGTTTTTCCTGCTCCTGTTCCTTCTCTTCCGCCTTCTCCTCCGCGTTTTCTTTGACTTCTTCCGACTTTTCATCCATATGGTCTTTGGCTTCATCCACCAGCATACCGATGATCTCCTTGCTGGCTGCCGCCAGAGCCTCCTCTTCCTCCCTCTGTGCTTTCCTGATAAGATCCTTTTTCAGGCGCGCAAGCCTTGTCCCCCGTATCACTGCATTGTCTGCAATAATGCTCTGCTCCGCTTTCCTTGCCGCCTCCTCATAGGGTGCCTTCCGCTCTTCCATCGACAGCGCTCTCTTCTGGTAATCCGTATATCCCTGTTTATCTAACTCGGCAACGCGCTCCTTCTCCTCCCCGGTCAACACTTTGGAGAGATCGCCCTTCTCATACGCTGCCCTCTTCTCAAGAAGTTCCAGATCCTTCTGTTCCGCGGAATCCTCCGCAACACCACACTCTTTCCGCCAATCTTCCTTCTCGGCATTGATCCTGCCTATCTCATTCTGCGCCCTCTCAAACTCCTTCTCCTGCAGTTTGATATCCTCTCTGCACTCCTGCACGTTTCCGTCCATCTTCAGTTCATTCGCCAGGGCATCCCTTATAATCTTATAAGCCTGCTTTTTCGCCAGCGCTTTCTTCTGCTCAATCGGGTCAAAATCGCCATTTAACTTCCCGGACGCACCATCCTCTTTTTCCTCTTTCTTCTCCTGCCCGGAGATACTGACCATACCGAATCTTCCCGCCTGCTGCTCTCTGTTGAGCCCTCCCATGTTGATGCTGATATTTGTACTCATGCTATGTACCTTTTCCCTTTCCGTGGTATTATTTCAGACTTTTTTCATTTCATGAGAAATTGTTTCCTGTCTGAAACCTGAAATCCGTTTCTGTTTCCCTATCCGAAATCCGCCAAATTCATTTTGCACACATTTTGGATAACATCTGTTAATTATAATATATATCGGCTTTTTCCGGCAGAACTTAATAACATTTTTAATATCACATAAAAATCTCTGCAAAATCACTCCAACAAATATATATCGAAAAAACGCCCCTTGTTCTGAAGCGAATACCCGCTCACATGCGGATTTGCGGCTGTCAATGCGTCCAGCGTCTCTGCCGGGGCATCCATATATACCAAAAATCCTTTCGATTCTGTTAACAGTGGATTTTCAGGCGGCTCTATCATATGGTCATAATCAGAATATATCACATATTCAAACGGCCACACCTGATCAGCTATAAACCAACTGTAATAACGGGTTTTCCTTGAATATACAACGATCAGAGGATAGTGTTTCGCCGCATAACAGCAGGCATCCTCTTTCCTTTCCGCATTCTCCGGATATAAAAACAACACCTTCTTCTGTATATGTCCCGCCAGAAAAGGAGTACATATAAGCAATACAGCCGCTATACAGATGATCCGTCGTCCTCGCTTCCCCAATGTCAGTTCCACCGCTGCCCTGCATAAAAAATAGACCTGCAGAGGCAAAAACAGGGCAAGAACGGGATAGAAATACCGACAGGAAACATCTCCCAGAAACAACGATGTCTTTATCAAAAAACAGACCGTTGCTATACAGGAAATATGCATACTTGCCATACAGTATACCACCATTTTATCCCGTCCCCTTTTGAGACAGCAAAAAAGAAACGCTGCCGCTGAAAGCAGTAATACAGGCCGCATCATACCTGAGAATACGCTTTCATCCAACACGTTCAGAAACATAGCGCTCAGTTCTTTAAAATTGGCTCCGATCAGTGAAGAAATTGCGCCCTCTCCCCTGTATCCGTGAAAGATATGTTCCAGGCTGGCAGGATATAGACATACAGCCAGCGCAACACCACAGCACATACATATTCCATACAGAAACATACGCCCTGTTCCCTTTCTTGTAACCAACGAACTGACACAATAGCACAATGTCAGAAAAAAAGGCACCAACAGGCAGAAATAGTGTGTCATGAACGCCAAAAAACATAGCAAAGTTCCCAACGCAGTATAAATCGCAAACCGTTTTCTGCCGCATCCCTCATCCCGCACCACTCTGGCCATGAGAAAGGCATACAGCACCGTCCACATAGCCGACATGGTGTACATCCGCGTCAACATCACATTACTGATCGTAGAAGGTGCCAAAATATATACCAGCCCTGCCGACAATGCCGCCCAGGCATGATACTTCTGCCCTCCCAAACTGTACAGCATAAAAAGGACAGACCATAATATGACGCAGGAGCAGAGCATATTCAAGCTAAGTCCAAACCATTTGTAAAAATGTTCCGGCAGCAAAGACATGACAACATTCAAAACTAAATAGTAGAGCGGAGGATGTACATCTTCCTCCTGATTCTGTATCACCTCCAAAAACCGAAATCTTTCTCCGCTCCGCACCGTGAACTGCCTCTGAATCTCATAGCCTGTGCGGACATCAAAAACACTTCTGGGCTCCAATGCCACTTTTCCTGTGCTGGACCAGTAAGAGTAGTATTCATCTTCGTGAAACCCCTGTTTTCTCGTCCCGTAGATGCCGAGAATAAAGAGATGCGCCAACACCAAAATAATACAGCATCGGTAAAAAACTTTTTTAGTCATAATATTCACGGCTCCTGATTTCCACAAATCCCTATAAAAGCAAGCGGCAGCATCAAATAGAAAGGCCAGGAATAGCGAAATGATGACATCGGCGAAAGTATCATGATGCCGTATTGTGCGATCAGCGGTAAAAAAAGAGGTAATTCTCTTGCAAAAAATTTTCGAAATCCCCGCCTTCTCCAGGTCAATGCCAGCGCATAGAGCAAAAACCAAAGTGAAAATCCGGGTACAAAAAACAATCTCAGGACAGGAGTCTTCCGCCAGAAATCAGAACCACAGACGCTCTGATAATACGTCTTTAAAATTTGTGAATCCCATATACTTTTACGTTCCAAAGGTTCTGCAAACACCTCGGGAGGATAATTTTCGTACATGACGTATGAGAGTTCATAATAACCGGGATACCAAAAACCCAGAGTATTCGACAAAAAAGCCACTGTATACTCCTTTGTAAACTGTTCTCCGGTCTGCAAATAAAATTTCCAAAAAGCGATCGGATCCTCGTTGTAATGATTCGAGTAAAAGCAGCTTTTGGCGAGATCCGCGCAGAAGGGGGAATACGCGCGGCCGGTCGGCGGCTCCATCCATTCCAGGCTGTCAATATAATATGTCATCCGTTCCGTTTGTTCGTTTGTAAGTTCATCCGCTTTATTGATGGCAACGCGCTGCAACTGCTGTATGGGTACGCTCAGCGCCTCCCGCACCTCACTTTGAGCTATACCAAACGCGTTAAAAACAGGTCCCGTATAAATTTTGTACAGAAAGACCGGTAACAATATTGCTGCTGCAAGGGCAATATATGGTTTGATTTTCTTTATCTGATGGATTATCTGGGGAATCCTCCAGATAAACAAAACAATAAAACAAAATATATAGATGTGAATACCGTTATTCCTGAAAGCGCACATTAAAAAACTGATAACCGGCAAAATAAATAAATTTTTCTTTCTCTGAGAATATTCTGACGGATCAGTCACGATTTCTGTAAAATGGCAGGCAAACAACACAAGGAATGCAGCGTGCAGGCTGTCCTTTATCATCGTCACAGACAGGCATGCATTCATAAACCAGATCGCTGAGAACAGCGTATTGAGAATGACTACCAAAATGGGAACCTTCTTTTTCCTCAGCAAAAAAACCAAACGGGTGAGTGAGTAACTCAGGATCACCATTTGCAAAAGTGACAGCAAGCCGATTCCAGACTCATAACTGGAAAAAAGGGCGTCTCCCAATCTCATAAAAACCCGTATGAGCCACGTATGTAAGACAGGGTGGTGATTATTAATGATCTCGCCGAGAGCGCCTCCGACCTGCGATATCATATCGTAAGATAAAACGCCCGGATATAAGATGAGAAAGGCAGGTAACCATGACACAAAAATGAAACTCCAGACAAGCGAAAAAAGTTTGCGATCCCCCACCTTTTCAAGATACCTGATAAGATGCCTGGATATGCGTCCGCTTTCTGTGAATAAATGCAACTTCGGCATGAAAGAAAAAACAAAAAAATTAACTGCAATACATAATATGAAACACCACACAAAAGAAAAAATCTGCGACCGGTCAAACTTTATATCCTGCGCCGCTGTCACAGGTCCTGCCACTGTATATACAATGCTGTAAAAAAATGCAAGAAAAACGATTAAAAATATATCTGTGATTTTCAGTGATTTTTTCACTTCACTAACCCCTCCCTCATACTTTCCTACATTTCCATCCCCATTATACTTAATATATTGAGTATAATCAACATATTTTTTCTGTTTGGAGCCGTTTTTCGTAAACTCCCTGCCACTTACTGCTTTTAAATAAAAATACCCTTTTACACAGACAGATATTTCTATTTTCTGTCTGTGTGAAAGGGTTCAAGCAGGATTTGAACGCAATTTCCTGATCAAGCAGGGAAGACGGACTCTCGCGCCGGAGCACGGCTGCATCAGCAGCCATATTCCTTTGCGCAGAGTGCGCATCCTCGCGGAGCGTTTTTATTTCATGGGACGCAGTTTCCTATGAAATAAAAAAACTGCCTGCAAAATGCAGGCAGCCGCAATCTTCAAGGTTTCGTGTAGAAGAAGGAACTCTTTCTGTCGTAGCCGATCTCCTTGTAATTCATGATCTGTTCCGTGCTGCCGATGAACAGCACTCCGCCAGATGCCAACGACTTAAAGTATTTTGCAAATACTTCGTCCTTCGCTTCCTCTGTAAAATATATCAATACATTTCTGCAGACGATCAGATGATACCCTGTTTCATATCTGTCTTTGATCAGATTGTGCTGCTTAAATGTGACCCGTTTCTTGATCTCATCGGAGATACGGTAGGAACTTCCCACCTTCGTGAAGTATTTCGCCTTCAGATCCTTCGGCACGCCCGCAAGGCTCTTCTCCGCATAAAGTCCGACTTTCGCTTTCTCCAGGATCACCTTATCCAGATCCGTCGCATAGATTCTGATATTCGCGAGAGGAATATGTTTTGAGAGTGCCATCACAAGGGAATAAGGCTCGTCACCTGTGGAGCATGCCGCACTCCATATCTTCAGATTCTTACCAAATTTCCTGATCAGCTCCGGGAATACCTCTTTATCCAAAAACTGCCACTGCAGCGGATCTCTGTAAAACTCGGAAACATTGATTGTCATATAGCCCAGAAATTCATCCATCAGATCTTTATCTGTCCTGATGGCGGCAATATAATCCTGGTAGCCTTTATATTTATGCTTGCTGATCAGCGTATCGATACGGCGCTTCATCTGTTTTTCCTTATAAGCATCCAGATCGATCTTTGTCAGATCGTACATTGCCTTTTTAAAATACTCGTAATCATATACCATATAAATTCACCCCTTTTATAATATATTTTAATTTTTTCTGCACATTCCTGTAAATCAAACGGCGAAACGCACCTGAATGCATCATAAAAGGCTGTCCATCCAGACAGCCTCTTCTCATATTGTTTTTAGCTGAATTTACATATTCTTACGGATTTTGCAAAAACACAAAATCCCGGGCTGTCCTGTCGCGATTATTCTTCGTTTTCATCCGCCTGGCTGGCAATCACCGCATCGATATCAACCGATACCACATCTCCCTCCTCCTCCGGAGCAGGCGCCGCCGGTGCCGGTTCAGGAGCTAAAAGCGCCTTGATACTCAGGCTGATCTTCTTATCTTCCTCATTGAAATCGACAACCTTCGCTGTCACTTCTTCACCGACCTTCAAAACATCTGACGGTTTCTCAATATGCTCCTTGGAAATCTGGGATACATGCAACAGGGCATCGATTCCTGTCTCCAGTTCAATAAACGCGCCGAAATCAGTCATCCTTGCCACTCTTCCGGTCACCACATTTCCTGTCGCATACTTTTCAGCCGCATCCCTCCAGGGGTTGGAATCCGCAAACTTAAGGCTGAGCGCAATCTTTGTTCCGGAAATCTCTTTGATCAGAACTCTCTGCGTCTCTCCTACCTTAAATACCTTCTTCGGATTTTCTACCCTGCCCCAGGACATCTCGGAGATATGAAGCAGGCCATCTGCGCCGCCCAGGTCGATAAACGCGCCGAAATCAGTCACATTCTTCACGACGCCTTCCACGACATCGCCCTCTTTGATCCTCTCGAACAGTTCTTTCTGCCTGATCTCCTTCTCCGCGACCACAAGCTGCTTTCTGTCGCCGATATACCTTCTTCTTCTGGGATTGTACTCGGTCACAACAAACTGGATCTCCTGCCCCGCATACTTGTTCAGATCCTTCTCATAGACATCCGATACCAGGCTCGCCGGTATGAAAATTCTCACCTCGTCCACCACGACGCACAACCCGCCGCTGAGCACTTCCGTCACGACCGCCGTCAGCACTTCCTTATTATTGAATGCCTCTTCGATCCGCTTATTTCCACGGTCGACCGCCAAGCGCTTATAAGACAGGGTAACCTGTCCTTCTCCGTCATTTACTTTCAATACCTTTACTTCCATCGTATCGCCGACTTTCAGCATTGTTGTCATATCCACGCCGGATTCATTGGTATATTCGCTTCTGGTCAGAATGCCGTCCGACTTATAGCCAATATTAATAACAGCTTCATCTGGTTTTACATCAATGACTGTGCCTTCGACTACCTCTCCCGTATGTATTGTTTTAAATGATGCATCGATCATCTGTTCAAAATTCATTTCTGACATAACTTTGAACCTCCTCAATAATATTATTTGGGGTAGACGCCCCTGCTGTAATACCCACCAGACGTACTGATTCCGAAAGTTCCAAGTTTAGATCCGCCAGTGACTGTATAAAACAGGTCTGTGCACACTCTCTGCTGCATATTTCATACAACTTTCTTGTATTGGAACTATGTGCTCCACCTATAACTATCATAACATCCGCTTGGGAAGCTATCTCCTTCGCTTCAGTCTGTCTCTCCTCAGTCGCATTACATATAGTATTCACAACACTACCATTATACCCGCTCTTTTTTAAAATTTCAACTAAATCTTGAAATTTATTGTAGTTAAATGTCGTTTGGGAAACTACACAGATCTCTCTATCCTTTTCCGGCACTAGATTTTCTGCGTCTTTCTCCGATTCCACTACAACTGCCGGCGAACTGCACCACCCCTTGATACCCTCCACTTCCGGGTGGCCCGGATTGCCGATGATCACGATCTGCCTGCCCCGGACGCTCTCTTTCTCCACAATATTGTGGATCCTTTTGACAAAGGGACAGGTGGCATCCACACATATCAGCCCCTTTTTCCCGATCAATTCGCAGATCTCCTTCCCTATGCCGTGGGAACGGATCACCACGATACCCTCCCGCACCGCTTCCAGATCTTCCCTGCTTTCCAGCACCCGCACGCCTTTGTCCTCCAGATCCTTCACCACCTGTTCATTGTGGATGATAGGACCGTAGGTATAGATCGGCAGCTTCTTATCCGCCGCCTTCTGTTCTTCGATCTGCTCATACACCGTCTCCACCGCCCGCTTCACGCCGAAGCAGAATCCCGCGGATTTTGCCAGTTTTACTTCCATATCCCTATTTTCCTTTTCTCTGATTAAACAGTTTTCGCTTCTTATGAAATTAAATATCCGTTCTTTTTTTGTCATGGAGATATCTGATCAAAAATTCGACAGCCGTAAAAATGGAGATCAGTACGACAGCCGCCATTATTTCAGCCATCATAACCATCACACCCTCATCATCATAACATATATATCTGAAATACAACTGACCATTTGCAAAGATACCGGCAGCTGACGATATCAGTAAAATTCCGTTATACATAAGAAGTTCTTTTTTTGTCCCTGCATATATTGTATTTACGACAGTGATCAGGAATTGCGGAAGCGGCATACACAGCCCGACGTTGCCGCCATACTGATACAGGCTTACAAACACCGCAAAAGGCAGAATATTTACCAATATGATGCAAACTTTTCTCACCCGGCGCATAATTCCAAAATCCTCCCGATGACCTCCTCGATCGTCATATCCGAGGAATCCACCAAAACCGCGTCGTCCGCCTGTTTAAGCGGGGAGATATCCCGGTGCATATCCCGGTAATCCCGCTCCTCGATATCTCCTTTTATGACATCAATGTCACATTCTTCTCCTCTGGCGGCCAATTCATCATAGCGGCGTTTCGCCCGCACACTGCTGCTCGCCGTCAGATAGATCTTCAGATCCGCGTTCGGCAGGACGCAGGTCCCGATGTCACGCCCGTCCATCACAACGTCCGCTTTTTCCGCCAGCTTCTGCTGCAGTTCCACCAGCTTTTTCCGCACATCCCCGTTGACCGAGGAGGCGGAAGCCATATTGCTGACCTCCTCGGTGCGGATCAGCCCGTTGACATTCCTGCCGTTTAACAGGACTACCTGCTCACCGTTCTCATAGACGATCGAAATGTCCGCTTCCCGGCACTTTTCGCTGATCTTATCCGGCTCCTCCGGCGATATCTGATTCTCGATCAAAAATAACGCCATCGCACGGTACATTGCGCCTGTGTCCACATAAATGTAACCTTTCCGTCTTGCGATCTGTTTTGCTATCGTGCTTTTTCCGGCTCCCGCCGGACCGTCTATTGCTATATTATACATGTCTCTCCTCCTGTTTTTCCTGTGCGCGCCCTTCATCCCCGCCTGTTATACTCCCTGATCAGTACCTGTCCTTCCCGGTCAGAATTATAATAAATGTGCACCTGCCTCCCGACATGCCTCTTCCTCAATCTCGAAAGCTGGAACTCTTCAAAAAAAGGGATCAGCATAAAATGATGCAGAGTGTGCGATTTTTTTCCTCTCCATCTGTCATGAACCGCACCCAGATCGTATGGGCATTCCCGCAGCCTCCCCCGGCACCTATCAGGCAGATTTCCCCTGTGGCACGTTTTCCTCTTTTCAGTATATACAGTCCAACACCGGGAACAAAAACCGTCATAGCGATAACCGATAATCCGACAATGCTTTCAAATGTCCCCATAAAACCTCCTGTTCCGGCCCTGGTGTAACCTTGTGCTTTTATCAGCACGAATTTCCATTGTCTTCAGAATGGTATGCCCGTCCCCGCCAGATGCCCGGTGGACCACGCCAGCTGCAGATTATATCCTCCGGTCAGCGCGTCGATGTCCAGCATCTCCCCGGCAAAATACAATCCCCCGCATATCTTCGATTCCATTGTGGAGGGATTTACCTCCGTCACTGGAATGCCTCCCTGTGTGATGACCGCCTCGGCAAATCCCCTCGTCCCCGTTATGGTAAGCGGCAGATTCCGCATCAGTTTCACAAAAGACAACCTCTCCTGTCTTGTGATCTCATACACTTTTTTCTCTCCGTCGATACCGGAAAGTTCCACCATCACCGGAATCAGCTTTGACGGAAACAGCCCGCCCAGCGCATTTTTAAATGCCCTGTGAGAATTCTCCTCAAAATCCCGCAGGAGCCGCTTATCCAACATTTCCTCATCCATAGCAGGTTTCAGATTTAACAAAAGTTTTGCACGCGCGCCTTCCGTGATCGCCTTACTGCAATAGCTGCTCGCACTCAGAATGAGAGGGCCGCTGACTCCGAAATGGGTAAACAGCATCTCTCCAAATCCGCTGTATACTGGCTTTTTCTCTGCATTCGGCCGGTCTTCCTTCTGCGCCCTTTCCAAAAACAGTTTTATCTCCACATTCTTTAAAGACAGTCCCTGCAGTTTTCTGCACCAGCGTTCCTCTATCTCAAAAGGTACCAGCGCCGGGACACAGGAAACCACGGAATGCCCTGCCTGCGAGGCAAGTTTATATCCGGCTCCGTCAGATCCGGTGGAAGGATAGGAGAGCCCGCCGCAGGCAAGGATCACCGCATCCGCCTTCATTTTTTTTCCACCCGCCAGCCGTACCCCCTGTATCCGCCGGCCGGAGAAGCCGGACGGCTTTTCTTTCTGCGGTAATACCGCTGAAGACTGCCCTGCCGCTGTTTCCTGATCCATCTGATCCTTTACTGCCGGTTCTTTTTTGTGATCTTCCCTGAACAAAAGCTCTTTCACTTCCGTTTTCAGCCTGACCTCCACATACATTTCGCCAAGCGCCCGCTGCAGGGCTCCGGTCACATCGGATGCATGGTCTGAGACCGGAAAAACGCGCCCGCCGCGCTCCGTCTTTACCGGGCAGCCGTACTCCTCCAGAAAAGACATCATCGCCCGGTTGTCAAACTGATAAATACTGCTGTATAAAAACTTGCTGTTTGAAATAATATTTTGAAAAAACTGATCTTTTTCAGCGGCATTGGTGACATTACACCTGCCCTTGCCGGTGATATAAATCTTTTTCCCCAGTTTTTCATTCTTCTCAAGAAGCACCACCTGATGCCCTGACACAGCGGCGGCATATGCCGCCATCATCCCGGCTGCCCCGCCGCCGGCCACTATTATCCGACTCATGTAAATCTCCTATTTCAGTTCCGCATCTGTTCTACCAGCACCATCCACCGCAGAGCAATTTCCGTCCGTATACTCGGCCGCAAATTCTCTGGGCACTGTCCGAACAGATGCTGTTTCCCCAGTTCCGCATCTGTTCTACCAGCACCATTCACCGCAGAGCAATTTCCGTCCGTATACTCGGCCGCAAATTCTCTGGGCACTGTCCGAACAGATGCTGTTTCCCCAGTTCCGCATCTGTTCCGTTAATTTCTGTCCGGCTGTGCCTCGCCGTTCTGGGATTTCTTTCTGCCTTCCTTTCTCAGCGGATAGTTTAACATCGGCTCCTCATCGATAAAGTTGATCTCATCATTCAGGTAAACCTGATAGCTGTTCCAGACCTCTTCCAGCGTATGCAGGCTGTTCTTTACCTCCGCCGGGCGCTTCAGGCACATCGCCACAACAAGGGCATTGATCACGCTCAGGGGCGCCACCAGCGAGTCCACGATGGAGACCATATCGCTCCTGGCAAACAGATTGCAGGAGGAATACATGCACATCGGGGAATGGATGCTGTCCGTCAGACAGATCACCTTAGCGTTCCTGTCGTTGGCAAATTCCATAGCTTTCAGCGTCCGCATTGAGTATCGCGGAAAGCTTATGCCGATAAAGGCGTCCTTATCACTGATCCGCAGCATCTGCTCAAATGTCTCGCTCATGCTGGTCGTCTTGATACAGGTTACTTCTCCCCGCATCATGTTCAGGTAAAAACACAGAAAATCCGCTAACGGCTCACAGCTCCTGATACCCGAAATATATACTTTCTTCGCCTTCAGGATGATATCCACCGCTGTCTCAAAAGCCGAAGGATCCAGATGCTCTATCGTGTCCCGGATCTTATCCATATCCGACTGCATCACCGATGTGAGCACCTCCGACTGTGTGCTTCCGGCATATTTTACACCCATCCGCTGAACTCCGGTAATATGCTGCTTCACCCAGCCTGCCAGTTCCTTCTGAAACTCAGGATAACCATCATATCCGAGCATAAGCGCAAAACGCACTACCGTAGATTCACTGACATGCAGCGCCTCCCCAAGCTTCGCAGCTGTCATAAAAACTGCCTCATCATAGTGATCTGATATATAGGACGCGATCGCTTTCTGGCTCTTGCTCATCCTGCTGAAGCGCTCGCTCATCTCCGCCATAAAATCTCTTTTTCCCATCGGTCTTCTGCCTCTCACTGTGCGCGAATTACAAGGAAGTCCTCTCTCCTTGTACCGCCTTCTGATCATGAAACCTTTGCCAGGCAGCCAGCCTGTCCATATACATCCTTTCCTGTACACTGCGAACTTCAGTCCTCTGTTTGCCAGGCTGTCAACCTGTCTGTACTGCATCCTGCAACACCACAGATTCCTGTACAGCGCTCAGCGAAACGCCCGGTACGCTCCCACCAGCTGTCCCACAGTCTCGGTAATACCAAGGTCATAATCCCCGGTAATAGCCATACACGCCGCTCCGTGGATAAAGATCCACATCTTCATAAACAACTCCTGCGGATCCTCACATCCCTCATTCTTTGCCCTGTTTATCTCCTTTAAAACATTTCCGTTCTTACCGTTCAGCAGTTCATACAAACTCCTTCCATTCCTGTTCTCCCCCAAGAACATCGCTCTGAAAAGATTTTTTTCCTTCTGGGCAAAGCTGATATAGGCAAGCCCAAGATTGACAAACGGTACTGACTGACTCTTCGGATAGGCATCATAAAATTCTTCGAAAAAAGTGCGCGCCTGCTCCAGCACATCTGCCTGAACCTCCTCCATATTCTGATACAGTCGAAAAATCGGCTGCGTTGAACACCCGGCAGCTTCCGCCAGCTTTCTCGCCGTCACCTCTTCCATGCCTTCTTTTCTCGCCATACGAAAAGCGGCGGCAGCGATCTCTCTCTTTGTGATCTTCTCCTTGCGCGGCATACATCCCCCATTCTGACTCTTTTTAACCAGGCTGTCCTCCCTGCTCTCCCCCTATAAATTTATTTCCCTCCGCCTGAAATCTGTAACAATTCCCTTTTCAAGCACTAATAACACTTGTTATTATAAATCTATAAGTATGCATCTGTCAAGAATAAAGAGTCCGGAAAGCCGGACCCTCGCACCGGAGCACAGCTGCATCAGCAGCCATATCCTTTGCGCGTAGTGCGCATCTTCGCGGAGCGTTTTTATATCATAGGAAGCAGTTTCCTTTGACATAAAAACAGTCCGCCAAACGGCGGACTGTCCTTGTATCAATACACGAAATCATAACTTTTAAACCGGATATGCCCCATTCTTTGTATCAGCCTGGGTCAGATCCACCTTCTCCTGCTGCGCCTGACGGTACTTGAAGAAGTCGATCGCGACCTGAGGGAACAGCGCATAGGACAGTACGTCCTCATCCTGCTGTTTCCATTCTTTCATCTCGGACTCCAGCTTATCCATCTCGTTCTCGATCAGGTCTGCGGGACGGCAGGTGATCCTCTCCTCGCCCGGAATAACCTTATCGATGACTTCCTGGCTCATCGGCTTGATCGTCTGGCCGTATTCACCGCGCAGGACAGCCTTAGTCTCCTTGGTAGCCATCTTATATCTCTCGCCCATCAGCACGTTAAATACAGCCTGTGTGCCAACGATCTGTGAGGAAGGCGTAACCAAAGGCGGCTCACCGAGATCCTTGCGAACATTCGGGATCTCACGCAGCACATCCTCGTACTTGTCTTCCGCGTTCTGCTCCTTTAACTGGCTCACCATGTTGGAGAGCATGCCGCCGGGTACCTGATAGAGCAGCGTCTTGATATTTACGCCGAGCACCTTCGGGCTGAGCAGTCCGGTCTCCAGGCATTTCTCCCTGTAAGGGCGGAAGTAATCCGCGATCTCAGCCAGCAGATTCTGATCAAAACCGGTATCATAGGGAGTACCCTTGAATGTCTCGACCATAACTTCCGTAGCCGGCTGGGAAGTACCGAGCGCAAACGGAGAGATCGCACAGTCGATCACATCCACGCCCGCCTCCACGGCTTTCAGGTAAGTCATGCTCGCCACACCGGAAGTATAGTGGGTGTGAAGCTGGATCGGAAGCCTTGTAGCCTCTTTCATGGCTTTGATCAGTTCCGCCGCTTTATAGGGAACCAGAAGTCCCGCCATATCCTTGATACAGATGGAATCCGCACCCATCTCCTCGATCTTCTTTGCCGTGCTTACCCAGTATTCCATTGTATAGGCATCACCCAGCGTATAGGAAAGAGCGATCTGGGCATGGCCTCTGCCCTCTCTCGCTTTGATCTTGTTTGTCGCGTTTACTGCCTCCTGCAGGTTTCTCAGATCGTTCAGGCAGTCGAAAATACGGATGATATCAATACCGTTGGCAATCGACTTCTCAACAAAGCTGTCTACCACATCGTCCGCGTAAGGCCTGTAGCCGAGGATGTTCTGTCCTCTGAACAGCATCTGCAGTTTCGTATTCTTAAAGCCGTCTCTCAGCTTGCGAAGCCTCTCCCAGGGATCTTCCTTTAAGAACCTCAAAGATGCATCGAAAGTAGCGCCGCCCCAGCACTCTACAGAATGATAGCCGACCTTATCCATTGTCTCCACGATAGGAAGCATCAGATCGGTGGGCATTCTCGTCGCGATCAGAGACTGGTGGGCATCACGCAGTATTGTCTCGGTAATTCCAACCGGTTTTTTATTCATTTCTGACATGTTATTTCCTCCATATATTATTATACTAAATAAGCTGTGCACTCATAAGTCCTTCGGCGCGTTCCGGGTTCGCGAAGCGAATCCCGCAGGTGAGCTTTGCCCGCCTTCCCGTCGCGCTATGCGCTCTATATCTCCGAAAATCCCGCCTTATCTGTCCGTGTAAACACGGTCAGATAAGTCACCATTTCCGGAGATGCACAGCTTAAAAGACACCGAAGATAGCCATAAAGGTTCCGGCTGCAACTGCCGTACCGATAACGCCCGCAACGTTAGGGCCCATCGCGTGCATCAGCAGGAAGTTCGTAGGATCCTCCTCCGCGCCCACTTTCTGGGAAACTCTCGCCGCCATAGGCACTGCGGATACACCGGCAGAGCCGATTAACGGATTTACCTTGCCGTGAGTCAGCTTGCACATCAGTTTACCGAAGAGCACGCCTGCCGCCGTGCCGAAAGCAAATGCCACCAGGCCGAGGATGACGATCTTGATCGTGTCCCAGTTTAAGAATGCCTCCGCGGAAGTCGTTGCTCCTACAGAAGTACCGAGCAGGATAACAACAATATACATTAAAGCGTTGGAAGCTGTCTCCTGGAGCTGTCTCACCACGCCAGACTCACGGAACAGATTGCCAAGCATCAGCATACCGACAAGCGGAGCCGTTGTGGGAAGTATCATACATACAACGATCGTCACGATAACCGGGAACAGGATCTTTTCCAGCTTGGAAACCGGACGCAACTGTGCCATCTTGATCTGACGTTCTTCCTTCGTTGTGAACAGTTTCATGATGGGCGGCTGAATGATCGGTACCAGAGACATATAGGAATATGCCGCCACCGCGATCGGGCCGAGGATTGCCGTCTGGCTCAGTTTTCCCGCAAGGAAAATGGATGTCGGGCCGTCCGCGCCGCCGATGATGGAAATAGCCGCCGCCGCCTTGTCGTTGAAGCCCATCCAGATCGCTCCGAAATAAGCCATGAAAATACCGAACTGCGCTGCCGCGCCAAGCAAAAAACTCTTTGGATTGGCGATCAGAGGACCGAAGTCCGTCATCGCGCCCACTCCCATAAAGATCAGGGAAGGCAGGATCGCCCATTCATCCAGCAAATAGAAATAATACAGTAAGCCGCCTGCTCCGGTGGCCGATTCCTCAATGCTGACCATGATGTCCGGATAAATATTTACTAACAGCATACCAAATGCGATTGGGGTAAGAAGTAATGGTTCAAAGCCCTTGGCAATCGCAAGATACAGAAATACACAGGCAACAACGATCATCACATAGTTTCCAATCTCCAGATTAAAAAACGCTGTCTGATGAACCAGATTGTCCAGTGTAGTTGCAATATAATCCATTTCTTTACCTCCTGTTGTTTTTTCAAGTTACTGCATAAAACATACTAGTTCAATGTTGCCAGCAGTGCACCCGCTTCAACAGGATCGCCTACAGCCACATCAATACTTGCAACAGTGCCGTCCTGCGGCGCAACAACAGGGATCTCCATCTTCATCGCTTCCAGGATCACGACAGCATCACCCTTCTTCACAGCCTGGCCTACACTCGCTTCCAGCTTGAACACCTTGCCTGCCGCACCGGCTTCAATCTTTATGCTGCCTGCGCCTGCACTGGCTGCCTTGGGTGCTGCAGGAGCCGCCTTCGGTGCTGCCTTGGGTGCTGCAGGAGCCGCTTTGGGCGCTGCGCCTGTGGATGCTCCCTCTTCTACTACTACATCATATACGTTGCCGTTTACGGTAATTGTATAATTTTTCATGTTATTTCCTCCTGAATTTATGAGTGATTTCTTTTTTTATTTTTGATAAGCTTTTCACTTTCGGGCTGTGCATTCTCCGCCCTGAAGACGCTCTCTCATTCCTACCGTCTGATAATAGACCGTACTACATAACCGTCTGCTGATACAGCGCCCTCGCTTGCCGCGATCGCCGCTGCAATGACCGCAATCAGTTCCGTGTCATCCGTCTCTTCCTGAATCACCGCCACGGGCTCTGCCTTCGCAGGTGCCGGAGCGCTCTGTGTCTGAGCAGGTTTTTTCCGGAACTTCTCCTGGATCTTCGGGATAAAGTTAAAGCAGGAGATTAAGAGTGAGATCAGGATCAGTACCGCAAACACGGTTCCCATGCCGAGAACGGTGTTCAAAGCCGCCTTCGTCATCAGTTCGCTCATATCATAGTCCGTGGAAACACTGATACTGTCAAAGCCCTTCTCCGTCATCACAACTTCCATTGTCGCAGTTCTCTGCTTACTGCCCTTGTAAGTCTTGTCTCCCTGAATCTTTACTTTTACATCAGCCTTATCTTCCGTAATGGTCACTTCCGTTTCATCGCTGAGAACAGAGACAAAATTACCAAATTCTTCTGATGCATCAACCCAGCTGTTCATGGCTGCGATATCGAGCGCGGCATCTTCCGGATTTCCGCCGCTCATCTCCACGTACTCAGACATGCTCACACCGTAAACCGCAAGCATCTGGTTCAAAGAGGCAAGCTGTTCACAGAGTGCTTCCCCAGTCTCTTTTGCCTGATCTTTCGTGATGAAACTGTTCTCCGTCATCTCCTGACCGCAGCCGGCCAATCCAAGGATGCAGACAAGCATGGCAAGACATATTAAAAGTTTCTTTTTCATATATGAAGCATCCTTTCTAGACTGTTCCATGTTTCTTGTCCGGACAGTCTTCTTTCTTTGTATAAAGCATTTCCAGAGCGCCGATCACATACTTTCTCGTATCCGCCGCTTCGATAATGCTGTCCACATATCCTCTTCTCGCCGCTCCCTGTACGCTAGCCTGAAGCTTCGCATACTCCGCAGCCTTCTCATTTATCACATCAGCGCCTTTTCCGTCATACATGATCTGCGCCGCATGTCTTGCGTCCATGGAACCGATCTCTGCCGTAGGCCACGCAAAAGTCATATCTGCACCGATTGCTTTGGAATTCATTGCCACATAAGCGCTGCCGTAAGCTTTGCCGATGATCACGTTTATCTTCGGCACAGTCGCCTCCGCAAAAGCTGCTGTCATCTGCGCCACAGCTTTCGCCATGCGCTTTTCCGCACACTTGGTAGCAGCGTACCCCTTTACATTAGTCAGCGTCAGGACAGGGATATCAAAGGCATCGCAGAACTTCACAAAAGAAGCAGCTTTCTCGCAGCCTCTCGGGGAAAGTACCGCGTCAAACTTCTCGGAGACATTGCCCTCCTCATCATAGATTTCCGTGCGGTTCGCCACACAGCCTACCGTGATACCGTCCAGTCTGATAAATCCGGTAACCATGCTCTTGCCGTAGTCAGCCTTTGCCTCAAAGAACACACCGTCATCCGCGATCTGGGACAGAGCGATGGATGTATCTCCCACACAGTTCGCCAGTTCAGCCGAAACCCTGTTCAGGTCATCCGCGCAGTCGGAGACAGCCTCATCATCACAGTTAGCGGGCAAAAAGCCGATCAATTCACGGATCTTCGCGTAAATCTCATCTTCCTCCGCAGCCACATCGACAATTCCCGCTTCCCCGCTCTGGAAAGCCGCCGCGGAAGTGTCGCATTTGCTGATCTCATTTCCGTCAATGGCATTGGGGGAATTGACAAACAGCTTTGCTTTGGATTTCTCCATAAAAGTAAAATCCGTCAGCGTCGGAAAAATTGCAAGGCCGCCGCCGCAGTTTCCGAAGATTGCCGTGATCTGGGGGATCATACCACTCGCCGTAACCTGTCTGCTATAAATCTCGCCAAATGCATTGAGCGCATCGGCGCCTTCCTGTAATCTCAGTCCGGCAGAATCGATCAGACCGATCACCGGTGCCCCGGTCTTCATCGCCAGATCATAGAGATTTGTAATCTTCTTTGCATGCATTTCACCCACGGAACCGTTCAGTACAGATGCATCCTGGCTGTAAACATACACAAGATTACCGTCGATCACTCCATACCCGGTGATAACACCATCAGAAGGAGTCTCCGCCTGTTTCAAATCAAAATCAGTAGCCCTCGCCGTTACAAGCGCACCGATCTCAACGAAACTGTTTTCATCGAGCAAAGCTGTGATTCTTTGGCTCGCTTTTGAAGTAGTGCCCATATTTGTTCCTCCGTTTATAATAAAAAATAATAACTACCTGAATGAGGGACCAAAATCCCCCATGTTGCATACTCGATAAGTATAACATAAGTATCGGAAAAAACACAACAAAAACTACAATTTTTTTCTTATGAATTTGACATAAACGCTATGAGATCATCCATGATCTCTCCTGTCAGCTCATCCGCCTCATCCGCGTCCATCTCTTCCTCTGTCAGACCCTCGGCAAGCCAGTTTGCCTGATCCAGCATTTTACCTGATTCTGAGAGATCATAGGAAAGCCCATAGGAAGTTATCACATCGCTTCCGCAGGTCATCACGATCCTCGGGTTCAACTCCTGCATGGCTTCCAGCTGTATTGTCTCATCCAGCATTGTGTAGAGGTATGCCGCTTTCCATTTTTCTTCCGTCTCAAGCCCGATCGTGATGTGGGACGCGCCGTTTCTGTCCAGAGAAAACAAAAGCGTCATCACGGTTCCATCCTCATATTCATAAGATTCTGACGCCAGTGTCTCCCAGTCCTGCGCCTCATCTTCTCTGGAAACCTCTTCATTTTCCGCTTCCTCTTCCGCTCCGCCGCCATTTTTCTCTTCTTTTTCTTCCGTTTCCTCCTCCTGTTCCTCCGTTTCCATCTTATTATCCTCTTTCTTTTCCCCGGTTTCTTCCGTCTCTTTGGTATTCTCCTGTTCTGTATCTTCCTGCACCGCTGGAGATGCCGTTTCTTCCTGTACATTCTCTCCGCAGCCTGTCAAAAAAACACACATAAACACCATTGCCATTATTTTTTTCATTCTATTTTCCTCCTGCGCACATCTCCCGATATTTTACCACAAATCCGAAAATATTCCTACTCTTTTTTTCCGCGGGCAATAAGTCAGGACTACCGGCTTAGCCGGTAGCCTGCTCTGCCCCTATAAGGGGCTATTACCTGCTTGCGCCCGGAAGGCGCACCGATGGTCTGCCTACTGCACCACATTCTCAGCTGCCCCTTTCAGGGGCTCTTTCAGTGCTTCCTTCTACCGGCGCCGCCCCATAAGGGGCTTGCTGGTCTGCTTTGATTTCCTACTGCCACTCCAAGTGGCTTATTTCTTGTTTTTCTTTACCGGCTCACCCGTAAACGGGTCGATATACTCTACTAAAGACATCTGGTCGTATTCTAAATCTTCTTTCAGCTGATTCTGGATATATGTTTTGATTGCGGCTGTATTCTTCCCTACTGTATCTACATAATACCCTCTGCACCAGAAATGCCTGTTCCCATACTTATATTTCAGGTTTGCATGTTTCTCGAATATCATTAGTGAGCTCTTCCCTTTCAAATATCCTACGATTTCTGACACTGAGTATTTGGGCGGTATCCGTACCAGCATATGGATGTGATCCGGGCAGCATTCTGCTTCTATAATTTCTATTCCTTTTCTCCGGCACAATGAGCCCAGTATCTGCCCTACATCTGCCTTGATGTCTTTGTATATTACCTGTCTGCGATACTTTGGTGCAAAAACAATATGATACTTGCATTCCCACTTTGTATGGGCTAAACTATTTGTTGTGTCCATTTTGGGCACCTCCTGTGTTGTATTTTTGTGGTTTGCAGACCTACTTTTATACTAACACAGGAGTTTCTTTTATCTAAAGATTTACCCTCCCCCTGCATAGCAGGGGGTTTATTTTTGTCTGTGACACAACCAGTGTAACAGTTCAGCCATTCGGCTAAACTGTTACACTGATGCACACAAAATGCTCCAAAATCGCATTTTGGCGCCTGCACAACTCGCAAAATCGCTTGCAGAGCGATTTTACTCGCGGAATATTGAAAGGCTGAACTATTACAAGCCAGGTGCCATGCTTCATGTCAGTCGGGCAGGCACGGACATACTGACGAACGCCGCGGCGATCAATGCCCCGTCCACTGCAAAGCCGCGAATATCCATGTGCTTTGGTGCACCACAAAAACAGCACCGGCTGAAGAAACCGGTGCTGCATAGCAATTTTCACAATATAAATCTGTCAAAAACAGATCCTATTCAAGAGCTTTGCGAGCCGCAATAGCTTCTTTCTCAGCAAGTACTGCCGCTGCCTCTGCATTCTTGCGCTCTAAAATAGCAACCTTCTCCTGTAATGCTGCCGCTGCCTCTGCATTCTTACGATCCAGAGTTGCAAGCTGCTCTGCTGTCAGCTCGGAGATGTCACCCTGTGCAAGAGCGATAGCAATCTTCTCCTGGATAACTGCCGCTGCCTCTGCATCCTTACGTGCGAGGATAGCAATCTTCTCCTGAAGTGCCGCCAGCTGTGCCTCATTCAATCTCTGAAGAGTAGCGATCTGCTCTGCTGTCAGTTCGGAAGTATCACCTTTTGACAGTGCGATAGCGATCTTCTCCTCGAGAGTTGCCTGCTCTTCAGCTGCCAGACGCAATGCGATATCCTGCTTCTCGCTCAAAGCATCAGCTGCTTCGATGCTCTTCCTAGCTGCGATATCCTGCTTCTCCGCCAGAGCTGCCGCCGCTGCTTCCGCCTTGCGGGCTGCGATCGCTGCCTGCTCCTCTAATGTTGCTTTGCCAACTGCAGATACAGACATGCCAAACATGCTAACCAGCATAGCCGCAAGTACTACAGTAGCGCTGAGTTTCTTGATGATGTTCATTTTTTTCATCTCATTCACCCTTCCTTTAGTTATAATAATCCGGTTTTTCACCCATAAAAATTGTAACTCCATGCTCAAAGATTGTCAAGAAATATTATGAAAAATTTTCCCTATTCGACAACTTTTGCATCCGGGCTCTTTTCCCCGTTTTTCTCTCCCCATCCCGCCTGAGATTCCATCAGATACTCCTGCAGTATATACCTTACCATGTAGAGCCAGTCCTTTCTCTCCACATCCCTCACCACCACCAGATCGTACTCCTTCACCGGCTCACCGTTCAGGTTATACACCACTTTTCCAACTGCCGTCCCCTCTTTCACGGGCGCTTCCAGTTCCCCAGTATATGCCACATCGATCCTCACCTCATCCTGCATGGAGACCAAGAAATTCAGTTCTTCACCGCCTGCTCCAGCCTCCTTTTCCCCTTCTTTCTTTTTTCCGCCGTCCTTCTCCCGCAGTTCCACTTCCACCGCTGTTTCCGCGTAGGGATCATATCCTTTCTTCTCAGGGATCCCCTCCAGCACCTTCACCGGTTTCAGATCCACCTTCCTGTATATGTTCTGATACTCGTAGTTTGCCAGCCCATACTCCATCAACTTTCTGGTATCCACCCATTTGTACGTCTTATGGTTCGGCCATCCACAGGCCAAGAGCGCCACGATAAATGTTTTTTCGTCCCTTCTGAGCGCTCCCACATAACAGTATCCGGCTCCCCCCGTGAAACCCGTCTTTCCCGAAAGCGCACCATCCATCATATTTAAAAACGCATTGTGGTTTGTGCAGCTGTAGCTGCGGCTTCCCTGTCTGTTCGCAAAACCGTACCCCGGCGTCCGCGTGATCTCCAGAAACTCTTCTCTCTTCGGCGATTCCATAATGCAATAACGCATGATCAGCGCCAGATCCTTAGCTGTGGTGGAATGCCGGCATTCCTTCCCGTCTATCATTTCCACGGCGTCCAGGCCGTTCGGCGTGATAAAATGAGTATTCTCACAGCCGATCTGTCCCGCCTTATCGTTCATCATGTCCGCAAACCCTTCCACGGAACCTCCGATATGCTCGGCTATCGCCGCCGCAGAATCATTGTGGGACTCTAACATCAGCGAGTAAAGCAGATCTTTCAGGTAAAAACTTTCCCCCTTTGCCGCCCCCAGATGCACCTGCGGCTGGGACGCCGCATAGGACGATATCTCTACCACCTCCTCGGGATTCCCGTTTTCAAGCGCCAGAATACAGGTCATGATCTTTGTCGTGCTCGCCATCGGCAGCGCCACGTCCTCCTCTTTCCCGTATAAAACACGCCCGGAATCGGCATCCAGAAGTACCGCTCCCCGGGCGTAAAGATCAAGGTTTGTCTCATCTGCCTGCGCCGCCTCATAAGGCACTGCCGCTGTCAGCAAAGCCGCCAGAAGCATCGCGGATATCCATTTCATCAAACCTGATTTTTTCTGCTTTCTATTCTTATTTTTTTTGTCAGGACTTTCCCGTCTTGTGATCTTCCCCTTTTTCATACGGCACTTCCCTGTCTGTCTTTATGCCTATTATATGGTGCCGCATATTGATTTAGACCAGTCTCATCTTTCTCCCCGCCCATGCCTGCACCCCTGCGCCTTTCACCCCTTCCTCTCTATTTCCTCTGTATCGTTTCGTCAGATATCCACAATCTGACGCGCCTCCGCCTCCGCCTGTTCTCTGAATTCCTCCACCTGTACAGGGTTCAGTTCCGGCAGTTCGCTCAGGCTTTTCACGCCAAAACTCCGCAGAAACTGTTCCGTGGTCCCAAAGAGCATCGGGCGCCCCGGCGCATCCAGCCTTCCCAGCTCCTGCACCAGATCGTACTCCACCAGCCTGCTTACTGCGAAATCACAGCTGACACCGCGGATCCGTTCGATATCCAGCTTTGTCACGGGCTGTTTGTAGGCAATGATGGAAAGGGTTTCCAGCATGGTATCGGAAAGCACATGTTTTCTCGGTATTTTGGCTATTTTTATGAGAAATTCATACATCTCATTTTTTGTGCTTAACTGCACCGCATCCTCCAGTTCGATCAGTTCGATTCCCTTGTCCGCCGCCTGGTAGGACTGTTTTAATTCCTCTAACAGTTCCTTCGTCACTTTTTTACTCTCTCCGATCACTTCCGCCAGACGGGAGATTTCCACAGAATCCCCCATCGTAAACAGGATCGCCTCCAGCACAGCTTTTGCTTTTTCTCTCTCCACTGCGTTCCTTCCCTTTCTGTTGACAGCCGTCACGTGATGACAGGCTCCTCTTTCACTATGATATGTATATCTCCAAATAAATCTTCCTGCTCTATGGATATCTTTCCGATCTTCATCATCTCAAGTACCAGCAGAAAAGTCACGATAATTTCCATCTTACTGTTCTGTTTTTCAAGAAGTTCCCGAAAAGAGCAGTATCTGTGTTTCAGCAGGTAATTCTGCAGATAAACCTGCTTTCTGTCCAGGTCGATCTCATCCTTCTCGATCCTGCCGAAGCTGCTTCTGACCGGATCTATTTTTTCCTCCTGTCTTCTCAGCATAAAGCGGAACATTTCGTTCAATTTTACGAGTGTCGCCTCTCCCAGCAATTCCTCATAGTCGACAGGAGGCTTGTACTCCGCTATCTCCTTCGGCAGATGGGGCTCTCTGTAAAAGGCTTTCTCCGCGCTCATGTGCAGATCCTTCAATTCGTAGGACATATATTTATATATCTTATATTCCAGCAGCTTCTGCACCAGTTCCGCCCTCGGATCCTCCACCTCTCCCTCCTCATCGGGTTCCACCGGAAGGAGCATCCTGCACTTAATGTCAAGAAGCGTTGCCGCCATCACAAGGAATTCGCTCATCACATTCATATCTTCCGTTTCCATCTGCCGGATATACTCCAGATACTGTTCTGTGATCAGTGTGATCGGGATGTCATAGATATCTATTTTATTTTTATCGATCAGATGCAGGAGAAGGTCGAGCGGTCCCTCGAACACCTCCAGTTTTACCGGTATTGCCATAATCTGCCTTTCTTTTGCATCATTTTCACATTCATGCCGGGTCCCCTCAGGCTGTATTTTTTGACTCCCGCAGGCAATGAGTCAGACGGATGCGTTACAACAGGCATCCATTTGACGAATGCCTTGTTCGTCCGGCTTCAGCGGCTGCAGGCACATCCTGCGTCCCGGTGCAGTCCGCTCCCTCAGGCCTTTCCGCAGTGAGTTCTATCACCACGATCTCACCTGGATTAAAGAGCCTCACCGGGATCGTGTGCATCCCCAGTCCCCGGCTTATGACCATTCTGCTTCCGTACTCCTCAAAAAGTCCGCCGTCATAGTGGGGAAACGGAAGCAGGGAAGGCGCCGCCAGGCCTTTATAGCCCGGAATCCTCGCCACACCGCCGTGGACATGCCCGGACAATACCAGATCTGGTCCCCACGCCGCATAATCCGGGAAAAAATCCGGATTGTGCGCCAGCAGGATCTGATAGCAGGAAGGATCCGCCTTTCCCGCGGTCTCTTCCAGATATCCTTCCCTCAGCTTTCTCTTCACAAATCTTTTATAGTATTCCCTGTCGATGGTCAGCCCCGTGAGCCGGATGCCAAAATCCGACAGTAAACAGCTCTCATTGTCCAGAAACCGGACGCTGCTGTCTTTGAAGCTTTCCATGTAATCCAAATACATTGTATCATAATTCTCCGGATAGATCCTGGCACGGTACTCATGATTTCCAAGAGCGTAATAGACGGGATATTTTTCTCCGCACTTTAAGACAAGAGCCGCCCCCTTTTTAAACGGAGCGCCGGGTTTCGCGTTAAGCATGTCCCCTCCGATAAGCACTGCATCCGGCGAGAGTTCCTCTATCGCCCTGAGCAGCCTTTCATTCCCGATGCCGTACTCTTTGTTGTGCAGATCGGACAGAAAAACGAGCCGGCAGTTCTTTTTTAATTTATCAGATGAGAAAATATATTTTCTCACCACAAACCGGTTGCTGTCCCAGATCATAACCCAGAAAAAGACAATGACAAGGCACACAAACAGTACAAGCAATATCGTTTCTATCCATGTGCCGTTCATCATTGTCCTCCATTCCAGTTCCGCATATGCCCTTACAGCACTCTTTTCACGAAGAGTATTTCCCGCTGCTTACGCATCGGTAAATCCTCTTGTGCGCTGCCCGGGCATATGCTGTTTTTCCAGTTCCGCATATGCCCTTACAGCACTCTTTTCACGAAGAGTATTTCCCGCTGCTTACGCATCGGTAAATCCTCTTGTGCGCTGCCCGGGCATATGCTGTTTTTCCAGTTCCGCGTCAGGCAGTGAGTAAAAACTCCTGAAATGCCCTCCGCACAAAATCTTTATAGGCCGCTTCGGGAATATCCTCCTTGAATATGATAGGAACGCTTCCCAGTTTATTTCCGGCGAGCAGATAGATTGCCTCTCCGGCTATATCGCCCGCTTTCACCGGCGCCTGTACCTGTTCCGGCAGAGAAATGATCTTCTCCACGCCATCCAGGTTCTGGCCTGTTGTGTCCAGGTATCGGAAGGGCGCCTGATATGCCACAGCCGTCTTATCCACGATCGCTCCTTTGATCGGGATATCCGGCAGGATATCCTCATTTTTATCCTCATAGATATGGCTCACGCTGTAGCCGTAGCTGAGCAGGGTGATCGCCTCCGCAAATCTCGTCTTTCCTTCCTCCGCTCCCATCACCACCGCGATCAGATCCATGCCGTCTTTTCTCGCCGTAGCGGAAAGGCAGAATTTCGCTTTGCTGGTGGAGCCGGTCTTTAGTCCGGTCGCCCATTCATAGCTCTTTAACAGCTTATTGGTGCTTGACAGCGTAAAAACCTCCGTCCCACGGTTCGTGGTGTGGGTGATATCCTCCATCCAGATACCCGTGTAATCAAAGATCTGCGGGTATTTTGTGATCAGTTCCCTGGACATCGTCGCGACATCCTTCGCAGATGTATAATGTCCGTCGGAATCCGTAAGCCCGCAGCAGTCCTCAAAATGTGTGTTTTCCATACCGAGCCCTGCCGCCCTCTGATTCATCAGATAGACAAACTCCTCCTCGCTGCCCGCCACATGTTCTGCCGCCGCCACCGCCGCGTCATTGCCGGAAGCCACCGCGATACATTTGATCAGCGTATCTAACGTCTGGATCTCCCCTTCCTCCAGAAATACCTGCGATCCGCCCATGGACTGTGCATGGGCGGAAGTACGGACCTCATCCTCCAGTTTTACCTTGCCATTGTCAAGATAATCAAAAATGATCAAAAGCGTCATGATCTTAGTGATGCTGGCGGGACTTCTTCTCTCCTCCGCATTTTTTTCATAGATCACCTGTCCTGTGGATGCCTCTATCACCATGGCTGACGGCGATGTGATATCAGGTCCCGCCGCATATGCAGCCATGCCGCTCTCCACAAAGCTTACCGACGCAAGTATAAAAGACAGCCACACTGCGAAAAATTTTATCTTTCCCCGGCTGTGCCCTCTGTTTTCTCCGCTTTTAAGCTTTCTCATGAAATAAACCTACTCTTCCCCTGTCACCTGTTTGTTTCATATATATGCTTAAAACGCGGAAGATATTTTTATCTGTCCCTTACTTTCTTCTTTTTCTCGCTGGCAGGGTGGTCCTGCTCATACTTTGCGTAGAGATCGGGCCTGCGCTCTTTTGTCCGTTTCTCCGCCATCTGAAGCCGCCAGGCATCCACTTTCGCGTGGTCTCCCGAGAGCAGGATCTGCGGTACCGCTTTCTCACGCCAAACCTCCGGTCTGGTATACTGGGGATATTCCAGCAGATTATCATAAAAGGATTCCGTCTCACCGGACGCCTGGTTGGTCAGCACTCCAGGCACCATGCGGGCTATCGCGTCCACCATCACCATGGCGGGAAGTTCTCCGCCGGTCAGCACATAGTCCCCGATAGAGACACAGTCAGTCACGACCGTCTCCAACACTCTCTCATCCACTCCCTCATAATGGCCGCACAGAAAGATCAGATCCTCCTCCCGCGCAAAATCCCTTGCCATTTCCTGGTGGAATGTCCTGCCCTGAGGTGTGACATAGATCACTCTGTTCCTGCGTTCATCCGGTCTTCCCTCTTTTTCCCTCCGCTTCGCAATACGGCGTTCCACCTCCAGCCAGGCATCATAAATAGGCTGTGCCTGCATCAGCATACCGGCGCCGCCCCCATAGGGATAGTCGTCCACTTTTTTGTGCTTATCCAATGTATAGTCCCGGATATTTAACGCTTCGATACTGATATGCCCAGCCGTTTCCGCCCTGCCGATAATACTCTCGCGAAGCCCGCGCAGCACCATATCGGGAAACAGCGTTAAAATATGAAAATTAGTCATGTGCTTGTCCTCTAGACCAGGGCGGCAGGGTTTTCAGGCGGATCCCGACGGCCTCGCGAGGTCGAGCAGTCCCTCCAGCACATGCACAGTCATACGCCCTGCATCCAGGTCGACATCCTTCACACAGTCCTTTATCGCCGGAAAAAGCACTGTCCTCCCGTCCTGAAGTGTTATCTCATAGACGTCATTGGCCCCTGTCCCCAGAACATCTGTCAGCGTGCCCAGTTTCTCTCCGTCATCCGCAACAACCGAAAGTCCCACCAGGTCAGCCTGATAATATTCATGATCCTGAAGCGGCACCGCCTGTTCCCTGGTGATCCAGAGCGTTGCGCCTCTGTACTTCTGCGCTTCCTCCGGGCTCTCGATCCCGTCGAATTTCACGATCACCATATTCTTATGGAAACGTGCCGACTGAATCCTGATTTCCCGCTCTTCCCTGTCTGTCCTCATCAGGACAGATTTTAGTCTTTTCAATTTTTCCGGTTCGTCCGTGGTGGGAAATACTTTTACTTCCCCTTTGATACCGTGTACCGAGGCGATCGCCCCGACCTGAAATTTATCCTGCATTGCTATCCTCTTCACCGGAGAGCACAGTCAAACTTTCCCTCTGCCGCATGTCCGCTCCCTGAGATCCCGGACATTCCTCCGGTTTTGAATTCCGTTAAAAAGAATCCCGCAACGCAGGATTCTTCACCATTTCAGATGATTTCCACATCCACTCTCTTATTGTCCTTCGTGGAAGCCGCTTTTACGACGGAACGGATCGCTTTGGCTATCCTGCCCTGCTTTCCGATCACCTTGCCCATATCGTCAGCCGCCACATGCAGCTCAATGGTAACGTTTCTGCCTTCGCCTTTTTCGGTCACCACCACCTCTTCCGGGTTATCAACAAGAGCTTTTGCAATTACTTCAACCAATTCCTTCATTTTGACAACCATGCCCTTTCCACAGCCTGAAAATATTATTTTTCAATCCCTGCGATCTTAAAGATCTTTTCAACTGTCTCTGTGGGCTGTGCTCCGGTTGCCAGCCATTTTTTTGCCAGCTCCTCATTTACATGAATGGTGCTGGGCTCTGTCTTGGGATCATATGTGCCGATCTCCTCAATAAATCTGCCGTCCCTGGGGCTTCTGCTGTCAGAGACAACGATCCTGTAAAAAGGCGCTTTCTTCTGTCCCATTCTTTTTAATCTGATCTTTACCATGTTCTCTTCCTCTGCTTTCTTTAATAATATATAATATATAGTTGTCAGCTTTCCGAAGGATTTTATGCTTATCTGATCCCGCCCGCCGGCCCGGCTTTTTTGCCTCCCCCGCTCCACAGCAGGAAAACATTTTATCCCCTACAGCTTTACTACCTGATAAAAGATACCTTTCTGCGGATCCCTTTCATTTTAAAGGCACACCGCACTTATCCTCTCACTCAAAAGGGAAATCTCCCCCGTCCGCCAAGGCCTCCCATCATGCCGCCGAGAGAGCCTCTGCCTTTCTTGCCCATCATGCCCTGCATCTGTTTCATCATCTTCTGGCTCTGCTCAAACTGTTTGACAAACCGGTTGACCTGGGCGATGTCCACGCCCGCGCCCTTCGCGATCCTGTGCTTTCTACCCAGATTTAAGAGTTTCGGGTTGGCGCGTTCTTTCTTTGTCATCGAGAGGACGATAGCTTCATTTCTCGCCAGTTCCTTCTCATCTATCATGGAAGCGATATCGGCTTTGCCGCCGAGCCCCGGCATCATCGCCAGAAGGCTTCCAAGCCCGCCCATTTTCCGCATCTGCTTCATACTCTCGAGATAATCCTCAAAGTCAAATTTGCCCTTCTTCATCTTCGCGGCGATCTCTTTTTCTTTGTCCGCATCAATCTCGATGGTTTCCTGGGCCTTTTCGATCAGAGAGAGCACATCGCCCATGCCGAGGATACGCCCCGCCATACGGTCCGGGTAAAACTGTTCCAGATCGGAGAGCTTCTCGCCCATACCGACATAGAGGATCGGTTTGCCGGTCACAGCCTTTACGGAGAGCGCTGCCCCGCCTCTGGTATCGCCGTCCATCTTGGAGAGGATCACGCCGTCGATGCCGACCTTTTCATCGAACTCCGACGCCACATTGACCGCGTCCTGACCGGTCATGGCATCCACCACAAGAAGGCTCTGATGCACTTCCACATTCGCTTTGATCTTTTGCAGCTCCCCCATCATCTCCTCATCCACATGGAGCCGCCCGGCAGTATCCAGGATCACGACATTGTGCCCGTTCTTCCTGGCATGTTCCAGGGATGCCTTCGCGATATCCACCGGGCTCTGGTTATCCCCCATGGAAAACACATCGACTTCCTGTTTTTCTCCGTTGATCTGGAGCTGTCTGATCGCCGCAGGACGGTACACATCGCAGGCGACAAGAAGAGGTTTTTTCCCTTTCAGCTTAAACTTCCCCGCCAGCTTTGCCGTCGTCGTGGTCTTACCTGCACCCTGTAAGCCGCACATCATGATCGTCGTGATGGACTTTCCGGGCTGGAATTTTAATTCTGTTGTCTCAGAACCCATCAGGGCTGTCATCTCCTCGTTTACGATCTTGATGACCATCTGCCCCGGGTTTAATCCGTTCATCACATCCGCGCCGACCGCGCGCTCCTCCACGGATTTCACAAACTTCTTGACCACCTTAAAGTTTACATCCGCCTCCAGCAGCGCCATCTTGACTTCCTTCAGAGCAAGCTTTACATCCTCCTCCGTCAGGCGTCCCTTACCGCGCAGCTTTTTAAACACATTCTGTAGTTTATCTGTCAAGCTTTCAAAAGCCATCTATAAATTCTCCATCAATTCCGCGGTCAGCTGCCTGATCAGATCAAGCCTCTCCCTGCATTCTTTTTCCGGCATCCGTTTCCCTTCTTCCGCCAGCTTGTCGATCCGGGCGATCGTCTTTTTCGCCTCCGCAAATTTTCTGACAAGATGCAGCTTTTCCTCATATCCGGCAAGCTGCTTATCACACCGCCTGATCAGATCATGCACCCCCTGACGGCTGATGCCGTGCTGTTCTGCGATCTCCGAGAGCGACATATCGTGATAAACCGCATCCTCATAGATATTTCTCTGGTGCCCTGTCAGCAGTTCCCCGTAAAAATCATATAAAAGTCCCTGCTCTACGATCTTTTCCATAACAATCTGCCCTTTCCGCCCAGATCACGGCATATCCCGAGCCACAAACGCTAGTTTACTATAAATAAATACACCTGTCAAGAGTTTTTCTTGACAGGTTTGGCAAGAGGTTTTCTTGACAGGTGTTATAATTCTTTTTATTTTCTAATTTTCATCCAGAAGATTCTGCACCGCGCTCCATTCGATCACCGGCACATTTCTCTGCGTCACATTGGCTGTCCGTTTTTTCTTGCTGTTCATTTTTGTGAAACTTACCAGAAAGAAACCTATTGCCACAACGACACTGATCCCGAACGCCGCAACCGCGATCGTCATCGCGTTATCCACCCCCGAGAAGAAATAGCAGCCCGCCGCCACGATAACACCAACGATCAGGCTGACGATCGAATTCTCAAACAGTTTATCCTTAATGCCGCTGACAGCCCAGGACTGGGGTTTGTGGCAATGAGGACATTCATCTTTGAAAGCCGTGTTAAAAATACTCTTTTCCGTTGCGTTCTTATAAGAATCCTTTACTTCCCTCACAAGGTTTTTATGAGCCATTTCGTTCAGCTTCTGCTGCTTGTTGTACTCTAACTCCCTGTAATTGCTGTTGATCTCGGCCTCCATGCCTCTTATAGTTGCTTTCAGCGGTCCGCTGTCCTTCATGCACTGCTCGCACTTAAAAGAGTACGGCACATCGATCGTTTCAGTCTTTTTGTGTCTGTAATATGTACCCAATTTTGGTTTCCTCCTCATAAATATTTATATTCAGCGAGAGCAAACTCGCAAACGCCCACTTTCTGCCCGTATCGCCGCTGATAAGCGGCTTAATCCAGAAAGAGCGGACAGATATCTGCCATATGGCAAATACCTGTACCTGTCTTTGATTATACCCCCCCGTTTCCCAAAATCAAGTACAAAAAAAGGTACAATCGCTCTCTGCCGCCGATACGCCCGGAGGATACCTGTCAGACGCCGGCATCCGATATTAGGCGCTGTATATACCACGTTCTTTCTATCACACCTCACGTAACCGTTCATCCAATCAGTTTCGCCGTTACACTTCACATCTTACATCGCGCATATTTAATTGACACATTCCATCATACATATCATATATGCCATGTCACCATCCTGCCCAATGCAAAGGCTATATCTCCGTTCTCCCTCCGGTCAGTCTCCACCTCAAATGACATATATGGCATGCCCTCATACTCCGCCACAGCGTACGTCTCAAACATATCATCCATATAATATCCCGCGTACACATAAAAACCTGTCTTCCTTCCCAGGTCAAAACCGGATATCATCCCGAGCTCCACCCCTGTCACCTGATCCCCCTGCTCCGCCGGAATGGTTACCGCCTGTAACGATTCCCCGCTCTTTTTATCTGTCAGGACAAGATGCCTCGTCTCTTCGTCAAAATTCCAGCCGATCCGCTCCTCCAGAAGGGCGCAGTAATCCTCCATGCCAAAATGGCTCTCCTGCATTGTGCTCCCGTCAAACCGCAGGATGTGAAGTTCCTCCGCCGAGATACCGCTCCCGCTGTAAACCATGCAGGAAATCTGCAGTTCCCGCTTCTCCTCATTCCAGTACAATTGCGGCAGAAACAGTCTCGGTGTCATATAGTACCAGTCAAAATAGTACCAATCCTCCCCCATCTCCAGCGCCACGCCACGGTCCGTAACCTCTTCATCCCTATAACCGTAAAGTCTGATCTCCTTCTCCGGGATCTCACCGATACACAGGACTTCGCCCGTATCTGAAACCAAAAGATTGCGGTTGAAGGGGAGCCGCTGCAGCTCCTCCCTGTCTATTTTCATCATTCTCGCGACAACATCGATCTGCTCATCCACCGGCACCCAGATCCCGTTTTCCCCGTAGGGCTTTAACATACTGACCGTAAAGGTCTCCCTGTCATCTAAAAAAGTGATATCCAGGCCGATGAGCCCGCTGCTCTCCGGCTCATGCAGCGTATACTGCACCAGTTTCGGATCATCGGACAGATTGAGAAGGAAGGCGGCGGCGCTCTCCGGCTCAAACAGATCCCGATATGCCATGGTACTCGAGAGCAGGGCGTTCTCGTTCAGCGCCTCCCCCAGCCCGTTCTTTGTGTAATCCATCATGGTCCCGTCGATGGAACCCTGGTATGTGTATGCCTCTCTGAATTCTTTCGCTGTGGAAATATCATCATAACAGCTCAGTTCCTCTCTCGCCACAAAACACCTGTCGCCCTCCCATTCGAGCCACAACAATTCCCTCCAGCAGGTGACATGGGGATCGGAGGTGTGCGCATAATAGTATATTTCTGCCCGGTCCGGATCCTCCTCATATATTTGAAAAAAGCAATCTGTCTCTACATCCTGTGGCCAGGGGCTTGAAAAGCCGAAGCTGTGACCGTCCTCAGAAGCTGCCGGCATACCCACCGCCGCTTCCGGTGACAGCATAGCCGCAATGCTCCCGCCGTCTCTGGCAACAAATGCCTCTGTCCACTGCTCTACAAATGCGGTCAGCTCCGCCTTCCTGCTCTCGCCAAGATCCTTGTAGGCGCCCTGATCCTGCACGGAATAGGAATCCTCCTCCGCGCTCTGGCTGTCCATCTGCGCTTTCTCCCGTATTGCCGATGCATCTTCCGTATTCGATGTATCCCCCTCCTCCTTCGGACCTGTCAGAAAGCACACCGCCGCCGCAACACAGCACAGAAGCGCCGCTAGAATGATCCAGAATGCCGGCTTTTTATAATCCAGTACATTTTTCACCCGCTCTTTCACACCCGTCTCTCCGAACGCAAGGGGACATGCCGTCACTCCGCTTTGCCTGATACTGCAAAAGAGAAGCGCCTCCGCGTAGGCTTTTCTGCTCTCCCCGCCCAGCGTGCGGACCACTTTCTCATCGCACGCAAATTCAATGTCCCTGCAGAGCAGTATATACGAAATCCAGCAGAGCGGCTGGAACCAGTAAACGGACAGGATCAGAAACCCCGCCGGCTTCCACCAGTGGTCCAGCCTTTTTAAGTGCGCCCGCTCGTGGGCGATCACATACTCCATGCGCGACTCATCGAGTCCCGAAGGCAGGCAGATCTTCGGGCTGATGATCCCCAGGATAAAAGGGATGTCAATATGATCGCACAGACAGATCCGCTCCTCTTTGCGGATGGATGCCCCGGTCATCCTGTACAGTCTGTAATAGCTGATAAAACTGTACAAAAGCATTACTATAACACCCGTTATCCAAATAATTCCTAGCACATTCATCACATGATTCCCGTTGCCGGCGGGAACAGTGATTCCTTCATAGTAATGATCACCCAGATAATCATTGACCGCTCCATCCAAAAAGCCAATCCCCGTATCCACCTGAAAGGTATTTCCCGTCACGATATTTTCCGACAGAGGTTCATTGTCAGGTATCAGGCTGAGCGCGCTCTCCACCGTAAACGGGCAGACAAGCTTAAACGCCACAAGCGCCCACAGCAGACAGGATATCCACTTTGGCGCTTTTCTCAGAAAGAAACGGAACACCACCACCGCCAGGATCAGCCAGCTTGCCGTCAGTCCCATATTCAAGATTTTTAAAAATACAGTTCCCATACTATGTCCCCCGTATCCCATTTTTTGTCCCGTCGATGTTTAGCTGCCGTCACGGTGCACTTCGCGCTACGCATCCGTTCCCTCCCGGCATCCGCAATCATCATCCGGCAACCCGATCCGGCATATCACCGCTATACGCCTGTTCCCGTATCAGTCCTTGCCACAGATGTCATCCGGGTATCCATCGATCATCTCCCGTATCTCCGAGATCTCCTGCTCCGTCAATGCCCTGCGCTTCGTAAAGGCGGCGATAAAAGCGGGGAGAGAACCCTGAAATGTCTCCTTCACAAACTGCTCGCTTCTCCCCGCATAGTAATCTTCTCTGGAGATCAGGGAAGTCACCTGCTTTTCCTTCATCTGAAAAATGCCGTGCTCATTCAGTTTTTTCAAAACCGTGTAGGTCGTCGTCCTCTTCCAGTGCAGTTCCCTCTCGCACAGGCCCACCAGCTCCCGCATCGAAAGCGGTTCCCTCTCCCAGATCATATCCGCAAAACGGGACTCCACCTCACCCAGCTTATAAGTTGTCATCTCTCACAGTCCTCCGTTTTTTTGTATGTTATATGTTGTCTGTTGTGAATAGACAATATTAGTCTATCATCAATAGACAATTCTGTCAAGACAGTCTATTATATTTCTTTGCATGTAACAGTTTCACTAAATGACATGAATTGATAAGCCAATGTCAGTTAGTCAGCACCATAGCTCAGCCGTGAGAAAAATAAAATGCTCAAGGAGCCCCTTAAAAAGCGTCGGCACTTAACGAGGTCCTTCACGAGTTTAGTGTCCGATACGCTTTTTACGGAGCGAGAGCGTGGCGACGGAGTATTTTATTTTCCTCATGGCGTCCGATACCGTTAACTAAATGACATGAACCGATAGTTATTACCTCTGCACAGAAAAAACAGCCTGCAAAAGTATTCTTTCACTTCCGCAGGCTGTCCCATATTCTTCGTTCAGTATTTTAATTTTATAAAACCAGTGACGGCGCACTGTAAACTCTGCCGCCCAGTTCCTCGTTCAGCATATAAAGGCTCCTCGCGTCATCACCGAACAGCTCCATCTTTGTGATCTGGTCGGAAGAATTTTTCTCCTCCTCGCCCTGTTCCTTGATGAACCAGTCCAGAAACTGCGTGGTCCTGAAATCCTTCACTTCCTGTGCCGCCGCATAGATATTGTTGATCAGGGATGTCACATACTGCTCATGCTCCAGCCCCGCTTTCAGCGGATCGATCAGTGCGGTAAATGTCTTATCCGGTTTTGCCACAACTTCCAGTGTCACTTTCTCGTTGTTATTGTGCAGATACTGGTAGATCAGCATCGCATGGTCCTGCTCCTCCTTCGCCTGGATCTCATACCAGTTCGCGAACCCGTCCAATCCCTTGTCACTGTAAAAATTAGCCATATCGAGATACAGATATGCCGAATAAAACTCCTTGTTGATCTGATCATTTAAAAGTTCTGCTACTTTTTTATCCATTTTTCCTCATTTCTGCGCAGCTCCCGGCTCAATTTATTGAGCCTGTGCATCATTAAGTCTGTGGGCGCCGCGCAGACACAGACTTATAGACTGAAAATCAAATTTTCAATCTTATCCTCTTTGTATGTATTGACTTACCATGTACAGGATAATACAAAATTTTCTTTTTTACAAGTATGGATTTTCATTCGGCTCTCTTGACTGCTTCTCCGAGGTAAGCTGCTTCTATGAGATAAGTTTTTTCGTCTGTTTTGTCCTTTCCCTCTTCGCCCGCTCCGCCGATTCCTCTGCCGCCCGGTCTGCCAGTTCTTTCAGCTCTTCCATCTCCTCCGCAGAGCCCTCACTCTTCCCTGATATTTTTGCTTCCACTGCTGCAGTTCTCATCTCCTCTGATACATCCATCTCCACTGTTGCTTCCGCCATCTCTTCCACCGTATCCAACCCGGGCTCAGCATCCGGCAATTCTCTGTCCATCTCTCCAAGCAGTTCCGACAGCATGCCATCTTCCTTCTCTCCACCCATCGCATCTTCCGGCAGGACATCTTCCCTCTCTTCCTCCGTCTCCGGCAAAAGTTTCTTTATCTCCTCCGCGATCTTCTCGCCCTTCTCCCTCGCCTCATCCAGAATATGGCTGATCTCCTCCATATTAAAGGCATGCTTCACCGCCCTGATCTGATCCTTGTAAGAATGCAGAAGATTCAGCTTATCCTCTATCTCGTCCAGAGAACTGCACTCTCTGTTTTTCAGATTTGCCTTCTGCTTCTCCAGCACCGCAAGCTGGTCATCCCTGCTCTGCATCCGCTCCAGCTTTTTCTCCGCACTTTTCAATCCTCCCGCCCGGTTTCTCAAAAAAACCGGCATCTCTCCGACGTTTACTGTTATCCCCATATCCTGTCCCCTTTCGCTTTTTCCGTCTGCGCCCATCTGTCCTGTCTCCTGGCAGCCAGGTTCTATAATATATATCGGATAACAGTCGTTAATCATTAGGTCAAACAACTTAAATTGAACCGCATTTTTGCAAGCGGCGATACGAGCCTGAACGTTAAAACGTAACAGTTCAGCCTTCCAATATTCCGCGAGTAAAATCGCTCTGAAAGCGATTTTGCGAGTTGTGCAGGCGCCAAAATGCGACTTCGGAGCATTTTGTGTGCATCAACGTAACAGTTTAGCCGAATGGCTGAACTGTTACGTTAAAACAACCTGGAATCGTCTGTGTAACAATGTCACATCATCATAAAGATCCATGCCGTTGCATCCACATACTTTTCATAGGCGATCTCGAGTTCCTCCCCGGTAAACTGCGAGATATCAGCATAGACAACATCGCCTCCGCCGCCCACGCCGGGCTGTTTCATAAAGCCGCCGAACACGATGTATATCCCCTCTGTCTGCGCACCGCACTCCTCCAAAAGCTCCAGCATCTCCTCCGTCCTCACCACCACTCTGCTCTCGTCAAAGGACACCGTCCGCCGCAGCTTCTCACTGTCCCTGAGGATAACGCGGGCGCCTGTATCGTCGAGCACCGTGACATCCTCAAGCTGTGTATATCTGGCATAGGAATTTCTGTAAATGCCAAGGAAACCACCGGATAAAAGCATAACGCCTGTTATAACTATAAAAACAATATTTACAGACTTATACCTCCTGAAATCCGCGATCTTCTGAATCCTCCGCCTGATCCCGTCAAAACTGCGCCCCGCCGCCTCACCGGCAAAGGCTGCGGCTCCCGCTGGTTTCTCCCCTTTCTTTGCCTGACATAACAAACGGATGCATCCAAGCAGCAAAAGCCCGTAATCACAGGCACTTCTCCCGCCTTTCTGTATAGTCACCCGGTCGCACACCTCCTCCAGGTCCGCTCTCAGCTCCCCTGCGCCGATCCCCAGAAAAAAGTTCGGCCAAAACAATACCCTCAGCACATCCCACGCAAAAAGACACCACAGATGCCCCAGCCTGATATGTATCCTCTCATGAAACAGTATGGTCTCCAGATCCGTTCTGTCATATTCTTCGACCATCACCCGGGGCACCACGATCTTCGGAAAAAACAGCCCCACCACAAAAGGAGTCACCGCCCCGTCGCAGATATAAATATTTTCCCTGAGCCGTTCCATCTTCTTTACAGTGCGCATCAGCCTCCATCTTCTGTAAAACAGATATCCGCCGTAGACAGCCATCACCAGAAAATAGTTCGATCCCATCTGAACATGCTTATAATTCCAATCGGCCCACCATAAAAAGCCCCGGACGCCGAACCTTGTCTCATAAAACAGCTTAAGCCCGCCGATAAACGGAAGCCATAGAAAGAAACTCCAGAGGATCATCCTGCAAAAACAGTTCTGAAACAGCCGCAGTTTCCGAAGCAGCATCACAAGAACAAGCAGAAAAAAGGAAAAGAAGAGCCCTCTCCCCAGATTCACAGTATAATAGCAAAATATGCAGCTTATCACTTCCCATGCTCTGCAAAGCCATTCCTGTATCATACTCTTTCCTCTCTGCTGCGCCGCAGAATGTCTTCCAGTTCTTTCATCTGTTCCTCGGTCAGGTCCGCGCTGCCGATCAGCGCCGCCACAGCCCCCATCTGATTCCCCGCAAAGTAACTCTCGACAAACCGGCTGCTCTTCTCTCTCTGACATTCTTGCCTTGTTTTCAGCGGGTAGTAATGATAGATCCGGGCATCTTTCTCATCCACCCTGTACGCCAGAATCCCCTTCTGACAGAGCCTGTTCATCAGCACCCGCACCATCTTCGGATTCATGCTGTTTCCCGCGCCGAGCCGCCCGATCACCTCCGACGAAGTCATCGCCTCCCCGCTCTCCCACAAAACTTCCATCACCTGCCACTCGCTCTCGCTGGCGTCAGTTCCTCTTTTCCCATATCTTCCTCACTTTTCTGTTCTTATTCTCTCCCCTGTTTACTTCCGCGGGCAATGAGTCGGGCGGATGCGAAGCATCCACTTGACGAATACCGCAAGAAGCAAAAACCCGCCTTAACTTTAATGCCCAAACAACTTACTGCCGGGGTTTTGGCTTCCGCGGGCAATGAGTCAGGTGGATGTGGAGCATCCATTTGACGAATGCCGCGAGAGGCAAAAAACCGCCTTAACCTTAATGCCCAAACAACTTACTGCCGGGGTTTTGGCTTCCGCGGGCAATGAGTCAGGTGGATGTGAAGCATCCATTTGACGAATGCCGCGAGAGGCAAAAAACCGCCTTAACTTTAATACCCCTCAACCAAGCAGTGAATAGACCGCGATCCCGCAGACGATCAGGACAAGCGCCGCCGCCTTTCCCTTGTTCATCTTCTCCCCGAAGATCTTTACCCCGAAAATCGTAATATAGATATAACTGGTCGCCTCCAGGATCGGTCCCATGGAGAGCGGGATGCCCCTGTAGGCAAGGATAGACAGAAGGGTTGTCCCTACAAACAGCACATAGGCAGTGATCACAAGCGGATTTAAATACTCCTGCAGCGGGGACTTGTGCGGCTTGTTCGCCTCGATCTTCAACATCACCTGTGAGATTGCCGCAATAAACGTACCTACCAGTATCAACAGCGCATACATGTATGTATTCATGCTTTTTCCTCCTCCTTCCTGTCAAACTTCTGCTCCGGCTTTCGAGTCTGCACATCATGCTCAATCTTTCCCCTGCTGTCAGACAGCGCAAATAATATAATACCGGCGACCACTAACGCCGCACCCGCCACTTTACCGGGCGTGATCTTTTCTTTAAAGATGATCAGCCCCCACAGCATCCCCCAGAACACTGTGATCGCGCGGTTTGCGTATGCTGCCGTCAGCGGCATGCTCTTTATGATCTGCTGCCAGAAGATCGCGTAAACGCCGAGCAGCATAACGACAAACCCATACATCATGATAAATTTAAAACTCATGACCTCCTCCTGCGCCGCCAGTTTACTGCAGACGCTGCTCAGCGAGAATACCAGCAGCAAAATATTTAACAGTACGTATCTTTTGATTGTTGAATTCATAATTTTCTCCATTCCAGTCCCACATATGCCCTCACAGCGCACCATACCCGAAGAGAAATTTCCAGCCGCTCTAACGGGAATCTTCTCAATTTGCTTATGCAAACCAAGAAGCAGCAAATAACTTCACCTGATGGTTCAGTTATTTTTAATTCTCTTGTGCGCTTTACGGGCATATGCTGTTTTTCAGTTCCGCATATTCTTGTATTTTATCCGAGTGCCACATCCAGTATCATCATCACCGTAAAGCCCGTTGCGAAGGCTAGCGTCCCGATGTTGGAATGGGGTTCCTCGGACATCTCCGGTATCAGTTCCTCCACCACGACATAGATCATCGCCCCCGCCGCAAAACTCAGAAAATACGGCAGTGCCGGGACTAAAAAGCCGGCTGCGATGATGACAAGCACTGCTCCCACCGGCTCCACCACGCCGGACAACACGCCGTACACAAACGCCCTCCATTTTGACATGCCCCGCGCCCGCAGCGGCATGGAGATGATTGCGCCCTCCGGAAAGTTCTGGATTGCAATGCCGATGGACAACGCCAGCGCCCCGCTGAGCGCCACCGCATCATTTCCCATTTTCAAGCCGGCATAGACCACCCCGACCGCCATCCCCTCCGGCAGATTGTGAAGAACAACCGCGAACAACAGCATGGTCGTGTTTTTCAGCCCCACATGGGGGCCTTCCTGTTCTTTACTGTTTCTGTGCAGATGGGGAATGATCCGATCTAAAAACAGCAAAAACAGTATACCCAGCCAAAAGCCGATCGCCGCCGGGGTAAACGCCAGCTTTCCCATGGACTCAGACTGCTCCATCGCCGGGATCAGAAGGCTCCAGATGGAAGCTGCCACCATAACGCCCGCCGCGAAACCGGTGAGTACCCGCTGGGTTTTCTCGCCCAGCTCCTTCTTCATAAAGAAGACACAGGCAGAACCGAACGCCGTTCCGAGAAAGGGAATCAGGATGCCCGCCGCCATGCTCAGTTGTAAATCACTCATCTTCAATCTCTCCGCTTAAAAATGTCTGCTGTAACAACATATGCCGATCGCCGTCATTGGTGCAAAGCCCTGAAATATTTCTACTGACAGGTTCAAAAATCACCTGCGCCGCATATCATAAAAGAAAGTGTACTATTTTATGATTTCCAAGGAGCCAGCCTATGCATAACCACCAGGATCAGAGCAATCCATCCCTTACTTATCTTACCCGTTTTGACCAGATTCTTCAAGACATGATTCACGGTATGACAAAACCCTCTCCCCGCGGCAGCATCTCCGGCCTCTTTATCCGGCAGATGATCCCCCACCATGAAGCGGCGATACAAATGTCCGAAAACCTGCTGCAATACACCGCACCCTCCGGGCAAAACGCCTGCTGCTGCCAGAATGCCCATGAAAAAGAGCTGATCATTCCCTTAAACAAGATTGCAAAAAATATCATAGAAGAACAGGCAAGAGGTATCGAACACATGAAAAATGCCTTTTTCTGCTGTTCCGAACAGGAAAACAGCAATCAGGAGATGCGACGGTATATGTCCTCCTTCCGCTTTATCGCCAGAAATATGTTTGTCGAAATGAAGCGGGCGCCGCGAACGGAACGGATTCCCTGTGATTTTATCCGCGAGATGATCCCGCACCACGAGGGAGCCATCCGGATGTCGGAAAATGCCCTGCGCTTTTCCCTCTGTCCTCAGCTCATCCCCATCCTGGACGCCATCATCATATCCCAAAAAGAAGGCGTCCGCCAGATGAAAAAACTCCTCGAAACGGCATCCTCCCCCTTTGACCGGGACTATATCGGCTGAAACCCGAATGGATTCTGTCCTGTCTAACCTGTTGACGCTCCTGCCGGAACAGTATTTCGGCAATTTCCTTTCCATCCCGGATAGGAGAGACACCGCAACTATATCCGACAGTCTCCGTCTATCCTTCCATAAGCTGCGCCGCACAGATCCATACGGTCTGCTCTCCCATCACAAACCTCCTTCGGCGCAGCTCATATCTTTTTCCTTCCAGTTCCACCTCTTCTCCCAATACACAGAAACGCTCAGGAGACACGGACAGGCCGCATCCCGCCGCCTTTACCACCGCTTCCTTTCCGGTCCATATCCTGAAAAAGGCATCGTCCCTCTCCCCCTCCTGCGTTTCCAGAAGATATTCATATTCCTCCCCGGTAAAAAAACGCCTGGCTGTCTTTAAGCCTGCGCGCCTCACTCTCTCAATATCTACTCCCAGTTCCCTGCTTCCAAAGGCAAGTACCACATAGTCTCCGCTGTGGGAAATATTAAAATAGACTTCCGGATGTCCCTGAAAAACAGGCTTCCCCTCCTCCGATAAAACTGGCTCCTCCGCGACAGCAAACCGCTGTTTCAACAGATAAACCAGATATCCCGCACAGATCGACTGCCTGCGCTTTTCTCCCTGCCTGATCCTGTCCGCCTTCTTTCGCCGCTCAGATCCGCAGAGCCTGTACATCTCATCGATCACACCCTCCGACAACCCCTTGAGGCAGATCAGCCAGAGTGTCATATTTTCAATAGTATATTCCTCTACGATATCTCCCCACTCCATCACAACTGTACCCTGAGCCCCTTCGGATAGTGATTTTTCACCATATTTCCGCCGGCTTTCCCCCAGCCCAGGGGAAGCCCCAAAAACAATACCAGCGTCCACCCGCTGAGCCCTCTGTTTTCCAATGTCTCCCCGCGCAGATATGCCGCCGCATCCTCCACCTCCACCCACTGCCTGACATCCTCTTTTTTCAGCGTCATCGCCCAGGTGTGGGACGGCTCAAACCTTCCTTTTTTTGCCTCCCCCAGATACAACCCGCTTCTCTCCACCCGCAGTCCCGCCAGTGAAAAAGCGCCCGCCGGCACCAGATAAAGCCTCTTATCCCTCCAGGTAAACTCCCCTTTTTCTTCCAGCGTTCTGAGATATCCGTCACTGAAATATTGTTTGCAAAAATCTAGAAAATCATTCTGTTTTTCCTGATCCCCCTCCTTTTGACAAATTTCTCCTCTCTTCCTGCTGTTTCTGCCTGTTCTGTTTTTTCCGGTTTTCTCTACTGCTCTCTTCTTTTCTTCTCCTGCCGCGCTCTCTTTCCCCGCTTTCCGCCCTTCCTCCGTCAGTCTCTCATTGTATTCCTTTTCTTCTCCGGCATCCGTCCATCCGCCTCTTTTGCAGAGCTTCGCCGCAAAATGTCCCTCTCCGCAGAGCTTATGGGGCCACATGCGCACTGTCCCCGGCAGACCGCCAGAACACACCCCCGCCTCCAAAAGTTCTTCGGATAGAACCGCCTCGTCCGCATAAAACTCCCCGTGCCGCTCCAGAAAATTCCGGATCACCGCCTCGTCCTCCGCCTCCGAGAAGGTACAGGTTGAATAGACCAGCACACCGCCGGGTTTCACCATCCCCGCCGCCGACTCCAAAATCCCCCTCTGGCGCTCCGCACACATAAGGACATTCTCGGGCGACCACTGCAAAAGCGCCTGTTCTTCCTTGCGGAACATTCCCTCCCCGGAACAGGGCGCATCGATCAGTACCCTGTCAAAAAACACCGGAAACCGCTCCGCCATTCGCTCGATACTCTCCGTCAGGATCACACAGTTTTCCACTCCCATGCGCTCCATATTGCGGGCAAGGATCTCCGCCCGTGCCGGCACATACTCATTGCAGACAAGCAATCCCTCCCCCTGCATCTTCCCCGCGATCTGGGTGCTCTTTCCGCCCGGCGCCGCACAGAGATCCGCGATACACTCTCCCGGCTCCGCTCCTAAAAGCCTGACCGCTATCATTGCGCTTGGCTCCTGCATATAATAAGCGCCCGCCTCATGATACGGGCTCTTTCCCGGCCTCTCCTCCTTCTCATAAAAGTATCCATCGTCCGCCCAGGGCACGCTTCTCAAGGCAAAGGGAAGCGCTTCCTCAAAGGCTTCTCTCGTCACTTTCAAAGGATTTCTCCGCAGGCCGTAACTGCGCTCTTCTGAGAGGCTCTCTAAAAAAGCCGGCAGTTCCGATACCGAAACCCCCGGCAATTTTCCGAAAAGCTCTTTCATTTCTTCCACAAAAGCCGCCGGCAGTTCCTTTTTTCCACCAGCGCTTCCATTTTCATATGACATAACCCTATCTTTTCCTCATCAACATTTCAAATAAACCATCGGAAAACAGTATCTCTTTAAAACAAGGCACCTCTCCCGAGATACAGACACGCTTCCGGCAAAGCCTCAGTTCATAGCGCCGAGAACCGCCAGAATCCTGTCCCGATATTCCGCATGGTGGGGCATACCGTTGCCAACCCCGCCCCGCTTCGGCATCTGAAGTTTGATCACACTGCCGTTGTTCAATGTGACCGTACAATTGACAGCGCCCATCCAGACATTTTTCACCACACAGCTCCTGATCTCTTTCAGTGCAAAGCAGTTTCCGATATCCTCCAGCCGGATACAGTGGTCCACCTCCCTGACAGTAACGCCTGTCGTATCCGGGTTTTCATGAAACTCATAGAGATGCTTATATATATCGCACTCCGCAAGGATCAGATAGTTTGCGCTGATACCGATATACACATCACACTTTGAGTACTTGCTTTTGCTCACCTCCAGCGTGATGCCATGCTCATTCGGCATGATCTTATCCCCGTCACAGATACATTTCCTGAAAACCTGTCTGATCTCCGACTCCAGCCCTATGCCATGTATGCCCGCTTCCAGCACTTCCCCCTCGGGAAGATACTTAGAAAGCGCCTGTTTCATCCTGTTTTCATCAAAAATTCCTGAAATGATAGTATCCTCCTGATTTCAGTTCTGCGTCTGTCCTAACTCACAAACGCTCCGCTTTTTGTTCGTATCCCTCGCTTTCAGCTCGGTCTATTCCAGTTCCGCAGTATCTCATACAGCGCATCTTTGAAGAACTCTATTTTCTGCTGCTTCGCATCAGTAATTCGAGTTTTGCGCTTCCTCAGATACTGCTGTTTCCGGTTTCCCATCTCTCCCCGGAAGCTGCGCCAGCACGATCGCCCCGAACATCAGTGCGCATCCAAGCAGTTCCCTCCTGCTCAGCACCTCATCCAGCAATACAAACCCGGCAAGTACCGAGATCACCGATTCCAGGCTCATGATCAGGGACGCCACTGTAGGGTTCATCCCTTTCTGCCCCACGATCTGGAGCGTATACGCCACACCGCAGGACATCACGCCCGCATATAAGATCGGTTTCCACGCCGCAAGAAGCATGGGCAGTTTCGGATCTTCAAATAAAAACATACAGATACCGCATAAGATGCCGCAGGTCAGAAACTGGATGCAGGACATCTTCACGCCGTCCACCAGCGGCGAAAAATGATCGATCACCATGATATGAAAGGAGAAGATCAGGGCGCAGATCAACACCATGATATCTCCCGCCTCCAGCTTAAGGCTCTCCGTCATACAGAGCAGATACAGCCCGGCCACGGCGATCACCACGCTGATACCGATCCGCAGTCCCACTTTCTTCTTTGCAAAGATACCTAAAAGCGGAACCAGGATGATGTACATCGCCGTGATAAACCCCGCCTTTCCGACGGTCGTATACTGTATGCCAAACTGCTGAAAAGAACTTGCCAGAGCCAAAATCACGCCGCAGCAGATCCCCCCTGTCAGCAGTGTTTTTTTATCCTCTCTTTTATGTACTTCCCGCTCCCCGTCTCCGCCCTGCAGCTTTTTCAAAAACGCAATGCACGGGATGAGCACCATCGCCCCGATCAGGCTTCTCACCGCATTGAATGTAAACGGTCCCACATAGTCCATCCCGACGCTCTGGGACACGAATGCCACACCCCAGATCGTGGCTGTCAGGAGCAGAAGCAGGGACTGCCTCAACACAAATCTGTTCATACTAAAATTTCTAAATATCCCTTCATCTTCGTCATGTCGTAACGATCCAGCACTCCGAGGTTTGAATCGTAATATTTTCCGTCAAAAGCAACCAGATAATGGCTGTAGCGCCCCATCTTCTCCAGGATGATCGCGCACTTGGGCAGCGTCACATCCGCCTCCCCGCAGGTATAAAAAATCTCCTCGGAATGCTCCAGTCCGAAATAGTTCAATGTGTCGATGATCTTCGCGATGGTCGCCTGCCACTCATTGCAGTGCATCACATTGATCGCCTCATCCAGCGTGATCCCCGCCAGCATCGCGATGCACGCCTGCCCACAGAGCCCGTCGTGGGGCTGGATCAGACAGTCGATATGGTCGATCTTGCGGATCGGATTCGAGGAACTGTAGGGACTGTCCCCCACACTGTTTTTCGTGATGCGGAAGGATATCCGGTATTTTTTGTCGTAGGCGAGCTTCTCCATGATCTCAGGCTGTACGGGAATATTGTAATACCCGTTCTTCTTGGGCTCCAGATTGCAGACAAACAGAGTCTCCCCCACTCTGACCTTCGCCGGCACTTCGCCTTCCCGCTTACAAATCTCCCACACATTAAATGGAATATCGATAAAGGCGCCGTTTTCTCCCTTTTCGATTTCTTTTTCAAACGTATACTTCATAGTCCATTACCTTCCTTTTCCCAAAATATATCGTTTCCGCAAACGCTTATTTTATCTCATTATAATGTTGTTTTTCGTTTTTGTCCATATGAAACAATTCCGAATTCATCCTCTCCGGGAAACAAGAAAGCATTCCGCAATTGTAATGATAAACAGGACAAACCACAACTGCTTTTTATAACGGTAGATTCTTCCCCCGCCAAATACTTCAAAGGGATAAACCGGAATCATAATAAAAATCAAAAAGGGACATGCAAGCCGCCCCAAAGTCTGACAGTAAGATCCCTGCAACAGAGCTGCCCATGGCAGAACCACCGTATTTTCCCGGTTACACATATAAAAATCCATGCCGACAGCGATCAGACAGGGAGTGGTCAGGCAATGCTTCAAAAACCCTGTGATTCCAATCTCCTCTATGATGCGGTACACGCTCACCCTCCGAAAGCCGTTATCCCGTAAGGGCTTCCACAAACCAAAATGCCCTCCTTCCGATCCGCTGCAGTTCTTTTTGCTCTCCGTCCCTCATGGATCTTATTGTAACTTTTGAAAGATCCATCTTTTTTCCTTCAGTATAATATAAATGTTACTCCGACGAGCCAGTGTGAAATACCCGTGCAAGCACGCCTATCTGGCTCGCTGCCCACGGAAATAAAACCGTCACATTACAGGAATACATAATAATAGATAACCGCCACCGCGATCCCAAGCAGCATCCCCGCTGTCACCTGCGAGGGGGTATGCCCCACAAATTCTTTCAGCTTCTTTTCCATACTCAGCTTCGGCTGTCCCAGCGCCTCGAAAAGCGCCACCATCTCATTGAGCATTTTCGCCTGCTTGCCCGTCTCGAGCCGCACACCCATAGCGTCGTGCATCACGATGATCGCCACGATACAGGAAACCGCAAACAGCGGAGAGCCAAACCCGCACAAGAGCCCGGTCATCACGGCAACCGCCGTCACAGTGGCAGAATGGGCGCTGGGCATCCCGCCGTCCCCCATCAGCCTTGTAAAGTCAATCTCCTTGTTGATCACCGCATACAAAATGGTCTTGACGACCTGTGCCGTCAGCCAGCTCAATATCCCCGCCAGCAGTATGTCATTGTGCAGTAGTTCCTGTAATCCTTCCATGTTTCATCTCCGTCGTTGATATTCCTTTTTTATCCGGGATACTTTTAATTCCTGTTATTCCCAAAAATGCCTGCCCGCAGGCTGCAAAAACTCCTGGCATACATCCCCTGCGGCGTCCTAAAATCTCTTCCTGCACAAATCCCGCAAAGCCTGCCAAATTTCCTCTACGCCTCCCACTCCCTGATCCGGTAGATAACGCCCAGTTCCCCGCATATCTTCCGACAACGCTCCTCCTCCTCTTTCGTAATCGTCGTATCCACCGTCGTCATAACCACATGGGGAACATATTTCGTGCACTCCTTCGCAAAGGCGAGCATCCCATGATATCCCTCTATGCCAAACCTGCTGCGGACGATCTCCTGGTATTTCTCCGGATCAGGGTGGTTTAAGCTGATGGAGACCGTATCGATCAGCCCTTCCAGTTCCGGCGCGATATCCCTGCCGTTGATCAGAGAACCCTGTCCGTTGGTATTGATACGGATCGGGCACTTCCACTCGCTCTTCACAAAAGCCGCCGCCTCTTTCAATACCTCAAACGCCTCCGTCGGCTCCCCAAACCCGCAGAACACTACTTCTCCGTAATCCTCCCTGCTAAACCTCGCAAACTCCGCTATCACTTCCTGCGCCGTCGGCTCACGATCCAGCCACAGACTCCCTGAATTCCCCATCCTGTCCCGATCCTGCCGCAGACAAAACGTACAGGAGCAGCTGCACCTGTTGGTCAGATTCACATACAGATTATTATGAACTTCATACAAAATCTCCATCGCCATTCTTCCTCATATTCCAGTGCCGCATGAGACCTTA
>CAJUDM010000010.1:57897-142860 GCA_910584915.1 uncultured Lachnospiraceae bacterium
CAGTACACTCCTCATGAAGAGAATTTACTGCTGCGTCGCATCAGCAAATCCTCTTGTGCACTGTGCGGCCTCATGCTGTTTTCCAGTGCCGCATGAGACCTTACAGTACACTCCTCATGAAGAGAATTTACTGCTGCGTCGCATCAGCAAATCCTCTTATGCACTGTGCGGCCTCATGCTGTTTTCCATCCTTCCAAATTATTTTATATTTTCCCACATCCACACTTCCTGATACGCGCCCGCTGCCCCCGATGCTGATTCATACCACAGCCCTGCCTACTTTAAAGTATGCAGAAACTCCTCAAAACAAACGCCGTCCGTGAGAGGGATCCCCATCTCGATCGACCGTTGTATACATTTTTTGATAAACCTGCCCGCCTTTTTCACAGACTGCTCAAAGGGCACGCCGTTCACCGCGTCCGCCGCTATGATCGAAGCGAAGATATCTCCCGTGCCGCTCCTCTGGGTTCCCGCCCTGATCGTGCGGAAAATCCTGGGTTCCCTCCCCTTTTCATAACAGTAGTTTGCGATGAATTCCCCCTGAATGATCCCGGTGATGACCACCTTCTTTGGCCCCATCTCAGAAAGCCGCTCCGCCAGCCACAAAAGCCTCTTTCTGGTCCATTTTTCCTCATAGGGTATATCGGCCAGGATACAGGCCTCGGTCAGATTCGGCGTGATGATATCCGCCCAGGGAATCAGTTCCCGCATCTTCAGGCAGGTCTCCATGGAATAAGTGGGATACATCTTTCCGTAATCTCCCATCACGGGGTCGACAACAACTACCGTATCTTTATCCTTAAAGTGCTCAAAAAATCCTTCCACGATATCGATCTGCTCCGGCGAGCCCAGAAAGCCGCTGCAGATCCCCTGAAAATGCAGTTCCAGCTTTTCCCATTCCCTCATGTAAGGGCGCATTCTCTCCGTAAAATCTTCCAGGTAAAAAGACTGAAAGCCTGTATGATTGGAAAAAACCGCTGTTGGCACAAAACAGCACTGTATTTTCATTGCGGAAATGATCGGCAGTTCTACGGCAATAGAACATCTGCCGAACCCTGACAGATCGTTGATGGCCGCCAGCTTCTTCTGACTGTCACGAATCTTCCCCATGGTGTCTCCTCTCTTTTCACGTTCTGTCCGCCGGCAAACTTTACCCCGTAAATTGCCGGGTTTAAAAAGCGCTTCTCTAATTGCCTCCCTGGTCATTTTACCACATTTTTAGAAAAAAGAAATATACAGATGCATTTTTTACAGGGTTGTCGTTTCATAAATAAGTGACAGTCCGTCCTTCAGGTTTCACTATTCCATGTGTTCTCCGAACACATTATGCGCAGCACCTGCATAACTCGCAGGATTGTTTACAGAAAAATTTTACCCGCGGGTAAGCAGATGGCTGAACTGTCCCCTGCCTCCCGATGTTTTCAACTTGACAGAATTAAGACATTACAATAAACTTTTCTTAGTTTATTGTAATGATCATCCGATAAAGTTACTCCTGTCAGTAGTTTTTAGTTTGTCTTCCTCAAAGTACATCAGGAGATTTTTATGCTGACAATAACAGAGTATTTGAATAAAGTTTTTGAAAGATGAGTTGTAAGAAGATTTTGCCGCCAGAGACAATAGTAAATAAAATATCACTATAAGGAGAACATGATCATGGGAATTGACTGGGAAGATATTCTTGATGCAGAGGGGGAGTATTTGGCAGATGCATATGAAGCAGATGCGTATGAGCCGGATCCATATAAAGCAGCAGATAAAGCGCTTAAAGCATATGAAGCAGATAAAGCAGATGCGCATAAAGCATCGCGTTATACGCATGCAGATCAGAAAGATTACTGTGCGGGTATCTGGCGGGGGACAAATGTCCGCTTCAAAAAAACATTCGGTGATCATACATTTACAGAAGAGGAATGTGCGAAACTATTGGCCGATGAAGTTATTGAATTCTCTGCCACAGCTAATAATGGAAAGAAGTATACAGCAAAAGGCAAGTTGGACTATTCAAGGTATAAAGGCCATACATATGTTGGCTTTAATTTGGTAAATTCGAAGAATTATTGTTCAGGTACCTGGCGTGGGATAAATATCCGCTTCAAAAAGACATTCAGTGATCATACGTTTACAGAGGAGGAATGTGCGAAACTATTGGCCGACGAAGTTATTGAATTCCCTGTTACAGTCAGAACGGGAACAGAATATACCGTAAAGGGCAAGCTGAAAGATTACGAGTATAATGGCCATAAGTATGTTAGCTTTAAAGTTTCCCCTTCAAAAATTGCCAGGTAAAATGTGTAAGTTTTCTGATTACTTTTCAGGGTGTCCCCGTCATTTACGTTTTTGGGGACACCCTCTTTTATTTTCTGCTTATTTTTTATTCAGCTTGCCCGCCGCCTCCAGGATTTCTTTCCCGGTCAGATACTTCTTCCCGTTTTGCATAACCGCATCCGCCAGACGTTTCACTGCATCCCGATTCGCCTCAATAATGCCTGCTGCCTCTTTCATCTGTTCAGATAAAATCCGGTTGATAAGCCCATTTGCCTTTTCGTTATATATAAGCTCTTCTTCTCCGATCACAGCCAATCCGATTTCCTGTTCATACATCCCAAGCTTACACACCATACCTCTGGCAATACATGTGGCAGCAGCCAGATCAGAGGATGCGCCGGATGTCAGGCCATATTGAAATACCAGTTCTGCCGCCCTGCCTCCCAATGCCGCACAGATTCTTTCCAGCAGATATTCTTTGGACGGGCACCCCTCCTCTATTTCAGTCTGCGTATATCCCCCGTGATCGCCCCTCGCCACAATGCTCATATAGCCGGGCACCTCACCATAGTACAGATAGATCAGGGCATGGCCTGCTTCGTGATATGCGGTACTCTCTATCTCCTTTTGGGAAATGATAACCTTTTCTTCGCCCATGCTGCATTTTTCAAACATCTCATCAAACAGGTCGTCATCAATAATACGTCCCGACCGAATCCCCTCCCGCAGAGCTGCCTCAACTACCTGCTCAAGCTTTGCCGGACACAGTCTCTCAGATCTGACAACAATGCTCTCCAGTTTTTCATCAGAAACATCAAACATATCGCTCTGCTTTTTGATGTTTTTTTCCAGCAGCCACCTTCTTCCTTTTTTATCCAGATAGCCCATATCGAAGGTTCTGTCAAAACGGCGTTGAAGAGCGGAATCAATTTTATTTCCATGATTCGTTGCAGCCATGACAAACACCGGCTTATCGTCCGTTTTTTTAAACCCATCCATCTCGATCAGCAACGCGTTCAGAACCGGGTTGGGCAAATTTGAGTATCCGCGCTCCATACCTACGGCATCAATCTCATCGATAAACAGGATCGCAGGCGCATATTTTCTCGCGATACGAAATACATCCTGTACCTTCTCAGAACCTCCGTTAAACAACTCACTCGCGCTGACGGACAGAAAATTCAACCCGGATTCCGAAGCAGCGACCTTTGCCAGAAGGGTTTTTCCGGTCCCGGGAAGGCCATACAACAGAATTCCCCTCGGCTTCACGCCTTTCTTATTATACTTCCTAGGATTCTGGAGATAATGAATGAAAAATTCCATCTCCTTTTTGAGATCCCCGGACACATAAATATCATCCCAGCTTTTATGCGGACGCAGATCCTCGGACAGCATGGAAGCCCGATCCTCGGACTCCACTGCCGCCTCCAGCCTGAAATCACAGAAAATGATACTGCCGATATGATTTTTTTCATCCAATTCAATTCTGGTTTTATACGTCAGAACCTGGTGCCGCGCTGTCAATGTCTCCATCACCGTCTGACAGCATACGTCCAGATAGGACTGCTCCAGCTGGCTTCTGAAATAATCGCGCTCAATAAATCCTGAAGCCCCTCGTCTCATCAGGGCATTTTTTTCTTTTTCCGTATAGCCGCGTCCACGGCTTCCGTCTAAAATATATATCGGGATTTCTCTGTCTTCCTCCCGAAGTTTTGAGAAAGCCTCCCGCCCGAGCGTTCCGGCATCCACAATGCTCAACCCGTTTCCCGCATTTTCAAGGCCGTACAGGTAATCAATGACGACAAAAAGAACATTTTCCTTATGGATCATCTCCATAAACTCTTTGATATCCACCGTGTTCTTCACGCATACATTGTTATTTTTTATCTTTTCAACCGGCACATATTCCACTGCTCCGAAGACAGGGACCACACAGTCCCTTTCTCCGAGGTAAAAATCCCTGATTTCCTCTGTGGCGTCCTCCAGATCACATTTCCACTCGATCCTTCTTCCCCCATCGTTTTCATCCGGTCCCTGCCTGTCCTCCAGCAGTTTCAAAAACTTACGTATTTCCCTGTCAGTAAGTTTATCTGCTATCTCGGAAGCATTTCTGGCATCTGCGCTTCCCCCCATAGAATACAACACGGTCCTCGCCAGGTTCTCCTTTCCCTGACTCAGCTCATAGCCATATTTTTTCTTCAGTCTTTTAAAATGATCATCTACACTCTTCTCCACCAGCTTTAAAGTCGTATCTGCCTTTAAATGGTTCATCATGATAACTGTATAGGAAGACATCCTCGAAAGTATTTCCGGCGGAAAATACGGCTCCTTTGTCTCCGGATTTTTATCCTTCCCCAGCGCGTCTATCAACACTCTCTCCGAAAGCATTGTAAGATTTTCATTTCGCGCGTCAAGGTAGAGCTGTCTGCCCGCATTGGTCGTAAAAAAAATGATAGTATTTTTACATGATACATCCCGCTGATTATATTTATCCTCGCAGATTCCGTCATCCAAAATCTGTAAAAACATTCGTATGACGTTGATATGTGCTTTTTCTATTTCATCGAACAAAAGAACACATTTCGGATTTTTAAACACAAATTCGGTGAGTATGCCCGGTTCCGAGTCCCTCCAGGTCGGGGCAAAACCGAGCAATTCCTGTAGGGCTTCTCTGCTGGAATATCCCGACATGTCAAAACGTTGAAAAGGAATCCCCAGCCTGTAAGCAAACTGCTGCGCCATAAAAGTCTTCCCCACCCCCGGAGGTCCCGCTAAAAGGTAGGCGCTTCTAGGCCCTCTCCTGTTCGGCACAAGGCGCGCTTTCAATTCCGTATTAAAATATGCCTCGCTCAGCCTCTCGATCGCTGCATCCTGTCCGCAGATCAGTTGTTTCAGTTCCGTTTCTACGGCTTCAGCCTCCATAAAAATCTGCCGGATGGAAACCTCATCCTCCACTTTCTGAATTTCTGACAGCTTCGGCTCCGGGTATGTGCGCAGCATCCGCGTCACAAAGGAAGATACGGCAGCCACATCGTATCCAATAGCATTGTTTTCCTTTTTGCGGCGATAAACAGCAGTCAGCCTGTTTAAATTCACATCGGAGAGACATCTGTTCAGTTTTTTTCTGAGTTTATCTGCCGCAGATGCTCTGGCGCTGTCACTCTCCTCAAAGTCCTTAATTATCTCAATATACTCCCTCATATCTTTTGCCATCTTCCAGTATCCCGTCGGCACATCAGGAGTGTTTCTGTTTGCAGCTAACCACTTGCTATATTCTTCCTCATTGTCTTCCATACCCTCTTCTTCCTGCTCTCCCTTGTCAGAAAAAAACTTCGGATTTTCCGTATCAGGCTTATCGCCAAAAGGCAGATAGCCATCCATCTCCCGGCTCACATCCTCCTCTTCTGAAAAAAACTCCGGCTCTTCCGGTTCAGGCCCGGCACCGAAAGGCAGATAGCCATCCATCTCCCGGCTCACATCCTCCTCTTCTGAAAAAAACTCCGGCTCTTCCGATTCAGGCCCGGCACCGAAGGGCAGATAGCCATCCTCCTCCCAGCTTGCATCTTTCAAATAGTCGGCGCTCTCACCCAGATACACCAGATCCTCCAGATATTCTTTCGCTTCTTTTATGGCATGCCGCAGACTGCCGGGCACATCTTCCGCTTCATTCTCAAACTCGCTCCGATATTCAAAACGGCGGAATTTTGAATTCGGATACTTGTTTGTCTGCTCAAAGCATTTCAGCCATTCATTAAAAATCCCTGTTTTTCTTCCTCTTTTTACCGCGTAAATCATTTTTTTCATTGTCCGGCTTCTCCTGTCATCATCTGTTCTCTATCTATGTAAACCTGATTTCATCCTCAGATATCTTCCTCTGCCACATAGCATGTCTTCTCGGTACTGTTGTTTCCTTCCCTGCGCTTAAACCCGGTGTTGCGGCTTCGCCCGCATTCATTATACCGAATATTTGTTCCCATATCAATATCTTTCTCCCTCTGAATCAGGGTTGGTGCAGCAGTTCAGCCCTCAGGTATCACTGTTACAGGTTGACTTCTATAGATCGTTCCGGTTCAGCCCCTCCGAAAAAGATATGGATGAACTACCGGAAAAAGTATGATAAAATATGATAGAATAAGTGACATAAAAAACGAAAAGGATATAAGATGTTATGAACATTCTGGGCGTTATCGCGGAGTTCAATCCGCTCCACACCGGGCATGAATATCTGATCAGGCATCTGCGCCGGGAGACCGGAGCGGCGTTTTGTGTTGTCGTCATGAGCGGGGACTATGTACAGCGCGGGGAGCCAGCCTTTTTCCCAAAATCACTGCGGACACGCGCCGCCCTGTTGTCCGGCGCCGATCTTGTGCTGGAACTGCCCGTATCGATTTCCACAGGCAGCGCGGAATATTTTGCACAGGGAGCGGTCTCTCTTCTCGATCATCTGGGATGTGTCAGCCATCTCGGTTTCGGCAGTGAGAGCGGCAAGGTGCGCGGCTTTCTGCTCGCCGGAGAGATGTTATCCGAAGAGCCGGATGCCTACCGGAACTTTCTGCGCAAATTTCTGAATGCCGGCATGAGTTTTCCGAAGGCGCGGTATGAAGCCCTGTCCCTGTTTCTGAAGACGGTATACGGCATGTCCGAACATGAAAACAGCCTGCACAATAAACTCCCCGGCAGACGCCCCTTGACACCACCGGATATACAGGATATCCTCATTTCCCTGGAGAGCCCCAACAATATCCTTGGCGCAGAGTATTGTAAAGCACTCTATAAGCTGCGCTCCTCCATTGTCCCGGTCACTGTAAGGCGCCTTGGATCGGGTTATCACGAAGCCTTACATTCCGCCGGAGAATACTCCTGCACCGATAATGCTTCTGATATAGACGGAAAATCCTCCCCGGCAGCGCCGCCCTCTCAAACCGGTACGATGTCATCGCCGCAGTACGCCTCCGCCTCCGGGCTGCGAAAAGCCTTTCTCTCCTCCCTCAATGAGGATGATAGAGATAATTTTTTCCAGCATTATGTGCCGGATGCCTGCCAAAGCCTTTATTCAGAAGCCCTGGATCAAAAACAATATGTGACCTTCGATGCCTTGTATTTGCCGCTCTACTATACTCTGCAATATACTGACGGGGAAACCCTCAACCGGTATCAGGATGTGACGCCGGCGTTTTCCGACCGGCTCCTTCAGGTATTCCGCCAGTGTTCTTCCGTCACGGAACTCTGCGCCGCCATGAAAACCAAAAACCTGACTTCCACCAGGATAAGCCGCTCCCTCCTCCATATCCTGCTTCGTATCACAAAGGAGGATGTGGCGCAGGAAAAAAGGCAGGGAGCCGCTCTCTACGCCCGCATTCTGGGCTTTCGCAGACAGGCACAGCCTCTTCTCTCCGAGATCAGACGCCGCGCATCCATCCCTCTCATCTCCAAGCTGGCGGATGCACCAAACTATTTATCTCCGCCTGCCCTCGCCCAGCTTGAGCGCACAATAAAAGCTTCCGAACTGTACCGGGCAGCTCTGCCCGGCACAAGTCCCGGAAGCGAATATACACAAAACATCATCATTCTGTGAGGGTGAAAAACATTGTCCGGCTAAGTATGGTGTATCGCGTTACTATTGATATTGTTTTCAAAAATCACCTTTTTGCGTCCTGCGCCCTGAGCATCCCGCTGATCTCCGGCACAGTCTTCCCGCTCTCCCGCTGGGCGCGTATCCATTCCACACGCTTAACGCTCTCCTCCCGCCTGTATCTTCTTGTCAGATTCTGTTCCGCCTGCTCAAAGGGGAGCATATTTTCCTCCGTATAAAATTTTAACGTACTGTACCGACAGCCCGTCAGCCTTGCCAGTTCACCGATCGTCACATACTCGGATGCGAGGATTTTCTCCATTGTTCTTTGTCTTGACATAACGTTTTCTCTTTCTACTGATAGACAGGCAGAAGGCTTGCACCCTGCACCGGAATCCTTCCCACGCTCACAGTTTTAGGCCACACGCGATAATACATATTGTCGATCCGCAAAAGCGTCTCCGTGCCGCGCCTTACTTCCTCCACATGGTGTCCTCTCCCCGACAAAAATTCTATCATCGCCTGCCTTCTCTGTTTTACGTCCGTTCCGAAGATCACAAAATCCACAAAGATCGCCTGTCTCCTGTCCAGAAAAGGAAACAACAGATTGATCCCTTCCAGATACGGATTTTTAAACAGTTCACGCTTCCCTTTCAAAAAGGATTTTATCATCTGCTCGATCCCTCTGTGAAACTCCTGTCCCCATATCATACTTATCTGATCTTCATCTGTCAATTCCTGCCGGCTGCCTGTTTTGTCATCCGTTGCCTCTGACAGTTCCTGCTGGCTGCCCACGCTGTCCGCCTCCGCAGATTTCCGCCGAATGCCTGCACTTTCATCTTCCGTTTTCTCCGTGACGAACGCCGCCATCCGCTCCCATACCCGCTCCTGTTCCCGCACTGAGAAAATATCATGCATACAGCCGCTCTCCCGGATCAGCCAAAGGAGGCAGGCGCATTCCAGCGTTATCGGTCCCTCTTCGAGTATCTCAGCGCGCAATCTTTCCACTATGGACAGATATACTCCTCTGTCACTGCGATATGATTTCAGCGAAACACTTGCCGTATAATAATTCATATCGCAGCCCAGCAGATCCGGCGCGATCTCCATTCCTCCATCGGCAAGCAACATATCCGCCGTCTCCTTCTCCACCCCGTCCATCTCTTTCTTTTTCATACTTTTTATTGCCGCGATCCCCGTCTTAAGCCTTTCCTGAAACTCCTTCACATCGGGCATATCCTCCTGCATAAACAGCGCTTTTTCCAAAAGTTTCGCCGCCGCAATCCCCCGCACTGCCGCACATTTCGCCGTCGAACGATGGCTGCAGGAGAGGCTGTCAAGGCTGATCAGCGCAAACTGCTGAGATATGGTATATTCTTTTTTCATAGCTTCCCTCTCTTTCTGTTCCTCTTTCTTATTGTTCACTTTCCAGAACTTATTACTGTAAAAGTCTCAACCTTTCATCAGGACTGCGCACTTGCTGCGCTGTCCGTACACGCGCCATGCAGCTTGCTGCATGTATGCATTTATGAAGTAACTAAACGCCCACTTTTATTTATGGTGGTACAATTACGGCCGTATGGGCGTTTAGTTTAAGTTCTCCTCTCGCAATCTCTGAGCTCTTATTGCTTACTACTTATTACTTACTACTTACGATTTAAATATAGCAAAAAAAAATCTCCCTGTCAATCTTAAATTCAAAAATGGGAAATATGAACTGTCCTGTATACTTCTACCAGCATTTGAGTTATGATTGTGGTGAATATTTGTTTGTTCCAATGCCGCATTTTAGGAGGGTGCTATGTTTAATGAGATATGTATATATGAAGCAAAATTAACCAGGTTAGACGAAATTGAAGAGTTGATGAAAGAAGTAGCTGCGTTTTATTTAGAACAAGATGGAGTTATTGATGTGCATTATATAAAACGTACTCACAGACAAAAAGATTTTAATGCAGTTAAAAACGGAGAATTACCTATCCGTCTAACAAAAAATATAGGTAAGGTAACATATGTCCTATATTGGGTACTGGAAAATGAAGAAGCACATGCAAGGGTATCTAAGCTCGGTGTAGAGAAATTTTATAAACGCTGGAATCGCTGTTTAACTACAATGCCTAAAATAATTCTAGGTGAGAATATAATCTAACTTACAATCCCAATTTACCAGGAAAAATAGCAAAGGTAGTTGAGCCAGCCTTTACGGTTCCCATTGTTCTGCTACTTTTCCCGGAGCGCCCTGTCCGCTGCCCTGCCGGGAGCACAGCGGCGCTTGAAATGTTAAGGCTCGACTCGCAAACGCTTCGCTGCGCCTGCATTGCAGGCGCTATGCTCTGTATCGGCACTTGAAAAACAGTGATCTCGACTCGCAAACGCTTCGCTTTTTGCTCGTAGCGCCGCTTGAAAAACAGCGGCTTAGTTTTTAAAGCTGTGGATCGGGGCGGGGATTCTGCCGCCTCTGTTCACAAAGTTCTCGCATCCGAAGGAATTGACCGGCATGATCGGCGCGTGCCCGAGAAGTCCGCCGAACTCCACGTTCTCCCCCACGCCTTTCCCGATCACCGGTATGATCCTGACTGCCGTGGTCTTCTGGTTCACCATGCCGATCGCCATCTCATCCGCGATGATCCCCGCGATCGTCTCCTCCTTCGTGTCGCCGGGAACTGCTATCATGTCAAGCCCCACGGAGCAGACACAGGTCATCGCCTCCAGTTTTTCCAGCGTGAGCGCCCCTGCCTGCACCGCGTCGATCATGCCCTGATCCTCGCTGACCGGTATAAAGGCGCCGGAAAGCCCGCCCACATAGGAGGACGCCATAACGCCGCCCTTTTTCACCTGATCATTTAACAGCGCGAGAGCCGCCGTGGTTCCCGGCGCCCCCGCCCTATCGAGCCCGATCTCACAGAGGATATCCGCCACGGAGTCCCCGATTGCCGGCGTCGGCGCAAGCGACAGATCCACGATGCCGAAGGGCACCTGCATCCGCCTCGACGCCTCCTTCGCCACAAGCTGTCCCACTCTCGTCACCTTGAACGCCGTCTTTTTGATGGTCTCACAGAGCACCTCAAAACTCTCGCCCCGCACTTTCTCCAGCGCGGTCTTCACAACGCCGGGACCGCTGACGCCCACATTGATGATCTCATCCGCCTCCGTCACGCCGTGGAAAGCCCCCGCCATGAAGGGATTGTCATCAGGCGCGTTGCAGAACACCACCAGCTTCGTACAGCCCATGGAATCCCGCTCTTTTGTCAGGTGCGCCGCCCTCTTGATGATACCGCCCATCATGCGCACCGCGTCCATATTGATACCTGTGCGGGTGGAACCCAGATTGACGCTGCTGCACACCCGCTCCGTACAGGCGAGCGCCTCAGGTATGGATTCCATAAGCAGCCTGTCCGCCTTCGTCATCCCTTTTGCCACCAGCGCGGAATAGCCGCCGATAAAGTTGACGCCCACCTCATGCGCCGCCCGATCCAGAACCCTCGCAATGGAAACAAAATCCGCAGGCGTCTTACAGCAGGCGCCGCCCACCAGCGCGATGGGAGTAAGGGATATCCTCTTGTTGACGATGGGAATACCAAACTCCCTGGATATCTCCTCGCCCGTCTGCACCAGATTCCCCGCTTTCTCTTTGATCTTGCGGTAGATCTTCTCCCTGCACTTCTCCAGATCCGCATCGATACAGTCCAGAAGACTGATGCCCAGCGTGATCGTGCGGACGTCCAGATTCTCTTTATCTATCATCTCATTGGTCTCTGCCACTTCAAAAAAATTGATCATCGTTCCCTCCTCGGAAAATTTTTGTTGAAATAATTATATACCAAAAGCCCTTTTCCTGTCTTATCCTTTATTTCAACTTAAACCTTTCTACCAGTCCCCTCATAAGCTGTGACTGGCTGGACAACTCTTCGCTTGCGGCCGCGCTTTCCTCCGCGGTCGCTGAGTTTGTCTGCACAACACTTGAAATCTGATCGATCCCTGTCATGATCTGGGAAATGGATTCAGCCTGATCGTTGCTGGCATCCGAGATCTGTCCAATAACATCCGCCATTTCGTTTACGCCATTCAATGCCTGCTGCAGAGACTGCGCCGTATCGTCAACGATCTTCGTTCCGTTTTCCACTACCTTCAGAGAATTTGCAATCAGAATCGAGATGTTTTTGGAAGCCTCTGCACTTTTATTCGCCAGATTGCGGACTTCCTCGGCCACTATGGCAAATCCCTTTCCGGCAGTGCCTGCGCGGGCAGCTTCTACAGCGGCGTTAAGCGCAAGGATATTGGTCTGGGAAACAATGTCTTCCATCGTCTTAATAATCTTGCCGATCTCTTTGGAACCGGTACTGATGTCATTCATCGCCTGTATCATCTGCTGCATTTTTTTGTTGCTCTCATCCATTTCCGTACTGATATGCCCCGCCGCCTCATTGGCCTGCCGTGCATTGGCTGCGGTCTGCTTTACTTTGTCAGAGATCATATCCATGGTGGCGGCGAGTTCCTGCACAGAACTTGCCTGTTGCGTCGCTCCCTGAGCCAGGTCCTGAGCGCCCTCAGATAGCTGCTCCGCTCCGCCTGCAACCTGAGCGGAACTCTGGCTGATCTGCTGCATCGTATCATTGAGTTTTTCCGCAATGCCCCGGAAAGAAACCAAAAGCGGCGCAAAGGCGCCGGTATATTCTTCTTCACAAACAGAATCCACCGTAAAATCCCCCTCTGCCATCCTGGCCAGGAATTTATTCTCATCGTCGATAATCACCTGAAGTTTATGGATCAGCCTGCCTACCTGCACGGCGAGCACGCCCAACTCATCCTCAGACATATAGGAAATTTTTACATCCAGATCACCTTCTGCCATTTTTATGGCGGCATCCGCGATTTCGGAAACAGGTGTCTTAATCAGACGCACTACTACAAATGAGAAATAGACCCCCAAAAGGATCGCGGCGATGATAACTGCCAGCATAATGACGATGGCAATTCTATAAAGAAAAAAGCTTTCCTCTGTGGCATCTTCACTGCCTTCCGTATTATAGACAATAATATCATTAAATGCACTGTTTAATGAATTGTAAAGATCTACGCATTCACCTTCCAAAATAGCGCGTGCCTCCTCCGTGCTGCCCTGTCTGGCCAATGCCATCATCTCTTCATCCGCCTGATCATACTGCTTCCAGATATTCATGGCATTATTATAAAAATCCAATTCTTCTTCATCAATCATTTCCCCATATTCAGCCAGAAGAGTATTCATATCTTCCTTTTCGCTTTGAAGGTACTGAAGGCTGGATTTCTTCACCTCTTCGGAAATTGCGGTAAGATACCCCAGTTCATTGAGACGGATATTGGAAATCGTAGTGCTCATATCCCTTGCTACATTGATGCTTGGAAGCCAGCTTGTTGATATATCGCTTGCCATACTGTTCATACGGCCCATAAGAATAAATGACATCCCACCGATAATCAGTAAGCCGAGCAGTGCGACTCCTATAAGAACGTAAAGTTTCAGTCTGATTTTCAGATTTCGTATGTAGTTAACCATATTTGTGATCTCCTCCATTATTCTGTTACCCGTAAGCGCCGGTTGTGAAAAAATGCCGAAAAAGAACTATCGTTTATTAAATCCTGTGCATCATATCAAAAATCTCTTCCTTCTGGCACTTGATGACCACGCCGATTTCTTCGCCGAGCGCCTTTAACTCCTCCGAGATTTCCGCCGATTTTTTGGAAGCCCCGGCGGTATCCACTATCATCATCATATTGAAATACCCCTGCACGATGGTCTGGGAGATATCCAGGATATTGATCCCGTTCTCCGCCAGATAAGTGCATACCTTCGCGATAATGCCTACGGTGTCTTTTCCTACTACTGTAATGATCGTCTTTTTCATAACCTTTCTCCTCTTCTTATAAATATACTTTATTGTGTATATAATAAAGTATTGTATTTCATTATCAAACTCCTGTTTTTAATCCATGCTATAAAAGCATTCTTCCCATACTTTATCAAAGGCCTCTTTATCAATCAGGCTCGCATGAAATCCTTCTCCCCATATACCGGCATTTAACTCTTCCACTGTCGGAATGGGGGTTATTTCTATAGCCCCTTCGTAAAGATCATCTATATTCTTTGTTGTCCCATCCGCAAAAATATCGATTGATCTGATCCCTGACCGCTCATCATCTGTATTTACCTCATAGAAAATGATCACCGGTTCCTCGTCCAGTTCATGATTCCAAAACAATTTTATGTATTCCATAATCTCCCGGCAATCACCATCCATCACATCACATGCAGATCATAAAATGACAGCGTCATATTTTTCTCGTCCAGCTTCTTTATATGAAATATCGCTGTCAGATCACTCCTTTCACCGTTTAAAGGCACATCGTCATAGTGCACATATCCTATGATATTCCCATAATCCGTCCCTGTCAGGCATCGCATCCTCGCACCTTCCTCAGTCACTGTCTCATAATCGATATCAATATGCATCAAAATCTCATCCCGCTCAGGATTCTCCAGAAGCGAAGTTATTTTATAGTCGCTTGAACCAAACTCCCTCTCCGCTTCCTCCCTCGTATATCCCGGGCACCCGTAGCCGTATACGGCGGACTCCAGCAATTCCGGGGTCCAATCCAGCTCATGGTTATACTGCTGGAACATTTCAAGCGCTTCTTCATAGTTCTCTTTTGCCAGGAGTTCCGTCCACTCGATCAGCAATTTTATGATCTCCGCATTTTCCGCCCCCAGCGGCAGCATCCGTAATCCCCGCTTTTGTTCCCCGCCGGATGGAATTTCATAACCGGACAGCTTTTCAAGCTCGCGCCTTTTAAGTTCATCCCGCTTCCGTTTTTCTTCCTGCCATGCCATGCGCCGCTGTTCCAGCATACTTTTTTCTTCCATTTTGCGCTCCCGTAGTCTTTTCCACTATAATTATCTTCTGCCATGCCCTGACATTACGTAAACTTCAGTTCCTGTTACCGCTTCAAAAAATCACTGAATTCCTTCAATTCTTTTTTCTTCTCCTCCGGAAGGCTGTTGAATTCCGTATTTTGAATCGCCCCCTCCAGCGCATACAAATGTACCAGGCAGACATTCGGGTATGCCGCCTTCAATTTGAAAAACGCCTGTTTTGAGCCGAGCTCCATCAGTTTTTCGGGCGAATCGATTCCCACCGTCGTCAGCTTTTTTGCCATCTCACCGCCGATATTTATCATAGCCTTTAATTCTGACATTTCCCGGTCCTCTTTTTCCTCTATAAATTTTACTGTAAAAGTCTCAACCTTCAATCAGGACTGCGCACTTGCTGCGCTGTCCGTACACGCGCCATGCATATTATGAAGTAACTAAACGCCCGCTTTTATTCCCGCGGGCAACGAGCCAGACAGCCGTGCTTAAAGCCAAACTTTGGTTGACTTGGATATATTGGCGACTGCCGCGTGGGTGCATTTCTGCTGCATGGGCGTTTAGATACAGATCACTTCCGAAGGCTCGCTCCTTCTCGCCACATACAGAGGAAAATCCCCGCCTTTATACGGCAGTTCCGACATCGTCACCTCCGCCCGCACCGTCTCGTAGGCGAGCTCCGGCAGATTGTTCTCCTTACTCAGGTGGGAGAGCACGATCGCCTTCAGGTTATCGTGCAGGATCCGGCACAAAAGCTGCCCTGACGCCTCGTTGGAGAGATGTCCCCGCTCTCCCATGATCCGGCGCTTCAGCGGATAGGGATACGGTCCCACCTCCAGCATATTGACATCGTGGTTCGCCTCCAGAAACAGGATATCCATATCTTTCAGATGTTCCACGGTATAATCATTGTAAACGCCCAGGTCTGTCACCACAGCGCCTTTTTGCTTTCCATGGCTGATCTTATAAGCCACCGGTTCCGCCGCGTCGTGGCTGATACGGATCGGCGTGACCGCCATATCTTTCACCGAGTATTTCCGGTCGGGCTCCACCACCTGAAAGAGCGCCTCATCGACAACGCCGATGTGACTGTCGCTCAGAATCCCTCTCTTTGTCCCCTCCGTGCAATAGATCGGTATCTCATACTTTCTGGAGAGCACGCCGAGCCCCTGAATATGGTCCGCATGTTCATGGGTGATAAAGATCCCGTCAATGTCCCGCATGGACAGATTCAGCCCCGCAAGCCCTTTCTCCGTTCTTTTTCCGCTGATCCCCGTATCGATCAGAAGATGGGTGCTCTCGGAACCCGCATAAATACAATTGCCGCTGCTCCCGCTGGCAATACTGCACATTCTCATCTGTATTCCTCACGCTGTCTGCTTTTTTCCTACTCCCACCGGATCACCAGCGCATCCCCCTCCTTCAGGGGCTGCAGATACTGCGCCGTCTCACCGTTGATCGTTGTGACAAGATTTCCCCTGACCGTTGACAGGTCAAAATCGATCACATTGAAGATATCCACGAAAACATACTCTTTCTTTCCGGTGAGCACCACCGGCGCACCGTTCACCATCACCGTAACCGGTATGGAGATCACTTCTTTCTTCTTTTCGTTCCTCTGCTTTGCCGCTTCCATGCCGTTTTCTTCTATCTCTTCCGCGTCGTCCTCTTTTGCATCTTCCGTCATCTCATCGTCTTCACGGGCATCCCGGACACCGGCTTTCTCATAAACGCTCCTGTGGCGCTCCGTCTCCGCCTCCCGCAGCGCCCGGAGTTTCTCCGCCTCCGCCGCCTCGAGTTCGGATTTTTCCACAAAGCTCACCAGATAATTTTCATAGACCTTCGTCTCCCGGTCCGCCGGCTTGTGGTTCACCAGGATTGCTTTCTCCTCCGGCAGCAGAATATCCATAAACTCAAGAAGCTGTGCCACCGTACAGTAATCCAGCACCTCGATATCGTCCCCCGGCTGAATATTGTAGGAAGACAACTGATAAGTACCATTCACTCTGGCATACTTGGGCACATCGATCCGCTTCTCCTGCACCTGCACGGAAATGATATCCCGGAACTCGGGAAGAGAACTGATCAACATGCTCCCCGGCGCTCCCTCCGTGGATTCCTTCACCCGTATCACATCATTCTCATGGATCGGCGCATAGATATTGGCTTCCCTGCCTCCGATCTTAATGACAGCCGCCTCCCCGAGCTGTCCCTTTACGGTCCTTGCCTTTTTGTTGACCGTAAACCGCAGTTCCTTCCCGCGCCGCGGAAACAGAAGCTCGTTGGAAAAATCCGCCTGCATCGCCGCATCCACCACGGAAAGCTTGTCGTTATCATACAGCTTGATCCGTTTCTCGTTGAATGTCACCACGATAAAATTGTTGTTCTGTTCATAATAATTCAGACAGATTCCGAGGGGTGTCACAAGGGTAGAATCCTTCTCCACATCCTCCGAAAAGATGATGTTTCCCATCACTTCTTTTCCCCGAAGCGCCGAACGCTGGCTCACAATCCCGATCTTTTCCGCCAGTTTGTCCGTATAGCCCGGTATCTTGCCGCCGCCGCCGACCACAAACACGGCACTGACAGGCTTGCCGCCATTTAATTCCAGTATCTTCTCCGCCGCTTCCTCCGCCAGCCTGTTGATATAGGGATCAAGGATCTCCAAAAGCTCCGCGCTCTTCATGGTCTGGGGAAGCCCGATGATATCCTCGTACTCCACTTCCTCCTTCTCCCCGAGCTGTTTCTTGATCGCCTCCGCGCCCGCAAAATCCACCAGGCACTGCTTCGCGATCACCTCCGTCAGGCTGTCCCCGGCAAGGGGGATCATGCCGTAGGCGACAATACTGCCGTCGTCCGTGATGCAGATATCGGAAGTTCCCGCCCCCACATCCACCAGCGCCAGATTCAGCATCCGGTAATTTTTCGGGATCGCCACCTGGATCGCTGCGATGGGCTCCAGCGTCAGGCTTGCCACCCGAAGCCCTGCGAGCTCCACCGCCTTATAGAGCCCGTCGATCACATCCTCGGGCAGAAAGGTGGCGATCAGGTCTGCGCCGATGCTGGACGCCTTGTGCCCCTCCGGATTTCCGATGGGGTAATTGTTCATATAATAGCGGATCACAGAATTTCCCACACAGTAAAAGGACAGGGCGGCATCCTCCTCCGAGGTAAACTCCTCATAGGCTTTCTCGATCGCCATGGACCGGAGATTATAGATATCCTCTATGGTCACTTCCCTGCTCTCCGCAAACTCCAGCGCGCTGTGTACCGTAGCCGTCCGAAGCACACGCCCCGCCGCCGCGATACAGACTTCGGTCAGTTCCATGCCCACAGCCTTTTCGAGCTCCTCCTTCACCTCGGTGATGGTCTCGCCCACCTGCCCGATATCATGGATCTGCCCATCCAGCATGGATCTTGTCTCATGCTCTTTGATCCGCTGCGCCAGACAATAAAATTCATCGCCCTTTTTATAGCCCACTGTCCCGACAATACTCCTGGTGCCTATATCCAGTCCGAAAACCGTTTTTCCCGATATCTTCTTTACTTTTGCCACTGATAAGCCTCCAATATCCGATCGATCTGTCCGATGCTTTCCGCGAGAGAGCCGCTGTTGTCGATAACCACCTGACAATTCTCACGAAACATACTTTCCGAAAGCTGCTTTTCCATAATGGCTGTTATCTTTTCCCCGCTGTATCCCCTGGAAACTGCAAGACGCTCCCGCCGCACGCTCTCTCTCGCGAATATATACCACATCTCATCACATATTTTATCGAATCCGTTCTCAATTAGCAATGCCGCTTCCACAAAAAAAAGCCGGATTTTATCATTTTTTTTCGCCAGCTCCTTCCTTCGCAGGATTTCCGCGATGACCGCCGGGTGGATCAGCCCGTTTACCGCCTCAAGAAGCTCCCTGTCTCTGAAAATCCTGTCCGCCATCGCCGCCTTAAGGATCCTGCCATCCGCCCCGACGATATCCTCCCCGAGCAGTTCCACCAAAGGCGCGTAACACGCCCTGCCAGGCTCCTGCAATTCCTTCGCCAGCTCATCCGCGAGGATGATCTCACAGGGATAGTTTTCTCTGATATAGGACAAAATTTCTGTCTTTCCGCTGCCCACCCCGCCGGTGATGCCGATCGTTTTCATATATGTCGCCTCTTTTTCCCACTTTGTACTCTTCTTTTGCATTCCTGTAAAACTTCTCGCAGATATTCAGTCTTTGTCAGAACTGACGCCGCTGCCAGTCTCAAATAAAATGCATCTTGTCAATGCGAATTATCTCCCGTTCTCTTTGTCCATACCGCCCGGGCTCCCGCTCATCAGCTTTTGCTATCCCCCGCAAATGCAGCTATGATCAGTCTGCGATATCCTCAAATGTAAACCGGATCACTTTCCCCAGATCCTCCGGCGCAATCTCGATCTGATATCCGATCTTACCGCCGCTGACCATAATAGTCTGATGGTTTTCCGCGCTCTTGTCAAGAAAAGTCTTAAAAAATTTTTTCATTCCGACCGGCGAACAGCCACCGTGGATATATCCTGTCAGTTCCAGAAGTTCCTTCGACTTAATCATACTGATATTCTTTTCGCCAGCCGCCGCAGCCGCCTTTTTCAAATTCAGTTCCCTGTTCACCGGCACGACAAACACATAGTGCTCCCCGGATTTCCCGACCGTGACTAAGGTCTTAAAAACCCTGTCCGGCTCCTCCTCAAGCACCTGTGCCACCTCCATACCGCTGATCACTCCCGAGTCCACATAATTGTGGACCGCAAAGGGAATTTTTTTCTGTTCCAACAACCGAATGGCATTTGTCTTTATCTCTGATTTTTTCATATTGATTTTCTCTGCTCTCTTCTCCTCTGCTCTTTCTCTGTTCCCGGTTTCTCTCTGTCAGGGATTTCTATTTTCCGTCTCTTTTATCCTGCCGCCTCATATCACTTCAAATTCCTTTTACCACTTACCTGTTCTACCGTGAGCTTAAAGACCGTCGTCTTTCTCACTGCTTCCTCGGGAAATGAAGCGGAACACGAAAATTCACCCTCATGGTACTGCTCCATCAGCGCAGCAAGAGCCTTTGTCTTCTCATCCTCCGGCGCGATCTCGATCCGCCCCCTGCCGACAACGCTCTCATATTTCATGGTGCAGCTGCACCCGTCCGCACCTGTGACAAGTCTATGGGAACAGTCCATCTCAAACCCCGCCCTATCATCCAGCCTGATCAGCTCGTATTTCTTCCCCTCTGCCGCTCCGTGGAAATACAGAACGATCTGCTCCCCCTCCGCTTTTATACCGAAATTCAGCGGAACTATGTACGGATAACCATTGTCATTCAATGCGATCCTGCACACATCACACTTTTTTATCACATCAACTATCTCCGCAAAATTTTTGATCTCTCTGTCGCCTCTTCTCATTTTTTATTCCCTTCTCTATATAAAATATCCGACTTCCGCATAAAGCCACTTTTTCCTTCTCATCCTGATCCTTTTATATCTCCCCAGGCGAACAGTTCTTCGCCTCATCTTTTCTCCTCTCTTCCGAGAAATATCTCCTGTTTCATGCAAATCTCCCCGAAAGTCCTCTCAAAAATTCTTCAAAAACCTCTGTATCCATCACAAACTCATGGAACGAAAGAGAAAATTCCTTCAACAACTTTTTGGAGGAGGATGTCAGAGAAAATGTATCCGCCTCACAGTCAAAACGAAACTTCCTGTAGACGTCCATCCCCTGTTTTTCCATAAATGCGGACGCGATCTTTTCCCAGTCATATCCGTTTCCCAACATATCATGTTTTGTAAAGAGATCCCCGTGTAACAGACCGGCATCCAGGCTCAACGTATATTTCCCCTGCCCTGATATCCAGTGAAACGGGGCGATCGTCTCTTTCAGCTTTTTGTCCGGATCTCTCGGTTTCGGAAATTCATGCTTCCGCTCCTTGACTACCTGCTCATAATGTAACGCGATCCCCCACGCCTCAAGCGTCGAGCGAATCCGCTTTTCCAGATCGATGCGGGAATTCATCACCCAATCAGGTACCCCCGCTCGCTTCAGTTCGTCATATCTCCTCGCTGAAATAGGGATCGTTTCTTTTCCCTTCCACATATGCCCCGCCGAAGAAAGAAAGGAAATATTCTCATAATCCGAATCCTGCCACATATCATAGCGCGGATCGTTAAATACAGCCTGCCAGCGCCCTCTTCCCGTATAAGGGTGCCCTACATGCTCCGGCGCAAACATCCGCCCGGAATTCAGTATGATCTCAGGGCTTTTGGGTATCTGCCCGGCATAGTGAAATACCTCCACCAGATCTACATTTCCCGTCTGTATCTCGATCAGCCTCCCGAACCCGTATATGTCATCGGTATGAAATTTATATTTGCTGTAATCCACATCGTAATCATCCCCCCAGTTTGACGGCAAAAAGAGAGGGATCGTAAAAATATCACCCGGATTCACTTCCACTGTCCTTCTTCCCAAAACAAGTCCTCCCAAACCGTTTCTCAAGCCAAATGCCCGTTATCCGTTACTGCATTATCAGACCTTAGATTTTTTATGATCTCATCGCTCATGATCCTCACAGCGCTCTCCGGATAACTCACATCGTCATAAGCAATAGTAAATACTTCCCTGCCATCTGATAGAAACCTTAATATATACTGATCTTTGCTCTCATCAATTCTATTATGTACCCACACACTTTTTCTGACAAACCGGTCTGTCACTTTATTTCTCGGCACAGACCAGCCCGCATTAAAATGTTCAATAAACAAAGTATCATATTCTGCCGGAAAATCGGGCTGAAACGTTTCCTCTTTCCTTATCTCAAAATAATACCGATCACGTTTTTTAAACATGATGCCTTTCCTGACAGCCTCCTCACATCCAGCTTTTACCAGATTCCAGTCATAATACTGCTTATAAGAACTGTTATTATATTTCAATGTCATCGAAACCTTCCACGGATCTATGCCGCACCACCTGCTCCTGTATCCGAAGTCCCAGTCGATAAGCATCTCCTCTCCCCGAAAAGCCGCACACCCTATGCCATGCATACGATAACTGATTCCATCCGCCTCAAATTCCATCTTTCTGCATTTTGTTCTGTAAGTAAAGAAATCATACTTATTTCTCAATGAAAGATTTTCGGCTCTGTTAATACTTTTCAGTAAAATATTGCATACCTGTTCTACTTTTTCAATATAATTTTTTAAAATGATCTGTAGTTCTTCTTCCATATCTTTCCAAAACTTTTCATACTCTGACATCGTATCAATAGACATTAATGTCTATAATCATTAATATCTATAATATATCTCAAACAGGAAAAAGTCAATTTCTCATCCATTTTGAGCAGAAAACAGCAAATTCTTTTATACCCGCCTCCCCTCCCATTTCATTCTCCGCTTCATTCTTGTAAAGACACTGAAAAAATTATAGAATACCAAAATAAAAACGATTCCTATTGTAACGAACGCCTCTAAAACGGGATATAAAAGTTGAGCAAAGCAATCCGGCTTCTACATTCACATTGCTACAGCTGACTCACATGCGCCTGACGGCGCTCCCCAGGGCATGAAAGGCGAGGAGGTGAAAAAATGCAGAAAATACCCGACAACATCGATTTAGACGCCGTCTACCGCGAGTATGCGAACCTGGTTTACCGGTTTTTGTATGCCCATATCCACGATGCGGAATGGGCGCAGGAACTGATGCAGGAAACCTTTCTGCGCGCCATAGATTCCATCAACCGCTACGACGGCTCCTGTAAGCTCTCCACCTGGCTGTGCCAGATTGCCCGGCACATCCTGTACCAGGAGCTCCGCAAGAAAAACCGGGCGGAAATGGTAGAACTGGAAGAATATCTGCCGGACCAAAGAGCCCCCGACGGGGAAGCGGACGTCATCCGCAGGGAACGCAGGCTGGAACTGTACCGGGCAGTCCATCATCTGTCGGAATTAGAGCGGGAAGTCGTTTTATACCGCATTACGGCGGAACTCTCCTTCCGGGAAATCGGCGCCATCCTCGGGAAGAACGAAAACTGGAGCAGAACGACCTTCTATCGTGCTAAACAGAAAATCAAAAAGGAGTTGAATGCACATGAATCAAATGGAAAATTGTGATATTATCCGGGACCTGCTTCCGGGGTACATCGACGACATACTGAGCGAAGCGGGAACAAACGCGGTGAGAGAGCACCTCAGGCACTGCGAGGAATGTAACCAGATTTACCGGGAAATGGACAAAGCGCTCTGTGAAAAAACAACGCCCGAGGAACAGGCGGCGCTGAACGGTTTCAAAAAAATCAGAAAGCGCACTCGGAAGCTGAAGCTTGCGGCGTGGAGCGCCTGCGGGCTGCTAATGCTCTCTGTGGCAGGCTTTTTTCTGAAACATTTTGTGATCGGAGAGCCACTCGCTCCCGGCGATATCAGCATAGCAGAGATTTCTTACGATGAGGAGACGGAAACGCTCTCGATAAGCGGCACGATGAACCTGGCCCTCACCCGCATCACCCGCGTCGTCTGGGAGACAGACGACGCGGATGACAATGCGGTCAATATCCTCATCTACACAGCGGATACACTGCCCGGTCAAAAGGAAAAACGAAATTTTGCGGTCACGATCCCGGATATGAAAGGCAAAAAGGCATATCTCGCCCGCCCGAAATACGACCGGCTGCAGATCTATCACTGGCAGTCTGACCACTATGAAGAACTGGCGGCGTTGGAAGAAGAAATCTATAACCATTTCCCACAGCTCGATCGGACAAAAGATGCATTAAGCTGCTCCGCCGGCATCGAAGTCGTGGATGGCATGGAAGGACTTTTATTTTGCGTTGACACGATAGTCGGCGAGGACGCCTCCTTCTGGTGGTCTGCCGACGGAAAACTGGTGACGGACGGCGATTTTGAACCCCGGGAATTTGACATCTGGATTTCCCTCGAGGAGCCGCGAAAAATCCTGATTTTTGACTATAAAACAGGTGAATACACGGAGGATTCCTACCTATTCTACCAGTTTTGACACTATATGAGAACAAAGACAGATAAAGGATGTTCTGTTTACATCTCCCTTATCTGTCTTTGTCAACTGTTCTTCCTGCGCTCCCCTGCAAACCGGCGCTAATCGTCTTTTCTGCCGCTTAAATGCTTATAAATATAGTATACAATACTGCTGACACAAAATACTATAACACTCCCGCATACCGCGATATCAACATTTGTCAATATATTTCCGGTTATTCGTTTTGCCAGATAATAAATGCTCCAAATCAGAGCTATTATGGAAAAGTTAAATATGGTCTTCATGATACCTTTCTCTACATGCACAGGAGAGATTCCTGTTCATAATCTTTCCCTGTCAAATCCGCTCCCCGTCCTCCGTAAATGTCCTTTTCAGCGCAAGTTCCGTCGGAATGACGGAAACTATCAAAAACAGCGACTGTACCGTGCACAAAATACCGCCCATCGTCCCGATCCTGTCCACGCTGCTGTGCACAAACGGGATCTGTACCAGAACGGACAACGGCAGCATCACCTGTCCGATCCTCCACCAAAGCCTGCCGCAGTGCTCATTGGCAAACTTCCAGGTCTCCGGATTTTTCATGGCGCGCTTTGAATGATACCCGACCTGTCTGCTGATCTTCTCCGGCGTCTGCCGCCACATCACCCTGCCGCAGATCAGAAAGGTCACCGGCACCAGAAGGTCACAGATAAACATAAACAACCAGAACCCCATACTCTATCCTCCGCAATCATGCCGCTCACAAAATCTCTCCGTATTAGCTTTGCTCTGATTTTCCCCTGACACTCACCTCAATGCAGATCATCCCGCTTCATCAGACAGCACATCCACCTCAATGCGCATCATACCAGTTATCCCCGCAGCTTAAATCAATCTCCAATTCCACTGCCAGCTTCGCCGCCTGCCGCATCTCCGTGCTCAGAATCTCCCGCACCTGCTCAACCTCCTCCGCGGCGGTCTCCACCAGCAGTTCGTCGTGCACCTGCAGGATCAGCCGGGAGCGGAATCCTTCCTTCCGCAGCCTCTGATCCACCCGGATCATGGCGATCTTGATGATATCCGCCGCCGTCCCCTGGATCGGCGCGTTCATCGCCACCCGCTCCCCGAAGGAACGCTGCATAAAATTGTTGGAGGAAAGTTCCGGCACAGGACGGCGCCTGCCCAGCATGGTCACGGAATATCCTCTCTCCTTTGCGTTTTTCACGCAGGTATCCAGAAATACCTTGATCCCCGGATAGGTCTCGAAATATTTCTCAATATACTCCGCCGCCTCCTTCTTCGAGATGCTCAGATCCTGGCTCAGCCCGAAGGAACTGATGCCGTACACGATGCCGAAATTCACCGCCTTCGCATTTCGCCTCTGCAGCGGTGTCACCTCGTCCTGGGGGATATGGAACACTTTGGACGCCGTGATCCTGTGGATATCCGCATCCTGCTGATATGCTTCGATCAACTGATCATCCCCGGACATGGACGCCAGCACCCGAAGTTCTATCTGGGAATAATCCGCATCCATCAAAACAAACCCTTCTTTGGGCACAAAAACCTTTCTGATCCGTCGCCCCAGTTCCATCCGCATCGGGATATTCTGCAGGTTCGGCTCCGTGGAACTGATCCGCCCGGTAGCGGTGATGGTCTGGTTGAAGGTAGTGTGGATTCTGTCGTCGTCCCCGATGTATGCCGCCAGCCCGTCCGCGTAGGTTGACTTCAATTTAGTGAGCGTTCTGTACTCCAGGATCTCATCCACGATCGGGTACTCCGGTGCCAGCTTTTCCAGCAGATCCGCCGCCGTGGAGTAGCCGGTTTTTGTCTTTTTGCCGCTGGGGAGCTGCAGTTTCCCGAAGAGCACCTCCCCGAGCTGTTTCGGGGAATTGATATTGAACTGCTCCCCCGCCTTCTCCCAGATGGATTTCTCCAGTTCCGAAATCCTCCCCACAAGCGCATCCCCGTACTCCTTCAACTCCTGGGGCTTCACTAACACCCCTTCCTGTTCCATATGGTACAGTACCCTGGACAAAGGCATCTCTATCTCCCAAAACAGGTCCCACTGCCCTGTCTCTTTCAGCTTATCCCCAAGAACCGGTTCACTCCTTGCCAGCACATCCGCCTGGCTGCAGACATACCGCACAAACTCTTCCCTCTGCTCCGCCATCGCCTCCGCCGCTTTTTTCTTTCCAAAAAGCTGGCTGTAGGAGGAGATGCCGGCTCCCAGGTGTTCCGCGGCGATGTCCTCGATCTGATAGTCATTTTTCAGCGGATTTAACAGGTATGCCGCGATCAGCGCATCAAAGAGAGACGCCGTACTCACTTCCTCCCCCAGATGAGCGTAATAATCCTTGATCTGAAAGCCGATAAGGCTTGTGCCCTCCCCGCAAAGGCTGCGCACTCTCTCCCACAAAAGTCCGGAAGATATCCCTTTTTGCCGCCCTCTTTCCGCATTCTCAAATCCGATAAAAGCCACCGCCTCCCCGGGCACGGAAAGGGCTGCGCAGAGCAGAGGCTCCTCCTTCTCTTCTGCCGTCTCAAACAGGCTGTACTGCTCATTTTCCCGCATCGCCTGCTTTGGAGCAGGATAAAAGACAAGGGCGAGCCGTTTTTCCCTCCCCGCCTTTTTCAGATAGGCTTCCAGTTCCTTTTCCTGTCTCAGTTCCAGACAGGTTATCTCCGCCTTTCCCTTTTCCCTGTCAAACCGATCTAGCAGATTTTTAAATGCAAGCTTCTGGAACAACTCGTACGCTTCATCGGTATAAAAGTCTTTGATCAGAGCATCCTCATAGGAGAAGGGAAACTCCCCTTTTGTATCGATCGTCGCCAGTTTCAGGCTCAGATCCGCCAGATCGCGGTGCTCCGCAAGGGATTCCCGGATGCTCTTCTTTGTGATCTCCTCCAGATGGGCATAGATATTCTCGATGGAACCGTAAGTTATCATCAGTTCCGTCGCCGTTTTCTGTCCGACTTTGGGTACGCCGGGAATATTGTCCGCCGTGTCCCCCATCAGCGCTTTCAGTTCGATAAACTGCCGGGGCGTCACCTGGTAGGCGGCTTCCACATCTTTCGCGTAGTAGTCCTCCACTTCTGTCCTGCCGCCTTTGGTCTTCGGAATGCGGACCCTGATATGTTCGCTGGCGATCTGCAGAAGATCCCTGTCCCCTGAGATCAAAGAGACTTCCATACCGTCCGCCTCCGCCCGCTTTGCCAGAGTGCCGAGAATATCGTCCGCCTCCAGCCCCGGCTTTTCTATGGTCAGGATACCCATCGCCCGAAGCACCTGTTTGATCAGGGGCACCTGCTCGATCAGTTCCTGCGGCGAAGGTTTTCTTGTCCCCTTGTAGGCAGGATACAGCTCATGGCGGAAGGTGGGGGCGTGTACGTCAAACGCCACCGCCAGATAATCCGCGTTTTCCTCGTTCAGCACCCGGAACATGATCGTCAGAAACCCGTAGACTCCGCCGGTGTGCTGTCCCTGCGCGTTTGTCAGATCGGGCAGTCCGTAAAATGCCCTGTTCAATATGCTGTGCCCATCTATCAATACCAGTTTTTTTGCCATGATCTCTCCCTTCTGTCCCATCTCATTCTATACTGCCGAACGATGATATCCGCCGCCTTCCGAACCACCGGACTTTCAGTTCCCTTTCAGCTTCAAAAACTCCCGCTCCGCTATCCCTTAAAAGAACTCAGGTCCATCCGTTTACCCCGCAAAATTAAGCAGCAGCAAAAGCACCGCCAGCAGAGCCGCCGCTATGCCGATGCACTCCAAAACCAGAAGGCCGTGGCGGAAAAAATGATAGATCCGCACCTTTCTCGCGGCATCCTCCATCGCCGTGTCCAATTCCTCCTGCAAGTCAAAAGTATTCCCCGCTTCCAGGCTGTTTAGTCCCACTTCCACCAGAAACTGTATGGACAACTCCTCCTTACAGCTTTCGCACTCTTCCATGTGCTCCATAAACTGTTCCAGTTCCCGGTAGGATAGTTCCCCCGCAATAAATGCCGGGATCATTTTGGTCGCCTGTATACACTGCAATTTTTCTCTGTGTTTTTTCATCGTCAGCCCCGCTTTTGCCGGCAGCCGTCACATACAGCCGCACACCGCAAATGTAATTTTCTGTAACAGTGAAGCCTAAAAGCTGAACTGTTACAATTTTTTCCTGTTCCCGCACAAGCTTACGCACAAAAAGGCGAAAAGCCAAAGTATCGCTGTTCCGCCTTCTTTCATCAGGAAAATGCCTGCCGATTTTCCCGCCTGTCCTAAATTTTTCTCAGCGTCCCGATCGCCCGGTCCGCGATCAGAAGTTCGCCGTGTTCCCGCAGATGGTCATAGAGGTGCTCCGGCTCCGCCAGTACCCTTCCATAATCAAAGGCAACCGCCGTAAGCAGGTTGAAATTGTAATCCGAGATCCGGTATCTCTCCGCGACCAGATAATACTTTTCCTTTTCCTTGTACAGATGGCTTCTAATCGGCTGTTTTAAGCCGATCGCATGGCAGTAAGACATCACATCCCGCAGAGATGTAAAACTGTACATCCGGTAAGGCTCCTTTATCTCCTCCTTCGGGGTTTCCGGAGGGCTCTGTCTCTTCTCCTCCGCAGGCGCCTGCTCCTGCTTGACGCCGAGCATCTTTTCGATCTCCTGGGCGATCCGGCTCTCCGCCAGTTCTTTTAAGTACTTCAGGACCTGCTCTCTGATCTGCTTTTCGTCGCCGCTCCCAAATGTCAGGCTGATCCGGCGATCGCTCAGCACTTCCAGCCGCATGGAGACGATCCCTCTGTCATTCTGGTAGCCCAGTTCGTCCCTCGCCTCGGAGACTATGTACTGTAAAAATTCATCGGACCTGCCGGAGTGGCTCAAAAACTCGTCCAGATTCAGCCCGAAACTCTCCATATCCTCTTCTGTCACAATACAGCGTATTGTATTTTCATCAATTCTCTTATATTCCATATGATCACTTTCTCTATTTGATTTTTGAATCGCATCTGCTGTTTACTATTCACATTTTACATGATTTATGTCTTTTTGTAAAGCGTTCTGATCTTCCTCATATACCCATTCGATCCGGTAGTCCATTCCCGTCCCCTTATTCAACTGATCAATATAATTTTCTATCAGTTCCTTTGCCCTCTCTCTGGCGCCGACAAGCAGTTCCTCATCATTTGAAAACATATTTCTGACCTGCCTGTCTGCCTCCGCCAGCGCCTTTGTCTGATCCTGTGCCGTGATCTCGTTTTTATTGAATATGCCGTCCTCCGATGAAACATAGTATCCCTCCGCAAAGGAATAATCTGACATACCGAGGACTTTCGCCTCGGGAATGGTAATGATGATCCACTCCCCCTGCCGCACCATCCCAACCTTCGAAGCATCGATTCCCAGTCTGACAATGCCGTCGTATTCGATCCAGAACTTCCGCTCCTTCTCCCCGATATGGGCAAATCCCCTTCCCTTTTCTTTGATCGACTTGGCCACATTATGGTAGTAACAATCCAGTGTGGCAAGCTCGCAGATTGCCCGCACCCTCGATATGTTTGGTATAGTTTCTTTCTCCTTTTCCGCTGTCCCTTCATGTCCTGTCTCTTTTACGTTTTCAGCCGTCTTTTCGTTTCCTGCCTCTTTTTCCCTATCTGTCCTTTCTCCGGTTTCCGCTCCCTTTTCCCCGTTCACAGTTCCTTTATATTCCGTTCTATTTTCAACAGCGCCGAAATACAGCAACAGTAATATCAATATACATACTGCCAATAAAATATAGTTCTTCTTCATCACACAGCGGCTCTTTTCCTCTCATCTTTCACTATATATATGCTTATCCCGGATTAAATGATTCATGAGATAATCTCCACCTCATACCCCAGCCCCGTCTGATCCACCCACGGTTTCACAAGCCCTCTCACCACCGCCTCAATATTTTTCCCGGCGGACAGCCGCAGTTCCTCCTCTTCGCCAACCTTCCTTCTCAGATCCTCAAGGCACAGATCGTAGGATCTGAGATGTATGTTTTCCGACTCACTTTTCTTATCCTTGAAGATAAATTCCATTGTCCCCGGATCGACAGTCACCTCCTGGTATTCCACCTCGGGGATGGCGATAGATATGGTCTTTGCCTCCTCGTCAATGTCGATCTCTATCTGTTCAAAATCGATCCCCGCCTTCACTCTTCCCTCATATGCCACATAATACTGTACGCTCTCTCCGTCCTCCCCGTATACCGCCGCTATGCTATTGTACATATAATCAGCCGCCTGCAGATCGCTGATCTCAAATACCTTTCTGACGGACGCTTCACTTATCGTCAGAACTTCTCCTTCCTTTACTTCCGAAGCACCCACGGCACTCCCGATATTCCGTACACTTCCCTCCTTCCCCTCCGTTTCCTGTTTTTTATCAATACAATATAATATATAAATGATCCAGGCAACAAAAACAACAAAAAGCAAAACCCTTCTTCCTATTTTCCGCCACAGAGCCTCCCAAAACCATCCCAACGTCTCAGATGCCCTTCCTGATTCTTTCCGTCTCCTTTTGTCTTCCGTATCCATAAGATCCGACCTCCACGCCATAAAAATCCTGCATCTATAACAGATTATGCGTGCAGAGAGCATAAAAGACCGGCGGCGGATATTCCCACAGCCGGTCCCTATTACTTTATCTCTTTATTGTCTTTTTGCTTTGTCACTTTTATCGCCTTACAGCCCTGAATCACTCTGTCTCTATTTTGCCGCCAGAATCGCCTTCAGATATTCCCACACCCTGGCGGCGGAAGAGATGCTCAGATGCTCGTTCGGCGTGTGAATGTCAAACTGATTCGGGCCAAAGGAAATACAGTCAAGCCCGTCCAACTTCCCGGACAGTATCCCGCACTCCAGCCCCGCGTGCATCAGTTCGATCTTCGGCTCATGCCCGTACTGCTCCTTGAATATCTCCACACACAGATCCCGCAGTTTGGACGTTCTGGCGTAGGGCCACGCCGGGTAGTCCCCCTGGAAATCCACCCTTCCGCCGAGCTGTTCCGCGAGCAGCGTCACCTTTCTGGAGATCATCTCCTTCGCGGAAGAAACCGAACTACGGATGGACTGCCTCAGGATCAGCTCGTCAACGGCGAGCTCCACAACGCCCAGATTGATAGATGTTTCCACGAGCCCCGGCAGATCCATACTCATCGCCTGCACGCCGTTCGGCATCAGATTCAGCGCTGTCAGCACCCGCAGTCTCGAGTCCGGATCAAGCGCCGGAAATTCCCCTGTCTTTCCGACAGTCAACTCCAGCCGGATATCCGGATCCGCCTTCCCGTACTCCGCTTCCATGCAGCGCATAAAACGTTCTATCACCCTGCGCAGCGTCTCCTCCTCCCCGGGCGGGATCAGGATGACTGCCGAACCGCTTTTCGGTATCACATTCTCCTTCACGCCAGCCGTGAGCGCCACCAGATCATACGGCATATTTTCTTTCAGGAGCATCAGAAAACGTCCCAGCAATGTCCCGGCATTGGAACGCCCCTTGTCAATCTCCATCCCGGAATGTCCGCCCATAAGCCCGGTCAGCTCCAGCTTACAGCGAAGCCCGCTGCACGGCGTCCGCTTCACCGGGATATGACAGCGCGCCCTTCTTCCGCCGGCACATCCGGCGGTCAGTATCCCTTCCACCTCCGAATCGATATTGATCATGCGGCGGGCGCGGCAGGGATAAAAATCCATGGCGGACGCCCCGAGGAGCCCAACTTCCTCACAGACCGTCAGCACCACTTCCACCCTGGGGTGGGGAATGCTCCCGTCCGTGGCGTCGAGAAGAGCCAGCGCGTAGGCTACGGCAATGCCGTTGTCCCCGCCCAGCGTCGTTCCGTCAGCGCGGATAAAGTCACCGTCGATATAGATGCGCGGGCCTTCCTTCTCCATATCGATATCACAGCCTTCCACCTTATCCCCCACCATGTCCAGATGCCCCTGCACGATCACGGCAGGCACATCCTCATACCCTTCCGTCGCCTCCGCGATGATGATCACATTGCCCATCTCATCCTGTGTGCAGGCGTAGCCTCTCTCCTTCGCAAACTCCACGCAGTGATCACTCAGAGCCTTCTCATGATGGGAAGTGTGCGGAATCCCGCAGATCTCCTCAAAATATTGAAAAACCGGTTCCGGTTTCAGTCCCGATAATACACCCATGCTATTTCTCCCTCTCACTCCATTATCATTTTTACTGTTCTGAACAATATATAAATTTATTATTATAGTATCATATTCATCTGAATTTAAATTTCAATTGCATATCAGTCATCGAACCCGGCAAATTTCATCTCCTGGCCGACTGACAATACCATATTTGAAATTCATATATTTTTTATTCATCTGCATATACTGAAACGACAGATCCCGCCAAGCCTCTCACGGAAGCTCAAACGCTGGTCGTCTAAAGGGCGGAAAGAACACCGTCTTTCGTCCTTTTTGTCCATCACAGCAGAAAGTAAACAGCCTTAAATATACCGCAGCCTGCCCTCTTCAATCCCTTTGATGCCAAGCCCCGGCTCGTCGGAGACGGTAATGATCTTTTCATCAAACACCGCGCCGCCCAGGATCGGATCTTCACTGCACAGCACCGGACCGTCCAGATCGATCTTTGTGATGATCTGTTTTGCGCAGGCGAGATGCACCGCAGCATTGACGCTGATCTTTGCCTCCAGCATACAGCCGATCATGCACTCCACGCCGTAAACCTCCGCCGCGGACGCGATCTTTAATGCATTGTAGAGCCCGCCGCACTTCATCAGCTTGATATTCACCAGATCCGCCGCCCGTATCTGCATGATCTTTAAGGCATCCTCCGCCGAGAAAACACTCTCATCCGCCAGCACCGGCACGTAGGAACGCTCGGTCACATATTTCAGTCCGTCAAAGTCATGGGCTTTTACCGGCTGCTCCACAAACTCGATATCCAGCCCTTTTTCCTGCATGCCGTTCAGAATGCGCACCGCCTCCTTCGGGCTCCATCCCTGATTGGCATCGATGCGGATGCAGGTCTCCTTCGGCACTGCGGCGCGGATCGCAGACAACCTTGCGATATCCTTCTCCGGCTCTTTCCCCACCTTCACTTTCAGACAGTCGTAACCCCTTTTGATCGCATCCTCCGCGTCCCGCACCATCTCGTCAGGCTCATTCACGCTGATCGTGATATCGGTGATGATGGATTTGCGCGCACCGCCCATCAGCTTGTACACAGGAATACGGTAGAGCTGTCCGTACAGATCCCAGAGCGCCATATCCGCCGCAGCCTTGGCACTGCTGTTTTTCACGATGCACTTATCCAGCGCCAGGCAAAGATCCTCAAAGGCGTCTACATCCCTGCCGATCAGCGTCTTTGCGATATGATCGCGTACCGCGCCGACGATCGCTCCCGTCGTATCCCCGGTGACAGCACCTGTCGGCGGTGCCTCCCCGTATCCTACCGCACCGGTGTCGGTATGGATCTCCAGGATCACATCCTCCACGCTGTTTACCGTGCGCAGCGCCGTTTTAAAAGGCACACGCAGCGGAACTGACAATATACCGAGTTTCACTTCTGTAATTTTCATTCCTTTTCTCCATTTCTGCGCTGCTTTATCGCACAAAGCCATATTATGGCTTACGAGTTTGTGACAGGCAACGCGCAGACACAAATCTCGCGATTGAAAATTTTAATTTACAATCTTTTCTCCTTCCATTCTGCTCTCTGTCTGTAATTCCTCGAACGACAGCACCTCTTTTGTGCGCTCATACTCGCCAAAGCGCAGCCCCCGCTCTGCCGTCTCCATCTCCCCCAGCTGATTATCGTAGGGATCTGCCCTCCAGTGTTCCTTCTCCACTGTAAAAGGCGCCTGAAAAGCATTGTTTGCCACCATCCGGCAGGCGTCCAGATTGCCGAAATAAAATCTGCGGCGTTCTTCGTTCTCCGCCCGCACCGCGCCGGTACCGTAAGATGGATCGGCGTACAGCCACCCGTAAGGTTCCACATAAAAACGCACCCAGTCATGCGCGCCGCAGAAATCCGGCTCCGCCGTCAGGCCGCTCTGCCAGCAGGCGGGAATTCCCACGCAGCGGCACAACGTCAAAAACAAAAGGGCAAATACGCCGCAATCCCCCGTCAAACTCTTCGCACAATTCTCCGCAATACTTTCCATGCCAAAATAAGCCGGCATAAAGCTGTACTTCATATGCAATGTAATGTGATCATAAAATCTCCGGGCTTTTTCAAGCGGATCGTTGATTCCCTCTGTCAAAGCCGCCGCCAGGTTTCGTATACAGGGCGTAAACACGATATGGGGCGCTTCCTCCTCCGTAAAAAAATCCGGTTGTCTGCATCCTTTCCAGAGCCCCTCCTCCTGCATCCTGTCCACATCGTGATAGCGCGCCGTATGTACATAGGAATACTCCACACAGAACTCTCTGTTCTCCGTCAGCGCTGTCTCCCAACAGACCGTCCGCTGAGGCGCGTCCGCCGGCGAGATCACTCCTCCCTCCGGAGAAATCTTCTCAATAACGATCTCACTCTGCTGTTCGCACTCTGCCGGAATCGGCAGATGGACTCTCACAAATACCCCCGGCTTAAATATCTCATCCTTCATGCGCACGCCGGCGCGAATCCGAATGCGGTTGCTTATTTTCCCGTTCTCCCGCATGATCCTGGCGCTGCGGTCCAGCATCGCTTCCCCGGCAGAACCTTTCCCCGCGCTTTCCACACCGGGAAGCTTCGCCCCCGCCCGCAGTGCAAAAGCCGGCTCAGACTTACACATGCTGGAGAAGAAACGGTCAAAAAACCGCATCTCCCCGTTCAGATAGATCCAGCCGATCCTGCCTGCGTCCACAAGCTCCTTAAACTCCTCCCCGGTAAAATCGGGAATATGCTCCCTCACCAAAGCGACAGCTTCCTCCTCTGTATATGGATAATCCTCCGGCATGCGCGACATCATCTCCCTCTGTGCCATCAGGCAGCAGCGCATATCATCCGGCAGAAATTCCTGCCTGAGCCGTCTGTCGATAAGCCCTATCGCACCCTCCAGATCACCGTGAAGCTTTCGCCGCAGGATGTCCTCCGGCAGCCCTGTATTCAGATATCGAAACATGTCATTTATGTGCATACCTTTCCCTCCCAAAAAGCCGATAACAAAGAGTCCGGCTCGCCGGACTCTCGCGCCGGAGCGCGGCTGCATCAGCAGCCATATTCCTTTGCGCGCAGTGCGCATCCTCGCGGAGCGTTTTTGTTTCACAGGATACAGTTTCCTATGAAATAAAAGCAAGATTCTCCACCCACATTCATGAGCGGAGAACCATTTTATACTGATTAATGAAAATAGTGCCGATCAAAAACACTTATGAAATACTTATCTCCGATATCCTGCGCGCCTTAAATCAGCATCTGCATAAGGTATCCCATCGCCAGTCCGCAGAAGTTGCCGACTGCCGCTCCGAGAACGCCCATCAGTACACCGATGCCGGCATAAGACGGATTGTAGGCGCTCGCCACGATCGGCGCCGAAGCACTGCCGCCGATATTCGCCAGCGACGCGGTAGAAACCATACAGCAATCCCAGTGGAAGGCTTTGGAGAGCAGGAACATCACCAGAATATGAATGATCATAACCACAAGGCCCGCCACGATCCACAGAGGAGCGCTCACCAGATCCACCAAAGTTGCGGTGGATGCCAGCAGGGATACAACCGCATAGAGATAAATGTTGGAAAGCTCTTCCACCGCCGGAAGCTTGCCAAGAGGCGTGAGTGCACAGATCAGACCGAGAACCGTCACAAACACGGTCGTGAGCGTCCCCTTGTCAAACATGCCGAGGCCGATGCTCTTAAGCGCCGTATTTCCGGCGCCGCCCACCATCTGCGCGATGGCGGACACGATCAGGGATAAACCGATCAGAAAGACCCAATCCGCCGCCGTAGCGCGCTTTTTCTCTTTCTCCACCTCCGCATTGGCAGCATCCGCCACCTCCTGCAGCTTGGAAGTATCCGCCTTCACGGCTTTGTCCCACTTGTTCGCATAGCGAACCATGATCAGCAGAAGCGCGATCCAGACAGAGTAGTAAACTGTATCCACCGCCAGCGCACAGCCGTATGCACCCGCGTCGATCGTAAACGCCGCTTCCATCGCCGCCATATTGGCGGAACCGCCGATCCAGGAAGCACATAACGCCGCCATAGCGCCCCAAATCGTCTCACCGCCGCCCAGTGCGCCCTTGAACAGGATAAACGTGATCAGAAAGCCGAGCATGATCGAGAGGGAACCGCCCAGAAAGATGGCGACCATACGCCCCCCCAGCTTCGCAAGCTTGCGGATATCACAGCGCAGCAGCATGACAAAGATCATGGCGTAGAGCAGGTTGTTCTTCAGCACCCCAAAAGCTGCGGAACACCCCTCCGAATCGTACATGCCTATGGTACAGAAAACCATGTTCAGAACATAGATCCATACCAGGGGCGGAACGTAGTTGAACACTTTCCACTTGGTGTACTTTTCCAGGGCGAGCAGCCCGCCCGCCAGAAACATCAGAAAAGCGATGTAGGTAAAACCGTTAGTAATCATATCTTGACTCCCTTCATTTGTGATAATACACATAAAATTTTGTTAAAAAAACAACAAATTTGTTTAATTATACAAGAATCGGGAATTTGTGTCAAGAAATTTCACCATTTTTGACAAAACTCAGAAAGTTCATTTTTTGTATACATATATTTTAGAGAGGGACGGGGGGTGTCCCTGGAAAGATCTTCCCGCGTATGTGGGCCGGGAAAAGAAAACATGAGGCAGGTGTATTTCAACCTGCCCCCAGTCTGTTATCTTATCTTGTACTGCTGCCGCTTTCAACATCCGCTGTTTCATAGTCGGCTGCTTCTTTGGCTGCCCTTTCAGCTGCCTCACGAGCTGCCTGCTCTTTGGCTGCCCTCTCGGCTGCCTCGCGCTCCGCCTGCCCAAATACAATAGTTTCAGTCTCTGCGTTTGCATAATCAGCTGCCTCTTTGGCTGCTCTTTCAGCTGCCTCACGCTCTGCCTGCTCTTTGGCTGCCCTCTCAGCTGCCTCACGCTCTGCCTGCCCAAATACGATAGTTTCAGTCTCTGCGTTTGCATAATCAGCTGCCTCTTTGGCTGCTCTTTCAGCTGCCTCACGCTCTGCACGTTCACGAGCCTCTTTTTCTGCCTGTTCTTTGGCTGCCTTCTCAGCTGCCTCACGCTCTGCACGCTCACGAGCCTCTTTCTCCGCCTGCTCTTTGGCTGCCTTTTCAGCTGCCTCGCGCTCTGCACGCTCACGAGCCTCTTTCTCCGCCTGTTCCTTGGCTGCCTTTTCAGCTGCCTCTTTCTCCGCCTGCTCTTTGGCTTCATACTCTTTGGTTTCTTCCACAGTTTTATAAGTCGTATTATAACTGTGAATCATATCACCTGCATTATTACCTGCAACCGTATGTCTCATAAGTTCACTCTTATCCGTGGTATGAAAACCGCAACTACACCAGTAATGAGCCACTTTAGTCTCATTTGTATCTTCAACAACTGTGTCTTTGGAATCTTCAAAGTCTTCCGGCCATGCCGCTCTCATTTCAGCTTCCGTGAAAGCGTTGTCTCCCCAGTGACAACTTCCACGGTGCGCCTGCATCACATGCTTACGCCAGTCTGTCTTCCAGCTGCCTTCCATCACAAAATGCTCGCCGCACTGACATACACGTACCATTGTGGTATCAGAATCCTGTACAGACGCGGGAACCGCTGCCGTTGCCTGTACGGACATGGTCTGTACGGCAGACTCAGAATCAGCACCGCTCAATGCAGTCTGACTGGAAACAGTCTCACTTGTAACCGTTTCAGAGGTTTCCGCTGTTTCACGGATATCTGCCGATGTATGGCCAGCACACATTCCGAAAGCTGTTCCCCCAAAAATACACAGTGACAAAGCACCAGCCGATACTTTCAATAAAACACTTTTTTTCATACTTAATTACCTCGCTTTCTTGTAAAATTTTTCAAAATGCTATTTCAGTTTGTTCATTTTTCTTTGGGTCAGGATCGTTTTCACGAGCTGATAAATAAAGGCGGGGATTCCGACGATTGCCGATAACAACGCCTTAACTCCCGTGTATATACCCCAGAACCAAAATGTTCCGAATAATGAGACGGGAATGAACGACTGCAGATATGTAAGGAATTTCCAGCCGAATACAGCACAGAATCCAATAAAGAAATCAAATACATAATCGACCAGACCGGCTTCGGCTTTGAAACTATTCGTCCGGGACAAAAGCCATACAAAAAGAACGCCGACGATAACACCGATAACGGAAGTTGTTATGAACTCACTGCGTGTGTCGGCCAGAGCGTCCTTATATTTCTGCTTTCGCTCCTCTTCCTTATTTTTTGCCTGCTGCTGTTGGTTTCGCCGAACCTGAGCCGCACAGGCATCGCACATACAGGGTGTATACTTTTCGGCGCATTCTTTGCACAATCCCTTTCCGCATCTCTGGCAGGTTGCAACGGCTTCCCTTTCGATATGGTTAAAACATTTCATGGCATGATCCTCTCTTTCAAATATAGTTTTGATCGTTTACACCTGTATAACGACTGAGACAGTCCGTCGGTTGCAGTTTTTTTAAAAAATTTTATGAATATATACCGCCTGTCTATACAGGCTGTTTTGTCGAATTACGTTGGTTCTCGGAGATGCTCTGCTGCGCTAAGATCCCCATGATAAAGATCCGCACTTTCTCGATCGTGGCGTCATCTCTGATTTTTTCAATATCTTCTTTTAAGGCCCGCTGTGCTTTAGTCATCGTCCCTTCCCCCTTTGTTTTGTTTATAACAACACTATAAGTTGTATAAAGCAGTTTGTCAAGCGGCTTTTCAATCCGCAATGTTGACATTTGCAATACACTTTGATATGCTTACTTTGATGAGGTGACCATTATGATCCATGAACGATTAAAGATTCTCTTAAAAGAACTCAATATATCCCAACGGCAGTTTGCCATGAAAATACATCTCGACACCGGTTACTTTTCCAAAATAATGAACGGCAAGGTCAATCCTCCTGACCGGATCCTGCTGCTTATTGAAAATGTTTTTCATGTAAACAAAGACTGGCTGGAAAACGGCCAGGGTGAAATATTTTCTGATCAGGGCATCTCTTTGGCCAAAAGGCAGGTTCTGGAATCTATTGACTATCTGAGTGACGAACAGGTCAATGCTGTTTCTTCTTTCATCAGATACCTGACCGAAAATTCCAGATTGTGATGCGGTGACAAAAAGTATGATCTCCTCCCCTTTCATCCTGTCCGGGATGTTGTTCTTACACTCATAGAACGAACAGAGAGTATCGTCGGTTGCAGGTTTCCCGAAATTTTTTCCGCATTGCACAGAAATCGGAAATAAGATATGAAAACTTATCAGAGAAATTTCAGAATTTCTGACGAAAACGGGACCGCCTGTTTCTGCGGTCCCGTTTATGTATTCTGACAGGCGGCAGTACGCCTTTCCTCACTTCGCTGTCGTCCGCGCTATTCTGCAGGCAACGAGCCAGGCAGCTTGCTGCGGGGTATTTCACTCCGTGACAGCCCATACTCTGGCCGGCAGACCCGTGGCTCCTTCGATCCGGGGATAGGAGACAATAACCACCGCTCCGGCGGGAGCTACCTGATCCAGATTGGTGAGCACCTCCACCTGCAGCTTTCCCTGATCCAGCACATAGCGCTCGCAGGCCAGATCCCCGGCTTTGGCCGCCTCCAGGGAAGCGTCCGTATCCAACGTCTCGTGGCCGTTGGCTGCCGCTTTCCGCTCCTCATATATATATTTCAGAGCTTCCATGGACCATCCCGGGAAATTCTCCCCGCCCTCGTCATCCGTACCTGAAAGAGCGTCCATATCCGGCCACTTCTTCGACCAGTCTGTACGCAGCGCTACAAAAGCGCCCTCAGGAATGGGGCCATATTTTGCCTCATATTCCTTCATGTCTTCCACAGTCACCACATAGGTCGGATCATCCTTCACTTTTCCGGAGATATCCACCACGCAGAGCGGGAAGATCAGATCTTTTACACCATAGGTCTCCGACAGCTCCCGTTCCTTGATGAAATGTCCTGGAAAATCAATGTGCGTGCCGAACTGTCCCGGAAATTTAAAGGTCTGAATCAGGCAGTCCAGCATTTCATTCCCCCAGTCATAGCAGGTGGTCCCCAACTCCACAGAACCCTCCGGAATGCCGGCCCAGTAAGGACTGTCATTATTCAGAGAATGCGACAGTTCCACCCAACGGTATTTCTTTGCTTCTTTTAGTGCTTCCCATAACTTGTACATGTACTTCTCCTCCTATTTAAATTTTACCTTTTCATAACTGCCCTTTTCCGACCACCGCAAAACCAAACTGCCGTCAAAACTGCTACAGTCTCTCGCTGAAATAACTCTTGTAGCCCTCCCCGAATATCTCCGTGGCGTCCGAGACGATCATAAACGCCTCCGGGTCCTCCTCCTTCACGATCTGCTGAGCCTTCGGCGCCAGGGGCTTCCGCATCACGCACATCAGAACCTTCTTCTCTTTCCCGCTGTAGGCGCCCTCCCCCTGCAGGGCGGTAACACCGATGTCCAGATCCGCCAGCAGCCTCTCCGTGATCTGCTTCGGACGGTCGCTGATGATATAGATCATCTTCGCGCCGTCTTTTCCGTAGAGCACCGTATCCATCACGACAGAGCTGACAAAAATCGCAACCGCCGCATAGAGCGCGGTCTCCAGATTCCGAAACATGATGCCGGATAAGGTGACCACCACTGCATCCATGATCAGATACAGATTGCCGGTCTTTAAGTGCCGATAGCGCAGGCGCAGTATCTTCACGATAATGTCGACGCCCCCGGTCGTAGCGCCCGCCTTCAATATCATCCCCATGGAGACCGCCATGACCGTGCCGCCGGCAGCAGCAGCCAGCAGCTTATCCGTCGTGAGCGGCGCAAATCCCGAGAGCATATTGGTAAAAGCGGAACTGACTATCGTACAGTAAATAGTGGAGATCAGAAATTTCATGCCGAATTTCCAGAGCCCCAGCGCCAGGATCGGTATATTGATCAAGAGAATCCACGTACCTGTGGGAATCGGGGTAATGCGGCTGAGCATAATGGAAACACCGCTCACCCCGCCCGGCGCCAGATTATTCGGATCGAGAAACAGGCTGATCCCAACGGCATAGGTCAGGGAAAAGACCGTGATCACCACATAATTCCAGATCATCTTAAACGCCTTTTTCCGTTCCAGTTTTTCCCGCACCGCTTTTACCATACCCCTTTTTCCTCTTTTCCCCTAAATATTCGTCGTTGTGAGCTTCGGCTGATATCCATTATGTTTCAACGCATCGATAATTTTATTCTTATGTTCCGTTCCAAAAGCTTCCATTGTGATCTTGAGTTCCACAGCCGCATTCCGGTTCGTTGTGACAAACTGATTGTGCTCGAGCTTGATCACGTTGCCGTTCTCCTCCGCGATAATGCCTGCCACCCTGCACAGCTCGCCCGGTTTATCAGGCAGAAGCACCGACACCGTAAAGATCCTGTCGCGGAAGATCAGCCCCTGCTGTACCACCGAGGACATGGTGATCACATCCATATTGCCGCCGCTCAAGATAGATACCACCCTCTTGTCCTTGCAGTCCAGATGCTTGATCGCCGCCACCGTCAAAAGCCCGGAATTCTCGATCACCATCTTATGGTTTTCCACCATATCCAGGAAGGAAACCACCAGTTCCTCATCCTCCACCGTGATAATGCCGTCCAGGTTCTTCTGGATATAGGGGAATATCTTCTCCCCGGGCGTCTTCACCGCCGTACCGTCCGCAATCGTGGAAACGCTCTGCAGAGTCGTCACTTTATTGTTCTTCAAGGACTCCTGCATGCATGCCGCTCCCGCAGGCTCCACGCCGATCACCTGGATCTTCGGATTTAACAGCTTTGCCAGCGTGGAGACGCCCGTCGCCAGCCCGCCGCCGCCGATGGGCACCAAAATGATATCCACAAGGGGTAGTTCCTTCACGATCTCCATGGCGATCGTCCCCTGCCCTGTCGCCACCGCGGGATCATCGAAGGGATGTACAAAAGTATATCCATTCTCCTCCGCCAGCTTCAGCGCATGGGCACAGGCTTCATCATACACATCCCCGTGCAGGATCACTTCCGCCCCGTAGCCCTTTGTGCGGTTGACTTTGATCAGCGGTGTGGTCGTCGGCATGACGATGACCGCCTTCACGCCATAACACTGTGCCGCATAGGCGACGCCCTGGGCATGGTTACCCGCTGACGCCGTGATCAGCCCCCTCTGCCTCTCTTCCTCCGTCAGCGTGCTCAGTTTATAATATGCCCCGCGGACTTTGTACGCCCCCGTAAACTGCATGTTTTCCGGCTTTAAATATACCCTGTTTCCACTCTGTCTGCTCAAAAAATCGCTGTAGACCAGCTTCGTTTCCAATGTGACTTTTTTGACCTCCTCACAGGCTTCCTCAAATTTGTCTAACGTCAGCATTCTGCACCTCCTGCTAATTTATTTTTCCTGTATCATACTCTGCTGTATTATAATGAACGGGAACCTTCTCTGTCTGTCAACACAATTTCCGGTCGATAGTGATTCGCCCGTAAATCACTCCGCACACTGTGCGGGCTTATGCTGTTTACTCCACATCAAACAATGCGTTGACAAACGCCTCCGCGTCAAACTTTTGCAGATCCTCCAGTTTCTCGCCCACGCCGATATATTTCACCGGCACCTGTAATTCCGACTGGATCGCCACCGCGATACCGCCCTTCGCCGTGCCGTCCATCTTTGTCAGGATGATCCCGGTCAGGTCTGTCACCGAACCGAACTCTTTCGCCTGCTGCAGGGCATTCTGCCCGGTGGTGGCATCGAGCACGATCAGGTTCTCCCGGTGGGCATCGGGAAATTCCCGCTCGATGATACGGTTCATCTTCTTCAACTCTTCCATCAGGTTCTTCTTATTGTGAAGCCTGCCCGCAGTATCGCAGATCAAAACATCCGCACCTCTCGCTTTCGCGGCGGACACCGCGTCGAACAGCACCGAAGCCGGGTCCGCCCCTTCTCTGCCGCCCACCAGTTCCACTCCCGCGCGGTTTGCCCACTCCGTGAGCTGTTCCCCAGCCGCCGCACGGAACGTATCGCAGGCGCCGATGATCACTTTCTTTCCCTGCGCTTTCAGCGTGCCCGCAAGCTTTCCAACTGAGGTTGTCTTGCCCACGCCGTTGACGCCGATAATAAAAAGAACAGACTGTCTGTGCTCAAAATCATAAGCTGTATCCGGCGCATCCATCTGCTCCCTGATATTCCGGATCAGAAATTCCTTACAGTCCGCCGGCTCCTTGATATGGTACTCCCGCACCTGCACCCTGAGTTTTTCGAGGATCGCGTCGGTGGCCCGGATTCCCACGTCCCCCATGATCAGGATCTCCTCCAGTTCCTCATAAAAATCCTCATCGATATTGGGAAAACCATTAAAAACATTGTCGATCCCGTAAACAATATTGTTCCTGGTCTTGGTCAGCCCCTCCTTCAGGCGGCTGAAAAAGCCCTTCTTCTCTTCTCCCACAGCAATCCTCCTATATATTCTTCTCCCACTCCAATAACTCTATATCAGCATAATATATTTCATCAATAAAAATATATTCTTCACCATATATTCTGCACTTCTCAAGCATCCGCTCGTTGTCCCTGCGCGCCATTTCCTGCGTGAAGGGCTCATCGCAGCACCGCTTTTCGATCACGCTTTCAAACCTTATTATGTCATCAAAATGCTCCTCGATATACCGCTCACTCATAACCAGACAGTAAAATCTGATCTTTTCCAAATACTCCTCATCAAAATCCTCCGCCCAGTCGAAGGGTATATAACAACCCTCCACAATGAGATCCTGCTCATTTTCGACAGCCGTCTTAACCATTTCACACACGATCCGCCACAGATAATCCGTCAATGCCTCTTCGTCACTGAGAGGCGTGAGCGCCGTGTTGCCGCTGCGGATGATCCCCATTTTCAGATGGTCTATGGAAAGGTACGGAACCTTATATTTTTCGAGAAGCCTCTGTGCAAGCGCCGTCTTCCCCGTATGGGAAGCCCCTGTGATTAAAATGACCATTTACCCTCCGATCATCACCCCGATATCACCATGCATCGCAAGCCGCACCGCGCCGCAGATAACCAGGTGCAGCGGATAGTACACATAAAACAGATACTTCATCCCCTTCCACTTCCCCCGCTCTCCATTATAGCACTTTAACAGAGGAATGGTAAGTGCCGTGAACAACTGGATCACGCCATAGACAGGATGAATAAACAGCGCATAGACGACCGCATACATTGCCACATAAACCATCATGCCCCGCATCTGCCTCTTAAAATCCCCCCGATGCTCCCCGATCTCCACAATTGCCATCACCGCAATACAGCTCCAGTCAGAACAGAAGGTAAGCACACAGATCCCCAGGATCAGGACCGTCTTTAGCCGCTGCGAGATCCTCTCAGAGTCCGTTACCGTCAGCGCGATCACGCCCCAGAACAGTGACCATATCACACTCGTCTGATTAAAAATGGAAGTCTGAAACGGAATAAACGGAATGCCAAACGCAAAATTATAGGCAAAATGACTGATCAGCGCAAACCCCAAAAGCCGCAGGGCATACTTTTTCCTGTCGCGGGTATAGTGGTAGCCCTCCGCGATAAAAAACCAGAAAACCGGCGCCGCCAGCCTCCCGAAAATATGCAGCAGAATGATCCACCAGGCAGTCGGATACCCAGGAAACACCACTGAAACCACATGGTCCACCGTCATAGCAATAAGTGCGATGCATTTTAACTGATTTCCACTCAATAATCTTTTATTCATCATACTATCCACGCATAAGAATCGCCCGATATCTTCTCTGACTCATCCAAAGAGATCTCCAACATAATATCCCCGTTCGGATCCCCGGCATCCATCATCCCCACCACAAGATAGCGGTCCGCCACATAATAAGCCGTCCCGGCTCCCTCTTCCTCGTAATATACCGGCTCCGCCTCCCCTTTCACGGTAAGCGCCGCGGCGAGATCCTCCGCTTCCAGTTCCCCTTCCATTCCGACAAGCAGATCCCCCAGCTTTCCCTCCAGCCGGACACATACCGCATCGTCCGTCAACACCGGTCCCGCCGACTCCTCATCATACTCCCCGGAAAAAACGGCATAAACCTCCGTGTCATCTATCTGCGCCGCATAAAACGCCGCATGCAAAAACTCAGCTTCCCTCTCATTTTCCTCCCGGAATTCCCCGTAAGCAATATTTCTATACCGAAGCAGTTCCGGAGAAATCTCAACATTCCACGCCGCTTTATCCGCCGCCGTCCCCTCTGTTTCAGCCGCCCCGCATCCAGCTAAAACCAATGCCACACTCAAAAAAGCAGCCCAAATTCTCCTTTGCCCCACGCTATATCCTTCCATCCCCATTCCTGTCTGTTTCCCCATCCAACCCATTTCCCCTGATCAGCATCTGCGTATCATATTTAAACTCTCTTATTGGAAAAGTGTTTCCGGTTGTTGTATTCTATTTTCCATCCTGCCTGGATTCGCAGTGGCTGTAATTCATAGTACACTTATTTTTCCTCTACAATTTTGGAAAGAGAGTATTTACCCCTTCAGCCCTCTCGCCTGCCTGTCCATATCCTCGACCACAATGTCATAAATCTCCCCGAGCGAAGCGCAATACTCCAGCACCTTCCACGGCTCATTCGTATGAAAATGAATCTTGATCAGCTCCTCATCCCCAACCGCCAGAAGACAGTCTCCCTCAAAATGCTCATGAAAATACTCCGTCACAACATCCTCATTCAGTCCATTTCCCTCGATCAGCAACTGCGTATCATACTTAAACTCCAGCATATTCCCTCCTGTCATATCACTAATCACCTCTATATCCAACCGCTTGAAATCTTTGGGGGCATATCAACGTATCTGAATTACACATCTTCGTGACAATCCTTTTTCTGCTGATTAAGCTTGTACTCTTCCTCGGCAATCTCTATCTGCTGCTGTATCTGTTCTGCCGTAGGCAGGTATTCCTGAATTTCCTGTATCTTCACATTATCGTATGTCGCAACACCCATCGGCGTTGTAATCCCCTGAAACGCCAGCTGTACTTCAGTGCGATCCATATCTTTGCAGATCAGCAATCCGATTGTCGGGTTATCACTCTCCCTGCACAGGAATTCATTTACGGCATTCACATAAAAATTAAGCTTGCCGGCAAATTCGGGATCGAAAGGCCTTACCTTTAACTCCAATACCACATAGCATCGCAGGTAAATATGGTAAAATAGCAAATCAATCTTTCTGGTTTTTCCGGAAACGATGATTTCCTTCTGTCTTCCGACAAATGCCCAGCCTTCACCGAGTTCAAGAAGAAATCTCGTCATTCTCTGCTCAATAGCCGTTTCCAGTGCTTCCTCATCATACTCCTCCGGAAGCATTACGAAGCCAAGATCATAATTACCCTTCAAAAGTTCCTGCGCAAGCCTGCCCTGTGGAACAGGAAGCTTATCGGAAAAATTTGTAATGGCAGAACCGGATGTGTGATAAAAGTCAGCACGAATACAATTATCCAGCGCATTGCGGCTCCAACCTTCTTCTATCGTTTTTCTTACATAAAAAAGAGCCTCATCTAAGTCTTTACATTTTGTGATTATATCTACATGATGTCCCCATGGAATAAATCCAAATATTACAGGGAACGGGATTTCTGCAACAACTTGTTGCAGTTTTTTGTTTGAATGCAATTCCTGGACTTCAACAGCAACCTGCTATAGTTTTAAGCTGCCTGTATCCATCTGCTTTTCCAATGCATCAAAGGCTTCGCCCACATCATCATAAGATGTATAAAATAAATACCATTTTTTCATATTCCACAGATTACGTGCAGAGAATCCTTTTACATCCGGGAATTCACTCTGCAAATCAAGGCTGACCTGCTCGACAATTCCATTTCCCCACTTTTCTTCAGCTTTACGTATGACAAGATCTCTGCCAAGCTGCCAATTGAACAACAACTGTTCAGAATTAACCTTTACAGCAGCTTTTATTCTCGCATGACGGAATCGCTGTTTTATCTCATAGATCCATTGAACATAATCGTTATCAAGATTCACATCATGCGTGCGGACTACTCTATGCCTATCATTTCTGTTTTTACTCATATATGTTATTCTTTCCGAATCAAATCGATCCTAACTCCTAAATTGCGTGCCATCCGGCAATCAGTCATCCAACTCCTTATCGATCAAATCCACGCTCACCAGCGCCGAAACCCCTTTCTCCTGCATCGTGATCCCGTACAGCCTGTCCGCCTTCTCCATCGTTCCTCTCCGGTGGGTGATCACGATAAACTGCGTATTCTTCGTCAGCTTATGCAAATATTTCGCAAACCGCGCCACATTGTTCTCATCCAGTGCCGCCTCTATCTCATCCAACAGGCAGAACGGTGAAGGCTTCAGATTCTGGATCGCAAACAAAAGCGCGATCGCCGTCAGCGCCTTCTCTCCGCCCGAGAGCTGCATCATATTCTGCAGTTTCTTCCCCGGCGGCTGTGCGATGATGCGGATGCCCGCCTCCAGAATATCCTCATCCTCCATCAGTTCCAGCGTCCCCTTGCCGCCGCCGAAGAGTTCCTTAAACACCTTGTCAAACTCTCTGCCGATCTCCTTAAACTTCTCCTGGAACTGCTTTCTCATCGCCGTATCCAACTCTGTGATAATGTTTTCCAGCGTCTTCTCCGCCTCGATCAGATCGTCGTGCTGTCCCTTCAGGAAGGTATATCTCTCCATCACATTTTTATAGTCTTCAATGGCGTTGACATTGACATCCCCCAGCTTCTTTATCTGGTCCTTCAAATCCGCGATCTCCCGCTTCATCGCCGAAAGGTCCGTCAGTTCCTCCTTCCGCAGGGACGCCGCATCGCTCAGAGTGATCTCATACTCGTTCCACATATAGTTGATCTGGGACTCGATGGATTCCTCCAGTTTTTCTTTCTGGGCGTTCAGACGGTATACTTCCTTATCTAACCCCGTCATCTGGGCGGAAAGTTCCTCCCGCCTGTCGAAGAAAGTCTTCTGCTTCTCCGAGAGTTCCTCCCGCTTCTCCGTATCCTCCCGCAGCTTTTTCTCCGCCTCGCTCTGGGCTTTGTGGGAAGCCTCAATGGTCAAAAGGATCTCCTCGATATTATGGCGCTTTCTCTCCGCCTCCTCGGCGCCCGCCGCCATACTCTCCTCAATCTCCTGTTTTTCCTTCTGATGGCGCTCGATCTCCGCGTCGATCCTGTCCACATTCTGCTGTCCGAATTCCTGCTTCTGGTGCATCTTCTCCACCTCCACATCCCACTCGGCAGCCTTCGCCGCATAGTCGCTCTCCAGCGCGCGCAGCTCTTCCAGCTCTTTCTGGAACTGCGCGACCTTCGCGTTTTCCTCCTGCTCCAACGCCTCAGACACCTGCAGCTGTCGTTTTACATCCTCCTTGCCGGCGTCGATCTCTTTAAACTTTGCCTCGATCTCCGCCTCCTCCGCCTTCAGATCCCCGAAGCCGTGAGCTGTCTCCTCCTTCTTCTCCTTTGCCGCCTCCAGATTCAGGCGGATCGTATTCTGCTCCAGAAAAGCATTCTGCAGCGTCACCCGAAGGGTTTCCGACTGCACGCGGAGTTTATTCCTCTCCTCCCTGATATCCTGGATCTCCTGCTCCAGTTCCTCCGCTTTTTTCGACAGTTCCTTTACTTTTTTACCGAGTTCCTCCAGTTCCCGCCTTCTGCCGAGGAGATTGCTGTTATTCTTAAAAGCGCCGCCGGAGATCGCGCCGCCGGGCACGAGCAGTTCTCCCTCCAGCGTCACCATCCTGATCCCGTAGGAATACTTCTTCGCGATCGCCAGCGCATGGTCCACATGGTCCACCACCACGATACGCCCCAGCATCGCCTTCGCCACATCCTGATACTTCGGGTCGATGCGCACCAGTTCATCCGCCATGCCCACCACGCCCTTCTCTCTCAGCACTTCCGGCGTTTTAAACTGCTGCGGATTTCTGATGCTTGTGAGCGGCAGGAATGTAGCCCTGCCGTATCTGTGCTGTTTCAGGAAACCGATCATCCGCTTTGCGGTCTCCTCTTCTTCCGTCACGATATTCTGGATATTGCCGCCCAGGGCTGTCTCAATAGCGGTCTCGTATTTTTTCTCCACCTTGATGATGTCCGCTACCACACCGACAATGCCCTTCTCTGTCTTTTTCTGCTCCATGACCATCTTCACGGAACCACCGTAGCCTTCATAGCGCTCCGTCAGATTACTCAAAGCGTCAAGCCTTGATTTTTCCTGATGATATTTCTCCTTTGTCTCCTGTAAAACCCTGTTATCTTCGGTGAGGATTCCCTTGATCTCCGAAAGTCTCTTCTCCGCCGCCGCCTGCTTTCCATTTAGCTCCGTAACCTTCCCATTTGCCCCCTCAAACTCCTCCTCAAGCTGCGCTACAAGCTGGTCAGCCTCCGCCTCGTCGGATTTTACCCGCACCAGCCGGCTGGTCAGCTCCGCTCTCCGGATCTGCGTCTGCTCCAGCATCGTGTCAAAACGCTCCATCTGAGACCTTGTGAGGGCTCTGTCGTTTAACGCCTGCATGATCACATTCTTGGCTTCCTCTATCCCGGCGTTCAACCGCTCCATCTGCGCCTGCACTTCCAGAAGGCGCTCCCTCGCCTCATCCCGGGCTTTTTCCAGCTTTGCCACCTCTTCATCGATGGAGGATTTTTCTTCCATGATCCCGGACTTATCCGAGGATTTCTCCGCGATATCCGCCTCCACAGCTGAGAGTCTGTGTAACAGATGCTCCCTGTTCCCCTCCACGGAGTGGATCTGCTCTTTGAGGATACCGATCTCGCCCTCCAGTTTTCCGCGGACCACGGAAGTGTCCGTCAACTCGGCGCGCGCTTTTTCGATCTCCTCCGAGAGCCGATCCACCTCCTGCTGGATCTCCTCATATTCTGTCTTAATATGCTCGTATTTATCCGTGGTCTGCCTTAAGTCGCCGCTCGCCGTCTTATAGTTTTCCTCCACTGTCGCAAGCTGCTCGTTGATCTGCTTATTATCCAACAGGAACATATTCACATCCAGCGTTTTCAGCTCTTCTTTCTTCCTTAAATAGATCCTCGCCTTCTCCGCCTGCTTCTCGAGAGGCCCCGCCTGCTTTTCCAGCTCCGACAGAATGTCGGTGACACGCAGGAGGTTTTGCTGTTCATTTTCCAGTTTCTTTACGGAAGCCGCCTTACGCCGTTTAAACTTCACGATGCCCGCCGCCTCGTCGAAGAGCTCCCTGCGCTCCTCCGGCCTGCCGCTTAAGATCTTGTCGATCTGTCCCTGCCCGATGATCGAATAGCCTTCCTTGCCGATACCGGTATCATAAAAAAGCTCATACACATCTTTCAGACGGCAGGGGCTGTTGTTGATCATATATTCGCTCTCGCCGGAACGGTAGAGCCTTCTCGCCACGGTCACTTCCTCAAAATCAACCGAGAGCTGATGGTCCCTGTTGTCCAGCGTGATCGCCACGTAAGCGTAGCCCAAAGGCTTTCTCATCTCCGTGCCGGAAAAAATGACGTCCTGCATGGACGCGCCTCTGAGCTGTTTTACCTTCTGTTCCCCCAGCACCCAGCGCACCGCATCCGCCACGTTGCTTTTGCCGGAGCCGTTTGGCCCCACGATGCCGGTGATACCGTTGTGGAATTTAAACGAAATCTTGTTCGCAAAGGACTTAAATCCCTGCACCTCTATACTTTTTAAATACATAAATTAACCTGTCCCTATTTCTTTTTCAGCCGCAGAAGCGCCTCATACGCCGCTTTTTGCTGCGCCGCCTTCTTATTGTGTCCGCTGCCCTTTCCAAGGAGCACATCCCCCTGATACACTTCCACAAAAAAAGACTTGTCATGCTCCGGACCGCTCTCCCCGGTCAGCACATAGCGGATATCACCGCCGTCCTTCTGCATCTCCTCCTGCAGAATCGACTTGGCGTCGTAAAACAGCGCCTTGTCCTCCAGATCCGACAGCACAAAACGGTGGATAAACTCCCTCACCTGTTCAAAACCGCCATCCAGATAGACGGCGCCGATCACCGCCTCCATCACATCCGAGATGATGGAGTCCCGCGCCCGCCCGCCGGTCATCTCCTCGCCTTTCCCAAGCAGGATATAATGATCCAGTCCCAGATCCCTCGCGCAGGAGGCAAGGGACGGCTCGCACACCATCGCAGCCCTTGTCCTTGTCAGCTGTCCCTCGCTCATCTCAGAGCGGCTCCGGTACAAATATTCGCTCGAGATCATCTCAAGCACCGCGTCCCCCAGAAACTCGAGCCGCTCGTAATCCTTCACTTTATTGATCTTGCGCTCGTTGGCATAGGAACTGTGCGTCAACGCCTGCCTGAGCAGATCCTTGTCCTTAAACACATACCCTGTCCGTTCCTCCAGTTTATCTATCAAATGCCTTTCGTCCATCTCCCTTTTCCCATCTTTCCGTCTCAACAGCTATTTTCTTTGACAAATATTATCCTCTTCTGTCAGGAATACATCTTTCCGCACGCTTCACTCATTTTTCACATTTCATACAGAAAGCCCTCTGTAAGGGCTTTCCTGCTGACCGATCCATTGTTTTTATCTGCCTGTGATCAGTTCCATCGCCTCCGCGACCGTCCTGATATGCTCCACATCCTTCTCCTGAATCCTGATCTCAAACTCCTCTTCTATTTTCATAACGATCTGGTAGATATCAAGGGAATCCGCCCCCAGATCTTCCAAAAATGTTGTCTCCGGCGTGATCTCCGCCGGATCTACATTCAACACCTCGGCAATACTTTTACACACTTTTTCAAATTCCATTCTTCCGCCCCCGCATTGTCCGGACAACGGCTGCCGCCCCCGGCATTAATTTCCGCCGCCGTACTATGAGATTTCCGTTTCATCCTTCGCACAAAGCTTCGCTTTGATCTGCTCGTTAATCTTCTGTTCCTTGAATGTCACACATTGCAGCACCGAATTTTTGACTTCACCGGATTTCGCGCTGCCGTGCGTCTTTACTACCAGCCCCTTTAAGCCAAGAAGCGGCGCGCCGCCGTACTGCTCCAGGTCAAACTCCTTCATCAATCCTTTCAATGCGGGCTTGATCAGAAGCGCCCCCATCTTTGTCCGCAGAGATGCCATCAGTCCCTTTTTCACTTTTTTCAGAAGGAAATACGCCGTCCCTTCATACATTTTAAGGACCACATTGCCCACAAACGCCTCACAGACGATCACATCCGCCTCTCCGGCGGGAATATCCCTCGCCTCCACACTGCCGATAAAATTGATATCCGGACAGTTTTTGAGCAACGGGAAGGTCTCCTTCACAAGAGCGTTTCCCTTCTCCTCCTCGGCGCCGATATTGACGATACCGACTTTCGGGTTTTTGATGCCGCAGACATTCTCCATATAGATCGAGCCCATCTTGGCAAACTGCACCAGCATGGAGGGCCTTGCATCCACATTGGCGCCGCAGTCGATCAGAAGAGACGCCCCTTTGTCCGTGGGGATCATCGGCGCAAGGGGCGGCCTCTCGATCCCTTTAAGCCTCCCCACGATAAGCTGTCCGCCCACCAGTGTCGCCCCGGTACTTCCGGCGGAGACAAAGGCATCGCAGGTGCCGTCCCTCACCATCGTCATTGCCTTCACGAGAGAGGAATCCTTTTTCCTGCGGATCGCCATGACCGGCGGTTCCGCCGTCTCGATGACCTCGGAAGCATGGATCACCTCCACCTGTTCCTTCTCATAGGTATATTTCGCCAGTTCCGCGTTGACCGCATCCTCACGCCCTACCAGATACACCTTTACCTTCCTGTTCTCATTGACCGCCTCAATGGCGCCCTTCACGATCTCCACCGGCGCGTTATCGCCGCCCATCGCGTCCACCGCGACCTTGATATATTCTGACATATGCTCTCCTTGGTATACGGCAGCCTCCTGTCACACCGACCGCCTTATTTTATAATATCTGCAATGATTTTGTAATTTTCATCATACTAAAAATATCGGTAAAAAGCAAGAAAAAGCTGGAAATACGCATAAGCCGCAGTAACAATTTTGCCGTCCGGGTTGAACTGTCGCCAAGCCGTGCGGCAATTCACCCTTCCGTGTCATTTGGCATACCACTGCAGATGCCGGCGCGCTCCCCGGAGTGCCGCGGTTTCTCCTCATGCAGCAGATCCTCCAGCGTAATACTGAAAAAGAATTCATGGACCATGGCGTCAAATCGTTCCCACATGGATACTGTACTGCAGCCCGCCCGGCGGGGACAGGGCTCCGCGTCATCCCGGAGGCATGCCACGATGGCAAGAGATCCTTCCGTCAGTTCAAGGATCTCACCTACTGAATATTCAGCGGGCTTCTTCGTCAGCCTGTAACCGCCGCCTTTCCCCCGCAGTCCCTTTAAAAGCCTGTTCTGAACAAGCGTCTTCAGTATGATTTCAAGGTATTTTTTAGATATTCCCTGCCTGGATGCGATCTCATCCAGCGGAATATAGGAATCAGGATCCTGCTGCGCCAGATCCAGCATTACCCGCAACGCATATCTGCCTTTTGTCGAGATCATCATTCTCTCACGCCTCCTGCTGTTGTAGATACCTATTATAATACAAGGTTTCATGGTTTTCAACCGCCTGATTTCCTTTGTTTTGTTTTTTCAGCGCCTCTACAAAGCAGCATTTCTTTTTCCGTTAAATTTAAAAGAAATGCTTGGGGGTTTTCCAAAAATCTGATATAGTAATGAACAGGATCATATCAGCAAACGAACGGAGGAATACCCTTGAAAACAAAAAATATGAAATCTATACTGTTCACAGCAATCTTTCTGCTCATCGCTTCTTCCCTGGCAGCCTGCGGCAGCGCCGGAAAAGAGGCGGACGGAGGCGGCGCCCCGGCTGCAGATACCACTTCCGCGCCGGAGGCAGGCGCATCATCCGGGGAGGGCGCAGAAAGCGGTTCCATCTCCTATCTGCCCTTGAATGAAGGCGATACAGCGCCCGATTTCACTGCCGCCCTGGCCGACGGGACAGAATTTACCCTCTCCGATCAGCAGGGGAAGGTTGTTCTTTTAAACTTCTGGGCGACCTGGTGCGGCCCCTGTGTGAGGGAGATGCCCGCCTTTGAAAAGCTTCATGAGGAATACGGGGAAGATATCGCCATCCTTGCCGTCAACTGTATGGAGGGGGAGGACATCGTAGACGCCTTTCTCGAGGAAACCGGCTACACCTTCCCCGTCGCCTGCGATGTGGAGGGGACAGTCATCGCGAAATACCCTTCCCAGGGAATCCCCTACACGCTTGTGATCGACAAGGAGGGCATCATCCAAAAAATCTACGTGGGCGCGGCGGACGCCGAGACGCAGTACCTGGAATATAAAGGGGCGATCGATGCTGTTTCTCAGACGCCGTGAAGGACATAAATGCTCCATAAAAATAAGAGGAAAGCTTCATTATAACACCCAAAAGGATCATATTAATATGAAACCATCAAGCGAAACACAAAAACGGCATCGCCCGTTTTCCACTAAATGGATCAGAACGGTAATTCTCGTATCTGCCGTCGTTCTGCTTATCCTGGGCATTGTCCAAAACGGACATCTGGATGTCAAAAACAAAGCGGTGCGCATCTGCTACGAATGTATCGGAATAGGATGACTATGTTGAATTGCAGGAGTTTTACGCCATGAAACGAAAAAGAAAACTGATACAGCTTATCAGCGCTGTCCTATATAATTGTCATATCACAGGGTTTGCCAAAGGGGCAATCTATCAGGGCGGCTTAAAGAGCGCCTGTATCCCGGGGTTAAATTGTTATTCCTGCCCGGGGGCTGTCTTCTCCTGCCCTCTGGGTTCCCTGCAGAGCGCGCTTGTCTCCTCGAAATACCGGTTTCCCTACTATATGCTGGGCATACTTTTGCTTTTCGGTATCCTGTTTGGCAGGATCATCTGCGGTTTTCTGTGCCCTTTCGGGCTTGTCCAGGAACTGCTGTATAAGATTCCATCCAAAAAGCTGAAAAAAAGCATCTGGACCAGAAGGCTTTCCTATTTAAAGTATGTGATACTGGCAGTCTTTGTGGTGGGCGTTCCGCTGATATTTCTGACACCCGGCTTCTGCAAATACATCTGTCCCGCCGGCACGCTGGAGGGCGGCATCCCGCTGCTTTTCAAAAATGAGAGCCTGCGGCAGCTCGCGGGCGGGCTTTTCCGGTGGAAGATGCTGCTTCTTGTACTGATCCTGTTATCTTCCGTTTTCCTCTTCCGCTTTTTCTGTCGGTTCCTCTGCCCGCTGGGAGCCTTTTACGGGCTCTTCAACAAGTTCGCTCCATTCGGCGTACGGATCGAGGCAGAAAAATGCAACGACTGCGGCGCCTGCATCCGCCGCTGCAAAATGGACGTCAAAAAAGTCGGCGACGCGGAATGCATCCAGTGCGGCGAATGTATTGAAACCTGCCCGACATGTGCGCTTAAATACAGAAAAATTTAGATAACAGAAATATATTTCCATCCCGGCGTCCGGCTCCAAATATACAAAAAAGGATTTTACCATGGCACAGATCAATCTCTCAGAAGGACCAATCACAAAAAACATGCTCCGTTTCGCGTTCCCGATGATCTGCGGCAATATGCTGCAGCAGCTCTACAATGTGGTGGACACGCTGATCGTAGGAAAATATCTCGGCACAACAGCCCTTGCGGCGGTGGGAAGTTCCTACGCTCTGATGACCTTTCTGACTTCGATCCTGCTCGGGATGTGCATGGGGAGCGGCGCCATGTTCTCCATCCGTTTCGGAGAGAAAAACCATAATCAACTTCAGGAGGATCTCTATGTCTCCTTCTTCCTGATCGCCGCCCTCGCCGTTTTGATCAACGGGATCGTCTTTCTCTTTATCGATCCCATCATGGTGCTGCTTAGCGTCCCCGCGGACACCTACGCGCTGATGCGGGAGTATCTGTGGGTGATCTTTTTCGGCATCGGCGCCACCTTTTTCTACAACTATTTTGCTGCCGTCCTGCGCGCCCTGGGCAATTCCCTCGTGCCCCTTGTCTTTTTGGGTATCTCCGCCGTGATCAATATCGTGCTGGATCTGTATTTTATCTTATCCTGCGGCTTCGGCGTGGCGGGGGCTGCATTCGCGACGATCCTGGCGCAGTGGTTTTCCGGCGTCGGCATCGCGCTCTACTGTATACTGAAATGCCCTTTTATGCGGATCGAAAAACAAAACAGGCGGTTTTGTGCCGCCACCATAAAGGAGATCACAAACGCCTCCATCCTGACCTGCCTGCAGCAGTCGGTGATGAATCTGGGCATCCTGATGGTGCAGGGACTTGTCAACAGCTTCGGCAGCATCGTTATGGCAGCCTTCGCGGCAGCCGTAAAGATCGACGCCTTTGCCTACATGCCCCTGCAGGATTTCGGCAACGCCTTCTCCACCTTTATCGCCCAGAACTACGGGGCAAAAAAGCCGGAGCGGATCAAAAAAGGAATACGCTCCGCCGCCGGGTGCGTGGTGTTGTTCTCCCTCACCGTCTCCGTGCTCGTGGTCGTATTTTCCAGGCAGCTCCTGCTCCTGTTTATCAAACCGGAGGAGACGAAGGTGCTCGCCGTGGGCATGTCCTATCTGCGCACCGTAGCTGTTTTTTACTTCGGGATCGGCGCGCTGTTTATGCTCTACGGACTCTACCGTGCCATCAACCGTCCGGGCATGTCCCTTGTGCTGACCGTTATCTCGCTTGGCACCAGAGTGGCGCTCGCTTATCTGCTCTCTCCCATTCCTGCCATCGGCGTGAGCGGTATCTGGTGGGCGATCCCGATCGGCTGGTTTCTGGCGGATGCGACGGGTATCCTCTATTATCTCTATATCCTGCAATATAAAGGAGACTCTCCATGAAACAGATACTGATCATAGACGACGATATCTATATCGGAAATATGCTGGAGGAAGTCCTTCAAAAGGAAGGATATCGGGTTCTGCGCGCCTATTCCGGCACGGAGGCGATCCTGCTCCTCTCCTGTGCCTCCCCCGACCTGATCCTGCTCGATCTGATGCTGCCCGGACTCTCCGGCGAGGAACTCCTGCCCCGGATCAAAACCATTCCCGTTATCGTAGTCAGCGCGAAGGCGGATCTCGACAGCAAAGTGGCTCTCCTGTTGGAAGGAGCCGCGGATTATATCACAAAACCGTTCGAGATCCGGGAACTTCTGGCGCGGATCACCGCCGCCCTCCGCAAATGCGCCCTGTCTGCCGGTGACATCCTGTATTTTGATAACCTGTGCTTTGATGCGGCGGCACGCACAGTCTCTTTATCTGAATCTGAGAGAATTTCTCCGGCAGATCCTCCGGGCAGCAATACGGCTCTCCGCTCTTATGCCGGCACCCCCTGCCTGCATCCGTCAAACGATGCCATGGCTGCCAAAAGGACACGGCTGACTCGCACGGAAGCGGCTATCTTAAAGATCCTGATGCTGCATCCCTCCCAGGTCATCTCAAAATCTCATCTGCTTGAGCTGATCAGCGAAGATACGCCGGACTGCACCGACCAGTCCCTGAAAACCCATGTCAGCAACCTGCGGAAAAAACTCCGGGAAATCGGCGGCAGAGAGTACATTGAGGCAGTCTGGGGCATCGGATTTCATCTGATATCTTGACAAAATCTTAACTGTTTTCTTAACCGTTTTCTGAATGCTTCTTTTGTATGATAAGAGAAACACCAGACAAAAAGAGAGGAGAAGCAATCATCATGGACTATGTTTTGACATGTGATGCCCTGGATAAAAGATACGGCAATTTTTATGCCCTGTGCAGGCTGTCCATGCATATCCCCAGGGGAGCCATTTATGGCTTCATCGGAAAAAACGGTTCCGGGAAAACCACTCTGATGCGCCTTGTCTGCGGGCTTTCCCACCCCACCGCCGGCAGTTACACGCTCTACGGCATAACCTCCCGCGACAAAAATATCTGCCGTGCCCGCAGGAGGATGGGTGCCATCATAGAAACGCCCGCCGTCTATCTCCATATGAGCGCGGCGGAAAATCTGGAACAGCAATACCGTATTCTCGGGCTGCCCTCTTTTGACACGATCGAAGAAATCCTGGAGCTGACCGGGCTTACGGATGTCGGAAAAAAGAAAGCCAGGCATTTCTCGCTGGGTATGCGCCAGCGCCTCGGCATTGCCATTGCCCTGTGCGGCAATCCCGACTTTCTTGTGCTGGATGAACCCACAGGCGGGCTTGATCCCCAGGGCATCATCGAGATCCGGGAGCTTATTTTGAGGCTGAACAGGGAACAACAGATCACGTTCCTGATCTCCAGCCATATTCTGGATGAACTGTCAAAAATCTCCACCCACTACGGCTTTATCGACAGGGGGCGCATGGTCAGAGAAATCAGCGCCGCGGAAGTGAGAGACCTCTGCCGCAAGTGCGTCCGCGTGACTGTGGCGGACACAAAACCGCTGTGCCTTCTACTGGACCGGCTGGAACTGGATTACAATATTCTCTCCGATACAGAAGCGGATATCTATCTAAGTCCTCCCTCGGACGCCGATGCTTCCCGCTGTCTGTCCGCCGCCGGCATAAGCGTCACTTCCCTGGTTATGGAACTGTCAAAGGGAAACTGTGAGGTGCTCTCCCTGCGGGAACATGACGAGAGCCTGGAAAACTACTATATGAATCTGATTGGGGAGGAGAAACATGTATAACTTATTATCCGCTTATACCGCCAGATTGCTGAAAGACAAACTTTTCTGGCTGATCGAGTGCGTCATCGCTCTGTGGGCAGCCTATGTCTTCCGGCTTGCAAGGCAGAGTTTCGTCTGCGGTATGCACCATATCAGCAAAACCTTCCACACCAATCCCTATTTTTTTAATGCGGCGATCTGGCTTGGCATCAGCCTTGCCCTCTACAGCGCCTATTTTACAGGGACGGAATACCATGACGGCATTCTGCGCAATCAGATCATCTCGGGGCACAGGCGCTACGAGATCTATCTGTCCCACTATCTGGTCATTTTGCTTGCCGGCGTCATGCAGGCTGCCGCTTACTATTTTGTCCTTATCACGGCGGACGGCTTCTTTCTCGGCTTTTCTGTGATGCATATGCTGGTAAAGCCGGCGGAATATATTTTGTTGATCCTCCTTGCGCTGCTCGGATATTCCGCTCTTTTTTCCTGCTTCTCGATGCTGCTTGCCAATAAGAACGCAGCGGTGTTCGTGCAGCTTCTGCTTGCCATCCTGATGCTGTATTTCGGTTTTGCGACAGTCAGTTCTTTGCAGGAACCCAGGACTTCTCTTGTCACCAGCACTTACCGGGGCGAGAACCGGACGATCCCCAATCCAAACTATCTCGAGGGCGCCAGGCGGGAACTCTATGAATGGGCAGACGGACTCAATCCCTCCTCCCTGTCCCTGCACGGCGTCATGGCAGAGAAAAAAGGCGGGATTCCCTTCCATGCAAAGATCCCCGTCGGAACTGCTCTGCTGACTGTCTGTTTCACAGCAGGCGGAGCGTATGGTTTCTCCAGAAAAGAGTTGAAGTAAAGGCAGGTGCCCTGATGTTTTTTCGGATTCTGTGTGTGATCCTATTTCTCGTCATTTTGATTTTATTGTATAAAATATATACTGTAAAGAAGGCTCTGCGGGATATCTGCGCTCTGTTTGATAAGCATCTCACTGCGGATACCAACACGCTCATCACAGTTTCTACCGGGGACAGACATATCAGAAAGCTTGCCGCACACCTCAACGATGAACTGGCGGCTCTGCGCAGCCAGCGCAGGAAATATATGAAGGGCGATCAGGCGTTAAAGGACGCTGTCACAAATATCTCCCATGACCTGCGCACGCCCCTGACCGCCGTCAGCGGCTATCTGGAACTGCTCGACAAGGAGGAGCTGAATAAAGATGCGGCAAGGTATCTGTCCTGCATCCGAAACCGCACGGAGGCTTTAAAGTCTCTGACCGAAGAACTGTTTCGCTATACCACCTCGCTGAGCGCCGAAAAAATGACGCTGGAGCCCCTGGATATCCGGACTGTACTGGAGGAAAGCCTACTTTGCCTTTACGGGGCGATGGTTCAAAAAGAGATGGTCCCAGATGTTCAGATTCCGGAGGTTCCCGTGATCCGGCAGTTAAACCGCCCTGCCCTCTCAAGAGTTTTCTCCAATATCCTGCAAAACGCCCTGAAATACGGAGAGGGCGCTCTGTCCGTCTCTCTACAGGAAAGCGGCGAGATCCTGTTCAGCAATCCCGCCCCTTCTCTTGATCCGGTGCAGGTCCAAAAACTGTTCAACCGGTTTTTCACGGTGGAAAACGCCAAAAACTCCACCGGGCTCGGACTCTCCATCGCAAAGACACTCGTCCAGGAAATGCAGGGGGAGATCACTGCGGAATACAAAAAGAACCGGTTATCCATCCGAATCCTTTTTCGGGAGGGATAACCGGTATATATTTCGTCCTACAACCCTGCCTTCTTTATCCCATACACAGCCATATCTCCCACCTTCCGTCTCTTCCCATCCCGCACCGTCAGGCAGGCGAGCTTCTCAAGAAATCCTCTCATCGGAAGTAACACCAGCGTCGCCGCTATATTAAATATACTGTGCACTGTGGCAATACCAGCCGCGTCTGCGCTCTTTGCCATGAAGGCAAAGGGGATCACCGCATGCAGCCCATAGAACAGCAGCATAAACAGCACCGTTCCGATCAGGTTGAAATACAGGTGGATAAACGCCGCCCTTTTCGCGTTTTTGCCGCTGCGGGAGGCGGAGATCAGCGCCGTCGCGCAGGTGCCGATATTCTGCCCCATGATGATCGGGATCGCGGAGGCGTAGGACACCGCCCCGGTCGCACACAGCGCCTGCAAAATACCCACCGATGCGGAAGAGCTCTGGATCAGCGCCGTCAGCAGGGCTCCCATGAGCATCCCTGTGACCGGATGGGAGAACATCAGAAACAGATTGGTGAATGCCGGGATATCTTTCAGGGGCGCCACCGCACCGCTCATCGCTTCCATGCCCGTCATCAGCACCGCAAAGCCAAGCAGGATACCGCCAATCTGCTTTCGTTTCCCTTTTTTGGCAAACAGATACAGGCAGATGCCGATCACGCCCAGAAAAGGTGCAAACGAATCCGGTTTCAGCATCCTGACAAAGAAATTGCTGCTCTCGAGCCCCGCCAGGGACAAAATCCAGGATGTGACGGTAGTGCCGATGTTCGCCCCCATAATGATCCCCACCGCCTGGTGCAGCGTCATAATGCCGGAATTGACAAATCCCACCACCATCACCGTTGTCGCGGAGGAGGACTGGATCACCGCTGTCACCGAAGCGCCCAAAAGGACTGCCCTGAGCGGGCTCGCCGTCAACCTCCCCAGAATATATTCCAGCCTGCCCCCCGACAATCTCGACAGGTTCAGTCCCATAACATGCATCCCCGAAAGGAACAGCGCCAGTCCGCCCAGCATCAAAAATATTGAAAATATACTCATAAATAAATTCCTCCTGTAGAAACAGATCCAATGGTGAAATGGTTTCTTTCATCATCCTCATATCTATCTTACAGAAGGAATGTAAAATTATAACCCGTTGTATTGTAAAGTTCCTGTAAAATGTGAGCAGGCTTATTTCCTTATTTCGGCAAAAATACCGTGATTTCCGTCCCTTTTCCGGGCGTGCTCTTCAACCTGATCTCCCCGTTGTGGTACTGCACCGCATGTTTCACGATGGAAAGCCCCAGCCCTGTCCCGCCGGACTGTTTGGACCGGCTCTTATCGATCCGGTAAAACCGCTCGAAAACATGGCTCTGATCCCCCGGCGGGATGCCGATCCCCGTATCCTTGACCGTGATCACCGCCCTGCTTTCCTCCTCCCCGATGCCGATATGCACGGTGCCGCCTCTCTTGTTATATTTGATGGCATTGTCACAGAGATTATAGAGGATCTCCATGATCAGGCGGTAGACGCCCGTCACCGCCACATCCTCCCCTTTTAACAACAAAATGATATGCCTCCTCCTCGCCGCATCCGACAGGGAAGAGCGCACCTCCTTCGCCACCTCGAACAGATGCACCGTCTCCACCGGCAGCGAATCCCCCGTATCGAGCTGGGAGAGGCGTATGATATCCTCCACCAGCGTCACCATCCTCGCCGCCTCCCGCCGCATCTTCGCCGCAAAGCCGGGAACATCCTCCTCCCGCACCATCCCGTTTTCCAGAAGCTCCGCCGTCCCCATAATGGATTGCAGCGGGGTTTTCAGCTCATGGGAAACATTTGCCGTAAATTCTATTCTGTCCTGCTGTGCCAGCGTGTATGCCCGCCCAAGCTCCTGATTCTGCTTATCGATCCTTTTCAGCAGAGGCGACAATTCCTCATATACCTCATTGCCCAGCGGATCTTCCAGATCCAGCCCGTTGATCGGCTTCACGATATTTTCCGACAGCCGCAGTGCCAAAACCGCCGATAACACAAGGGCGATCGCCAGGACAAGCATGATCGGCTGCTGCATGCCAATCACGATTGCCCCCAATGTAATGCTTGTCCGGGAGATGCGGAGCACCGAACCGTCCTTTAATCTTCTCGCATAATAATCCGTTTTTTCCGTCAGCGTGGCGGAATAGCGGACGCTGTGCCCCTCCCCCTCTCCGAATGCCTCCCGGATCTCCTCCCGCTGCCCGTGGTTTTCCATAGTCCCCGCATCCGCCGCGGTATCATAGACAACCTCGCCATCCGGCGAAACACAGGTCACACGGCTTGAGCCGAAATCCGTCTGCCTCAAATAGTCCTCTCCAAACTCCTCCACGCCCGATACGGCGATCTGAAGCTCCTGCAGCAGCAGTTCCGACTGCTGTCCTTCAAAATAGTGATAGAATCCTCCGAAAATAAATACCATGCTGGAAAACAGCACCGCCAGGGCGGTAAAGAGGATATGGCGAAAGATCTTTCTGCTCATGCCTTCTCCTCCAGCCGATACCCCACCCCTCTGACAGTCTCTATCATATCGCCGTACTTCCCGAGTTTCTGCCGCAGCGTCCTGATATGCATATCGAGTGTCCTTGTCTCTCCCACATAATTGTCCCCCCACACCCGGAGAAACAACTGTTCCCTGGAAAAAGCGACGCCCCGCCGCTCTAAAAACAGCCGCAGCAGTTCAAATTCTTTCAGCGTCAACTCAATGCGCACACCGTCCGCAAACACAGTCCGCTCCTCCGTGTTCAGCGAAATACCGCCGGCTTTCAGCAGGCTGACGCCCGCCGGCTTTTTGCACCTGCGCAGCACCGCCTTCACCCTCGATACCATCTCCATCATGCCAAAGGGCTTCACCAGATAGTCATCCGCGCCGATGTCCAGGCTTCTCACCTTCTCATGCTCCGCGCCCTTTGCGGTCGCCATGATCACGGGAATATCCGCCGCATCCTTATCCGCCTTCAGCCTCCGCAGGATTTCCACGCCGTCCATCTTTGGCAGCATGATATCAAGCAGGATCAGATCCGGCTTCTCCTCCTCCAGCGCGGCAAAGAAGGCGCTTCCCTCCGCAAACCCTCTCGCCTCAAACCCCGTTGACCGCAGGGAGTACACCTCCAGCTCCCTGATATTCTCATCGTCTTCCACACACCAGACCAATGTAAATCCTCCCTGTTATGACAAGTTCCTGTAACAGCCATCCGATCTCACCGTCACACGCGTTCCCTGCGCGCACACCGGCGTCTATGTCACATAAAATGTCCCACTATCATTTCACATTATCAGTATATACAACAGTTGTAAAATGTAAAGGAGCGCCAGTGTAAAATTTTTGTAAAATCTCAAGGGGCTGCCGCAAGTGACGGGCTCGCCTGCTTTATAAATTTCTTTTTCCGGGGATCGCCCTCCGCACAGTAAATATCCAGCCGGCTCAGATCAAAAACACTGCTCCACACCGTCTCAAAATCAGGCTCGTCATCATACTGGCAGATAAAGCCGTAGTCCCCTCTCAGAAGGCGCTCTGTCTCCTCCACATGATCCTGCGCGCCAACTATATACTTATGAAAGCTGTCCATAACCGTTCTGTACCGCCTCTCGGAACCGTAATCATTCCCATCCGCATCATCATATCCTTTCATCTCACCGGAAGTAAAACTGTTGACCGTACAGACGATCCCGCCGCCCTCAAACTCTTCCGCTCTCCTGATCCGTTTCACGGACGGCGTACATTCCACTACCGCCATCTCCCCGCTTTTGTCCGCCAGCAGAATATTGCAGTTGGAAGCCACGGGAAGCCTTAAAAGCAACGATACCGCCTGCTCCTCATCCTCCGCCTTCTCCAGCAGATACCGCACGATAAAACAGGAATTAAAACCCGGCTGAATCTTTTTCAGATCCGTCATCACAAAGGTCATCGCCGCCGCAAGCCCGTGTTCATTTACGCCTTCCTCGCCATTGATAAAGGAAGAGGTCGTGATATGAAACCGCCTCCCACTCTTTGGCGCATAGAGTTCACTCTTACAGCCCCTCCGCAGATAAGGGGGAAGATCGTTATTCCTGCCGTAGATCACTCTGTCTTTCACAGCATAGGCAAAAGCCGTACATCCCCGCACCTCCACAGGGATATTCTCTTTCAGATTATACAGACAGCACCCCATGCACAGCATCCAGGATGCAAACTGCAAATAATCCACACCAATCACATCCGTAACCCCCCTGATCTCCTCACACACTTCCGGAAAAAATTCCCGCAGGATCTTCTCGCTCTCCCTTCCGTGGGCAAGCTGAAACTCATCCAGTTTCAGCGGGAAAGATATACCGCTCCTGATAAATATTTTTCCGCATTTTGCGCCCATCTCGTAATGAGTGCCTTTACATCTCAAATGATACATTGTCTGCTTCTCCTTTCATACACGCCTTATTTTATGTCCTGCCTGCGCCATATGAAAAGTGTAATAAAATATAAATTTTATGTCAATCAATTAATATTATTCTTTCTCGATTGACAGGATCTGCTTTTCAGGATAATATAATGAAAATGTGAAAACAAAAAATATTGTCAAAGGCGACATGATACAGATATATTCAGAATTGCAGAAAATCTGACGAATTGGGGCGTCAATTGGATGCTCTGTATCCGTTTGACTCGTTGCTTGTGGGAATAAAAATGGGAAAAAAAGTAAAGATCACCGTATTGAAAAAAGAGTTTTACCCTGAACTGGCGGAGCGCTATCTCACAGAAGGCGCCTCTGTCGGTCCCTGCGCGCTGTTACAGGAAGGCGATGAATTTATTTTTGAGGGGAACGCAAAAATGCCGGAACATTTCTGCCCCTGGGCTTGGATCGATATCTATCAAAGCGTAAATGCCATCGCTTCCGGTTCCACGTTCACGCCCTGGAACAACCGGGATGGACAGACTATCGTATGCTGTACGGACGGCATACGCCCTGTCATCTTTGATGTCCGGGCGATTGAGGAGGATGTTTCATAGACGACGTTTTCTAAATGATGTTTTCACTCACTATATACTGTCTTTTATACGTCCAAATTTCTTTTATAAACTTCTAATATATAAGATTTTCCATTCCGGATATCCGTTTTCTGCTCCGCCCGCAGAAATACAAATCCGCAGGATAACGCTAACGCCTTTGAGGCGGAATTGCCGCTCCTTGTAGAATAATAAAATTCTGTCCCGCCCAGAGAAGTACAGTATTGGAGCAGCAGCCCAAGGACCTGTCTGCCATACCCCCTGCCCGTATATTCCGGTCCGATAGCAATGCCGGTATCCTCATAAACGCCTGCCTGTATTTCCTTCACGCCCGCAAACCCGATCGCCTGCCCGCTTTTCTTCTCATAAACCAGCCAGGCATCGTGCTCCTTTTGCCATGCGATGGTTCTCCTCATCCGCTCCTTTGCCGAATCCTCATCGGTTGTCACCTTCCACAGCATAAATTCCGCGCTCTCCGGCCTCGAGAAGACATTGCGGTACATCGGTTTCCAGTCCTCATATTTTGCTTTTCCCAGAATGATATTTTCTGTCTCCATCGGCTGTCCTGTTCCGATAAGTTTATTATCAAATTTCAAATTTTTCTATCCTGCACTGATGCTTTCTGCTTCTCTTATCGTAGCTGATCCCGACAAGCAAAATATTCCCTTTGTACTCTTTCAGAGCAGATACACATCCTCCGATGCATTGACAGCTCTCATCACTTCATCCCAGCCATCATTTTTGACCGCCCGAAGAAAAGCGCCCCTCACTTCCTCATTCGGGATGAAAACCTCTTTTGTTTTATTGTCATAAGCCAGATACCCCATGTGGATCAGCAAGGTAACTACATCATCCGCAGAATTGAACGAAATGATATCATTCTGAAAAGACTCCACATCAATCATGCATCTACGATTCCCCAGCATGTCTACGACCATCTGTCTTAAACCGTCAAAGTCCATCGCAATATACATCATCAAAGATTCATAAGTTTCTGTGCCTGACCAGTAATTTCCGAATTCTCTGCTGTCTACAGCCTCAATTACAGAATTAGGACTGTAAACATGCCCTGCTCCTCCCAAAAAATACCCGTCATACCAGCGCTGCATTTCCTCAAAAGGCATATCATGTTCCTTACATAGAACTCTTACTTCCTCTTCTGTAAACCCCACAAACTCTGCCATCTGTCTCGGACTGATCATCGTATGCTCCCTGAAATTATTGAGCGCCGACTGTGTACCATATTTCTTGATCGGCAAAATTCCAGTAATATATGCAAGTTTTAAAAATGCTCCCGATGGAGTCCCCTTAAACAATCCTCTGAGCAGGTTGATATATTCCTTCTGGAGCTTCTCATTATTTTTATCCTCACGAAACAGACAGTCCCACTCATCGATGATAATGACAAACTGTTCTTTCGTGGAAACATTTATATTTGCCAGTACGGAAGGCAGTGAAATATCCGCGTCCTGAACACATTCCGGATATTCTTTTTTCAGTTCGGCAATCACCTGCTCCTGGATATAACTCACGATCCGGACAGAGGAATTTCTTTTCATCTCCTCCAGTGCATTCCCGTACATCCATTGGATGTCCAGAAAGATTACATTATATTTATTTAAATGCTGCCTGAAAAATTTGTTTTGGCTTATCCTTAATCCTTCAAACAAATTTTCAGAGCTACAGCCTCTACTGTAATATGCTGCCAGCATCGTCACAGCCATTGTTTTTCCAAATCTTCTCGGTCTGCTGGAACAGATAAGCGGCCTGTCCTTCCCGATTCGGCTATTTGTATACCCTATCAGTTCTGTCTTATCAACATACAATTCCGAATTGACAGAAGCCATAAACTGTTCATTTCCCGGATTTAAGTAGATACCCATTTCTGTACGCTCCTCACTGATCAGATAAATATCCACAGGATTAAATTCTTATTCTATTTACGCAATTCATCTATCATAACTCCCACAATTTCATTTACCACTCAAACTAAGCTGTATGTCTCATTATGATTTATCTTCTGTTTAATGTCAATATTCTGGTCTCTCAAATACTCAGACAGCGTAATTATAGAAGGCTGACCGAAAGCGCTGACTAAATGACATTGATGCCAAACTGTTATCCGACAGCTTCACTTTCCCGCCACGATCAGATAACGATGAATTGTTCCTTCTACCTTCCCTTCCAGCTCGATCACTCTCTGCATTTTAAGCAGCGCATCAAAACAGCGCTCCACAGAAAATCCCGGAAACTCCCACTCGATAATATGCGCAAACCACACAAATGCTCCCACATCGTAAAACCGGACAGGCCGATACGCTTCCTCCGCCCGCAGTATATGAAATCCCGCATTCTCAAATGCGTCTCTCTGCTCCTTCAGGTTCAGGTGCGGATAAGGTTTCGGAGTGCCAGGGAGAACCATCTCGACCAGATCCCTGTCGTTGTCCCCGCCCACCTGCTCTGTCACAAAAATTCCATCCTTTCTCAAAAGGCGGTGAAGCTCTCCGGCATCAAAATCACCGTGTCTGTTGATTATCAAATCAAAACTTCCACTGTCGTATGGAACCCTCGAAGGCGTGTCGCAGGCTCTGAAATCAATGCCCAGAGGCAGCAACTTTTCTCTGCACAGTTCCACATTGGGACCATACCCTTCCGTCGCCGCAGTTTTATGGAACGGATGCTCAAGCGTCAGCAGAAATTCACCGCCTCCCGTGTCATAATCCAACAGATCGAAATCCTTCCTCAAATACTGCCGAACAATGCTTTCATAATCCCACGGCAGGTCCCTCTCCTCCTCATATCTGCCATAAATATGAGAAAAATCCCAGCCGTGAATATGCGCCGCTTCCTCCTCTTCTTTCCAGATGGCTCTCCATTCCGATTCGTTTCTTTCCATTGCTTTCTCCTGTCATTTTATATGAAGTATCTTTGAACCTGTCACATAACCCGTTTCCTCTCCACCCGCCCCGACAGCCCATGATAATACCGCATAAACCGGCACACCTCATCATAAACCTCCAAAACAGCCTGCCGCCGCCTCCCCGGATCTGCGATCTTTTCCGTCTCCGCGAAAAGCCGCGCATTATAATATAAAACAGCCATGGAATCTCCGGGATCACTGCAGGCATCCTGCCGCTCTTTCAGGATGCTCTTCATATAGTCCGCCCCATATTCCACGCACTCCGAAAGCAATCTGTAGCCTTCCGCCTCTCTCCCCGAAAGCAGCTCCCACACGCCGAACAGATATTCTTCTGCCCGCCAGGGATCTTTTTTGTCCCCGCGACTCAGATCCCACATATATCTGTTTGTCCGGGGATCATTTGGGCCTGTCTCCACGGCTTTTAAGTAGTCCAGACGTTCTTTCGCAAAGTAAGTCTCCAGAGAACCGATCTTCTCCCACTCAGGAAAGATCCCGACGGCGAGATAAGCCAGAATATCGTCGAATTTCCGGTTTATCTTCTCCACCTCCGCCTGATCCACCGCGCTTGATCCATACTGGATCACACCCCAGTCTTTCTGCATCTTCCTGAAATATTCTCCCTGGCTGACATCGCCGGGCAATCCCAAGATCCCCGTGCTTATGGCATAGATCGGACAGATATAACAGACCATCGCCTCGTAGCCGCCGCCTCTGAAATACCCGATAAACTTAAGGAAACAAACCAGCCCGTTTTTCTCCTTCACAAAAGTCTTAGGACCCGCCTTCTTAAAACCGTAAGCCTTCGCAAGGGGCGCGATCTTCGCCTGCATGTTCTCCTTCAGGCGAAGCTTCAACTCCCTGCGGCACTCTTTCCACTGTACATCATCTCTGGCACTCTTATAGGAAAAAACCGGCGCCGGGATCTGCCCTTTCGGTGTTCCAAGAAGGCTCTTCCAGTCAAAAACTACGGGCTCCGCCGGATGCTTTTCCAGATATTTTTCCCACCGTGCCCTCTCAGGCGCTGTCTGCCTGCGAAAATGATTCAGCAGATCCTTCCTCTCCTGCGCCTCTTCCTCCAGCGCTTTCTTCTCATAATAATCGGATGCCTTCACGGGACGCCCCTGGGCATGAAAATAGTAGGCAGCACCGCTCTGGGTTTTCGTCATACAGTAATAGCAGGGACGCCACCCATCAGGCATCATCCGCCGGATGTCCCCGCGGTTGAGAGCCTTCTCCAGCAGGCTTTCATGCCCCTTCCACCACTTCTCCCAATCCGCCGGCTCCACTTCGCCCTCCATCACCCGCAGAAATACTTTTTTCATCTCATCCTGAAAGTTCATATGTTCTGGTCCTTTTTCCGTTTATCTCTTTTATAAAAATGTGGTTAAGATAAAAATCTTTAATTAGAATCAAGATAATCTTCCATCAGCTCCACCGCGATCTCCCTTGCCGTCTGGCTTGACGCATTTTCATCGCCGTTCTCCCCCAGATAGACACAAAAATAGATCCGCTCCTCACCCTTCTCGGCAAATCCCGTATACCATGCGTCCACGGTCACGCCCTTCGCCTTCCCCATCCCGGTTTTTCCGTAAATCGAAATATCGGTGCGCTCGTTTTCCTCCATCCGCATTACCTCTCTCAGCGCCTTCCGCGTATCTTCCGAATAAACGGTATCCTCCCCGAAAATGCGCTCCATCACCTCCGTCTGTTCCACCGGCGATATCGCAAGGGAAGACTCGATCCAGAAACCGGTCAACGCGGGATTGCTGTTGTTCGTATTTTGCCGCCCCTCCCAGTCGGAAATATCATGGTTTCCATACCCGAGACGGCTTAACTCCTCCTGCATCAGCTCCGGTCCGATCTCGTCGATGACCTCCCGGAAATACCAGACGCAGGACTCCCGGAACGCCTCTTTAAAATCAATATCCCGATTCCACTTTTCATTCCAGAACTTCTCCCCGTTCCACCGCCGCAGGGAATGATCCGGATCGATGAGCCCGTTTTCCAGCGCAATACAGGACGAGACGATCTTAAAGGTGGAACAGGGGGAAGTCCTCCTCTCTGCGAGCTCTCTGTTATATATCGTATACTCATCACTCTCCGCATCATACAATACGGCGGCTCCCTGCAGCCCGTCAAAATATCCGTCAAAATCCGCCTCCATGACGCCCGTCGAAAAAAAGCCGTAATCCATTTCCAGATTGTGCAGTCCGTAACACCCCAGTTTATCGCTCTCACTTTGAAATTCACGGCGCTCCGGCATCCAACTGCAAAATTCTGCCGCGCCGTATAATTCGCTCCCCGGCACATACCCTTTAGCCTGCGGCGTATAAAACAAAAAGGATGCGCCAGGCTTCAACGCATCGCTATCCATCCCGTCCAGACCGTACGGCTCACTGGAAATATACCGTATCTCATCCTCGATCCACTCTTCCCCAACCGGATATTCGGTATCAATCTCAAGCTCCTCAAGCATCAGCGAATAAGAAGCAGGGCTGATCTGCCTGATCCCTCCGAAACGCCCGTGAAACCGGCAGACAGATACCGTGCCGCAGGGATAATCCTCCCCTGTCCAGCCCGCATCGGAATCCGTATATTCCCCGGCAAAAGAACCGTCCGGCTGCAGCATGAGCATGGTCCGCCATGCGCCCACTCCGCTGCTGAACCTCATCTCCATCCCCCGCTCAAAGGGGAGTGCATCGCAGTCCACAGAAGTGTCCGTCCACTCCCTCCCGCTCATCTCCACCTGAAACACCCGCAGATTTTCCGCAAGCGACGCTGCCTCATCCCTGACAAAGCCCGTCCCCTCACTGTCCAGCCACCACAGGGTATCTCTCAACTCCCCCTCTTTCTCAAAGGTTTCCTGCAGTTCGCCGTCCGTATGAAGCAACAGAACGCTGTTGGCGAACAGTCCGTTTACCTCCTCCGCAAAATCGGCTATCACCTCCGCCTCAAATTCCCTGTGGAGCGGGGTGCCAAAACTGATATCAAACGAAACCTCATTATTCTGCACCGGAGTCGGTCTGTTATCCTCCAGCGTACACAGCGTATAGCTGTAATCGCCGCATCCCACATACATGACCGGATAGTAATAGAGCAGATAATCCTCCCCGTCCAGCCTGCACAGGAAAACAAACTTCTGCCCCCGGTAGTCGCGGAAAACTTCCTCCTGCCAAAACATCTCCCCATCCTCCCGGATTTCGAGCCTCCTGCCGTCCCTATTTTCCGTCTCTACGATGCGGAGTTCCTCCAGGATTCCGTTTCGATTCAGGTCAGTTTCAGGCAGATCTTTCGGATATAAAATGCCCGAACCTTCCGCACTGTCCGTATTGACTTTTTCGCTTTCATCTCCCGCATTTTCCGCGCCAGCCATACCCTCAGCGGTATCGCCCTCCCCGCTTATCTGAGAATTTTGCGCGCCGCTGCTGTCCCCCACATTTCCGTTCTTCGCTCTCCGGCTTATAAATACCGTCATTCCTGTGAGCAAAAGGACAGTAACAAGGATCATCATAACAAAAACGGGTTTTTTATGTAGAAATAAATTTTTCATATCAAATTTTTTGTTATGCAGATAATCTTTTAAACCTCTTTGTTCTCTCATATACATAACCCGTCTTTCCGCGAAAGGCATCGATGGGGTTATAAAACCCGTTAGTTACCTTCTGTTTTCTAATATACTATGAACGGGCATTCCTCTTTTCGTCTATCCCAAACTGCATATAATGCTGATAATAGAGCGGAAGGCTCTCGCCGAAAGCCTTTTGCAAATCTGTATACCGCGCTTTGTAAGCCGACACGTTGAATGTGTCGACAGCCTGCCTGCCTTCCCGCATTCCATGGATGAGAAAATGGCAAAAAAGTGCATCCCTGTCATTTCCATACGCCGCTTTCAAATCCTTATATCTGTTGCAATAATACTCTGCGTCAAATACAGCGGAATAATCTAATCCCCCATACATTATAGCGGCAGGCGCAGCTGCGGCTGAACTTCCATCCCTGCCTTTGCCGCCTCCCCCGGAATTACCCGGATTACCCGAACTACCCGGACCGGCTGGCATCATGGAGCCACAGATATCACAACGTCCGTCACCGTCGCTGTCTGCATGGCTACATGCCACAAGATCTCCCTTATCACCCGGAATCGGTGCAAACGGATCAGTAAAAGGTACGTTGTAACGCACCATCACCCTGTCTTTCCAATTATTTCCATAAGCATATATCATTGCCGAGTTTCCGCCATTCGTATTCCATTCACTCTCCGTTCCGCCAAAGTCTATTTTCTTCAATACGCCACATCCCGCAAACGGCGAACCGCTAGTGCCCATTCCATCAACTTCTACTCCCGCAGGAATATACAGATAAGTTAACGCCATGTAACATCTTGCAAACATACCCGAGCTTATCTTATCCGCCTTCAACGGCAAAGTAACATTTGACAGCCATGTACATTTAGAAAATAAATCATTTCCCAGCGATACTTTCTGCTCACCCGGAGCAAACCGCACCTGTACTAAACTATCGCACTCCATAAACGCGCCTGAGCCCACAGCGGTGATGCTGGATGGGAAATCCAGATAAGCAATTGCACATTTATGGAATGCATTCACACCTATACTCTGTACGCCCTCATGAAATGTTGCGGACTTTAAACCCTGGCAATTATAAAATGCCTCATCCCCAACTGCTTTTACACTTCCAGGCACTGTTATTTCCATCAAAGCCGAACTTTTAAACGCCCCATTTCCGATACTCGTAACGGTCCCCGGAATCTGCACGCCCATTGCCTGACTGTCATAAAAGGCATAGCTGCCTATCGATTCCACACCGTCCTCAATGATTACCTGACTGATACCGTCGGCATACTTCTCCCAACTCGGACGACTATTTTCGGTATAATCCGGCATCGCGCCTTTCCCGGAAATCGTCAGTGTTCCTCCTTTCGTCAACGTCCAGCTTAAACTGCCTTCCGTTCCGCTCTGGGCAGCCCCATCCGCATCCTGCTCTTCCGAATATCCTGCCGGGTAGCGGGTCACAATAAAATCAGCTCCCATAACTTCCGACTTGCTCAGCACCCGTCCCCAATGCACGCTCTTATTGTAATTTCCCTCAGCAACCGTCACTCCACCGGGGCTTACTCTAAGGACAATTACAAAGTGGCTGTTATTATTCACCCGCAGAATATCTCCCACCTTCACATCTTCATACTGGAATCCCCCTTTGTCAATGGTCCTTGCAGGAAGATCGCCAAAAGCTTTATCGCTCAACGCAAACACAAATGCCGCACAGCCGACTCCAAGGCTTGCGCCTTTTACCGAACCCCCCCGGAAACGATAATATTGTCCCCATTCTCCACCGCTCCCATAGGGTTCAAAATTCGTCCAACGCATCCCCTCCGGATAATCGTTTTTCATGCTGATCATAGCTTCATAAGCTTCGTCATACGTCGGACAAACCCCGGACGCCCTGGACAAATCAAAAAACTGACCTGATAAATCCTCCCCTTCTTCGGCTTCCATCAAAACCGGTTCCCTGTCTGACCAAATCCATACTGACTCCTTCGACTTTTCATCCTCCGGAGTTTTATCTTTGACAGCCTCATCAGACTCCTCTTGAATGTTGCCCTGGTTCTCTCCTTTCAGGGACTCCTCAAGGTTGTCTTGGTTCTCTTCTTTAAAGGACTCCTCAAGGTTGTCTTGGTTCTCCTCTTCCTCAAGGCCCTCCTCAGCTTCCGGCTTCTGAACATTGGAAGGCGCAGAAACTTCCGTTACCTTCCCCGCTCCGTCCTCCACATGAATTTCTGTGTCGTCCGCCTCCTGTCCTTTCCGCCCTTCATTACCGAGCGGCTTTTCAGACTCTCCCACCTTCTCCAAAACTGTCTGATCAGGCAATTTTGCCGCAATAGCCGGGCACACGTTGGAAAACGCCACCGCAATCACCAGCATCACCGCCAGCATCCAGTTTCTTTGTTTCCTGTGTTCCATCTCCCAGAACCTCCCTTTAACGCGATCAGGCACCTCAATCCCCTTCCATCCATTCGTCCAGGGAACGCCCTGGCGCGTTTGCTGCCCATAATGCCCCCTAGTGAATTTCTATCTTCTATCAGATGGGGTGTAGTAAAAATCTATTTACTGTCATCATGATGAGTCAAAAGACGGCAGGTGTAAAGCTGCTCAAGATCTAAGTACTTATTTTTATTGTACCGTGTCTATCGACATGGTACGCTTCGCGATGCGCACTCGCTTCGCTCGGCGCTGGTATCATATCTGTCGATATTTTACCATATCACAACCGTTGACTGCAATCATACTCTGAGAACAAAAACTTTTCGCTCAAAATAATGCTATTTCCAAAATCATCAATTATTCTTTCTGCATCAATTAAATATTCAAATACATAATAAGAACCCAATGTGAACTTACCCTGAGAAGGCAGCTTAACACAACTACATATCTGACAATCAGCTTCTAAAAACATAGTATTCTTATCTCCACAAACAGCAATTTATATATTAGATTTTATCTTCCACTTCTCCCAGCTCTCATCTCCCCTCAAAACCCGCCAGCCCTCGTACCAGGGCTTCCCGAAATGATCAAACGCCGCAGCCCTTTCCTTTTTCCCCTCTTCGTCTGAACCTATCAGCTCTTCCCAGGCTTCCTCACTCATCTCCGGATAAATCACCAGCTCCTTCTGCGGACAGTAACTGCGTTCACTCCCGAGTTCCCTTTCCACCTCATCCAGCGAATAGACGCCGAAATACGGTCCGGCACCCCCGTCCCCCGCAAACAGCAGAAAATCCCGGTATTCCTCCGGCAGGCAAAATCCATACTTTCTCTCGAACGCCTCCATCTTCTCCCTGCTGACAGGCTTCCTCAGTTCATATTTATGGCTGTGCGCCCCGGATATTTCCAGATCACTGTCCTTCGCCTTTGCCTTTTCCAACTGCTTTTTGATCCGTCCCGCCCAGGCGGGCTGCTTCGCATCTGCCATATCTGCCATCCTTCTCTCCACACCGGCGCTGATAAATGGATCATTTTCCGGTACTCATACCTGCATATTCACTCATTTTCCGTGCTGTGATACTAGTACTACCTTGCGGAAATTTCGGTGAACTCAGCACCCGCTCTTTGCGTCATTGCTGCGTTGTCATCAGTCAACGATGCCACCGCATCGCCTCCTTCTTCCGCCTTGCCCTGACACAAATATCGGGCACTGATTTTCACCGTTATTTCCGCAATGCAGTACTAGGTTCTTTTCCGATGCGTTTTGATCACCCTCGCGGCAGTCGCCAGTATATCCAAGCCAACCAGAGGCTGGCTTTAAGCACGGTTACCTGGCTCGTTGCCCGCGAAAATAAAGAATATTTGCCGCGCACTTAAACCAGGAAAAACCTCTCCAGCAACCCCGCTGCCCTCTCCCTCTCTCTGAGCATCGAAAGCCAGCGCTCCGGGATTCCTTCCACGCCGTACAAAATGCCCGCCAGTCCGCCGGTCACGCAGGCGGTGGTGTCCGTATCATGCCCCAGAAGGACAGCACTCTTTACAGCTTCCTCATAATCCGAAGCCTCCTCCAGTATCATGAAAGCGCTCCGCAGGCAGTCCACCACATAGCCTGTTCCGGTACCCTCCCACGCATCTCCCGGGCGCACGCTCCACTCCAGTTCCTGTTCGTACTCCGGCATCTTCCGGTAGATTTCCCGCAGAGCTGCCGTTCCTCTTTTTATGGCATCCTGCGCCCCCGCGCCCTCCAGCAGTTCCCTTGCCACAAGACAGTACAGGGCACAGCAGACCTGATTGCACGGATGCCCGTGGGTGATCAGGCACTGGCGGTGGGCATCCAGGACCAGCTTCTCTCTATCCCCGTGCCAAAATGCCAGCGGAAGCACCCGCATCAGGGCGCCGTTTCCCTTCCCCTCGGGATAACGCATACCGCAAGCCTCCGCCGGCATGCCGTTTTTGTAGGCACAAAGCGCACCTGCTGTCTGGATTCCCACATCAAACACCTTGTTCCCCACCGCCCAGACTCCGTCCTCATACCAGCCAAGCAGCAAATCTGAGAAATGTTTAAGCGAAAACCCTCCCTCTTCCAGAAGGCTGTCAAACAGGCACAAAGCCTGCGCCCCGTCATCCGACCAGGTTCCCGGCTCCACCTGTGCATGAGCCCTCCTGAAACCTGACGGCGGTGTCATCTCAATTTCCTCATACGGCGGCAGTTCATACGCCGCATGAAATTCATAGGGAACCCCCAGCGCGTCCCCGACCAGCAGCCCGTAAAGTCCTCCTTCGATTTTATCGCGTTCTGTCATCTTTTCCTCCGCACTCTCTGTCTGTTTTTCTTTTTATCCTCTCTGCTTCCGATCTTCCTGTCAGTTCTCTGTTTTTTCCTCCCGTTTGCTCCCGCTGTGATCTCCCCGCTGTTTACTCCCTGCCCTCTTCCTCACTTTCGGCTTCGTCAGATCATAACTCTCCCCGATCATCCGGCGGATCTCCTGATCCGGCACGCTTCCGTCCAGTATAATGGAATTCCAGTGCTCCTTGTTCATGTGATATCCCGGCACCACGGAGGCAAACGTCTCCCGCCAGAAATCCCGCCACGCCGGATCGCACTTCACATTGATCCAGATATGCCCCTCCCTCTCATAAATCAGCGCAAACGTCTTCCGGTTCTTCTTATGCCGCATCACGCACCAGTTCGGATCGTGAAAGGGATAATCCTCATAGACATCCCGCAGTGCCAGGCAACAGCCGATTGCCTCTTTTCGGTCTGTCATGGATGTACTCTTTTCCTCTTCATTCTCTCTGTCACTCATATAAACAGCTCCTTTCACCCGTCAACCGCATTCACTCCCCCAGATAATATGCTTCCATCCCCGCAGACACCGGCGACTTCTCCCCGCATTCCGGGCAGGTATAGGTCCCAAAAAGATAACAGAGATATTCAAACCCCCTCTGGTCCTCCAATAGCGCAAACAGGTTAAACAGCCACAGCTTTGCATCCTCAAGGCTCTCACCGTCCCATTTTCCGGCGGGCACTCTCGCCGCTTTGATCCGCTCTGCGAGGTCAAAATATCCGATTTCCATCTCTTCATCACAGTTTTCACAGGCGGGGCAGACAACATAACAGGACTCCATGCCGGATAAATACAACAGGTACGCCAGCTTCCTCTCTCCCAAAACCGCTGTGACGGCGACCGCAAATTCTGATCTCCAATGATCCTTTTTCGCCAGTATATATTCCAGATGCTTCGCCAGAAAATTGACGGCGGCCGCCTGAATCTGCCTGATGGCATTTTGATAACTTTCGTACAAAGCGGGCTCCGCCGGCTCATCCCCGTACACATCCGTCGCCAGGACGCTTCCCGCCGCCATGATCCCCCGAAATACCCATTCCAGATCTCCCTCTTCTGCCCATTTTTCCATAAGCCGTGCCAGATAAGGCAGCACCAGCCAGGCCGCCCTATAAAAACTCATCTGGTGGTACAGATTTTCAAAAAGATTGTCAAAAGTAATCTCATAATTGGTTTTCGGCACAGTCTCCAGACGTCGCAGCCTGCCAGTCTCCGGCGCCTCCTCCCTCTCTCCCATCAGGACTGCCACTTCCTTTGCCACATTGCCGTAAGCTCCCCTGTACTCCTCCCACAGCCAGGAATCCGGCGCCTCAAGCTGATACGGATACCGCTCCTTTTCCCATCGCATCTCTTTGAAGGGCACGCCGGCAAAAAGCTTTGCGCCGGACTTTCTTCCCTTTGATCCTGTCTTTTTCGCCCTCTCTTTTGCCCGTTCTGCTTTCAGGAGATGTTCCGGCAGATGAACCTCCTTGATCCGGCAGTTCATAAAACAATCCGCACGATCAAACTGACTGCCCTCCAGCGAAAGTTTTGTCAGACGAAATAGTTTCAGTATACTTTCTACATTTTTCAGTTCGGAACAATATTGCAGGCTGAGCGTCCTCAAATTTTTCAGATTCTCCAGCAAAACACAATCAATCACGCCGCAGCCTGAAATTTCCAGTGTCTCAAGGGCAAGAGCCGTCTTCAGAAAAGAAAAATCCCTGACCGGCATCGCTGATATGGTCAGCTTTTTCAGCCTCGACATTTTCCCGATCACGCTGAAATTTCCCTCCTCGATCTCGATCCGCTCCGGGACAGGATCATGATAGGGATCGATCAGCCTCCGGGTAAGCGGCTTCCCGCCGCAGGAAAGATTTTTCACTTTCTGAAAATCATACATCGTCTCAGGTATGCTGCCGAGAACTTCCGCCACGCAGGTGAGAAGAGTCTGGTCAATTTTGATCTTTGTCATTTCCATCTTTTCCATTTTACAACATTCCTCCGGTGCACCATTTTGCATACTCCTCCTGCTCGTCAGTATATATTATTTCATATGTCTCTGTTCCGGTCAATCATTTTGCGCCTGTCTGCGTTATAAAACGTAACCCATAAAAAAACACTCCCTTCTTGATAAATGGGCATAAGAAAAGCACCCACCGTTTTTCTGATAGATGCTTAACCTTATTCACATAACCATCCCCTTCATTCATTGTTGTTTTTAAGGGAATGAGTAGTTGTTTGAGGAAATCACTTCAATCTGTAATAACAGATATTCTTCCCAGAGCCTTCTCGTTTCAATTCACCGGATGCGACCAACTTACGAAGAGCGCCTTCGATGGAACTTATACTGAGAGACGGACAAAGTTCACGAATGTCCTGCTTGGTAAAACGACCGATTTTATTCATCGTGGCATGTCTTACTGTTTCCAAGGCTGACAGTTTTGTTTCTACTAACGAAAAGCGATCTTCAAAATCCTTGTAGGCTGCAAGAACAGTTCCAAGCAGATATTTTATAAATGGAACAGCATCCTCAGTACCTTCGTGCCATCCATTTTGTGCCTGACTGAGTACGTCATAATAGATGTCTTTGTTTTTAGCAATTTTAGCTTCAAGAGAAATATACTTCCCAACATAAAAGCCGTTTCGATATAACAATAATGTTGTGAGCAATCGACTCATTCTGCCGTTGCCATCAGAATGTGGTTCACAAGTCAAGGATTTTTTTCATCCTCTTCAAATTCGCTCATATCGGTGAAATCATCAGGGGAATTAGTATAACCTCTTCTTAAATAATCATTTCCACCATCAACCGAGCAGCAGCCACAACTACAAGTAACAAAATCATGTCTATATGTGGATATGATAATGTCTCCACAATGATTACACTTTATCGCATTTTTGACTATCCTCTTCATGTTTCATCACTCCTTATCTTGTTAGTATAATGTCTTTTCCTCTTAATGTCTACTGGTATAATCAACAGAAAAGGGGCAGTTTCAACCGCCCCTTTATCAACTTACAATCTTTATAACCTCTGGATTCCAGATTACTATAGAATCCGTCTCCCAATTCCTAAAAATTGTATCTTGTAATATATTTCCATCATGATATACAAACATTCCATCATAATCTTTCTTTATCCTGTCAAAATCAATTCTTGTTGTCCAGTCTCTTTCTATTCTGTAATCCTCTTTAAGAGGATAGCCGAAATCAATCAATATTTTTCTAAAGTCAGACATTATACAGTATTGTCTTATCTCTTGTGAATGTTTGATTATTAAAATCTTTGCATTTCCTTTAAGGGTAAACTTAAAATATCCTCTATCCAAAAAATCATACTTGTGAATTGCAAGTGAAGCCAGACAAAGACAGGGATTATGTACCCACATCCACAATCCACTTTTTACTACAGGAACATTTACAAGAGTAAAATAAAATGGGCTTACTGGACATCCCCATAAACCGAATTGAGGTTTTGTGTTACCATTGTTTGTAATATCAAAGAAATGCTCTATAACAAATTTTTTATTTCCATAGTGAATGAAAATCATATCATTAATTTTATGTTCCATCTTTTCTCCTTTTAAGATACAAGAGACACCATATCGGCTCTGCAATATCCTTCTTGACCGTTTATATCCACCTTGTACCAAGTTCCATCAACATTTAATCCGATTGCTTGTATGCTATCACCTATTTCTACAGTACCTATCTGTTCATTATAGAAATCATCCGCACCAGCGTAAATCCAGATTGTTTTGTATTTTGCATATAAAGTAGTGTAATTGTCTTTAAATCCATCATCTTCTCCAAGTGTGCCTGTATTGATAAGGCTTTCAATCGCTTCATAGCTTTGTGATTTATTCAGACCATCAACATAGTACATACTAACCGCTTCTGCAAAACTCTCTCTTGTAGTTGCATAATATCCAGTATCATACCATTCAGAATTGCAAATGTTATTCCATGTACTTGTATCAGAATAGCCACCGAAAAAGTCTAAACAATGCCCAGCTTCATGGTAAAGCGTTCCTTGTTTATCGTAAATATTGACAGCATTTATATAAATATTCTTGCCCTGTTTTGTAACTCCGCTTGCGTTTTCTCCTGTTAATGTATATTCTGTTATATCATCAACAACGCTTATAGTTTCAATGTGTTCTGTTAAGAAATAGGGCATTTCAGAAATCCAGCCAATAACCATATTATAATCATTATCAGATATGGATGGAGTAATATAAACTGAGATACCATTTACATATATATTAGATTCTCTTGTGATAACAGGTGCTTCTACCTGTTCAGGCTCTTCAACTGTTTCAGGAATCTCTATTGTTTCTTCCTGTACTGGTTCTTGTGTTTCAATGTCTAAATCAATTTGTACCGATTCTTCTATCTCTTCAATAGTATCATCATTTAAAGGCTCTGTAATGGCTTCTATAGGCTCTATTTCAGTCTCTTCTATAGTTTGTATAGTTTCATCCTCTAATGGCTCTATAACGGCTTCTAGGGGCTTTATTTCATCCTCTGTAGAGGGAATATCAATAATGATTTCAAGAGTATCTTGTGAAACCATTGGTGTAAGTGCATCTGCTGTAATGGTGCTAACATTAATTGTGTTAGCTGCTGCAAACAATATAAGTGTAATAATTGCTTTTATTTTCATTTGATTTTATCTCCTTTTATTTATAACCTTTTGGTTTATTTCTTTTACACTTATATTGTACACCTTTAAGGGATTACAAGTCAAATTTATGAGCAACAAAAAAGAACACTCCCGATTTACAGGAATGTTCTAAGCACGGCAACATTTTACTATATAATATATAATTTTTTCTCTCACTTATTATTGTATCATATTATTTCTGGAAGTCAAAAAAATAAATAGATGGTAATTTATATATTGATTTTGTATATGTTTTTATTGATATGTAAAGTAAAAAAATAATTATAATCTATATATTAAATAGATATAATAGAAGGGTTTTAGAAACCCACTAAATTCAATACTTTTCGTTCAAGGTGGTGTCATGCCGTGTCGCCTATAGGCGACATGACATGTCGCTACCTTGAACCGCCGACTGAATCCCATACCACTAAAGACAATAAAAAAAACACTCAATATAGAGTGTCATTAACTTTTAAGATAGTGAGTAATAGATACATCCAGTCTGTTATGTCCGAGTGCTTGACTTAATACATATATATCATCACGTTTCCAAATATTACCGCTTCTATCTTTATATACATCACTTTTTATTTCTTTAGTAACAGTATTTCCGTCTTTATCTTTTTGTGTCTTTAATTCATGTCTTTCAGGATAGTTTTTTAATATTTCATCCCTTAATTCCTTGTTATCCTTTATTTCATCATAAAGATTTTGACAGTATTCACGTCTAAGACCGTGAACGTCTATTTCTTTAGGAATATGATTAAAAAGTCTTGTTTTTCCATCAACTTTTGCCTGTTCAATAATGTCTCTTACATCCTTTTCATACTTTTCAAGTACAGGAGTAAGTCTATCTCTACCACCTTTAGATTTTTCAAAGAAAACATACAGTTTACCATCAACTTCTCTAAAGTTATTAACACATAATTTAGAAATATCTTTTCTTCTTGAACCTGTAGCAATAGCAATAGTAAAAACGTCTTTATATTTTCCATCACGACTTATATATCTATCATTCTTTGTTTCTTTTCGACTTCTAGTAATCTGGTCTGGTGTCCTAGACGGAAGTTTTATATCTATCTGTTTCCCATAAAGCATCCCCAAAGCGGAACGCTCCATCTTTACAGTATAAATGCTTTTGCCATCATCCAGCCTTTTTTGAATATATTCTTTTGCGTATTGTTCGGTCTTATTTATATCATCAATTTTATTTATTCCTTTTTCTTGTTTGAGCCATTTAGCATATTGTTTACATTGCTTTAAATAGGTTTTATAAGAATTAACACTATAAATTTGATAAGTACTCTGTCCAAATCCCAAGTCTTTTTTTGCTGCCTTTTTACTTTGTCCAAATGCAAGTTTATCACTTAAAGTTTGGTGGAATAAACGTTCAACATCTTTTTTTCTTCCCATTTTTTATCACCTCTTTTCTTTTTAATATTCAAGTTAATTTTTTGCTCTGTTGAGTTTTATTTTTACAATGTCTTTACCTCATAACGACATTGGTCAATAATGACACACGCACTTTTAAAATGTTTGCGCTCACATTTTTGCAAACATCCAAAACATTTTTTTCCGAAAATAATTTTGGATGATTAATAAAGTTGCTCCATTCAGTATAGATTTAATAGTTACTTTTTTCGCTTCTCCTTCCTTAACACTTTTTTATAAAAACGCTGTTTGACGTTTCAATCTTTACTTTAAATGGTTTCGCTGTCTTTTAAAAAATTATAAAAACTCACAGCACTCTTTGTTTTTAAAACACTTTATAATCCATAAAGGATTATTTTTATAAAAATTAACTTGTTACTTATATTTTACCTCAACTTTTGTCCATATCCAAAATCTCCAGAGGTCTCTAAAGAAGAGTAGGGAAATAAAATTATACAATTCCCTTATATTTTGTATTTAGTGCTTTTTTGAATTGTCGGATAACTATATTTAATGAAATCTGTTAATATCATTTTGATTAAAATCCTATAAATACTATGTTTTATAATCTATTTATCTATCTTATTATAATGGAAAAATATTGTATGAGAGCGTAGAATAAAATTGTCTGATAATTTTAAATTGTGCATTTTGTATGATGTACTTTATATTGTGGTATGAGAATTATTTTTAGAAAAATATTAAAGCGTATTATTTAAGTTAAAGCGTATTTTATGCGTATTATTTTAATCATTGTGTATTGTCTGATTTAATGCGTATTATTAGTTATTACGCATTTAATACGCATTAATTTTGATAATGCGTATTAATTCTTTTATGCGTATTAATTTCTTATTTTGTATTGCGTATTATCTCATTTAAAACGCATTAATTCTCTTAATACGCATTAATGGATTTTATTTTTAATACGCATTATTTGATTAATGTGCATTGTTACTTCTTGTGCGTTTTAAACCAATTTTTGCACTGATTTTTTAACATTAATTTTTATTCAACCGCCCTAACGGCTTTATATCTTTCAAAAAAGCACCAAATGGCGCTTTTTTGTTAGGGGTAGATTCAGCGACGGCAGAGCCGTCACTTCATCAACCCCACGACCTTTTGCACGCAAAAGCTCGTTTACCTACTAGCTAAAGCTGTAGGTAACCACCTTTTTTTATTCATCATGCCGACTTTTTCACCAGCATAAGAGAATCATTTTCTCATTCTCTCTATGCTTGCCAGCGTCATCATGATGATTGCTATATCTTCATAAATCCTCTACAGATTTATATACAGATATAGCTTTTGTATGTCCTTTTTGCACATACAAAAAAGAGCCTTTCGGCTCTTTATTCTGTTCCTTCTACATCACAAATATTAAGAATAAATTTTGTGGCTTTCTCTGCTTTGGATGAAGCAGACACAATAAACTTTACATCATTTTTTAATACCGCCAGCCAGCTTTGAATATAAGCAGTATTATTTTTAAAGCTATTGCTTGTTTCAATATTCAGCATATTCAAAATGTTTGCTGCTCCAATCTCTGCAACTAATTCTTCTTTAGAATAATCAGTTGAGCCAAACGAAACACGTTTATTTTCTTCAATACGATTACAACGTGATTCTTTCATTGTGCTATGTACAGATTCATGAGCAAAAGTAGAATAATACTCTTCAACGTTTTTGAATTGTTCCATCAATGGCAGATGAATCAAATCCCTAGAGGGGGAGTAATAAGCATCATCACTTTTTTCATTTACCAGCTTAATACCTTCTCTTGTGATATAGTCCATAAGGATTTTATCAACCTCTTCAATCGGTTCTAACTCTGTCTCAATCTCTTCTTCTGGAAGTGGTTCAACACCATCAACCTGTGAGACATGGAATACATTGTAATACCTTAAAAGAGGAATCTGTTTTCTTTCTTCTTCACCATCTTCATTCAATTCAACAATGTTTTGAATCTTCCAAAAAACAATGATTTCAGATTTCTCACCTTTACGAACTTTACCACCTAAATCTGTCCATTGTTTAAAAGTGGCATATTCACCATCATGTTTTAGCATCATCTGATTTAACAATGAATAAGACTTCTTTGTGATACGATTAAAAGCACCACTTCTTGTACCAGTCCAAGGTTTTGTCCAAGGGATAATGCCCTGTTCAAGCATATCAATAATCCTGTTAGTAACCATTTCATACACGTTGTTTTTCATAGTAATCTCTCCTTCTTTTTTTATAAATCACTTTTTGAGTAAAAAATAAGAGAGAAGCCGAGGCTATCTCTCTTGCAAACAATATTCAGTT
>CAJUDM010000010.1:142960-152665 GCA_910584915.1 uncultured Lachnospiraceae bacterium
GAGTAAAAAATAAGAGAGAAGCCGAGGCTATCTCTCTTGCAAACAATATTCAGTTTTTATTTAATTTCTTCAAAATACTCTACATCTATGCGCTGTTCAAAATCGGATTCTGGACAACACCTATATTCAATTTTTTGTATAACACCTTCTTTATCAAACCAGATTTCGATTTCTTCATCTAGGCAATAAAAAATCTCGCGATTATACAAACCCAATTCTTTATCAAAATAGCTATTCTCAAAAAAGAAATCTTTACAAATTTCTTCATAAACTGAATCACCTAATTCATCGCTATCAACAATTCGAGTTTGAAAAAAGAACTCTTTACAACCATCGCTCTCAACAATTCGAATTGGAGCACTACCATCATTTAAGTTCAAATCAAAAATTGGGTTACTGCCAGTATAATCAATTCCAAGTTCTTCAATGTCCGATAGCCAGCTAATAATATCGACAGGTGTTCCAATTTCGAAATCCATTAAATAACCAGCATGGGTATAAAATTTTATGTAGTTACAAGAAATAATTTTCATAATTTAATTTTTCCTTTCGTTCTATAAACATTTTTAATTTTGCAAGTGAATTGTTGCATAGATATAATACACATCAGATTTTAAATATACAACAAATCCTAAAATTTATTTTTAGTATTTTTCTATTTTGTTTAAAGTTGTTTCGGTGCTATATTATTCTAATCCAGCACTATGTAACTCTAAACTACAGTCTCTTTACAGTTCACAATATCCTTGCGAGCGATAATATTCTCTAAGGACTTTTTACATCCTGTAAACATGAGAGAGGTGCAAAAGCACAATATAAAAAATAACTAATTAACTATATTATACAACATAAATTTCTAAAAACAAAAAAGAGAGCCGAAGCCCTCTTTAATCATTTATATAAACTCTTACAGGATTGTTATTGATAGTGTAATCGCAGCAGTAACGGATAAATTCACTTGTATTCATTTCCCTGTTCTTTGCTGCCTGTTCAATAGTTTCTTTATCTGTTTTGCTTACATGTAAATGTATCTGTTTTGTTTTAGTTTTCATAATCAAATTCTCCTTATTTTGTATATCTCTTTTAATACTTATATTGTACCACCAGAGGTATGTAAAACCAAAATAAAGGCAACAAAAAAGGCCCATTTCAGAGCCTTAATTTGTATCATCATCTATTTGTTTTTCTATCTTTTGTAGTTCAAATTTATACAAAGCACACAAATACAATAAATCCTTTATAATCCTGTCTGCTTCTGTATCAGATTTTGGATTATAATTGGCACGAGAAATAATTTCAGCTTGTATATAATCATTACTGTAATCATTCCAGCTACCATCCAGTAATCCGTATGGGTCACCCACATCTAGTGGAATATAATCAGGTACTTCTTCAAATCCATCAGGAGTAATTTTGCCCCATTTTCCACCTATACATACAACAGGAGAATCTTTGCAAATTATAGTATAATCATATGCTCTTCCATCCTTTAAACAATTAAGAAAATCTCTTTTTTCTTGTGTTGTCGCATCAGGGAATCGCTGCATAAATTCTTCAATCTGTTTAAGTATATCTTTCATTTATTTACCCTCTAAAGCATCTTTCCAGTATGAATCCATCAGGACATTTAAAACTGCATTATCTGTTCCAGACGCATATTTTTGTTTAGCAAGTTCAAGCTGGACTGCTTCTTCTGCCCCTTCTTTCATAAGTCTCTTTTTTTCTTTCATCAACTCAATTCCCTTTTCCCTACGTTTAATATCATCCTCTGTCCTTGCCAGTTCTTCATCTGTAGTAGGTACTTTCTTTTTAAGCATCTGAATTACATCAAGTATCTCCTGCTGGTCTAAATCATTCAGTAAATTTGCAATTTGCACCATACCATGAATCTTTACATTATCAAGACGATTTAAAGTGTCAAGCTGTTTCTTTTCATCAGATTTTAAAACAAGTCTATCTTTATCAACTAAGGCTTTAACGTTTATAATATCTTCACTTGCTCTATATGTTTTGTCCTCTGATATTGTAAGGTACTTTTCTATTAAGAATTGCTTTTGATTTGCACCACATTTACAAGCGATATGAGGATTGATAAAATAAGCATTACCATGATTTCCGCTAACCTTAAAATATAGAACAAGAAAATTTCTTTCTTTTAAAACTTTTAAAGCCCTCTGTGCTGTTCTAGGGTCACGGCGAATAGCTTCAGCTAGTTTTGTTGTGCTTGTAATATATGTATTATTGTTTTCCATCCTTGTAACAAATAAGTCAAAAATCGCTCTTGCTGCTGGTTCTGTGATAGCCAATTCAGCTAATTCAGCTTGATATTTTATATTTATTTGAACAAAATCTTTGTTCTCTGTCTTTATCCCACTAATAACACTTGATTTAGTATAAGTGCCAGTTGATTCATTCATATGTTCTGTAAAATTTTCTGGTTTACTTGCATATGTATTATTAAAATCTTTCTTTCTCATTTTTAATAATCTCCTTGTTAGATAAATAAAAAAACACTTCAAAAGAAGCGCTAGTATTTGACAATTAATCTACATTGGAGTATTATTTATATATACACGAATGAAGAGTTTTTTGGAATACTCATTATATGCTTCTTTAAAATAAAGAGTTCACACCTCTTTATTTTTTTGCTTTTTTATTTATTTTTGAAATTTGTTTTATATATGTTTTTATTAATTTGTAAAGTAAAAAAATAATTATAATCTATATATTAAATAGATATAATAGAAGGGTTTTAGAAACCCACTAAATTCAATACTTTTCGTTCAAGGTGGTGTCATGCCGTGTCGCCTATAGGCGACATGACATGTCGCTACCTTGAACCGCCGACTGAATCCCATACCACTAGTAATATCTAACTTCTTATACCATTATATCCTATTCTTCTAGTATAACAAAATAAAGAGGGAGCAGCAGCCCCCTCAACTTTTAGTTTTCTTCATCTTCATCTTTTTCAGTTTCAGGAATCATATTTGTTTTAATATAATTCATCAAGTCTTCAGGTGTAACACCAAATTGCTTGTAGTTATAAGCTATAGTATTTACACAATCATTATAGCAAAGTTCATCAGCTTTTGCTGGAAGTCCAGATTCACCTTTTAAGATACGTCCTGTCTCTTCATCCGAGTAATCTTCATCTGGATTGCAATACTGCTCATTAAAGAGAGTGTTTACCTTGTCTTTTAAATCTTCAAACATATGCTCTATAACAAGTGCATTGTTTGTATCGTGGTACTGTTTGAGTGTTAAGTTTCCTTCAATTACTCCATCAGGAGTAACGTCAATCATTTCAATTTCGCCATCTATAGATTGTGGCTCAAATTCCTGTTGTGCATCAATATCTATAATACCGCAGGACTTTTTAATAAAGTCTGTTACTGTAAGGTTATTGAAGTTTGCAAGGTTCTGTAATGTATAATACTGTCCATCAGTTAAACGAACGCCAACACGGTGACTAAAATTAGTTTTTTGTTTCATTTATTTATCTCCTTAAATTTGTTTTAATCTCTTTATAGTTTTTTGCTTGATGAGATTTCCTTCTCTCATCTTCTAAATATATGTTACTCTTTATAGGTGTACAAAGTCAAATTTTTAAAGGGTAAATATTTCACAAAATTTTTAATTAAAAACAGCCGTTTTATTGTACATATTATACAAAAATCAATGAGATTGCATTTTCAGAATCAAAAATAGAGAATTGTCCAGTATCAGAAATTTCACGATAACCACAGCGATTTCATGGTTTTAGAACACTATATCTTGTGGTTTTAATAAGATTCAAAACACTATATATAGTATGCTAAAAAAGAAGAGTTTCAGGCTCTTCTTTTTCAGGCAAATTTATTGTTCCCTTATCTCAAACAGGTCTCCAACTTCACAATCAAAATATTCACATAACTTTAACAGAAAGTTTGCATCTATCCGCTGAAATTCATCCCTGTAATACCTGTTAAAATTGGTTCTCTCAACTTCCAGTGCAGAACATACTTTCTTTTTCGTCAATCCTCTTTCCTTCATCAGTTCTTCTAACCGAATGTGTAAGTATTTCATACCGTTCATTCCTCTCTTTCAAATATTATAGTAGAAGCATCCCTAAAATGTAATTCTTTATGTAGACAGCTTTATATAAAGAGGTTATAATAAGGATGTCTATATAGATACACCAGAAAGGGGATAGTCAATGGAAAAAGAAGTTTTTGAAATTGTAACAGAGTATCTTACAAATGAAAGGCTCTCTAGGATTGTGGGAGAGGACGAGGAATATCGGGCAGCACTTACACATGAGAAAGAAGCCTATTTCAAATTGGACGTTACCTTATCAGACGAGCAAAAAGAACTTATTAATATGTTAGGTGTAGCACAAGGAGAAGTAGCTGCAAATGTAGAGAGAATAACATATCAGCAAGGCATGAAAGATATGTATGCTCTTATTATGTCTTTGCGAGATATAGCAGACAGGAGATGGAGATGATTACATGGAAGAAAGCGTTTTAGAACTGATAACACAAGTACTCACGGAGAATCGGATAACTGATAAGGTCTACCAGAGCGAAGAATACAAACGAGCAAAGGAAGAAGAGGGGAAAGTCTATAATACACTAATTAGCGACTTGAATGAAGAACAGAAACAGCGATTAGATGATTTTATAGGCAGTACAACGTGGAGTGCTGCTATATGGGAAAGAATGGCATATCAACAGGGAATGAGAGACTTTCTTGAATTGCTTAAATCCTTATTATAAAAGGCAAGAGAAAACATTGTGGAAATATGCATAAGTGGCTATGTAGTCATGGATAACTCTATTCACAGCACATGGAAAAGCTAAAGTGCAGCTTTCCCACATCCTGTAAACAGAGTTACCCACAACTACATAAGACAGCCACTTATACACATTACACACAATGTCGGCGGCTACTGAATCATTTTTCATCATCTTACCTATTTTGTTAAATACTGTATCAGCAGTATAATATAAACCAATGTATACACAGAGGTACATAAAGAAAAGGAGATATTAACCATGAAAAAGAAACTTGTAACCATCACTCTTTGTTTGATTTTGGGTGTGTCTGTGCTTGCTGGATGTGGCAAATCAGACGAGGAAAAAGCACGGGATGAAATCATGAGCAATATGGACGCAGACGAGAAAGCGAACATTGCAGCAGACCAACAAGCAATAGCCGATTATGAAGAATCTAAACAGGCAGAAGCCGAGGCTATCGCAAATGAAGAGCCTGTTAATTATGCGGAGGTGCTTGAAGAAAGAGCCGTTAATGACATTTCTTTTCTTAGCGGTGACACCCCTACATATGAACTTAATATTTTAGTACCATCAGACGAATATTCTTATGATGGTCACAAGCCAGAATCTGGTCAATATTCATATGGTCAGAATCAAAAAGATTTAGGCATCATTGTTGATTATTGCGATATGAGTACAAATGGTCTTGAACTAATTGGAAGTTATAACAACTATAATATTTACAAGAATCAATTAAGTAGTAAAGTCATTTCGATTGTAATTGATGATAACACAAGCCGATTAGTAAGCGTTGGTATTTCAGTTTTTGATGATGATAACTTAGATATTATGAATGAGATATATGAAAAAAATCTTGATTACATTGTAGAGCAGCTTGAAGCCCTTTAATAATTTGACTTTAAGAATTGAATTTGATAACATGTATATGCAAGGAAATTTATTAAAACTTTTTCTATTTTGCTATTTAAAGTTATGTGAAAAGAATCGGGCAGCTATCTGTCACGGTTCTTTTTTTGTTATTTGACATTAAAATTTTATTTTGATATTATATAGGTGCAAACAAATAAACATTTGATTTTTCTTTTATTTATAAACCATTAAGCACTTTGTAGTTAATCTACAGGGTGCTTTTTTACTGTCCATTTTTTGGTTTTAGGTATCTCTAGTGGTACAATATAAGTATAAAAGAAATTCACAAAAATAAGGAGATAAAAAATGAATAATAAAATAAAAGAAATAAATTGGTTTTGGAAAAACTGGACAGAAGATGAAAAAAGAATTTACAAACAATGTGCTACATTTACAGTAATGTGTATTTTATTTATGTTGATGTTCTCACTCTTTTTTGCAAACCAATTCAACGCAGTAGACGCACCGCCTACATACAGTAGTGACGGAATAAGAGCAGATGGAAATACAAAACCCCCTGGATGGAATACAGAAACCAGATGGGATGATGTAAAAGGTGAATGGTATACTGTTTATGTGCCGCCAACAAGCGGAAATACAGGTGGATATGAAATTGATGTAAATGGAGCAGCCTATATTTTTAGAAGAATGTTCAACATAATTTATATTGCAATATTGCCATTTACATCAATCCTAGCCGCTACTCTTTCAAGTTATAATATTTGTTTGGTAATGACATCCAAAAACCAAAGAAAGATAGAAGAATCTTATACACATATAAAAGTAATCGGAAAAGTGTGGCTCTGTATTATGTTATCAGGAGTGTTCATAACTCTAGCCGTTCAAGGCTTTAACGCATTAATAAACAATCCCGCAGCACAACCAATTTTACATCCATAATCACCACCAGACAGAGGGCTTTATTCCCTCTGTTTTTTGGTTTTCAATATCTCTAGTGGTACAATATAAGTGTAAATAAAAACAGGTCAAAATGACCGATTAAATAGGAGATAAATATTATGAAAAATAAAAAGAAAATTGGAATTGCTGCATTGACAAGTATTTTGTCAGTAGTAATTATAGGTGGTACACTTGTACCCGTTTATGCTTCACATCAAGAATTTCGTGCTTGTGAATATTGTCAACAAGTTTTCTCTAAAGAAAACATTGAAACACACAAAAATGATTGTTTAAATAATTCAGAAAATATTTATGGACAATGTACATATTGTGGAGCAAAAATAGAAACTAAAATGGATGTTTATTATTATGGAAATCTTGCTTATCATGAAAGAACATGCAAAGAAAATCCAAATAGAATTAAAGGAACAGCAGATGACCACTCAAAAGAAGATATTGTAATTGATTTTTGGATTCCTGTTGATTGTGAAAAATGTGGTGCAGAACTTAATACAAGAGAAGAATCTGAAAACCATGTTTGTCCAAACACAGTTGGGATTGAAGATGGTATAGTTCCTCTTGCAGATGACCACTCAAAAGAAGATATTCCTATTGATACATGGATTCCTGTTGAATGTGAAGAATGTGGTGCAGAACTTAATACAAGAGAAGAATTTGAAAGCCACGTTTGTCCAGAGAAGCCTACAGAGCCAGAAGAGACTGAAAAACCTGTAGAACCTACAGAACCAATAATTATAACTACAAAAGAGCATGATAATAATGCAAAAGAAACTGTTATGCTTGTGTTTAGACTTCCAGATAATTCTAAGGATGATACAGAAATAACAACTCCAACAGTTGATATTGTAGCCCTTGAAGCCGAGGTAATCGAAGCCGAGAGAATCGCAGAAGAAGCAAGAGCCGAAGCCGACAGACTAACAGTTATTGCAAACGAGAAAAGAGCAGCTTTAGAAGCAGCTAGACAGTAATAAAGAGAGGTCAATGACCTCTCTCTTTTATTGCTATTCTTTCCAGACAATATCAACTTCTCCATTTTTATGTAAGTATATCTTATCAACAAGTGCCCTCAATACTGTCTGTTTATACTCTGTTCTTAATCCTCTGTAATTCAAAGTTTCGCCCTGTATATCATAGATAGATTTTAACTTCAATCTGATTTCAACTACATCATGCGTGTTGATATTCAGTTTCAATTTTAGCTGTAGTTCATCAATTTTTGACTGTATATCATCAATTTCCTTTGCCAGCACATCAACCGATTTAGTAGAAAATTTTGATATTTCAATCAATCTTTCCATTTGTCCTTGTAACTCTTCAATTTCATGTCTGATTACAACTTTCTTTCTACCCTGTTCCCTTGCAAACTTATCAAAGTTATCAATTCTTTCTTGTACTGCCTGTGCTACATTCTCTTGTACTGTCTCTAACTGTAATCCTTTAAAAGAAACATTACATATCTTCTTTTGTGACCTTCCTGTACAAGTAAGAGTAGGCTTTGTCTGCATCTTAATCGCCATTTTGCAATCAGCGCATTTGAGAAGTCCAGCAAGTTCTTGTAAGTTTGTGTTAGGCGAGTTATCGCTTGCGATAGCTGAATTTTCGGACATTCTATCTTGTACAAGTAAAAATGTTTCAGCATCTATAATTGGTGTAACATTTGTGAGATAGATTTTCATATCGTCTTTTTCGTCTGCATTGATTGTCCTGTTATTCTTTCCCACAATAGCAGCACTTGTCTCACCATTCCATTCCTCTTTATCATTTACAAACTGAATATGGAATCTCTCATAGTACTTATGTAAAAGTCCATTTGCTTGTGCATACACAGGATTTTTAAGAATCCTTGTTAATGTAGTCCTTGAAAATCCTCTATCTGATTGATGTCCTGTTATTCCTCTTTCATTCAATTTGTCTTGTAATTTCCCAAGACTAATATTAGATTCAGTAGAATACAGTTTAAAAATCAGCTTTACAACTTCTGCTTCATCAGGTTTCGGAATCAATGTGGTTTTACCATCAATTTTCCCATTCTGGAATCCGAATGGTGCTTTACCACTTGCCCAACGCCTATCCTTTACCCTGTAATCATAGTTATCTTTAATTCTTGCTGAAATGTTCTCTCTTTCCATTTGAGCAAATACAGCGAGAATCCCCATCATGGCTCTACCCATTGTAGTAGAAGTGTCAAACCCTTGTGTAACACTAACAAAGGAACAATCATGCTCTTCAAGTATCTTTTGTAGATGGTAAAAATCTGATATGTTCCGAGCAAACCTATCCAGCTTGTAAACAACAACACGGCTTATCAAATTACCTTCAATATCCTTTATCAGTTTATTCAGTTCATCCCTTCCAACAATGCTTTTGCCAGATTTTCCCCTGTCTGTATAAACTCTTACATCCTCATTTACGCTAACAGTTCTTTTGCAATCATCAATTTGACTTTCAATCGAAACACTGTCTTTCTTGTCCACGCTCTGTCGAGCATAAATCGCAACTACTCTTTTTTCCTTCATAAAAAAGCACCCCCTAACTATTATTTAAGTCAAAGAGTACGTTATCATGATATATGGTTTTTGTACATAAGTATCTTTGACTTATGCACTAAGTTTATCGTTAAAAGGATGGATACACAGAAAATCGTGGATAAATATCGGAATCGCAATCAGCGGTTCAACTTCCATATTGCCGATAACACGATTGTATTCCTCACAGATTCTGTCCAATGCTTCCGGTGTTTCATAAGGGGCAAGCGGAGTGAGTAAAGTCTCCACGCGACCGTCCGGGTAAGTAACACTGATATAGTTCTGCACACTTTTAGTTCTGCCTGCCATAGGATTATTCATATGGCTATACAGAATTTTGTGAAGTTGCAAGATATAATTCTGTGAAATCGGAATCACATCAAAACTTTCGTGAATAATGTTTAACACATCACGGTAACCTGCGATTTCCTGTTCATCACGATTTTTGGGCGTTGTTTTTTCTTCCACCAACTTCTTGATACGGGTACTTGTTGTTACAATACCTTCAATAGCATTGGATGCTTCGGTACTTTGAATCTTTGCAATCTCAACAAGTTTCTCAAGTTCTT
>CAJUDM010000011.1:0-102037 GCA_910584915.1 uncultured Lachnospiraceae bacterium
TGCACTCCCGGAAAGGACTTATCGATGCCCTTCATCGTCAATATCACTTCACCCACATCATCACCTTGCTTTCCCTCTCAAATTCCGCCCGGCCGCTGCCCCCGGCACAGGCATCCCTTTTCCGGGCTGTCCAAAAGACCGGTCCCGAAATATCTTCTCCCTGCCCGCCATGCGGCTCTCATATCTCTTCGGCGGCAGACTTCCATATACATGTCTGCCCGGACACAGCAGGCAGCGGGCATAATACCACCCACTGCCTTTAAGTATAAAGTGTATCGCAGTGATATGAAATAGAATATTTTCTGGAAAAGGGTGAAATTATTCCTCATCTGTCTCCCGGAACGGAAACAGAAGTTTTTGATTCTCCTCTGTATAGATCGTCTCCTTCGTGATCAGCACAGAACCCGATTCCACCATCTTCGGCACCTCTTTACTCCTGGCAGCCTCATACGCCATCGACACGCCCAGGTATCCCATGTTCAGAGGACGCTGCACCACAATGGCGTCAAACACGCCGCTCTCCAGAAACTGGATCTCCTCCAGAGAACTGTCAAATCCCACCATATCGATCTCGCCCCCGAGCCCCATATCCCGGACCGCCCTCGCCGCTCCGGAGGCGGAATCCTCATTCAGCCCAAATATGACATTGATGTCAGGATTTTCTGTAAGCATTGCCTTAGTCATTTCATATGACTTGTCATTGTTGGAATCACAGTAACGTATATCCACAATATGATCCGCATACTCACCGAGGGCTTCCACAAGTCCTCTCTCCCGCTCTACGGCGGTAGATACCCCTTTGATATGTTCCATGATGCCGATCACGCTGTCTTCCTTCAGATAGGGCTTCATATATTCTCCCATCCGGTATCCCGCTTTCAGATTGTCTGTCGATACCACGCAGCACCCTACATCCTCCTCCATAAGGGAATCCAGAATAACCAGTTTAATACCCATCTCCTCCACCTTTTTGGCATAGGGCAGCGTCTTCACATAGTCGCTCGGTGCCAGCACGACCGCATCCGGACGAAGTTCTATTGCCTCCTCTATCATACTGTTCTGCAGATCCGTCTCCGTCTCGTAGGAAGGCGCAAGAACAGTCAGTTCCACGTTCCTCTCCGACGCCGCCATCTGCGCACCCTCTATCACATCGCTCCAGAATGTGTTGGAGTCATTGAGCCCCTTCGGGATCAGTACGATCCGCACCACCAGTTCGCCGCTCCCCTCGCCGCTTTCTCCGCTTGAATAAAAAAACACGCTGAGAGCCGCCAGTATGGTTATCACGACGATCAGAACCAAAATATACTTATGATGATCTCTTTCATGCATACCGACATCCTGTACCTTTCCGTGTCCGCCGGCTTACAGTGTCTCTCTTCCGGCTCCCTCTTTTCTCCTTATCCATTCCCTCTCTATTTCCGGCAGCGGCAGATGAATGCTGACCGTTGTCCCCTCTTCTGCCCTGCTTTCAAAGGACAGCCCATACTCTCCTCCGTAATACAGGCGGATACGGCGATGTACGTTCAATACCCCCACCCCGTTCTTCCGGGTATCCGTCTCCCTCTCATCAAACACGTGGGCGAGCTGTTCCTTCGTCATGCCGATGCCGTTGTCGATGATACGCAGTACAACCTGATCCTCCCAAAAACCGCCCTCTATCCGGACAAGCCCTTTTCCCTCCTTATATTTAATGCCGTGGTAAATGGCATTTTCCACAAGAGGCTGCACGATCAGTTTCACGACCTCCATCTGCAGGATCGCCGGCTCCACATCTATCTCATACTCCAGCTTGTCCACATACCGCATCTTCTGGATGATCAGGTAACTTCTGGTGTATTCTATCTCCTCCTCCAGCGTGACCATCTCATTTTTATTGCTGATACTCTTGCGCAGAAGTTTTGCCAACGCGGACGTCATCAACACCACATTCTTCCGGTTGCCGCCCTCCGCCATCCAGATGATGGAGTCCAATGTATTGTACAGAAAATGCGGATTGATCTGCGCCTGCAGGGCATTTAATTCGCTCTTGCGTTTCTCCCTCTGCTCCGCGGTATTCTGCTCCACCAGTTCGCGGATCTTCAGGATCATATTCCGAAAAGAACGGAACAGATCGGATATCTCATCCCCCGTGTCCGGCTCCTCAACCTCCACATCAAAGTTACCTCTCTCCACAGCCTTCATAGTCTCCCGAAGCTTTCGCAGCGGCTTTGTGATCATATCTGTCAGAAAAACAGACAGCGTCAGAGCCACTCCCACCAGCACGACCGCCATCAGATAAAACAGATTCCGGAGCCTGTTTGTCCTCGCCATCATCTCATCCAGATAGGTGACGCCCACCATTGTCCAGCCCGTCACCTCCGACCTGGAGACAGTGTAGAGTTTTTGTCCGTCTGCAGAAAAGACCGCCTCCTCCCCCTGTGCCATATCCGGTGTAAACTCCTCCTCCCAAAGGCCGCTGTAAATCAGCCTCTGTCTCGGGTGATAGATCAGGTTCCCCCCCTCATCCATGACAAACACATAACCTTTTGTCCCCAGATTTGTCTTTTCACAGAGCCTGCTGATGGAGCCGAAATTCAGATCCACGAAAAGGACGGCATCCACACCTGCCCCCCCACCCGGAATCTCCCTGCTGAGCGTGACCACCCACGGGAATTCGTTGTTGACGATATTCTGGACATGGGAGGATGTGATGACTTCCTCCCCCGACAATGCCCTCTGATACCACTCTGTATCCTCATATCCCGCGTACGGATTGAGCATGGTGGACGTATTATTAATGAGGTAACGGCCATTACTGCAGATGATGCCGATATTGCAGATATCATTTCCGGTGTTGGACAACGTCTGAAAAAGTTCCGCCACCCGTCCGCCGTATTCCTCTTTTATCTCCTCGTCTCCCGCCTCCGAAAACAGATAACTCTTCACATCCGAGTTTTCCACTACGATCTGCGCAATGCTCTCCATATTGGCAATATAGGAATCGATACTCTCATTCATCATCTCGATCAGCTGGGATGTGTATTCGATCGCCGTATTCCGCACAGCGGTCCTGCTCTGTTTGATGGAGATCACCATGAAACTGACCACCGCTGCCGCCACGATAAACAGAAGGGAGATATTGATCTTTCCCTGCAGGCTTTTTGCATAAGTGCCGCTTTGTCTTGCCATATCCTAATTCCTTAACTGCTTTGCATACTCGGTTGGAGTCACACCGGTATGTTTTTTAAAGATCGAACTGAAATAGTGGGGATCATTATACCCAACCGCCAGGGCAACCTCATAACTCTTCATATTCGATGCCTCCAAAAGCCCCTTCGCCTTTTCCATCCGTATCCTTGTCAGTGCCTCCACAAAAGTCTCCCCTGTGGCATTCTTAAAGATCGTACTGAAATAGCTGGTGCTGACGCAAAGATGGCTGCATACGCTGCCCAGGGACAGATTGACATTGCTGTAATTCTTCTCCATATAATCAAGTGCCAGCACCGCCTGTTTCTGGTTCGTGCTTTCCCGCTTTCCCGCAATATCACCGGAAAGTTTGCTGCAGAACGCCAGAAAGCATACCTCCACATCCGCGAGATGCCTGTACTCGGGCAGATGATTGATAAATTCCGCCTCCTCCGTCTCCCTGCCGATATCCACCTCATTGTCTTCCAAATTGATCAGGATCGTGAGTACCATATTCTGGATATGCAGAAGCAGCTTTTTCCTGTCGCAGCCCGATTCCCGGAATTCCTGAAACATCCGCGCTGTGTCCGCCTCCAGTTCAGGAAGCCTGTTCAGTTTGATCGAAAGCACCAGCTTATCCACCCAGTAGGATGTCCGCAGGTAGCCGCTCCCCTGCCTGCCGGAAAAGTCCTTCTCATACACAAATACGCGCTCTTCCAGCAAAAATCTGTTTTCCCTCGCGCGCAGCGTCCCGGCATAACTCGCCGCCCAGTTTTCAGGTCCCGAGACGGTCTGTCCAACCAGAATGCAGACTTTCATCTTCATAAAATGCCTCATGGCGTCCACGATACTGCCACCCGTCTTCTCGATCTCCCTTTGCAGCGCTGTCTCGGAATCTTCCGAGAAAACGCAGATGCTCCTGTTTTCTGTATTCTGCAGAAAGATGACATGCGGATTCTCCCGCACCAGTTCCTCGCTGATGTTGGCGACGGAAAACTCCAAAAGTTCCTGTGTGCTCTCCGGGTACAGCTTTAAAAATGCTGAGGCATCCTCCAGTTCTATCATTGTCACCGCCTGACATTTTCCCTCTGCCCGAAGTCCGAAATATTCCATTCTGGGCAGTATGTCATTCGGCGGATAATTCCCCTCCAACAGCCTGCTCAGGAAATGATTGCGCAGGATCGGCATATTCTTCCTGTATTCCTGCTGGATCTTTTCGAGCTGCCCCCTCTTCTCGGCGGCCGCATTCAGTTTTTTCCGTATCTTCCCCAGTTCTTCCACCAGCTCCACGGAAGTGATCGGCTTCAGGATATAGTCCGCTACCTCGTACCGCATCGCCTGCTTCGCATAATCAAAATCATCATAGCCGCTGATGATCACCACCATGATCTCCGGGTGGTGTTCATGGACATGGGCGGCAAGCCCGATCCCGTCCAGCACCGGCATACAGATATCCGTCAGGATCAGATCCGGCTTTACCTCCTCGATCAGGGCGATTGCCGCCTTTCCGTTTTCCGCGGTGCCTGCCAGCACAAAATCCACCTCCTCCCAGGGGGTGTTTTTGCTGATGGCGTCGCGGGTCAAGTATTCGTCGTCTACAAGGATTACTTTGTACATAGAACTCCTTTGTCGATATGAGTCCTCCTGGGCAGGATATCTTCTGTATTCAGCCGCGCCGGACGCCGGAAGGAAAATAAAATTCTCTGTCGCCGCACTCTCGCTTCTTGAGTATTTTATTTTCCTTCCAGCTGGCTAAGGTACTAACTAAGGCTTCATACGGAAGATATCCTGCCCGGGCTGCGTTCTCAAAAAAAGATATATTCTTATAAAAATATTTACGCTTCCTGGCCTGTCACTTTCAGGTAGGTTTTGTATGCCTCCTCCCAAACTTCCTCATCCTGCGGCGCATAGTGCGCGATGGGTTCGGAGGCGGCGATAACGCGGCGGGCTTCGTCGATATCTTTGATCTCGCCGGTCGCCATGAGCTGCAGGGCGATGTTGCCGTAGACTGTCGCCTCGATGGGGCCTGCGGATACTTCCCTGTGGCAGGCGTTGGCGGTAAGCTGACAGAGCATATGGCTCTGGATGCCGCCGCCCAGCATATAGATCACAGGATATTCCTTGCCGGTGCAGGCTTTGATCTGATCGATGGTGTTCCTGTATTTCATCGCTAGGCTCTGATTGATGCAGCGCACGATCTCGCCGTCCGTCTGCGGTACATACTGACCGGTCTTCTCGCAGTATTCCCTGATCCTCCTGGGGATATTTCCCGCGGGGTTAAATTCCGGCGCAGCCGTATCCACGAAACATTTTAACGGTTCCGCTTCCTGTGCCATCTTCTCCATCTCGCCGAAGCTGTACTCTCTGCCCTCTCTGATCCACTGTCTGCGGCTCTCCTGGATCATCCACAGACCGATGATGTTTTTCAGGAAGGAAATCCTGCCGCCGTAGCCGGACTCGTTGGTGATATCCAGCCTGGAGGAAGTCTCATTGATCAGAGGCTTATCCAGCTCCGTCCCGAACAGGGACCAGGTGCCGCAGCTCATAAAGATAAAGTCCTTCTCCTGGGTGGGCACGCTGACCATGGCGCTCTGGGTGTCATGTCCCGCAACCGCGATGACATCAATGTCACCTTCTAACCCCAGCTCTTCCTTGATCGCCTCTGTCACCTTCCCCGCCTTTGTGCCGCAGGGGATGATCTCCGGCAGAATCCTCTCCGGAATGCCGAGGGCGTCCAACACCTCCTTCGACCACTTGCCGGTGTAGGCGTCCATCAGCTGTGTGGTGGATGCGATGGAAAACTCCGCGTGTTTTTCGCCGGTCAGGAAATATCCCAGAAGATCAGGCGTCAAAAGGATCTTGTCCGTCCTCTCGAATATTTCCGGCCGCTCCCTGACCAGGGACAGAAGCTGGAACGCCGTATTAAATTCCATAAACTGAAGGCCTGTGATCCCGTAGAATTTCTCCCTGTCGATCAGCTTAAAGCTCTCCTCGATCAGCCCCACGGTCCTTTTGTCCCGATAGTGGATCGGGTTTTCCAAAAGCCGCCCGTCCTTATCAAGCATACCGAAGTCAACGCCCCAGGTATCGATGCCGATGCTGCCAAAGCCCCCGGCGTGTTTCGCCTTGATCATGCCCTGTTTCATCTCAAAAAACAGGCGCAGGGTGTCCCAGTACATCGTGTCCCCGATGATGACCGGATCGTTGGAAAAACGGTGCACCTCCTGCAATACGATCTTCTCTCCGTCATATTCTCCGATGATCGCGCGCCCCGAAGAGGCGCCGAAATCGAATGCCAGTACTCTTTTACTCAAAATCTTATACCCTCCTGTTCCAGTTTCACAGTTATTACAACTCACAAACGCTTCGCTTTTTGTTCGTATCCCTCGCTTTCAGCTCGGTCTATTCCAGTTCCGCAGTATCACCTACAGCACATCCTGACCGAACTCAATTTCCATCAAAAAACGAGAACCTTCTCTATTTGCTCCTGCAAATCGAGAAGTAGCGAATAACTCCACCTGCCGGTGCAGTTATTCTTAGTTATGCGCTTCCGGTGATACTGCTGTCCTATAAATAAATCCCGGCACGGAAATACCTGCCGCGCCGGGATGTCCCGCTGCAAATACTATTTATTTTACTGTCTTGTACATCGGTCCGTATGTGGAGCATGCCCTGTAATCAGCGCCCTCTTTGTCCGCTGTGCCGAATGCGCCCCATGCTGCCGGGCGGAAGATGTCATCTGCCGGTACATTGTGCATTGCCACAGGAATTCTCAATATGGAGCACATCGTGATCAGGTCGGCGCCGATATGTCCGTAGGAAATCGCGCCGTGGTTAGCGCCCCAGTTGTTCATCACATCGTAAGCGCTCTTGAAGGGGCTGCCCTCCCTGCCGTCCGTCCTCGGAGCAAACCATGTGCAGGGCCATGTGTAGTCCGTTCTCTTCCAGAGCGTGTCGGAAACTTCCTCGGGCAGAGCCACCGTCCAGCCCTCCGCGATCTGCAGTACGGGGCCTAAGCCTTTCACAAGGTTCAGGCGAATCATGGTCGCAGGCATTTCCGCCCTTGTCTCAAATCTGGAGGAGAAGCCGCCGCCGCGGAAATATCCGTTGTCAGCCGCGCACCACTCGGTAGCGTCCATAATCGCCTTCTGGTCCTCCTCTGTCACGTTGTACCATTCCTTCATAACGGCATTGCCGTTCTCATCCTTGCAGACACCGGATGCGTCCAGGCAGCATGCGCCGGAGTTGATCAGGTGGATAAAGCCGTTCGCATCTTTCGCGTGTCCCTCGATATCGTAGCCTGTCACCCTCTTCACGGAAGTGTCGCTCCAGCAGGTGCGGACATCCGCAAACATCTGCGCCCTGTTGGTGAGGAGTTTCATAAACAGCATGCCGAGGCCGTTCAGCACATCGTTCTCCGTCGCCAGAACGAAAGGCTCTCTCGCGCCGTTCCAGTCGAAGGAAGTATTTAACATAGCCTCGGGGAAGTCACAGTTCGGCCAGTGGTCCGTCCACTGTCTCTGCCCCTGGAAACCGCCGCAGATCGCATTGTGTCCAACCGCCTCTTCCTCGCAGCCTTCCGGCAGGTTCGGGTTGCCCTGATACAGATCTTCGATGATGACCGCCATCTTCGCGATGAATTCCCAGTCTTTCTCTTTCTTCTCATCGGAACTTCTCACGAAATCAGGATTCTTGTCAAAACCTTCCTTGCAGTTTTCCTTGATCCATGCAAGCGCTTTCTGATACTCGTCCTCGTTGTAGATATGTTCCTCTATTCTGCGGAGGATCTCCACTTCATCGATGGATTCCACACGCATACCGAGATATTCTTCTATGAACGCCTGATCGATGATGGAACCGCCGATACCCATCGTGACGGAACCGATCTGGAGATAGGATTTATCTCTCATGGATGCGGCAGCCACAGCCGCGCGCCCGAACCGAAGCAGCTTCGCCTCTACGTCTGCGGGGATGGATGTGTCGTCAGCCTCGAGAACCTCATGTCCGTAAATACCGAACGCGGGCAGCCCCTTCTGTGCATGGGTGGCAAGCACGGATGCCAGATAGACAGCGCCCGGCCTCTCCGTTCCGTTAAAGCCCCATACCGCCTTGATGGTCTGCGGGTTCATATCCATCGTCTCGGAACCGTAGCACCAGCAGGGAGTTACCGTCAATGTGATCGCAACGCCTTCTCTTCTGAATTTTGCTTCACATGCCGCGGACTCCGCCACACGCCCGATCGTCGTGTCGGCGATCACAACCTTCACCGGCTCGCCGTTGGAGTATTTCAGGTTTTCCTCAAACAGTTTCGCAGCGGACTTTGCCATGTTCATCGTCTGCTCTTCCAGAGACTCCCTCACCTTCAACGCGCCCCTGCGGCCGTCGATCACAGGTCTGATGCCGATTACCGGATACTCACCGATATATCTGTTTTTTGCCATAGTACATTTCCCTCCATAATGAATTTGTGTGTGCTGCTTTCGCAGCTGCGCCTCCTCGCTTCGCTCTGAGGACCTGCTACTCGCTAAATTGCTTTGCAATTTCGCTCGTTAACTTATAGCTGCTTTCGCAGCTGCGCCTCCTCGCTTCGCTCTGAAGACCCGCTACTCGCTAAATTGCTTTGCAATTTCGCTCGTTAACTTATAGCTGCTTTCGCAGCTACGCCTCCTCGCTTCGCTCTGAGGCTGGAAGCAGCACAGCTGCTTCCTATAAGTTATAGTATACAACATTTTTCAGGAAATGACAGGCATATTTATATTATTATATGGACAATTTTTGCGATTTTTATGGACTAACCATCATTCGTGAGTTATAATATCCTCCAAACAGTTGAATTTTCCGCTTTTTTTGGTGATTGTCACCAATTTTTGGCGGTATTCCGGGATGAGCCAGGTCCCGCCGCGGACGGCAGAGCTTCAACTCTGTATCGCCTCAGGGAAAATGTGTCTTAAATTAAAGCACACGGCTGTTTGTGCAGGAGCGTCACAAATAAGCCCTGACGGCGCACGAACTCTTCCACGCATCCACGCTGCGTAAAACGCTCCGGAATGGAGATCCGTATGAAAGCCTTCCACGAAGTAAGAAATTACGCCTCAGATCTGATGGTCTGGCACAGGGAATTTGAAAATATCAGTTTTGTCGCACACTGGCATCGGGAAATCGAACTTCTCTACATAAAAAAAGGCTCTATCCGCATGCAGGTCACCGACCACGCTTTTACCGCCGAAGAGGGGGATCTTGTGATCTGTGATACCGGTGAGATACATTACAGTAATTCCTACAGCAGGGATTCCGTGCTGGATTTCATCATCTTCGACACCAGTCTGATAAACAGCCACTATCAGTACCACAATTTTGCGATTCCCTTCCTTACCGCGGAGGAAATGGAACGTTCCGGGTTAAAAAAACGCCTTCTGGAACTGGAAAAAATAATCGATACGGAACTGTCAGAAAAGAAGGCCTACTATCAGGATATCATCCGGGCGGCACTGCAGGATTTCTGGTTCAGGCTCCTGCGCGTCATGCCAAACGACAGCGGAGGCATCCGGAAAAACCGCCGCATTGCCATGCTCGAAGATTTTCAAAACCTTCTCTCTTATATGGAAGAGCACGCTTCTGAAAATATCACGCTTGAAACAGCCGCCGAAAAAATGCACTTTTCTCCGAGCCATTTTTCACGAATGTTCAAGCAGCTCACCGGCACCGGCTTCGTCCGATATTTAAACACGATCCGCATCACGCTCGCTTCCGATCTCCTGATCCGCACCGACACCACGATCGTGCAGATCGCCTTCTCCTGCGGTTTTCAGAATGTACGCAGCTTTAACCGCACCTTCAAGGAGATCACCGGTTACACGCCTTCGGAATACGCACAGATTGCCGGAAATGAACCGAAGAACTTTACCTATTATAAATCAAACGCCGATATCATGACGGAAGCGGAAAAAGATCCCGTGACGATCACCAGACCCCCTCATTAAAAATCTGCCATTCCTTTTATGCCCGTTCCTCTTTCGTCAGATCCTCCTCTATCAGCCTTGCCGCACACGCCACAAACTTCGCACAGGGACGTCTCTTATAATATTCAGGCGTCCGCTCCGAAGGCCTCGCAGATTTTTCACGCCCCAGAATGCCTAACAGTTCCCGGCAGACCAGGGAACCGTTCTCCCTCTCAAACTCCGCCGCAAGGCTTCTTGTCCTCTGATAAACTTTTTCTCTCGCCTTCAGATCTCCCGGATCTACATCCCCTTCCGCAAGCCCGGCTAACAGCGCCATCGCCGATACGGTGCCGCACACTTCTCTCAGCCTGCTGATTCCACCCCCCATAGAGTTTGTAAGATTCATCGCCGTCTGTCTGTCAATTCCAAAGAGATCCGCGTAGGTGGAAAAAACCGCCTGCGCACAGTTGCATCCGTTCAGAAAAGCATCCACCGCCTGCTCTATTCTGGACTCTTTCAAGATCAAACTCTCCGTACTCATTCGTTCTCCCCTCTCTGTTTTCTCGCCCTGTGCCTCGCCATGATCTCCGCCTGCCTGCGTTTTCTCTCCTGCTCCTTCAGCCAGCTCCTGTAAAAAATAAAGCTGCAGGTGCCCGCCGCTGCCACAGCCACTGCAATGACTACAATGGTCAGCATTGTCATCCCGGTGAGTCCTTTCTGACTCTGCCGCCCGCTTTCCTCTCCATCCTGTTCTTCACCCTCATCCGAAAGTGGATTCCTGCCGTTTTCCAGCTTATCCACCCTGTCATCCATCTCCTCCTGCGTCAGCGTTTCCGCCTCTTCCCCCGTCAGATCCTCTTCCTCCTGAGAAGGTTCTTCACTCCCCGCCTGCAGTTCTTTTGCCTTCACATCGATCTGCGCCCTCACAGCCGGATTGTCATAACAGGCAAACCCGAATTGAAACAGATCGATGGTATCCTCATAGTGCTTCGGATATTCATCTCTCAGCACCACACATACAAGCCTGTGTCCGTCCTTTTTCGCGAACGTCACAAGCGTCGATCTCGATACGGTGGTAAAACCGTTCTTCCCGCCTATCGTATACTCATAAGGCCATCTGGGGCTTCGCTGGCACTCCGGCAGCATGCGGTGCTTGTGGCGAAGGTCTATCGAGTCCGGTTGTTCCGGTGTCGGATCAATATGATGAAACACCGTTCCCGACATGGCAAGAAGCGTTTCGTTCTTCGCAAATGCCTGCCCGATCAGCGCCATATCATAGGCGCTGGTATAGTGGTTATCGTCATGAAGTCCGTTGGCATTCACAAAATGAGAATCCGTCCCTCCCAGTTCCTGCACCTTTTCGTTCATCATATCCGCAAAACCTTCTATACTCCCGCCCACATGCTCCGCTATCCCGGAGGATACTTCATTCGCGGATTCCAACAGCGCGGCATACAGACAATCCTCCATCGTCATCTGCTGCCCTTCATCGATCCCAATATTGGAAGAGTCTCTTTCAATTCCGTATACTGCCTCATGAGAAAATGTGACTACATCAGTCAATTCACTGTTTTCCGCCGCCAGCAGGCATGTCAGAAGTTTTGTGATCGATGCCGGATACTGTTTTTTATGAATATTTTTCTCATATAATATGACGCCTGTGTCGATATCCATCAATATGGCACTGTCCGCCACCACCTGGGGCGCCGTCGCTGTATCTATCGCCCAGTCAGGACCTGATGGAAGCTGTTCCTCTTCCTGCGCCTCTTCCCCTTCTTCTGTCGCGCATACTGACATACACTGCAAAATGACTGACAGTATCGTCAGCAATACTGCCATTCTGATCTTTTTCCTCTTTCTTTTCATACCTGTTCTGCTTATCTGTAATGATTTCTGTCTGATTCTGTCCGTTTCTGATTATTTCTTCCTTCTATCTGCTTTTTTTATACGTCCGGTAATCCCATATCCATCTTTTCACCGCTGCCCGCCATCCAGCTCACTGAAGGTTCGCAACTCCATGTAATATCCTTCCCGTCTGAAAATGCCGTGATATTTCCCTGTTCATCCGTGCGGAACACTTTCACATCCGCTTCCCAAAGCCGTCTGAGCACTTCCGCATCGGGGTTTTCTTTCTCCCCCAGATAGTCACAGCTGATCACGGCAAACTCCGGAGAGACCGCGCTCAAAAACTTCTTTTTGCTGGAACTTTTACCTCCGTGGTGCCCTACATGATATACATCCGCCTTTAAATCCAGCCCCGGTTTCGCGCTGTTTTCCAGCATATCCATCTCCGCTTCCTTTTCCGCATCTCCGGTAAACAAAAACGTATTTTCCCCATAATGCAAAAGCAATGCGATCGAGGCATTATTTGACTCCTCATATTCACCGATCGGCCCGAGAACCGTAAACCATGCCTCTCCCAGCTGATATTCCGCCCCGGCTTTCGGCACCGCGGCGTCAACCTTTCTGTGCGCCAGCGTCTGCTTCAAAACCTCCTCCGCACTGCTGCCTTTTTCATAACCGGACTGAAGGACCTGCCCCACAGAAAATTTAGTCAGAATAACAGGGGCACCGCCGATATGATCCTTGTCCGGATGAGTCAATACCAGGTAATCCAATTCAGCCACATCTTGTCTCATCAGATAATCCTGCAGCTTTGTCTCCTGCGTATCATCTCCGCAATCGATCATCATGGCATTCTCTCCGCAAAGGATCAATGTGGAATCCCCATGTCCCACATTCAGAAAGTGCACTTCAAGCGCTCCGCCAGACGCCGGCGTACCGCTGTCTGCCTTTTCTGCTTTGCCTGTCTCCGCCGGCATGGATGCCTCCATGCCGGGGCTGACCTTTTCAGTCAATCCATCCGACCATCCCGGATCCCTCCGGCTCTCCACCAAAAACCAGAGCAGGACCACCAGCACAGAGAGAAGAACCACCTTCAGGCCTCTCCCGCCTTTTCCGTCCCCCGCACCTCCGCCTTTTTTATTATATGAACTAAACGATCTCATATTCCAGCCCTATCGCATCCACCACACGGCACAACTCCTGATCCCAGCATTTTTCCGGATCTTTGTCCATCGTAAATCCCTGATAGGCAGCGCCCCCCGTCAGGGTGAGCATACCATTCTCATATTTCACCGTGCACAGCAGATACTTTATGAACCCGCCGCTCCCTGCCTGTTCCTCTTTTTCCAACAGTTTTTTTGTCTTATCCGGATCATAGGCAAGCACCAGTTTCATAAAAAGAGGCGTGCGTTTTCCCTTTACCGCCTGCACGATCTGCGGGCGCACAGATTCCCAGCCCGCAAACTCCCGAAACTCATGTGCTTCCAACTCTTCTTTTGTATAAAATTCCCGTCTGATACGTCCGTCAACGCCATAACTGACATGAGTGTCAATTCTTGCCTCCACCAGTAAAAAATCCGCAAAAGCTTCCGACATCAAAAACTTCTGCATAAAATCTTTTATATTCTTTATCCTTAAACAAATCATTCCCCGCAGCCTCTCTCTGTTACTGTTTATCATCTTAACACAAAAAAGCGGCTGTATGCAACCGCTTTTCCTTCTTACTGCTTTTCCTTTATTCCCGCGGGCAAAATGCCAAGTCTGCCCGGCACCAGCCAAATAGCCGCGCCTGTATGGCCTTGACGCCTGCCATGAAGATGGAATATCCTGCGTTTACGCTGAGTATTTCACCCCGCATCCCTGCCGGAAAGCGCCTTAACGTTGGAATACCCCGTGTCTCTCGCCGGGTATCTCACTCCCCCTCAGTCTTCAGCGCCCGCATGGAGTTCATGATCGCGATGACTGCCACTCCCACATCCGCAAAAACAGCTTCCCACATATTAGCCATGCCGAGCGCACCGAGGACCAGTACCAGCGCTTTTATCCCGAGTGCGAAGACAATATTCTGTTTCACGATCCGCAGCGTCTTTCTCGCACATTTCACCACTCTGGCAATCTTTTGCACATCATCGTCCATCAATACGATATCCGCCGCCTCGATTGCCGCGTCAGATCCCATACTTCCCATGGCGATACCGATGTCCGCCCTTGTCAGCACCGGCGCATCATTGATGCCGTCCCCGGCAAATGCCAGCTTTTCATGCCCTTTTTGCCTGGCTAACAGCATCTCCACAATGCCGACCTTATCTCCCGGCAGAAGTTCCGCATGCACCTCATCGATCCCCAGCTTTGCCGCCACCGATTCCGCCGCCTGTTTTCTGTCACCGGTCAGCATAACGCACCGTTTCACGCCCACCTTTTTCATACTCCGGATTGCCTCGGCCGCACCCTCCTTCACAACGTCGGAGATCACCAACGCACCCAGAAATCTCTTATCGCAGGCAGCATACACGATCGTCCCGGCCTCCGGGACAGGATCGTATTCTATCTCATTCCGCTGCATCAGCTTTTCATTCCCGAGAAGCACCTCTCTGCCGTCCACCCTGACACAGATTCCGTGGCCCGCTGTCTCCTCCGCATCCGTGACCCGGTCCATCATCAGCTTTCCGCCCTGTTCCTCATACGCCTCCCTGATGGAGGCGGCGATCGGGTGATTGGAATAAGCCTCCCCTAACGCTGCCAGCTCCAGCAGATTCCAACTGCTCTCTTCCCCGTTGTTATCTCTTAAACCATCTTTTATCTCCTGCGCCGGAAGGATTTTCGTCACTCTGAATTCACCCTTTGTCAACGTGCCCGTCTTATCAAATACGATCGTTGTCATCTCAGCCACAGCTTCCAGAAAGTTCCCGCCCTTTACCAGTACACCCATGCGGGAGGCTGCGCCGATTCCACCAAAAAAGCCAAGCGGTACGGAGATCACCAGCGCACAGGGGCAGGATATGACAAGAAACGTACAGGCTCTCTGTATCCACTCTCCAAATCCCCCGCCCAGGATCAGGGGCGGTATGAATGCAAGCAGCACCGCACCGATCGTCACAACAGGAGTATAATATCTGGCAAATCTGGTAATGAATTTTTCTGTCTTCGCCTTTTTCCCGGAAGCATTTTCCACCAATTCCAGAATCTTTGCCACTGTGGAATCATCGAATTCTTTTGTAGTGCGGATCTTTAACGTCCCACCTCCGTTTACGCAGCCGCTGAATATCTCCTGCCCCTCACACACCTTCTTTGGCACCGACTCCCCGGTCAGTGCCGCTGTATCGATGTAGGATTCCCCCTCTGTCACGACGCCGTCCAGCGGAATCCTCTCCCCCGGTTTCACCACGATGATGCTGCCCGTTTCCACATCGTCCGGATCAACTTGCAGCAGTTCTCCATTTTCTTCTATATTGGCATATTCCGGACAGATGTCCATCATCTCCGAGATGGACTGACGCGACTTTCCCACCGCGTACCCCTGAAACAGCTCGCCCACCTGATAAAACAGCATGACTGCCGCCGCCTCCGAGTATTCCTTCACCCCAAAAGCGCCAAACGTGGCAAGCATCATCAGGAAATTCTCATCAAAAACCTGACCATTCTTTATATTGCGCACCGCCTTATAAATGATATCATATCCTATGATCAGATAGGGGACGGCATAGACCGGCAGGAGCAGCCATGTATCTGTAAACGTTCCAAATACACCCAGACGTTCACACGCCATAAACGCTGCCAGCAGTACAAAAGATATCATGATCCGCAACAACATACTTTTCTGTTTTTTAGTCATTTTCTCTCCTTTCGCCCCCGTTTCTTCTGTTCCCGGGATCAGTACAGCTGTATGCCTCACATTTTTACAGGCACTGCCCCGCAACAGAGCACCCCATGCCGCCCTGTACGATCTCTCATCTACATCAGTATCCTGCAGTCCGGCTCCACTTTCGCGCAGACCGCCGCCACCTCTTTCATGATCTCGTCAAATCTGCCATCTTCCGCTTCGATCGTCATCTTCTGCGCCATAAAACTGACATTCGCGTCAGTTACTCCATCGATCTTCCGGATGGCAGTTTCCATTTTTGCCGCACAGTTCGCGCAATCCAGATCTTCCAGTTTAAACTTTTTCTTCATGTTTCCTTCTCCTTTTTCCTTTCGCTTTTTCTTCTCATTGCTATATCAATTGCATGCCGCTCCTTTGCCGAAATCCGGCCGCTGCCTGCAACTGTACTCTGATCCCTTTGGATCGGCCGATTTCTTTTACTCTGATGCATTTTTCCGTGCACCCCTTTCAGCCTTTCCGTCCCCGGCAGCTGCACCCGGACCTATTCCTCAATATGCTCACGCCCCTGCGCAATGATCGTTCTCACATGGTCGTCCGCCAGAGAGTAAAACACAGACTTCCCTTCCCGCCTTGCACTGACAAGCTTTGCCTGCTTCAGTATCCTCAACTGATGAGAAATAGCCGACTGCGTCATATGCAGCACCTCGGCAAGGTCACAGACACACACTTCCGCCTCGAAAAGCACAAACAGAATGCGGATCCTTGTGGAATCTCCAAATACTTTAAACAACTCCGCAAGATCATACAGTTCCTCCTCCTCCGGCATTTCCTGGTTTACCTTATCCACCACATCCCCATGTACAAAAACCTGCTCACAGCACTCCACCCCCTGTTTTGACATATCTGCTCCTTCCCTCATCCTGAAGTTTCTCCTCACAACTGTTCTTTACTGTCGAAACAATTTTAATATCCATAACATATGAATAATTGTTCATATGTTTAATATACTCTCGATCCATTTGTTTGTCAATAACATTTTTCAGATTATTTCTTTGAGTCAGTCAGGCCGCCATGTGGGCAAACCTGTTCTCTCATTTGTCAGCCGGATTTTCGCGCCGGCAGCAGATCCCCGCCGCATTCATCAAATGGCTGCTCCGCCTCTGCCCGGCTCATTGCACTCGGGAAGCAAAAGAAAAGGGCTGCAGCCCTTTTATGCCGCAGCCTTTTCTTTCTTACTTATACTATTTTCTGTATATTTTGTACTCATCTTTCAATGATCTGAAATTCATTCCGCAGGTGAATCCCCCGCCTCCGGCACATCTCCAGCCGCATCGCCTTCTGCCCCCGGCATATCTCCGGCCGTATCGCCTTCCAGCCCCAGCACATTGTCAACTCTGTCTTTATATTTTACGCGATAGATCCGCATCAGAGACTCATCGATACGGCTCTCCTCCAGCGAACCACTCTCCACCGCCTGCAGCAGCCCCGCATAGGCATCCTTAAAATCCTCCGGCATATAGATCATATCAACTCCCGCTTTCAGAGCTTTCTCCGCTGCATCCGCAGATGTATAATAATCCTTGATCGCCGTCTCATCCAATGCCCCGGTAATGATGATTCCATCATATCCCAACTCGTTCCGAAGCATTCCAACCACCGACGAAGAAAGACAGCAGGGCGTATTATCGCCGCCGGTCAGCCCTGGAGCCGATATTGTTCCCACCATGACAAATTCACTGCCCGCCGCAATCGCAGACTGGTATGCCGGAAATTCCGCCCCTGTCATATCCGCCTGGCTCCGCTCTGTATCCGCCATTCCATCCGCTGTGGATTTCGTCACGGCGCCCAGCCCCGGGAAAGTTTTCACACAGGCGCTGACACCCATCTCAGTCAGTCCGCTCACATATGCCGCCGCCATCTCGCCCACCTGCGCCGGATCTGACCCGAAACTTCTGTTGCCAAGGACACTGTCCTCCAGTACTTTCACATCCGCCACCGGTGCCAGATTCAGATTGAAGCCATACTCTGCAAGGTAAGCGCCTATATTGCTTCCCGCCTCATGTGCGCCATCCGTACCACTCACCGACGCCATATCCGGGACTTCCGTCACGGAAAGCTTGGAAGCCACCGCGGAATTTTCACCGCCCTCTTCATTTACCGCCAGAAACAATGTCTGATCGATCAGTGCAGTATTAGCCAGAAGTTCCTTCAGCTGATCCCCCCCTGTAATATTCCTCTCCGTATAAACAAGGCCTCCAACCTTATATTCGTTCAGCGCGGCTTTAGTAGTATCTCCCGCCTTCGTCACACTGTCCACACCCGTAAGCTGTTCCGGCGTCACCATGAACAGTGCTGCCACCTTATCCTCCAGAGGCATTTCCGCAATCCTTGCCGCCACGATCTCATCCAAAGGACTCATAGCCGGTTCCTCAGGCTGAAATTCTTCCGGCGTCCCCTCAAGATCTACAACCGGTTCCTCATCCTGCTCGAGCGCGGCAAGCTGCTCCTCCTGCTCTTTCGCTTGTTTATCCGCCTGAAATTTCTGCAGTATTTTTCTGCCTCCCAAAAAACTGCCGCCAATAGCACCCGCTATCAATATTGCTATTACCGCATACGCGAGAATCTGATTCCTGATCCTTCTGGCACGCCGTCTGGCACGCTTGGCGCTTTCACTATTCCTCCTTCGATCGTCTTCTTCATCTATATCCTCTTCATCTTCATCTATATCCCCTTCATCTTCGTCTTCCTCATCTTCGTACTCCTCATCTTCATCTTCATACTCTTCGTCTTCTTCATCTTCGTCTACTTCATCTTCTTCATCTTCGTCCTCTTCATATTCTTCATCTTCGTCTTCTTCATCTTCATCGTCGTCATATTCATCATCATATTCGTCATCCATTGCAAAGAAGCGTTTTCTCTTATACTCTTTTTCCGATCTTTTGTTTTTTCCTCTGTTTTTCTTCATAACATCCTCATGTTTCCTTCTTTACTCTTCAGAATGCATTCTTCCAAAAACCGCATTCCTTCCGTAGCACATCAGTATCTATTCACCAAAATATCATCCGGCATTATTGATTGTACCACAAAAAGCTGTTCATAAAAAGAGAAATTACTAAAAAGAGGGTATCAATCTTTTCGATCAATACCCTCTTTTAAACTATGCTGTCCAATGGTTTAACCTCCGTTTTTCATTTTTTTAATTATCCCTCTCTGTCAGCCTGTCTGCTGATCTTCTTATCGGATAATATATATGAAATTTTTTACTTCCGCTTCCTTTCCATTCTCTCTGCTTTGTACCTTCGTACTGTAACGCTTCTATTCTTTATTACACTTTACTCTTTCTTTTCCGTTACTCTTTCAGATGTACTTGTCCGCTTCAGTCTTTCCTTTGCTCCATATTCTTTTACAGATTACGGAACTGATTTTATGTTTTAGGTGGCCCGTACCTCCTTTGCTTAGATTTCATGATATATATTTTATCGGTATTCACCGCTGTACCATTAATTCTGAATTACCTTCCGATCTCTCTTCCGGCTTTGTCGTATTCTCCTATCCTTATATTTCGATTTCGATCTTCCCCACTTATTTTCTGTTTCTGCAGACCTGCCAAACATTCGCCTGACACATCTTTCTGATCCAATTTTTTAAGTTTTCTGGTTTGTACCGTCTTCTCTATATTCTGATTTCGAATTTTAATTTAATGGCCCATTGGTCTATACCACCTTATCATGTTTTATTTTATTCTTACTTTCTTTAATCCGGGATCTGAACTTTACCTGTCCATTGGTCCTTACCCCTCTCTCTCGATCTTCTGAATTTCTGAACTGCTGAACTTTTTATCTGTCCACCGGTTCCTATCTCTTTTTTCTTAAGCCTTCCTTCTACCTGTCCATTGGTTTATACCACCTTTGCATTAGTATCATTCCGGTTTAAACTTACCTTTTCATTGGACCGTACCACCTTTTCATTTTTCTTTTCTCTGTTTATGTTTTCATTATATCACCTAAATTTTAATTGTCAATACATTTTTTGCAAATTCTTCAAATTTTTTTATATTTTCTTTTTTGTGATATATGATTTTGAATTTTCAGAATATTCATACAATTTTTCAGTCATTTTCGCTTCCTTATCATAAAATCAGACAGGCATCTTCCCGCCTCCTCTACAGCTTTACTTTTCCGGGATCTGCAAAAACATATCCTAAACAGGCCCTTAATTCCGGATGACATATAAACGGGCTTTGTATATCTTTTCATCCTCTTGCTTTCCCCGGGGATATGTACTACACTGAAAAGAAAAAGGAGGAGATCATCATGAATAATTTACAAGCAGCTTTCAGCGCTGCTGTCCCCGGCATCATCAAAAATCTGAAAACCCGGAATATCGATGCCTTCTATTATGAAAATTCCAAAATAATGGTAGAAGATATTCTGACAAAGATTCCCGCCGGCAGTTCCATCACCTGGGGGGGATCGGAATCGGTTGTGGAGTGCGGGCTTATGGCCGCACTCCACAACGGCTCCTATACACTTTTGGACCGCGCCGCTGCAAAAACGCCGGAAGAAAGGCGGGAGTTTTACGGCAAGGCCGTTATGGCTGACGTCTTCCTCATGAGTACCAACGCTATTACATACAGCGGCGAACTGATTAATATCGATGGCAACGGCAATCGGCTTGCCTGCCTGATGCAGGGACCTAAGGAGGTCTTCATCATTGTCGGCATGAACAAATTTGTCGGTTCCATCGAAGAGGGCATTCACAGAATTGAAAATATTGCGGCACCCGCCAATGTGCAACGCCTGCATAAAGACACTCCCTGCAACGCGCTTGGCAGATGTGCGCACTGTTTCTCTCCCGAGAGCATCTGCAGCCATACTGTGATCACCCGCCGTTGCAGCCAGCCCGGCAGGATCAAACTGTTTATCGTACCGGAAACTCTCGGATACTGATCTCCTGCCGCAGGACAGACGGTATGTGTGAAGGTACATACTGTCTGTATGCCTTTTGCAGGCAACCTGTCCTCAAACAGATACACGCTAAAAGGACCACCCCGCATCAATCGCGGAATGGTCCTTTTTTATACTGTCAAACAGCTTCGCTGTTATCAGTTCTCTTTTAATGTAAACTGCTTCTCAAGATTGGTCATTGTCTCTGCCTGAGCAAGCATTTCCTCGCTGGTAGCGGAAAGTTCCTGAGCCGCAGCGGAGTTGGACTGTACGATCTCGGATATCTGATTAATGCCTATCTCTACCTGTCCCATAGATTCAGCCTGCTCGGAAGATATCTGAGCCAATCCGGAAACCGTGCCCGCGATCTGGTTTACGCCTTCTACAACTTCCGCAATAGAGCCTGCCGCATGGCCTGCCACATTATTGCCATCTTCAATCTCCTGCAGAATACCCTCGATCAGACGACGGGTATCCACTGCAGACTTACCACTCTGGTCTGCGAGTTTACCAATCTGGTCAGCCACAACCGCAAAGCCCTTGCCGGCTTCGCCTGCCCTTGCCGCCTCGATGGAAGCATTCAGGGACAGCAGGTTTGTCTGGCTTGCAATATCCTCGATCTCGGAAATGATATTGCCAATCTGCTGGGATGTCTCATTGATACGTCCCATAACATCCATAAGCCTTTCCATCTCGCCCCGGCTCGCATCCGCTTTCTCAGAATACTGCTGAGCCTGCTCATAAGACTCTTTCGTCTTTTCTGCCGTATGATTTACCGCCTCGCTGATATTGGCGATCGTAGCCTGCAGTTCTTCCACTGCGCCCGCCTGATCCGTAGCGCCTTCCGCCAGGGACTGCGCTGCTTCTGCAAGCCCGCTCGCACCTACAGATACCTGCTCGGATACGTCTCTGATGCTATGTAAAGCTTCATTCATCTTGTTGATAGTGTTATCCATGCCCATTGCGATAGCTGTCAGGTCGCCGATGAACATTTCAGGATACTGGGATGTTGCTGTCCAGTCGCCGTCAGCAAGTTTCACCAGAGCCTGCTTCAGATCCTGGATAACGCCGCACAGCACACGGCTCATCTCTCTGCCGGATTTCATCATATCGCCGACTTCATCCGGGCGGTCATATACAGGGAAGTCACTCTCCAGGTCACCTTTGGAAAATTTATCAAATCTGTCCGACAACTCCATAAGGGGCTTCGCAATCCCTGTTGCAACCTTGGTTCCAAGGCTCATCGCGATAAAAATACCGATCACGACCAGCACAACGATCGCAGCAACGACCACATATACCACGATCCCCAGCGTATTGCTCAGGGCCGTCCCGGTATTTGTCTTGGAGTCCATGATCGCCTCCATATAGCCGTACGCCTCCTGATAGGCCGGTCCCATCTCCGAAATGGCTTTCTCCTGAGCTGCAAGGCTCTGCTCCAGATCTCCGCCTCCCGCCATTTCCTGTACTTCTTTTTCAATAGCAAAATACTTGTCTACAGCTGTCTCAAGCTGGGCATAACTCTTTTTCGCATCCTCCGATACCAGCCCTGCCTCAACCCCTGCCATAGCCTCCTCAAATTCCACTTTGACATTCTGGTAGTCGGCGTAGATCTCGCGGATCACATCCGGATCATCGTAACCGATGATCGCCCGGGTATCGCTTCGCAGATTTGCGAACTCCGTCATCATCTTTCCGACATCCCCCTGGGCAAACCCGTAATTTACCAGCGCACTGGCATACTGGCGTCCCATGATAAACGACGCGATCGCAGCAATGATGCCGGCAGTACTCAACAGCACAGCCACGATCAGAAAGCTCGTGGTCAGCCGTTTTTGAATCTTCATATTTGCTAAATTCATGCTAAAACTCCCTCACTTTCGTAAAATTTGTCTATAACATTTAAACAATATTTTAGATCAAAAATATTGCGAAGTCAAGCAGTATCTTTAAAAGCGGCAGCCTATATTTTCCATTAAAATCACGCCAAAAAATCATAAAAATTTTTGTTGACAGAAAAATGTGAAAATGGTATTATGATAAACGTGGTTGGAAAACCGGGGTTTATATTATATGCGGAAGTGCTGGAATTGGCAGACAGGCTAGACTAAGGATCTAGTGTTGGAAACGACGTGAGGGTTCAAGTCCCTTCTTCCGCAGGTTCGGCTCTGCAGATATATTTTGCAGAGCCGTTTTTATGCGCCGCCCATGCAGAGAAATATGCCGCCGGAGCGGTACATGAGACGCGCGGCGGGCAAGGTTATTCCCCGCCCTCTTCTACCTCTTTGCGCAGTCTCTCCTCCATTCCCTCCAGCATATAAAGTTTACCCGGGGGCTGTCTGTCCAGATAATCCGCCCTGAGGTTTTGACTGTAGTAGTCAATCTCTTTTTTCAATTCTCTTGCCGACAGCAGGCGGCATCCCTGTCCTCTGATAATGATCTGCTCCAGCCCGTCCGAAGTGGCCACTGTGACATCATATTTTCTGCCGTTTTCATGGGAAAAACGCTCGATATACTGGTCCGCCGTCTCCGCCTCCTTTGTGTAGACCACATGGATATTATGGTAGTCGAACATCTCCGTATCATGCCCCTTCACCCGGTAGGCGTCGAAGACCGCGATCACTTCGCATTGCCGCATTCCCTGGTAATTGCAGAGAATATCCAGAAGACGCCCTCTCGCACCATCGATGCTCACCTCCGAGAGTTCTTTCAGCTCATCCCAGGCAAAAATGATATTATAGCCGTCCACCAGCAGGTATTCTCTTCGTTCTCCCCCCGTCTTCCCCGCCTTCTTCCCTTTATCTGCGCCATACTCCAGCGTTTTTGCCGATCCCTCTTCCGGCGCGGTTCCTTTCCTTCGTGCCGTGCCGCTGCCGTCCTTTCTGTTTTTTCCTTTCGCATTCCATTTCCGGCCCGCCGCTCCGGGACGACTGTTGGCATGGGAGGCGCCCGCCAGGATCGCATCGATCTCCTCCGTACCGATAGCCATCTCCTCCCTGCTTTTTACTTCCCGTACTCTGATCCTTCTCTCCTGCGCCGCTTCCTGCCAGTCCTCTCTGCTCTCCACGTGCATGTAAGCCGGCGCCTCATACCAGGGCACCAGAAAACCTGCTCCGTGGGCACAGAACACAGACGATGACGGATTGCGGACATCCGCCTCCGGATCATAACCGATCCGTTCGATAACCTCCTCCGCATTATGGCAGGGCGCATAGCCGCATGGCACACAGGTTAAATGCCCCTGTCCCTTCGTGTACGCTGTCACTTCCATCTGATAACCCTGCAGGCAGGCTGCCGGAGCCTGTCCCCGCAAAACAGCCGTCTCCCCGGATATTTCCGGCGCCGTTATCTTCCCATGCATCCGTTCCAGGTCCGTCATCGCCCGGCCTGCCATCTGCGCCGGAATCTCCAGCACAAACTCATAATAAGGTTCCAGCAATACCGACTGCGCCTGCATCAGCCCCTGCCGCACAGCCCGGTAAGCCGCCTGTCTGAAGTCTCCGCCCTCGGTATGTTTTACATGAGCCCGTCCTCCGGTCAGCGTGATTTTGATATCTGTTATGACCGATCCGGTCAACACCCCTCTGTGTTCCTTTTCCTCCAGATGAGTCAGCACCAGACGCTGCCAGTTTCTGCCCAGGATATCCTCGCTGCAGTCCAAAGCGGTCTGCACGCCGCTGCCCCGCTCTCCCGGCTCCAGAAGGAGCTGTACTTCCGCGTAGTGCCGCAGGGGCTCAAAATGCCCCACCCCTTCCACCGCATCCGCGATCGTCTCTCTATAGACAATATTTCCCGGGCCGAAACCGACAGCAAGCCCAAACCGCTCTTTTATCACACCCTGCAGTATTTCCAGCTGCACCTGTCCCATCAGCTGCACCTGGATCTCCTGCAGCTTCTCCTCCCATAAAATATGGAGTTCCGGTTCCTCCTCCTCCAGCTGTTTAAGCTTTGGCAGGACGGCAGCCGCCTGCACATTCTCCGGCAGACAGACCTGATAAGTCAACACCGGCTCCAACACAGGGCGAAAGTCTGCTCTTTCAGCCCCCAGCCCATCGCCGGCCCTCGTATATGACAGTCCTGTCACCGCATAGATCCCGCCTGCACAGGCGCTGTCATGGGTTTCATATTTCTCGCCGGAGTAGCTGCGTATCTGTGTCACCTTCTCCCGCCACACGGTCTCCTCCACCGCCTCTGGAATACTTCCTTCCAGTTCATCCCGGACCCTCAGCGTTCCGCCCGTCACTTTCAGAAATGTCAGCCGGTTCCCCTGCCTGTCTCTGGATATTTTGTAGACTCTGGCGGCAAACGCCTCGTCTTTCCGGTAATCCGGCTCTTTGGCGTAAACCGCGAGCCCCCTGAGCAGCTCCTCCACCCCTTCCACCCGCAGTGCCGATCCAAAAAAACAGGGGAACAGCTTTCTCTCCGAGATGAGTCTGACAATACTGTCATGTTCAATGACGCCTGTCTCCAGAAACCGCTCCAGCAGGGTTTCCTCACAGACTGCTATATTCTCATAGAACTCCTCCGTTTTCTGACCGGAAAAGTCAACGATTCCATCCCCCAGTTTCTCCCGGCTTTCCGCAAGCAGCGCCTCCCTGTCTGCCCCCGGCTGATCCATTTTATTGTAAAAGATAAAAACAGGAATCCGGTATTTTTTCAAAAGCCTCCACAGTGTCTTCGTATGTCCCTGCACGCCGTCCGCCGCACTGATCAGCAGTACCGCACAGTCCAGCACCTGCAGGGTGCGCTCCGTCTCCGGAGAAAAATCCACATGCCCGGGCGTATCCAACAGGGTGATCTCCATATCTTTATATCGCAGAAGAGCCTGCTTCGAAAATATGGTGATCCCCCTTTTTCTCTCCAGTTCATCTGTATCCAGAAAAGCATTCCGGTCATCCACCCTCCCCAGACTGCGGATCATGCCGCAGTGATAGAGGAGCCCTTCGGACAGCGTGGTCTTTCCGGCGTCCACATGGGCCAGGATGCCTGCTACCAGTTTTTTCATGATGTAAGATCCTCCAGGGTACCGAAACGATACCCCATTCCCTCCCATTTTGTCAATAATTCGTCCAGTATCTCCCCGTTGGTTTTCGATGTGTTGTGCAGCAAAACAACAGCCCCCGGATGTACCCTGCCCGTCAGCTTCGCGAAAGCCTCCTCTCTGGAGGGCTGTGCGTCCACATTCCAGTCCACATAGGCGAGGCTCCAGAAAATCGTCTTATACCCCAGCTTCTGCGCCATAGCCAGATTATCCAGGTTATATTTTCCCTGGGGCGGCCTGTAGAAACGGTTCAACTCCTGCCCCGTGATCTCCTGATATTTATCTGCCACTGAATCCAGTTCCTCGCGCAGTTTAGCTTCCTCGGCGATGGTGTCCATATCCGGATGGTGCCAGGTATGGTTGCCGACCATATGCCCCTCCTGCTGCATCCGCTTCACCAGTTCCGGAGCACTCTCCAGAAAATGTCCCACCACAAAAAATGTCGCTTTGACATTATGCTTTTTCAGTGCATCCAGTATCTTTTCGGTATTGCCGTTTTCATACCCGCAGTCAAATGTCAGATAGAGCACTTTCTCCGATCCGTCCCCCAGATACCACGCGTCATATTTCCCCAGTTCCTCCCTGGAAAGGCTGCCGGTGGGCTGCGTCTCACTGCCGTCCGCCCCGAATCCCAGTCCCCAGCTTCCGGAGGACGCCGTCTCCACATACCTCTCTCCTCCGTGGGAGATGACGCTCACGCCTCTCTGTACCTCATCCCCGTCATTTTCCCGATAGCTGCTCGCCCCTTCATTGCCTGAAACATCACCGCCGTTTTCACCCCCGGCAGCCTCCTCCGGCAGAAGCCTTTTCCCGAAAAACAGAACTAACACCAGTATCGCCGCCCAAAATGCCGTCTTCATCAGTTTTTTGCTGTTTACTCCCTGTTTCTTATCCATAAGTCACCCTGCCTTCCAAAACATATCCTCTTTTTATATGCTTATGTCGGCAGGGTACGTCCTATGAAAAACGTGAAGCCTGGTTTTAAAACAGTTTGTGTCTCAGAATACACTGATCGTATAAGCCGTCGAGAACTCTTTTGACGGTTCCAGGGAATTGCCCCATCTCCGTTCCGGCAATTCTCCTGCAAAGTCCGCATCATCGCACCTTCCGCACCAGGGTTCAATACACAAAAACGGGGCATTTTTCTGAATCGGCGTCCAGATTCCCACAATGGGCATCGGGAAACTCACCCGCAGATATTCCCTGCCCTCCGGATCGATCAGGGAAACCGCATCGCTCTGACTGTCCTCCAGAACGATCGTATCCGTATCGAACAGCTCCGCCGTCACCGGGAGATACCCATCCTCCAGCCCGAATTCCAGCGTGCCCTCCGTCACAAGGCCACCCTCGCCTATGACTGCGGAGACGATCTCCTGCAGCGGCTTTTCATCCTTCATAAACCGAAGCATATAGTCACTCTGGCTTCCCTTCCCCTCTAATGGACAATTGAACGCCGGATGCCCGCCAATAGAAAAACAGAGCGTTTTTTCATCCGTGTTTCTGACGCGCCAGCCGACCACCAGTTCCTCCTCCTTCAGTTCATAGGATATCTCCAGCAAAAATCGGAACGGGTATTTCTCCATCGTCTCGGCAGTCTCATGAAGTTCCATCACCAGCTTCGTATCCGTGTGAGAGACAAGCGCAAACTCCATATCCCGCGCAAAACCATGCTGCCCCATCTCATACACCTTTCCCTGATAGCGATACTGCTTCCCCTTCAGGCTCCCCACAAAAGGAAACAGGATCGGCGACCTTCTGCCCCAATATGCCGGATCAGCATTCCACATATATTCCGTGCCGCCCTTTTTAAGTGAGATCAGTTCTGCCCCCAGAGAACATACCGCCGCCTCCAGCCTTCCGTTTTTTAAACAATATTCCATATTTTACCCCCTTTTTTCCCGTATGATACTTTCCAGTATAGCACAAAATTTTTGTATATACTATTGCAATAACAGGTTTCTTATGATATTATCATGTAGTAATAAAAACCAGATGACAGAGTAATTGTTAAAAAGTGAAATGGAGAAAAACAATGCGTTATAAAATTGTGGTAGACAGCTGTTGTGAACTCCCCGATGAATACAGGAATGATCCCCGTTTTGAGAGGGTCCCCCTGACACTGGAGGTTGGAGACGACGAGATACTGGACGATGAAACATTTGACCAGAAAGACTTTCTTCGTAAAGTCGCCGCTTATCCGAAGTGCCCCAAATCAGCCTGCCCTTCTCCTGAGCGCTATAAAAATGCCTTCCAGTCCGATGCGGAGCACATCTACTGTGTGACTCTCTCCTCACATCTGAGCGGCAGTTACAACAGCGCCGTGCTGGGAAAAAACCTCTATGAGGAAGAATTCGGTCAAAAGGACATCTATGTCTGCGATTCCGAGTCCGCCAGCATCGGTGAAACCCAACTCGCCATGAAGATCATGGAATGGGAAGAAGAGGGCACGATGGATTTCGCCCGGATCGTCAAAAAACTGGAGGAATTCCGCAATGCCATGAGCACCTATTTTGTGTTGGATAACCTGGAAACCCTCCGCAAAAACGGCAGGCTCTCCAGCGTCAAGGCGATCATCGCCTCCACCCTCAGCATAAAGCCTGTGATGGGCGCCATCAAGGGCACTATCATCCAGAAAAGCCAGTCCGTGGGCATAAAAAAAGCCCTCGCCAAGATGGCTGATATCATCGTCAGCGAAGGAAAAAATCTGGAGACAAAGGTACTCTACATCTCACACTGCAACTGCCCTTCCCGCGCCAGCCTGGTGAAAGAGCTGCTGCTCGCGCGGGCAAAATTCAAAGATGTAAAAATACTCGACACCGCCGGCGTCAGCTCCATGTATGCCAACGACGGCGGCGTTATCGTCGCGATCTGAGGTACTTACCCCGGAGTCAGATCCCCCGCTCTGCCACAGGCATTAAACTTGCCGCACCGCAGAGCGGGGGATTCGTTCTTCTCAGCCTTTGCCGGCATACCCATGCCCCGGCCTCGTTCCGCAATAAGTATGGCACCAGACTTATTGCACGCGGAAATAAGCTGTCAAGATCATTTTTATCGCAAATATGGTCATAGAAGTATGAATTGTACCGGTCCCTTCCAGATAAAAAGCGCGATCAGGATATGTATCAACAGCATAACCGGAATACCGTACAGAAAATACCAGTGCCTTGTCTTATGATGAAACAGATGCATTCCGATCATGGCGCCGGCAGCACCGCCAAGTGCCGCGATCAGAAGAAGCGTTGCCTCTGGAATCCTCCAGGCTCGCTTTTTTGCCTTCCATTTATCCAGCCCCATAAATAAAAATCCCAACAGATTCATCCCCAGCAAATAGTATGATATGATATGAATTACCGTCATTTGTAATCTTTCTCCTCTGTATCGATCCAGCGCAGTACCTCTGCGGCAGAAGTGAAATACCCCGCTTCGGGCTGCAGGGAATCATAGCTTGAAAACACAGCAGGCTGCAGGGTATTTCACCCTCGCAGCAATCACCAAATGCCCGGGCCGGCTCCAGCCGGCTTTCAACACTGGCCACCCGGCTTTCTGCCCGCAGAAATGAAGCCATATCCCAATCGGGCTTTCCGCGGCCGGGATTATGCCGGACAGCCAAACCGCCTTACTCTGCACCGGCATAATCCTTAAAACAGATATTGACATCCACCTGCCCCGGAATGCCCGCCACTATCCCTTTCTCGGAATACTGCAGCATCTTGTACTCGTACGGATAGTAGATCGGCAGTGTATAGCCCGCAAACCACTTGTCATACTGCTCTAAAGAGGCAAGATCCAGCATCAGAAGAAACGACTTAATATTGCCGTAAAGCGCCGGCTCATACCCCGCCTCCCGGATCCTCTCCAGAAACACCTTTGCATTGTTCGTCCGTTCCTCCACGGTCAGGCTGTTGGTCCGGCAGTTCTCTTTCTTGACATCCTCAATGTCCAGATAGACCGGATAAGTCAATTGATATCCCTGCAGCATTCCTATCACAAAATCCGCTTCCTCCAGAGCCTCCGCCTCATTGAGCGCCTGTGTAAAGAAATAGACGCCTACAGGAATATCATTGGCGATGGCACCCTCTATATTCTGACGGAAAAACTCGTCCTCCAGGATGCCTCCCTCGCTGTAACCGCGTATTCCCACACGGATGATGGCATAGTCCACACCGTCATTTTTCACCGCTTCCCAGTCGATCTCACCCTGATATTTCGAGACGTCGACGCCCTTCTTCGTCAGCACCTCCCCGTCTTTCTGATAAGAGACCAGACCGTTATCACCCGCCACAAAATTCTCATTGACATATGTATTAAATGCCAGATCTTCCTGTAGCGGCAGGAAATAATACTGACCGGAATCGAGCATCACCACATGTTCCGGATAGAGGTCCCGCAGGATCGTCATGGTTCCCTCCCCGTTTTCAAGTCTTCCGCGCAGGATCTGAAGCAGTTCCGAATCCGCATTGTCAATAGCGTTTGTGACTGCTGTGGTCAACATGGAATCCACTTCCTCCTGCGTATAGACTATCTCTCCGGAAACGGCTTCCACAGCCTGTTCCTCCTCCTGCTCAGTCTCCTCGGCAAAAGCTTCCAGCTCTGTGTACTGTTTTTTGAAGTAAAAGCATACGCCAATACTTGTGATGATCGTCATGAATGTTATGATAACGGAAAGGCTGGTAATGACCGCCAGTATACGCACCCGCCGCTGCAGCCTGCTTCTGCTGCTCTTTCTCTTTACTTTTTCTCTGCTGTCCATAGGTATCCTTACTGCGTTTTCTCTATAAATATACGTCTGTTTTTACGATACCATTCCTCATCTTTTCCCGCAATAGATTTCACAAAATATTAACTATTGTATCATCGGCAATGTTTTCCATAAGATTCACAAACTTCATCTGTACGCGATGCAGATGCGCATCAGACTGCATGGCCGCACCTGCACACAACCTGCATCAGACCGTATGGCTGCATCTGCACGCAGCGCACATCAGGCTCCAAAGCCGCACCTGCACTCAGCGCACATCAGATTTCACAGTCACATCTGTACAGAATACGCAGAAAGAAAATACAGATCCTTAATTCCGTCTGTCATAAACGCCTGCTGATGAAGCGGGTGGGACGATCCCTCCATACAGCAAAGTTCAGATGGACGAACTCACTTCTTCATCTTCGGCTGAAAGATCAGACTCGCCAGATAGCCAAATATGAGCGCCGCGCCGGTACCCACTGCCGCAGCCTTAAAACCTCCCATAAACAAACCGATAAAACCGTTCTCATCCACCGCTTCCCGGACGCCTTTCATCAGATTGTGCCCGAATCCCATCAGCGGGACAGTGACACCGGCGCCCGCAAATTCCGCCAACGGCTCATAGAGCCCGATAAAACTGAGCACTGCGCCCAGACATACGAGCAACACCATGATCCTCCCCGGCAGCATCTTTGTCCTCTCCAACAATATCTGTGCCAGGGCGCAGATCAGCCCCCCTACCCAGAATGCGTGAAAATAGTCCATAAAAAAACCTCCACATACTTTTGGATTCCAGTACTAGTATGCGGAAGTTTTCCTTTTTTATACTATGCCAACACAACAACAGATTTCTCCACTTCACACTCTGCTGAGTTCATCCACGATATCCCTGATCCTCTTTTTTTCGCAATCCAGAACGATATCCGCATATTTTTCATAGAGAGGCACTCTCTCCTCATACAGATCCTCAAGGGTCTGTCCCTCCCGCAGGATCACGCCTCTCTCGTTCAGATCTCCGAGCCTCTCCCGTATGGTATCGCAGGAAAGCTTCAGATAGACGACCGTACCGATCCTTTTCAGGTGTTCCATCGCCGCAGCCCCGTAAACCGCACTGCCTCCGGTAGCTATCACAGTGCGGTCCGCGCAGATGGAAGCGTTCACTTTCTCCTCCATCCTCTGAAACTCCTCCGCACCGTATTTCGAGATCAGTTCATGCAGTAATGCGTTATATTTTTCCTGTATCAGAAGATCGCTGTCCAAAAAACGACAGCCCCGCTTTTTTGCAAGCACAACACCCACCGTACTCTTGCCCGCGCCCGGCATACCGATCAGAATAATATTGCTTTTCTCTCCCATCATTTTTCCGTTTCTCTTATCCACTGTATATTTTTCCAACTATCCGGCATTTCAGCTTGCCGCATATTTTACCCCGGCAAAACGCCTTACACAGAATGTGCTCAGATCACGCTTATCACTTCCACTTCACACAAAACATCCTTCGGAAGCTGTTTTACCGCCACACAGCTTCTTGCGGGTTTTCCGGTGAAATATTTCTCATACACCGCATTAAATGCGCCAAAATCCGCCATATCCGCCAGAAAACAGGTTGTTTTCACCACGTTCTCATAGGATGTGCCGGCCTCCTTCAATATCTCGCCGATATTTTTCATGACAAGTTCCGCCTGCTCCGTGATATTTTCTCCCCTGACCTCCCCGACTGCCGGATCGATCGGAATCTGCCCTGAGGCAAATAAAAAACCGTTTGCAATGATTCCCTGTGAGTACGGTCCGATCGCCGCAGGTGCTTTGTCTGTCGCCACTTTATTTAACATATTCTGTCCTCCTGGTCTAATTTTACAAATATTTCAACTCACAAACGCTTCGCTTTTTGTTCGTATCCCTCGCTTTCAGCTAGATCCGTTCCAGTTCCGCAGTATTCCCCTCAGCACATCTGACGTTGTTTTATATATCTTCAAATTCTGCCGTTACATAATACCCTGCGGAGCGTTCCTCCACACTCACTACGATACCTTCTCTGGCTGTCATCCGCTGTGAAAACGGATAGTTGCCGGACATTGCCAGAGACGGATCTATCGTGTAGTAATAGTTGCTGGGAAGCACCCCCTCCGTCACGGTGATCTTATCGCCCTCCTTTAAGAGACCGGAGCGCTCCATTTTAAATTCCATCTTTCTCACACTGTCACCCTCAAAAAATCCCCACAGCACCGGCTGCGGGGATACGCTTTCTCCCTGTGGGGTTATCTGCTTACTGGACCGGTACTGCCGGAACTGCCTGAAATCCCAGCATTGCCAATGTTGCGGGATCTGTCGGGATCCCCATAGACGCCCACACTGCCAGAGTCGCCTGATCTACCGGTATGAGTGCGGGAAGAGGCTTATACGCATCAAAACATCCGTGTCCTCCGTAAGCTAACGCATACAGGCTGTATGTTCCAAAATAATTAGTCTTGAATGTAACTGTCTTGGGATCTGTATCCAGGTCTGTCAGATAGGACACTGTGCCGTCCGCATTCAATCTGAGCACCGCGTAATCTCTGCCGGTGTCTCTGAGGGATTTGGGAATCTCCATCACAAATTCCATCTCCTGCACTGTGCTCTCCTGGGGCTTGTAAACGCCTCCCTCATACAGGAAAAGATTCATTGTAAAGGAAGGGCCGAACTTTGTTCCGGTATTCCGGCAGGCGGTATCCAGCGCCCCCTTCGCGATCTGGCCATACTCCCTGTTGTTGCCGATATATACATGGGTAGCCGCATCTTCATAATAGCTGACATTCGCCTTCGTCTCCACATCAAACACGTTCATCGGTGTAACGGGAACCAATGCCACAAGATCCGATGCGTGGAAATCCGTCACAACGGACGGTGAGATGATGTTCCCCGCAGTGGTCGTCACTCTGTTCGTATATTCTTCCGGTGTATTTCCGTCAATCCAGGCATTCGGCTCCGCGCAGGCAACTAAAGGTGTTCCCACAGTCACAGCCGCAGCCAGAACCATCGCCGTCATTTTTTTCCATACTTTCATGGTCGTCCTCCTGTTTCAATCTTATTTCAGTTCCTACAGTACACTTGGGCGAAAGATGATTTCCACTCCCATCAGCGTCTCTAAATCGTCTTGTGCACTTCCGGAACTGATGCTGTTGTCTTTTTTGGTTCCGCAGAACCCTGCTCCACAGACATAGTGACATAGATATATGTACTTTTCATGCCGTTACTTTTATGATACGCACGGCTCTGAACCATGTCAACTCTTTTTTGCCGGAAAAGCATGGAAATACGTAAATTTAAGGAAATTTTAATCTAATTATAATCTCTTTATTTTTACAAAAAAGAAAAAGAACCCCTGGCACGGATTCCGCATAACAAGGATGCCGGCAGCTTCACCCCCGCGTAAGCCTGCAGTGTTCTTTTTCCTTCAAAACAGTATATTAACTATACCGAGATATCCATATACATTTGTCTTTTTATCTATAAACTCACAATGATATCATCCAAACTTCCCGTCTGTACTCCTGCCCGGAATTCTCCTCTCTACACCGCAATGCTTTCCAATACGATTCCGTGTGCGATCCCCGGAACTGTCATTCCTTCATTAAAACTGGTCTTGGAAAGCAGTGCTCCCGTGGGCACGAAAAGCACTCTCTTCCAGACGCCCTCCTCCAGCATTTTCAGAATATAGGCGGAGAGCGTTACAGCGCTGCACCCACATCCGGAGCCGCCGCTCCCCACATCCTGGCTGCCGCCGTCATAGATCTCGATGCCGCAGTCCAGATGCCGGTCCTCTATATCGATCTGTTTTTCTTTTAAAAGGTCGATCAGAGCCCTCTGTCCCACAAGCCCCAGGTCCCCGGTTATGATCCTGTCATAATCCTCCGGCGTCCTGCCGAAGTCTTTCAGGTTCGCGGCGATCAGCTCGCACGCCGCCGGCGCCATGCAGGCGCCCATGTTCATGGAATCCTTGATGCCATAGTCCACGATCTTTCCGTTTGTCACGCCGGTGATCTCCGCCCGGTTTCGCTTACTGGCTTTAGAAGTCAATATAAAGGCCGCGCCGCCGGTGACCGTCCAGGTCGCTGATGGCGGCCGCTGGTTTCCGTAGGCAAGAGGATATCGAAACTCCTTTTCCGCGCTGGCAAAATGGCTGGATGTGACACAGACCACATCCTCCGCCATTTTTCCCGAGATCGCCATCGTCCCGAGCCCCAGCGTCTCCCCGCAGGTGGAACAGGCGCCATACACCCCCATATGGGGGATGCCAAAGGAAGAGACGCCGAAGGATGACGCTGTAGATTGGCCAAGCAGGTCACCCGCAAACAGATAACGTATCTCCTCCGCTTTCATCCCCGCCTTTCCGAGCGCCAGCGTCACTGCCTCCTTCTGCAGCGTACTCTCCGCCTCCTCCCAGGTATTACAGCCAAACAGATCGTCCTTCCCCACCATGTCGATCAGCTCACCCAAGGGACCTTCGCTCTCCTTCGTTCCCGCCACACAGGCGCTCTGCCTGATATATACCCGCCTCTCGGGTATAAAACTCTGGCAGCCCGCCGTGATACCGTTTCCGTTTATTCCTGCTTTTTTATTCTGCTGTCCCATCAAAAAACCTCCCTGCACACTCTGCTTCTTTTTCATTAAAATGCACAGAAAGGCTCTATTTTATTCTGTTATCTCAATCCGGCCCTCAATCTCTCCTGTAAACCCGTATATACCGCCCCTGCTCCACAGAAGTATACCCGAATTCCCCCTCCGCATACCGCATCAGCCAGCCGTCGGGATCTGTCATCAATTGACCATACCAGTCGTCAACAATGATGACATTCGGCTGCTTCCCCGGGAACATCTCCCAATACTCTTTGAGCCTCTCATCATAAGCTGTGGGGTTCACGATGGAATAATGGGAAATCTCCACATCCTGAAACAGATACTGGATCGTCCCCAGATTCATCACCTGATCCACCATGATCAGAACCCTGTCCCCGTCCTGGATCATACTCTGCCAGTCTTCATAGTCACAGTTATAAATATAGGCACACATATAATCGGAGAGCGTCCCCGCCGCCGGACCGTATTTCAGAATACCGCCGCTCTGCAGCACATTGTGATAGCCGGTGCCGGAGCGCAGCGTATACCCCTTTCCGAAAATGGCGGTAAGCGCCCACAATACCAGCACGACCGAAACACACGCTCTGTCCCCCGAAACATTTTCATGCAGAATCTTCTTCTCCGCTCCGCCTGGTTCTCCACCCCTCTCCCAATACATGACAACAAGCGCCATCCCGAAAAATGCCGCCGTCATCGCGTGAGGCAGGGAATCCATCAGCCCCAGATCCGTCAGATACAGTACCGCCAGCAGAGAAACCCCCGCCAGGCAGATTCCGTCCAGCAATAGCCCGCTTTGCAGCTGCCTCCTGCTGTCCATACTCTCCTCACGGCTTGCCTCCCTGCCCTGTTTATCAGTCCCTTCCCGCTCTTCTCCTCTGATACCGAGCCCTCCCGCGGTCACAGCCGGTATATCAAAAGCGAGTCTTCCGGATCTCCCGGCCGCCCCGAAATAATATCCGATGCCCAGCACCGCAAATACCACCAGATGGATCTGCATGGATTCATAGCCTGCGTTCCGCACCACCCAGTACCACAGCTCCGCCAGCAGAGAAAGCGCCGCGGTCCAGAGCAGCCAAAGCCCCCGCCTTGCGTTTTTCTGCGCCTTTTCCCGCTCCTTTGTTCTCTCCTCCTCGCCTTTCCCTGCACTCTCTGCCGCGCCTATCTGTTCCGTCCTTCCCGATCCCTGCGCTCTCTCCTCTCCGACTTCTCCTCTCCGCTTTCCCCTCATCCGCATCGTCAGGAACGTTCCCGCCTTCGCCAGAAAAAAGATCCCCAGGCAGAGCACAGCCGGCAGCAGCATATCCTTCGCTAAAGCAAGCAGCTTATCTGCTACCGTCAGAGAATGGGTGATATCCCCGTTTACAATATAGGAAACCGTCCTCAGCAATCCGTCCGGCGTATTGTTTTTCAGCAGCAGTCCCAGATAACTAACGGCGCAAACACTACAGATCCCCGTCACGATCCCCATATCCGCCAACCGTCTTTTCCCCGACCGCCTCCAGATGATCCACAATACCGGAAAATACACCAGAACACAGGATGGATAAGAGAGGGCTTCCAAAACCAGCGCAAACGCCGCCAAAACCAGATATTTTCGTCTTCTGACACTACTGTCACCCGCTCCGCCGGCACAGTCATAATATTGCAGTAAAAAAAGTGACAGCAGTGTCAGAAACCACGCCTGCATGATACCGAACTCCGGCAGCATGATCTGCTTCGGAATCGTATTAAAATAGATCAGCCCCAGCAAAAAAGCGCTCTCCCTGCTGACCATGTGCCCAAGGACTCTGCACAGATAACAGCTCACACCCAGATGGATCAGCGTGCCGCAGAGCCGCAGCCAGATCACAACGCCGGTATTCCCCACAAGGGCAAGATAGGGACGCATCAGTAAAGAACACAAAAACGCCGATGTCTGATGGGGCTCCCACATCGAAAGAAACAGTTTATCCCCCCTCACATTCCGGTAAGCCATCACAAGCTGATACTCCTCGTCCAGCCCAAATGCAAAAAAAAGCATTTTCACAGCCGCAAAAATGCTTAAAATGATCAGTACGATCTTTATTTTACCAAAATGACTTCCTGTTTCTTTTCTGTCTCTCAATGCTTTCCCTGTTTCCCCGCTCTGTATTTCGGTCTGCCGCTGATGATGCCTCTTCTGTCCCGTTGTAACTATCTGCTCTTCCAGCCACCCATGAGAAGCAATATCGCCTCAGCCAGCAGCCCTCACCGTTACTTCCCGTCCCCGCTTCGCACTTCCCGCACCTCATCCACAATATAAGGCGGGCGCGTCCGCGCCGCGTCCAGCGTGCGCCAGATATACTCCCCCAGCACCCCCATCATCAGCATCAAAAGCCCTGACGCGCAGAGCACCACGCACATCAAAGACGCCCACCCCTGAATCGGCGTGCCCTCTGTAAACTTTTCCACAAATACGCTGACTAACAGTATGACGGCGAGAATATTGAACACGATCCCCAGCCCGGACATAAACCGGAGCGGAAAATAGGAGAAACTCATCACCGAATCCATCACCAGCTTCACCTTCTTCGACAGCGTCCAGCGGGATTTCCCGATTTCCCGGTCCTGCCGCACAAAATAGATCATGTCCGTCTGAAAGCCAACCCACATCACCTGCAGCGTCAGAGACGAGTTTTTCTCATCCAGCCGCTCCAAAACCTCGATGACCTTTCTGTCCACCAGATAACAGTCGCAGCCCCCCGCCGGCATATTTTTATTGACCATGCTGCGGATGATCTTATAGTACATATTTGCGAAAAATACCTTGACAGGATTCTCCCTGCGCTCTTTCCTGACCGCCAGCACCACCTTGTTGCCCCGCTTCCAGCTCTCATACATCTCAAGGATCAGCATGGAATCCTCCTGCAGATCCGCCTGCTTGGTCACGGCGCAGTCCCCGGTGCTGGCGGACAGCCCCGCTAAAAGCGCCGCATGCTCGCCAAAATTGCGCGAAAGCTTCACACACTTGATGTGCGTATCCCGCTCCCGCAGGCGGTTCATCACTTCCCAGGAATCATCCCCCGAACCGTCGTCCACAAAGACGATCTCGTACTCCTCTAGCTTTCCCAGGACCTTCTTCTGCATGTCCTCATATAAAAGTTCCAGCGTATCCGCATTGTAATAGACCGGTACTACGATCGATAATTTACTCAATTCTTTTGCCTTTCTTTACAGTTTCCGCTTTCTGTACAGCGTCTGCCCCCTTTACAGCTTCCGCCTCTTTTACAGTTCCTGACTCTCTCACCGCTTCCGCCTTTCTTGCAGTTCCTGACCCTCTCACCGCTTCCGCCTCTTTTACAACTCCTGCCTCACTTACAGCTTCCGCTCCGCGCCATCCGGCTCAGTTTTCTTCATATATTCCAGATATTCCTGATAATCCCGGATATACTCCTTCTCATCATAATGCTCGCTGGCAAGCACTAACAGGATGGAATCCGGCGAAAACTCATACATATCTTTCCACACATTGTTTTTCAGATACAACCCCATTCTGGGCCTGTTCAGCTCGATGATCCGGCTCTCCGTACCGTTGTCCACCTTCACCTTGCTCGTCCCGCAGACATTGATCATCACAAATTCCGAGTTTATATTGGCGTGCTGCCCCCTGACAACTGTGTCATCTGAACCGTATATATAAAAGATCCTTTTAATCTCAAAAGGGATGTCCATATTTCCCTCGACCACCACAAGATTTCCCCGCTCATCGCCTAAATCTTTCCACTCTAACAGCTTTATCTGTTCATCCAGTTTACTCATATTCCACCGCTGCCTGACACAGCCCTCTCTTTTCTTTCTGCCGCACAGAGCATCTTCAGCCCCGCACTTTCACCCTGGGCTTCACGCAATCTCCTGTCCGTTTCGCTTTACCTGCCCCTCCACATCTGCACATTTCATCCCGGCTCTCCTCAAGTTCCCTCCCATCGGAAATATAAACCGGGATGGTATCATCTGCATCTGCCTTACTACATTATGTATGGCATCCCCTCTTGTGTCAAGTTCTTCTTGTTCACTCTTTTATCTTCCGGGCAGTTCTTCAGCCATCCTCTTTCACCGTTTCCCCGAAAGAGCATATCCATCCGGATGTGACCACGCTCCGCCTTTTCTCCCACTCCTCCCTTGTTGGCAGAAATAATGTATCTCCCACAAAAATTCTGTCCCGATCTGCTATTCCGTTGATGTCCGCCAGCATCTTCCGGTTATGGAAGGCACCCGTAGCGGCGAGGGAAATATCCCACAACGTATCTCCCTCTTCCACAATATAACATTCCTGCTCCCAGTCCAACGGGTAAAATCCTTCCTCTATCAGGCTGACAAAAGTCCTGGAAGGCCGAATATTAGTTCCTTTTCTTGTAAACAACATCAGCCATTTTGCAGACAGATCATCTTCCGATCCGCTTCCATGCTCTGAAACTCCCTGTAACGGCATGGCGATCACATTTCCAAGCTCATGATCGCCCTCCTCCATATACACGCTCAGGCTCTCATCCGGAATCGCATTTTCCATGTAGATCCGTTTCCCGCTCACATATTTCACCTGGAAACAATCGTGAAACGGCAGATTCAGATAACTGATCTTCAGCCAATATCCAACGGGAACTATCGTACCGTACAGTTCTTCCATAAAATATCTCACACGCCATTCCTCGTTGGTATCAGATCCCTTTGCCCCCATCAATGCTTCCTGCACATCTGCTTCCCTGCAAAGTATCCAGCATTCGTCATCCGGATCGACGCCCGCGCCCGCTCCTTCTTTGCTCTGTACCTGAATATGAAGCGCATAACATGCATCGTCATCCTGCTCCTTCAGAAAGACCTCCTGAATCTCCATATAATCCGGGAGAAACAGCGCAAACTCCCCGCACAGATAATAATTCTTCCTCTCCGCTGAGGCAGTACTCTCCACTACGCCAAGAGGCTCCAGCCCACAGATATCAATCGCCTCTTTCAGATCAAACTCCCAGTTGTTGCTGACATGGTCCTTCCCGCAGTCTCCTGCCTCCCACGCCGAAAGTTCTTCCTCCGTAAGTTCCGGTATATTCTCATGGCGCATTGTCCCCTCGATCGTCCCTCTCAGACTGACACACTCAATAATATGATGTTTTTCCGTCGGTGCAAACCCTGTAATATCAGCGATCGCAACAGGCCGGTTCGTATAGGCATAACCTTCCGGAGCATATTGGGGAGCATCCTCAGCAAACCGGATTTTTCCCCGGTTCACGCATCTGTATATATATCCGTGCTGCAACTCAGCACAGATCCCGGCACTCTTCGTATACCAAAATGTCCTAGGATCTTTTCTCTGATTCACTGTCACCGTTCCATAGTTTGTGCAGTTCATAAGAGAATAATGCAATGCCGCTCCCTCCGATTCCCTTTCTCTGCCCTCATACGCTTCCTCCTCAGATGGTGTGGTAAAATCCTCATATTGAACCAGCTCCTGCACCGAACCTGCGGATGCTCCTCCCACTGTCCGGTCATCCAGCCAGGCGACGATCCCTCCGGTATAAACCTCTGCCGTCACATCTCCATAATTACAGCAGCCTGTGATCCCGCATACTTCCGCCCCCTTCTCCTCTCCGCCATCAACACCGCAGGTTCCGGCAATTCCGCCTGCCCCGTAACCGGGACGCCCGTCATATTTCGCCTCATATGCCTCTCCCGTCTCCAGAGAGGTAACAGATGCATGATTATTGCAGTCCTCTATCGTTCCCATATTGACTGCGGCTATCCCGCCGACAAAATAATCCCCCGTAACGCTTCCGTATACATCACATGAACGGATCGTCCCATAATTACTCTCAACGATCCCCCCTGCTCCCTCACGCGGAAAGGAATGTATCGTTACCTTCAACGTCAGATTTTCTATAATTCCCTCCGCCTCGAGTTCCTGAAACAACGAGCATCTGGCTGCACCCACTTCTATTTTATGCCCCTGCCCGTCCAAATGTCCGGCATATGGATAGTCGCGCACAATATATGGCGCTTTTCCTCCGATATAAGAATAATCTTCCGAAATATACGTACTTGTTCCTGTTATATTGATATCTTCCTCCAACACGGCGTCCAGCTCCCTGTACCCGTTTTTAATACAGTCGTTGAATAACAGCCAGTCAGCCTCATCATAAATATGAAACACGCCTTCCTCATCCGCCTCAAAATGAACGGGCGTCTTCTCCCTCTCCATTGACATACCTTTATCGATGATCAGGAAAGCCAAATACAAAAGCCCCACGCCAATGGAGACCGTTGTAACAACGCCTAACAAAATATAGATAACAAGATATTTAATTTTTTTGCGTTTCCGCCTCCTCAATGAACGTCCCATCCGCCTAGCGCCTCGATCACATAATCCTGTTCCCGCCTCGTCATCCCGGTGTACATCGGGATCGAAAGCACCGTGTCCGCATAGCTTTCGGTGATCGGAAAGTCTCCCTTTTTGTGTCCCAGATAGGCATAAGCCTCCGACAGATGGGGCGGGATCGGGTAGTGGATGATCGTGCCGATTCCCTTTTGACTTAAATAGTCAATCAATTCCTGCCGTCTTTCACTGCGGATCACGTACTGGTGCCAGACCGTCTCCGTATCTTCACGCTCCTTCGGAAGAATAAGAAATTCCTGCCTTATCTTATCCCGATACCGCTGCGCCAGCTCCTGCCGCTCCCTCGTGATCTCCTCCATATGGGAGAGACGCACATTTAAAAGCCCCGCCTGCAGCTCATCCAGCCGGGAGTTTGTCCCAACGACCTTATTGTAATAGCGCTTCTCACTGCCGTAATTCCTGTAGATCTTCACTTCTTTCGCAAGCGCCTCATCATTCGTGACAATCGCTCCGCCGTCGCCGAAGGCCCCCAGATTTTTCGACGGGTAGAAGGAAAAACAACCCGCGTCGCCGAAAGTGCCCGTCATCTTTCCCTTATAGGTGGCACCGTGGGACTGGGCGCAGTCCTCGATCAGCTTGAGACCGTGCTTTCTGCAGATGGCGGTGATCCTGTCCATATCCGCCACATGCCCGTAGAGATGAACGACCATGACCGCCTTTGTCCTCTCTGTGATCTTCTCCTCGATTTTGTCCGCATCGATCTGGTAATACTGATCCGGCTCCACAAACACCGGCGTCGCGCCGTTCATCGTGATCCCCATCACGCTGGCGATGTATGTATTTCCCTGCACGATGACCTCGTCCCCCGCGCCGATCCCCAGAAGATGCACGGCGATCTGCAGCGCCTCCAGCCCGTTTGCCACGGAAGCGCAGTATTTTGCCCCCGTGTACGCCGCAAAACGCTCCTCGAAAGTCTCCACTTCCTTCCCCAGCACATACCAGCCGGAGCGCAGCACCTCCAGGGCCTTGTCCTCAAATTCTTTCTGGTATCTCATAAATCCGTAGTCCATACGGTTCGGCATGATCTTCATAATGTTGTCCTTTCACTTTTTACCCTTTTATCTATTTATCTTTCAGATTTTTAAAAGCCTCCTGATTATTTGAGATGACCTCACCGACCGCCTTACACGTTTCCATATCCGGGCAGCCGCCGCATGTCGCCAAACCCTTTTTCAATGCACACTGACGAATACCGCAAAGGCTCTCACAATATACCGTTTTCGCTCCATCCGCACGACAGCCCTCACAATTGATATGTTCAGGCAAAATAGGCGCGTCATTTAACTCCGCCCACAGTTTTGCGGTTTTCTCACGCAACGCCTGATCATCGTGGATCGTTGCAAGATATGCATCACACTTTTCACAATCCAGTCCACAGTATGCAATCATATTCCTCATGGTTTCGTACCTCCTGTATTCTCTGTTTTGATTTATACACTTGATTATAAAATATCTACCTGCTGCCCGCAACACATATTTACAGGCTATTATGCCAGTTCCTCATTCACAAAATCTCTGTAAACAATTCCCGATGAAACCCCTCTCAGCTCTATCACGACCCAGCTCCAGATATCTGCTCTGTCAGCCATTGTGAAATGAAAGTCTTCCTGAAGAGATTCGTCGTTCACGATCTCCTCAAGAAACTGCTCTTCATCATCGTATTCGAGAAACATTTTTATCTCAAACAACCTGTCTGCTTCTGTTACAAAATCATCAAATATCTCACCGGGAACGGCGATCCCGTCCCTGCAGATCAGTCCATCATAACCGTGAAGCGCAAAATCATACAACAGATAATCTCTCCCACAATCCGCACAGACTGCTCTCACCGCCTGCCCATATCTGTTCTCATACTCTTTGATCGCCAATTTGTTTTTATGGAAAAACTCACCGAAACATCGGATCTTAAATGCCCTGCATCCGCATTCACAAACTATATTCCCCTCAAGCCCCTTCCAGTCGGTCGGATCATAAATCCTCTCAAGATGTTTCGGTTTCATCATCGCGCACTTCCCCCCGTCTTTTTTCTGACAAGTTTCAATTTGATATCCCTCCTGTCGGCAATCTTTTGAAGCAGCTCCCCGCTCCATACACTCGATCGGTTACTTAGTCGGTATCCTGTTCGATATCATACCCGACAACTGTCATTTCCCGCAGACTATCCCTTATGATCTCCAGCATCAGCTCCACAAATTCAGCACTGTCCGATTGCTTATCCGCCATACCCAGCGCTTCATAATACTCCTTCTGCCTCGACTGGATCAATTCCTCCATCGGCAGCCAGAAAAATAATTCCTTCCATTTCCCCAGCAGAAGACTGTGCCACATCCGCCCCAGGCGACCGTTGCCGTCAGAAAAAGGATGGATGAATTCAAATTCATAATGGAATACCGCACTCTTGATCAGTGGATGCAATTCCGACTGCCCATACCATGCAAAGAGATTGTGGATGTGCTCCGGTACAAATTTTGCCGGCGGAGCCATATGAATCAGCACCTCTCCCTCAAACACCCCCACTCCGCCGGAGCGAAACCTTCCGTTTTCCGGAATCAAGCCATGCATCATCAGTTTATGCGCTTTAAGCAGATCAGCCACCGATAACGGATCGAGCCGCAACATCATCTCATAGGCTTCATAGGCATTCTGCACCTCTCTGATTTCATTGGGATTGCCGAGTACACGCTTGCCCTCCAATATCGCAGTCACCTGCTCCAGCGAAAGCGAATTATGTTCGATGGCGAGAGACGAATGGATCGTTCGTATACGGTTCTCCCTCCTTAAATGCGGACTGATCATTTTTTCCTGTTGCACTGCGATTCGACCAACCTGTTCGCTGATCTCTGCAATCAACATTGTCATTTTATCCGTCACATGGAATGGCGGTTTGTATTCACTCATGGAAAGCTCCTCCTCTGATCTCTGACAGATACCCCTATTATACCACATCCTCTCCACTTCACCCAAAATCTTTTGCAAATACCCGCAATTTATAAATATAAAATATCTCAAAAAACAGTCGGAATAATCCGACTGTTCCTCCCTGACACTCCTTTGGGACTACCTCCAAAACCGCCCGTACAACTCATCCATATTGTCCCGCGTGTAAGTCTCCCCTCCATATATGACAACAATGTCATCTCCACGGAAAGCTCTGCCCAGCACCATAACACTGTCAGGGACTTCCACAATCCTCAGGCTCGTACAGTCGGCGAACGCATCCTTGTCGATCTCCCGCACACCCTCCGACAGCTTCACAGCCCTCAGGTTGGTGCAGCCGGCAAACGCCCTCTCTCCGATCCACTCCACGCTGCCCGGGATCGCTATGTACTCCAGGCTTACACAGTCCTGAAATGCCTTCTCCCCGATCTCCACGACACCCTCGGGAATAACAACATCCCTCAGGCTCTCGCAGTAGATAAATGTCTCCTTCTCAATCGCCGTCACGCCGTCCGGGATCGTTATACTCTCCAGATCGGTGCAGGATGCAAAAGCCTGTTTTCTGATGACCGTCACATTCTCCGAAATATGGACGTTCTTCAGATTGCTGCAAAGACCGAAAGCGCAGACACCGATCGCCTCCACACTGTCGGGAATCGTCACGCTTTTCAAAACCCCCTGCATGGCAAAACAATTCTCCCCGATTTCCACGACATTCTTTCCCTGACAGGTTTCCGGAATGACGACCACTTGCCCATCCCCTTTATATCTTGCCGCCATGACGCCTCCGTCTGTGTCTCGGAACACCAGATCATTGTCGGGCATACCATTCTGACCAGCCGTCTGCATGTCCGCCGTATCGACCACAGCTGCCGACAGCTCTCTATTTTTTGCCCCCGATATATCCGCACACGCCGCGATCGCCAGGATCATCAAAAGCTTCACAAATACCGTCAGGCACTTTCTTCTCCTTTTTTCAGAGTGTTTCAACCTCCGTTTTCTGTTTTTCATTTTCACATTTCCCACTTCTCCACCCCTGCAACATTGTCGCGCTGACTCCTGTCTGCACGCTCCGCTGGCACATCAATGTTCATAGTAGACCGGCTCATCCCAATGTTCCCCCGGCATAAACTCATAAGCCTCCAGAATATGCCCGTCCAGAGCGCTGACCGTACAGTGATAACTGGAGATATCTTCGAGATCCATCCCCTCACGGATCTCACAACTAAACGACATGAAGTACGCGATCTCTCCCCTGTCCTTCTCCCTGATCTCGCTCCAGTCCGCCACACATAAATCCGTATTCCAACCCTTATCCGCATCATGCATGAGCAATTCCAGACCTTCTCCTCTCTCGCCCATATCGTCCGCCATCGCCTTCCGTCCGATCTCTATAGCTTCCTCCTCGCTGATGCCGCCCGCCGCCTGCACCTTCTCCTCAAGCATGGCTCGTTCCGCGCGATCCTCCGCGTCATACTCCTCTTTTGTCTTCTGGTTTGCGCCGAGCGCTATCCGAAAGTTATAGTCGATGATCTGCAACAGCTCCTCGTCCGTGAGATCTCTGTCCGGCAGATAATACTCTCCCGTGGAGCGGATATAGCAGAGTACCCCCTCCGTCACCTCCTCCGCGCTGTCCACCTCCAGGATCAGATCCTCCGGGTAGACTTCCTCGCTATCATAGGACTGTTTCAGCGCCTCCATGCGCTCCCTCTCCTCCTCGGAGTACGCCCTCATGATGCGGTCCCCACTCCCGCTCTCCTCCTGTTCTGCCTCAGACTCCGCAGGAATGTCCTCTGCCAACGCCTCCAGGCTCTCATACTGCCCTCCCGCCTCCGGGGCGCCGCCCTCCTCCTTCCCGCATCCGCTAAGCAGCAGAATATTCGCCGATAACAAGGCCGCAAACAACATATATATCCATTTTTTTGACCGTTTCATCCTCTTGTCTCCTGTTTTTTATTGTTGGAAAATTGTCCCGTTAAACCATAGTCAGTCGGGATGGAAGTAAATTTCCACCCCAACGTCCGCCTCTTACTTACTACATCCCGCCACTATACTCCCAGGTATACAGAATACTTCCATCCACCGCATCGATCAGATACCCACAGGTCTCATGCGTGTCTGGATTGCCAAAGCCCACATCGTACGCCACACCCGCTTTACTCTCAACCTTTACGCCGGTCTCCGCCTCATCCGACACATCCATCAGGGTAACGCCGTTGCCGTTTCTGTCCGTCATCAGTTCCAGCGAAGCCGCCTTCTCCCCGATGTCAGCCGCCAGCTGCTTCTCCGCGATCTCGACCGCTTCCTCGCCGCTGATCCCGCCGGCTTCCCGCACAATACTCCGCTTCCGCTCTTCCTCAGCCCGGTACGCCGCCTTCTCCTCGTCCGCCACCACACCGCTGTTTATTACAGCGTACTCCATCTTATGCTGAAAATCGATGACCTGAAGCAGCTCCTCGTCCGACATCTCCCGATCCGGCAGATGGAATATCCCTGTGGACCGATCATAACAGAGCGCCCCCTCCACGACCGCATCCTCGCTGTCCACCTGAGCAATGACCCCTTCGGGGAATGTCCCGTTCTCGTATGCCTGCCAGAGTTCCTTATTCCGCTCCTTCTCCCCGGCGGAATACTCTCTGGAGAATCCGTCCGCATTCGCCTTCTGGCTCTGCACCATATCCCCGATATTCTGTATTTCCTCCCTGGGAACACTCTCCATCCTCTCCTGTATCAGACTTGATACGACCGCCCGCACCGGAAGCCCGATCACCCCCGCCGCCACTGCGACCGTCGCCGCAACCGCCGCCATCTTTTTCAGATTCCACGTCCTCCTCTTTCCCTGTTCCATCCTGTTCTGAATATTCACAATAATCTCCTCCTGCATTTCCGGTGAAATATGTATCTGTTCCATTGTCTCCTTCACATCATGTCTGCTCATCCGCTGTATGCCTCCTTCCATGAAAACCGCATCTGCTCCCTGCCGCGCTTTAACCGCATTTTTACCGCGCCCTCCGTAATGCCCATGATACCGGCGATCTCCTTTATGCCGTATCCCTCCACATAGTGCAGGTAAATCACGGTCTTTTGCCTGACCGGCAGCTCGAGAAGCTCCCTCAAGACCTCCTTCTGTTCCGGCGCCGCCAGAGAATTCTCCAGCTCGTCGATGCAGACCTTCGGATGCCGGATCCTGAAGCGTATCATATCACGGCTAATGTTGACTGCCACCCGGATCAGCCACGCCTTTTTGTGCTCCTCATCACAAAACTCCGGTCTCTTTTCCAGATACCGGCAAAAGGTATCCTGAATGGCGTCCTGCACATCCTGCTCGTTGCACAGTATGACGATGCAGACCTTATAGAGCATATCGCTGTATCTCATGACCGCCTCCCTTATGTCCTTCCCGCTGTCCATCTGTTCACCTCCTTTGCCTTATACACGTCCACAGAGGGGAAAAAGTAACGTCCTGAAATCATTTTATTAGAAATTTCCGTCATTTTCGTCACAAAAGGACAGAAAAAAGCCATCATCCCGCACGAAACGATACGTCGATTGAAGCAAACAGAGAAACGATGTACGGTAATGACAAAAGGAGTTGAATCAAACCATTGGCTTTGCTGCTGTTGCTCATTATTTTTATGGGATTGTTCTTCCTGATCGGAACTCTGGGAATAGGTCCTGTTACCAATTAGTTAAACAGCAAACAAATAGCAATTGGCAAAAGCAGAGTAAGTATCCCACAAGCTGTTCGGAAGTCCCCTTTCTGCACCGCCACATTAATATTTATTATATCTATAACCGGTTCAATCCTAGTCTACGTTCCAATATATTTTTATTATAAGCGAATAAAGTCAAAAACACAATAAGGAAAAGCAGGTCAACGAAGCCATTAAGCCCCGTCAGCCTGCCCTTCATACTAACTCCATATATTGTTTCTTTATTCCTTTTCAGATAATCCCCATCATCTTCCCGATCCAATAAAGCACTCCCAACACCCAGCTTGTAAATATCCCATACAAGATCACCGGTCCCGCGATCGTAAAGATCTTACATCCAACCCCGTAGACCTGCCCCTCTGCTTGTGTCAAGTTAGGACCCATTAATTTTTGAAAATTCCTTTCGCAAGCGGTATATCCTTGTCTTATTTCTTCCTATCGCTTCAATATCATCCATCACAGAAAGTATTTCTCTCGTCCTTGCCATGCTCAAACCCAGCAGCTCTGCGATATCTCTGGTTCTTGCTGTTTCATGCCCTTGTAAATACAATCTGATTTTTTCCTGATTATTCCTTGTTTTTATCGCTTGTTTTTATCGCTTGTTTTTTATCGCTTGTTTTTATCGCTTGTTTTTTCATAAATTTTAATGTCAATGATGTTCTGTCCGGATCAAAACTTTCTGTTATGACAGGTTCCTCCCACCCCTCATCTTCCCATACATTAAAAATATTAGGTACACCGCTTCCCGCATGCTCACCGATATCTATCAGATTAAACAATTTCATCAAACTCTTATTTCTCGGGCCAGATTTCCCACCTCTACGCATCTGTTCTTTCCCAAGTCTTATATAGCCGGAATTCTCAAATACAATTTTATTATCCTCTTTGATTATGAGAACGCCATATTTTCCATAAAAGTCCGTATTGATAATACAGTTCGCCAATGCTTCCCTCAAAGCCCTGTGGACCGGCGTATCATCAACCCGAAAACCGCCCTCCATCCGAAACGGCACTTTGATATCTTTCGTAATCTTATTGTAAACACGAAAATAAAAGTCAAATATATTTCCTGACCATTCACCGGATGATGATTGAAGTCTGTCCGTCCATCTGATTACCGTATCGGGATTTTCCCTGTAATCTAAAAAATATTCCGGGAAATATCTCACAATATCATACTCATTTCCAAACATAAGCATTCCGGCGGCAGTGGGATGAAACCTTTTGTCTTCTTTCGAATATCCGGCAGCTCCAATCACTCTGAGATATTCATCGTCATTCAGCCTCTCAAAAGGATGCCCCGGCTTAAAAGATTTATGACTGTTGCGATAGCCTCGGACAGACTCCTGATTTAAATCCTCAATTTCAGCCTCCTCAAGCACCTCCATATCCATGGTTTCCTCTGCCTGATCCCGCAGCATTGTTTTTACCTGCAATCTGGTGCAGTGATAATCCCCCTCCCAATTTCTACGAAAAGTTCCTCCAAACAGGTCATCATTAATGTATACCGGCTTCTGCTCCCGCTTTGCACCTGGCACCCAGATTACCATAATCACGTCATCTGCACCAGCCACTGAGAATATTTCCACGTCATCATCTTTCAAAAGATTGATGCTCACCTTTTTACGGTTGTTAATCGTATCCCAAAAATCCTTCTTCAATTTTGCCGCATTTTTCAGCCCGGTTGTACGCCAGTTGCCTGACTTATCCTCTTTTACTCCAAGAATAATAACGCCGCCATAGCAGTTTGCAAAAGCAGAGTAGGTATCCCACAAGCTATTCGGCAGGCCGCCTTCTGCTCTTTTAACTTCTCTGCGATTATCTTCTTTATAGGAATCAAATTTTGCCAGTTCGAACAATTCTTCCATAGTTGCTCCTTTAAAAACTATCTTGAAATCTAAATCTGTTTCTAAAAGTTCTTGACATATCATTGGAATGCTATGCGAAATCTGTTTCTAAAAGTTCACACAATTCAATCCCGCGTCCGCTTAACTTATACTTCAGTAACTTGCTAATACGGTCATCACAGGTAATGAAAAATAACTGCTCCATGGTTGCTTTTGACGTCATTTGATACTTAAGTAAATCCATGAACGCAAGCATATTTACATCATCCATACATGCAGTCAGGTCATCGATAAAAAACACCTTCATCTTTTCACGCTCATTCCTCGCGTTGATACCTGCAAAAAAATGAGCCAACATAAAAACACTAATCTGACCATTACTTAAAACATTGACAATATTTTTACCCTTATCATCGACTAATGAGATTCCCGCATTTTCCTGGACAATGTTGATTCCCGCACTGGAATTTAATCTTATCAGCTTATTATAGAACTTGCTAAGAGCCGGACCTACTTTTTCATACTCGTCTTTTGAAAGCTTCTCTACAACATCTCTGATTTCGTTTGCTCTCTGAAATGCAATATCTTTCAGCTCCTGAAGCTTTCCTATTTCTACATCAAGTTTCTGATTCTTCTTATTCTCCTCCTCCAGTTTCTGAGTCAAATCAGATAAAGTCTGATTTGCAAGAATACTGTCAATAGCATTGAGCTTTGACACAAGTAAATCATATGAGAAATCCGAAACGTCAACAGATTTGGTAATAAAATTTTTCACCTTTGCAAATGTCTGTTGCACCGTCTCATTTTCGAACTGGTAACCTAAAACCGTCAAAATCTGCTGATAAGACTCTATTATTTCCTGCTCTTTGGACTCCTCTAAAAGTCCCTTCTCTACAGCAACCAATAATTTCCCCACATCTTCCGCGGTCAATTCTTCTACATTAATTGCTTTTTTGATTTTCTGTAATTTCTTAACTTCATCAAAATATGGCTGTATCTCATCCTTCAGAGTTTTCAAATCACTAATCTTATTCTTTAAGTTTTTCGTTTCTTTCTCCACTACAGCTTTTGCGCGATTAATGAGTTTCTGATAAAGCTTTTCGATCTCTGTCTGTAACAAGGTTTTATCTACTTCTTTTTTCTTTACAGCTTCCCCGTTCTGCCTGATATACTCGTCAGCTTCCTTAAGGATTAAATCTTCCTCCATGGTAGAAAATGAGTCTGAACCACAAACAGGACATCGGACAATACCATTCTTTTTTAAAACAGCATCCCTATGTTCAATCACCACTTGTTTATTCGCAGAAAGAGAAGATAGCAGCTTCAGCATCTTATTATTCTTAGAAAGCAACTCAATCTCGTCAGAAAGAGCCTTCACCTTTTTCTCTTTCTCTTTAATTTCCTTCTTATCCACATCAAAATCAGATTTCGTAAAGCCATCAATTTCTAAAGCAATCACTGATTCCCCATCCTGGAAAATCGTTTCCCTCAAAAGAGACAGCCTCTCTAATTTTCTGAGCTTCGTTTCAAGAGTTGTAATTGCATCTGTATTCTTGAAAAATCCAGCTCCCACTGCACGTCGAATATTCTCTTTCTTCATCTCCCAGTAAGAAGCAATTTTTTTGATGACGGACCGCTGGATCTTCAAATTCTCATTTTCTACAAGTTTATAAATTTCTTCTTTCGCCACTTGGTAACCGCAATTTTCCACTTCCGTTTTCTGCGCAGTTAACTCCTCTTTATTAAGATCAGCAATCTCCGTCTTCTCACCCGGATAAAAAACAGTCAAAGGATACGAAACCTGCCTTGCATCCTCACGAGCTTTCGCCAACTGCTTTTTATGGTCCTCAATTACCTCCTGCGGCACCTTCTGTTTTGTCATATCCTCAATATAGCGATCCACATCCTCAGCAAAAAGAACCAGATTCTCCGCAATCTGCTTCTGCCCATCATAATTCGTGATAAACTCACTGAAGAAATCATTTAGGTCCTTTCTCTTTTTACTTTGTACATTAAATGACTTCTGAACGTCACAAAAATGAAAATTATAGAAACTATCTCCTACATATTCCCGGATAAATGCTTTTGCTTTCTCTTCGCTTTCATCGATTGTAACCTTAGATGACCCTGGATTTAATTCATCCTTTGTCTGCTCTCTGCAAAGAGTTGTCTCTTTTTCTCCATCAAATAACCAAAGAACTACCCTGACCTTCGTTTTCGCTCCAGCATCTCGGTTCTTTAGGATGCCATCAGTATTCATCTTGCGATCAGTATCATTGGTGCTTCTGGTATCAAAAGCAGTCTTTAATCTCCTGATATTGCCAGTCAGACACCACTCAATCGCATCGACCGTTGTCGTCTTTCCAATTCCATTTGCAGCTGATAGAAGTACAACCGATTTATCCTTGAAATCAATAGTTTTATCGCGAAAGCCTCTAAAATTTATCATTCTTATCTTACGAATTATCATCTTTTCAGCCACCCCTTAATCATTTCGTAATCCTGTTCTCCAAAAGACTTATCCAATACACCTTCTTTTTTATTTCTGTTCACTTTTTTCCTCTTCTTTTCCATCAGCGCTAAAAGGCCCTCATCCTCCGGAAGCAACTGACTCAATCGCTTCATCTGCTCCACATCCGGTGCAAATGCGTCTGTTGGAATCATATGGAACGGTAATTCGATCACCTCTTCATCATCAATTGCAATCCTGTCCTTATCTGTCATATCACCCTTAATGATAATCTTTCTTGATATTAACAAATTCCCCTCTTGACTTCTATCTGGAATCCCCTCGGAATAAACAATCAACTGTACAATATTATACTTTAACTTATGAATCGCTTTTGATTTGCCATTAATAATCGTAAATACACGAATTCGATCATCCCAAACATCACATAAAGAATCTATTTCCGCCAAGTCCCCATTCAGAAGAAAAAACAATTCATCTCTTTGATTGCTGATAAAAATACTTAATAACTCTTCCGGTTTCTGATCTAAGTCAAAAATATCTTCCAGATCAATTTCATATTCAGAAGCAATATCCCCAACAAGGAGATCTTTATAACCGTTTGTCTTAAATTCTTCCTGTAAAATCATAATTACGTTTCCTCTTTCACACATTTCATAGAAAAGACACAACTGCTGCAATCTTCCTGTGTGCTCCACTCATCCTCATCAATTCCAATACAATCCATACACTCAATATAAAAACTATCTTCTCCAAGATCCGCAACCGTAGGATTCTCACTTACATTCGCCGTACTATAGTTATAATAATTTTTACCTCTCATAATTTTGCTATTCTCAAAGAACCATTTTTCAGGTTTTGGTGACACACTCACCATACGTTCCACAATCCTTCGCTTTACACCCTTAAAATTTCCACCTGCCCGAGGGAGAATCACGCTATGATTTACATCCTTATCTTCAGGAAAGTTCAGACAAACATAATCAGTTACTGAAGAATCGATATAATACAATGGATCAAGTATCTCCAAATGAGCAGAAATCTCTGTCTCATTATTCACCTTCTTCTGACAGATGTTTAACATAATCTTCCACAGATACTCCAGAAAAACAAGAAAACCCTGTTTGCATTCGGCAACATAGAGCAGTCTATTATCTACAGAAATTCCTCTGTAGCCAGCAATCTTGCTGACATCGTCCATGCTGTATGTATTCAACAACTGATATTGACCATCCACAGTCTTACCAATCTCATTTATCCATCTCACCGTATTCTGGCAAATCATGTTCAACATGTATGTCTGTATATCTGAAAGATCATTACTATTTATAATTTCTCCATACTTCTCACAAACAATGCCCGCCAAATAACTTACAATCGTCTGTCCCGTCTTTGTCTTGACAGAGTCTGTCATATAATGATCAAATTCTTTTTTATCCACTCGCAGCTGTTCAAAAACAGGATTAACTAACGTATAACGTCGCTGTATATACGAAATCGAAAGACCCAGCAATATCAACTGCCAATGCTCCTCATCTCCACCCTTATCTGGATTCGGATAAGCCCGGGCCAATACTTCCATTAATTTCTTTTTATACTGATTAATATCCTGTTGATGAGCAACATTAAATCTTGCAATAAACTTTTTTAGAGAGTCCTCTGAGGCCATTGCCGCAAAAAGATTTTTCTTCTGTTCCTCTTTCTTATTTGTTGAATAAACATTTGCTCTCAACCAAGCAGTTGAATCTGCTGTATTTGGATAAGTCACTGCCCTTGGAAGCACGTTTTCATACCCGATGTGTACCTTCATTTCATCAAGTGTTGGTTTCTCAACCTTTGAATTTCTATAAATATAAAGACTCGGTTTTGCTTTCAAAGTACTCCGAAGCATCTGAAGACGGAGATACTGATAATAAAGATCTGTTGAAATTTCCTTCACATTTGGATATGTTTTCGGATAATACTTTACCTGAATAAACTCAAATGTGCCGTCCTCAAAAAATACATCCACATCCTCAAGATATTCTGAACAGACATACTCTACTTGATTTTGAAGGAGACATATAATCGTAACATAATCCTGAAATAGAAATCCCCTGATCTTATCTGCGGCATCTCTATTCCTATCCCCTTCATACATGACTGATAATTTATCTACTTCTGTGTTCATTAGCACACCCACGGATCGTCCCCCTTCTACACCGCCACATTAGTATTTATTATATCTATAACCGATTCAATCCTAACCTACGTTTCAATATATTTTTATTATAAGCGAATAAAGTCAAAAACACAATAAGGAAAAGCAGGTCAACGAAGCCATTAAGCCCCGTCAGCCTGCCCTTCATACTAACTCCATATATTGTTTCTTTATTCCTTTTCAGATAATCCCCATCATCTTCCCGATCCAATAAAGCACTCCCAACACCCAGCTTGTAAATATCCCATACAAGATCACCGGTCCCGCGATCGTAAAGATCTTACATCCAACCCCGTAGACCTGCCCCTCTTTCTGGTATTCGATCGCCGCCGAGGAGACAGAATTGGCAAAACCCGTGATCGGTACAAGAGCGCCCGCCCCGCCAAACTTCACCAGCTTCTGATACAGGTTAAAGCCCGTCAGGACAGCGCTTGCCAGCACTAACAGCATGGCGCACCAACTCCCCGCCGTATCCTTGTCAAGCCCGTATCTCTGCTGCGCCGTATTCAAGATCACCTGTCCGATCACACAGATGATACCGCCCACCAAAAAAGCCTTTGCCATCTGTAAAAACAGATTGTTTTTCGGCGTGACCTCCTTCACATATTCCGCGTATTCCTGTTTTTTCTGCTTGTCCATCTTTATTCCCCTTCTTTATTTTAGTCCCGTAAGCTCTCTCCAGGCACCAAATCCTGCGGAGATATTTCCTCCTGCTCCGCATACGCAAATCCTCCGGGCGCCTGTCCTTCGCTTACTGATTTTTAGTCCCGTAAGCTCTCTCCAGGCACCAAATCCTGCGGAGATATTTCCTCCTGCTCCGCATACGCAAATCCTCCGGGCGCCTGTCTGAATAATATATTTTATAAGGTTTATCATATATTCATCCGGGATAGATTCCGCCCTGCCAGAAGTAATACAAACTGCCAAGCAATTTACCGATTGCAACCGCCAGCACCGCGATCCCCATTCCGTGGCGGTAGGAAACTCTCCTGGCAAAAATCGGAATACTGTCAAGCATCTCCGCGATGGCAAGCGCAAGACACCCCACAAACATCCCGATAAACAGCCCCGCAACCCCTAAAAACACTTCTCCTCCGATATCTAATATCCCGGGAAGCACTGCTCCCTCCGCAGCCTTTCCCGAAAACAACTGCTCCCGCAGCCACTCTCCCGCATGCCCCATCGCCGGGATCGCGCTGAAAATCGTACCGATAACCGCCCCCGCGGTAATACAGCCCTCATACAGCAATATCTTTTTTGCCGTGTGTGTCGTCCCCACGAACCGGGGCGTCAGCCCCACTGCGAGCAGCACGGTAAAAATGCCGGCGGAGACCAGAAGGCCGGCGGAAACGCCGTAAACTGCCAGAAACAGATAGACGCCGCTATTTTGTATCAACTTCCTCTCCCTCCCTGCTCGCCGTCTTGATCAGTGTCTTTTCCACATCCTCCTCGTAGATGGACATCTCCACCTCTATGGGCGTCGGATCCTTCGTGAGCCTCCTGCCGCCGATATGGTTGAAGAAAATAATAATGCCCGCTGCCAGCCCGATACTGTAGCTGATTTCCAGTACCGTGAAGCCATTTGACTGTCTCCCCATGACCAGTTCATAATATTTTCCGAAAACATCCACGATCCCGATATCATTGTGAAACGCCATGATCGTAAAGGAGGCGCCAAAAAAGCAGACAAAGGATACCAACAGGATCTTCAGCGCCTCCACCGCGCCTTTCTTTTTTTCCACATACACCCGCTCCACGATCATATCCGGCTCTCCGATGCTCTCCACCTCCACACCGTTTGCCGCCTCTTTTACCAGTTCGATCACCTCTGTCATGCTGATAAAAAAACGCCTCTTCGCATTCTCGTGAAATGTATGCAGCTTGATTGCTTTCACCCTGGCAAGAACCGCCTTATCCTCACAGTACAGACTGGCGATATCCTTCAGAAACACATCGTCCGTCTGCATCTGCGTATTCCGCTCCGCCTTGATATAAACCGTAGTCTGCGCCATACCTTCCCGCCTCATTCCTCACTTTCCAAACATCAATATCCTGCGTCGGACACTGCCGCGTGAAGCCGTCTTTCCGCACATTTCCACAGCCTCTGTTCCGCAGTGTCCCATGCCGGATAATTGCCGTCTCCCATGTTCTGCTTAGTATAGCCAGACTTTCCCCTGATTATGCACCTGTTTTACAATCCGCTTTATCCATATTGAAACCATACCGGCAAGCGCATAACGATACACGGATCACATCACAGCCCTGTCCCGCATCCTCCGCAAAATTCTTTTTTCCAGCCTGCTCACCTGCACCTGGCTGATCCCCATCCTTTCCGCCACATCGGTCTGCGTCTTTCCCTGAAAATACCGCAGTCTTATCAGCTCCTTCTCCTCCCCGTCCAGTTCCGAGAGGAGCTGCCCTAACAGCATATGGTTCAGAAGCCTTTCCTTCTCATTATTTTTGCTTGCGATCTGATCCACCAGATAGATCTCGTTGCCATCGCTCTGATAGATGGATTTATAGATGGACTCCACCTCCGCCCCTGCATCCATCGCCATCAGCACATCCTCGGTTGACAGCCCTGTCACTTCTGACATCTCTTCCAGTGTAGGTTCCCGTCCCTTCTCATGCTGGAACTGCTCCCTCGCCCTGGTGATCTTCCAGCCGTTTTCCTTCAGGCTCCTGCTCACCTTCACCATGCCGTCGTCGCGCAGAAAGCGTTTGATCTCGCCGGATATCATCGGTACCGCATAGGTGGAGAATTTCACTTCAAACTCCAGGTCAAATTTATCGATAGCCTTCATCAGCCCGATACAGCCGATCTGGAACAGATCCTCCGCATCCACCCCCCTGTTCAGAAAACGTTTCACGATATGGTGTACCAGCCCCAGATTTTTCTCAATCAGTACTTCTCTTGCCTGCTTATCTCCTGCATGGGATCTTTCGATCAGCACTGACATTTCTTCCATCGCTACTCAATTTCCTCCAGCCACGGTATACTGCCCAGCTTCTTCTCCATCACCACCTTACATCCCCTGCCTGCCGCCGAGATCACCTGCAGGTCATCCATGAAGGCTTCCATAAACGCAAAGCCCATGCCCGAGCGCTCATACTCCGGTTTCGTCGTAAAAAGCGGCTCCAACGCCTGCTCCACATTATCTATCCCCTGCCCTTCATCCTCTATCTCCACAGTCAGCACATCACCCTCGATCCTGCATCGCATCTGAACTTTCCCGCAGCTGATTTCCCGGGGGCACTGCATCCTCCCCGGTATATACCCCTGCACATTTCCGTAGCCGTGGATGATGGCGTTCGTCACCGCCTCCGAGACTGCGGTTTTCACATCCGCCATCTCCTCCATCGTTGGATTCAGAGGGGCGATAAAAGCTGATACCGCCATTCTCGCAAACGCCTCATTACAGGAAATAGCATCGAACTCCATCTGAAGTTCATTATCATAGCCCCTGCTTATCTTTTTTTCTTTTTGTCTCATCTTAAACAACCATATCCTTTCCAAAGCCTGCAGCCCCCTATGTACATCCTGCACATCTCTGCCGGCATCATTTTTGCAAAACCAATCCCTTTTTCTTTCCTGCATCCTACTCCATGATCTCCATGATCTTAGCCAGGCCTGATATGTACAGGATCCTGCGTATCTGCCTGTCCGCGTGGATGGCATAGACTCTCCCTCCCAGACAGGCGATTTTTTTGTACCTGCCCATGATAATGCCCACGCCGGAGCTGTCCATAAACTTCGTGTCCTCAAAGTCAAACACGATCCCCTGAATGGCATCCTGCATCAGGAAGGAATCAGCCTTTCTGCTGATGGCTCCCGACTGGTGATGGTCGATCTCAGCCGGCATCTTTACCATCAGATAATTGTCGATCACTTTAAAATCCGCCTCCATATAAAATTCCCCTTTCTGTAATAAAAAAGAGAACACCTCTTTTTCCAAGGCATTCTCTTTTGTATTTGTATGATATATTTTATATATTTAAAATAATCCACCTGCTCTGCCGCACCGGACAACCCTGATATCAGCAGTCAGAAATTGCAAAGCCGCCGTCATCCCTGCGCGCTGTTGATCTCCTCCAGATAATCGCTGCTTCTCTTAGCCCGCTCCGTCCCCGGGAAATTATCGATCACGATCTGGTAATACTTCGCCGCATTGACATAATCCTCGTTTCTGTTGTAGGCGTTCGCCAGATTGTAGACAACATCAATGTTTCCCGCGTCATAAATATAAGCCTTTTCCAGGTTTTGGATCGCATCGGCATAGACTTCCTGCCTGTAGGCCGCCATGCCGTCCTCATAGTAGGTCTTTGCCACGCTCGGTCCCACCGCTTCCAGAAGGCTCTTATAGACCGCCTGGAAAGACGCAGATGTCTCCGCGAGCACCACCTCGTTCTGGATGCTCTCCAGATAGGACGCCACCTGCTCCACATCTCCCGGATCTTTCAGATAATCATCCACCGCTGAGAGCATATTGTCCATTGTCTGGATGGTTCCGTCCGTCCCCACATAGGCTTGCATCTCCGTGCGCAGATCATTGTTTTCCCTCTGCAGAGTATCCAGTTTCTGCTGCAGGTCATTGGTCGTAGCGGACTCTGCCGCCAGCTGTTCACTCACCGTTTTTAACTGTTCGCTGACGCCATCCCTGGCTGCCTGAATCCTGGCAGGCAGGATCAGAAATACAGTCATCGCAACGCCGATGGCAAGTCCTATCAGCAAATACAGGATAGCGGAAAAGCTGACGCCCTTCGGCTCTTTCACATCAAGCGGCTGGATGATAGTCTCATTTCCGCTCTGATAGCGCAGAATATCCTCCCCGGGCTCCTTTTTCTTCCTCCGCTGCCCTTTTGTCTCCTCCGCCTCCTCGGGATGAAGCATCAGATCCACTTCCTTCAGGTAGCGTTTTGTGGTAGTATTCCCCACATCGATCTGCTCGCAGCGCTTCAACTCCCTCTCTGCCCTCTGCCAGTCCTCCGCATCGATATAAAGGAGAGCCAGCAACTGGTGCGCCCTAATATACTTCGGATTCAGGGACAGTACCTTCTTCAGCTGTATGATCGCCAGATCCTTGGATTCCTGATGGCAGTACAACAACGCCTGATTATATTTCTTAATAGTTTTGTTGATCGTATCGAGCCTGGTGGGATTGCTCTGCACCATATCGATGTAGTCATCCGCAATGTTCTTTTTCGGGCGCAGGTTCTTACTGATCACCCACTCGCTGAGCGCCGCCACCACTTCCCCTGTCTCAAAATAGACAAGCCCCAGCAGGTTTCTCGCCTCCACGTTGTTCTTATTGAATTTCAGGCTCTGCCGAAGGCTCTGGATGGCTCCCGTCAGATCTCTGACCCCCGCTTTTTCCAGTCCCTCATTATAGAAATTGTTGGATATCCTTATAACTTTTTTATATATGGAAACATCCGCGCCGCAGTTTGTGCAGAAATCATGTTCTGACAAAGTACAGCCGCAATTATAACATATCATCCAGTAAACTCCCGTTTATCCGCTTTTGCCTGCTTTGTGGCGGGCAGCGTTTATTCTTCCTCATCCACTACCAGGCTTTTAGCTTCCTTTACCACTTTTACCACAAGATCCGACATATCTGTCATATCCTGATTATAGATCGCATCTTCCGCATCCTCCACTTCAAGGCTCGGATGAAATTTCTTGATTTCCTCTTCAAAATTGATCATGCGCCATCTCTCCCTTTGAACTTAGACAGACTGCTGCCAAACTTTTCCGTCGGCGGATCCGTCTTACGCTCCGCCGGGCATCCTCCGGATTCCCAGCCCGTCTCAGTCAGAACCGTCCCTGCTCCGCCGGATTCCCTGCCCCGCCGGCTAAAGCCATCACCTGCCCTGCCAGATACAGGGAACCTGTTATATACACTCTCTTTCCCGCCGCTCTTCTGCGCAGGCAGTATCCGAAAGCCTCTCCCAAATCTTCTATTACCATCGCTTTATCTTCTCCGAACAGCGCCGCAAGTTCTCCCGCCTCCGCCGCCCGGGGACTCTCTATCCTCGTGACAATGATCTCCTCGAACAGTCCCGCCTTCGCTATCTGTCCCGCCATCTCACCACAGGCCTTCTCCGCCAGGGCAGAGTACAGCAAGATCCTGCCTGTCTCCGTCTCATCTGTCCCCCTGCCCTCCGAAAACACGGCCGTCATATCCCTGCCGCAGGCTTCCCTCGCCCCGATGCCTTCCGAAAACGCTGCTGTCATATCCGCGCCGCATACTCCGTGCGCCCCGACACTCTCAAGGAACGCCCTGATCCCGTCGGGATTGTGTGCGCCATCCAGCCAAATTCCTGGAAGGATCTCCTCCATCCTGCCCTCCCAATGAGTCCTTTCAAGCCCGCGCCGCAGATCTTCCGCGGTGACATCCACCTTTCTCTGCTCTCCCAATACCGCCAGAGTCCTGACGGAGAGAGCCGCATTCTCCATCTGGTAGAGCGCTTTTGTGGCAAGATGAAACGTACTATATTTATAATACCCAGAGTAATAAGAAAAATCAATGCCTTTCTCATCATATTTTTCCAGGCAGATTTCCCCCGGTTTTACCGAAAAAGCCACAGATTCCGCCCTTTTCACACTTTTTTCTATCACGGCAGCAGCTTTTTTATTGTTCGCAAAATAGACGAGAGGTATTCCTTTTTTGACAATTCCCGCTTTTTCCGCCGCAATTTCCTCCAACGTCTCCCCGAGATACTCCGTGTGGTCCATACTGATCCCCGTAATAATACTGATGCACGGAGAGGGAAAAGAGTTTGTGGCATCCAGCCTGCCGCCAAGCCCGGTTTCCAGGATGATCACATCGGGCTTTTCTTTTTCAAAATACAGCATCGCCATAAAGTACAGGTATTCAAAGTAGCTGGGATGATAGCCTTCCGCTTTTTCCCGCCCGCAATCGGCATCTGTCGTCCGATATATCCCTATTCCTCTCCCGACAATCTCCTGTCCGTCATTTCCGCCATTCCTGACGCTCCCGTCATTTTTATCGCGTCCGGCGCTTCCACTGCTTTCGCCATTTCTGACTCTTCTGTCATCTTTCCCGCATGCCTCCCTCACCTGCCTGAACACTGTCACAAAATCCTCCTCGGAAATCAGCGCCCCGTCCACCCGTATCCTCTCCCGGATATCCACAAGATGGGGTGAGATAAACATACCAGTTTTGTATCCCGCCTGCATAAGCACGGACTGCAAATAGGCACAGACGGAGCCTTTTCCGTTCGTGCCTGCCACATGGATCACTTTGCTGTCCTCACAGGGACACGAGAGCTTCCGGTAAAAAGCCCTCGTGTCCTCCATTGTATTTTTTTTCACAAACTTCGGAATACCCTCTATATATTCCTGCGCTTCCCGAAAAGCCCGCGTCATAACTGCGCCAGTCTTTCCTGCACTTTCGCCATCATCTGGGTATATTTCTCCAGTTTTGCCTTCTCCTCCGCTATCTTCGCCTTCGGCGCCTTCGCCAGGAACTTCTCATTCTTCAACATGCCGTTCACTCTCGCGAGCTCACCCTGAAGGCGTTTTTCTTCCTTTTGAAGCCGCTCTCTCTCCTGTTTTAAGTCCACCAGCTCCGCAAACGGCATATAGAGCACCGCGCCCGGGATCACCACCGACACCGCGTCCTCCGCAATGCCGCTCTTGTCGCCCTGAATCATCACCTCGGAGGCATACGCCAGAGAGGCAAAGAACAGTTTTCCCTCCTCGAACGCCGCCCGCACATCCTCTTTTTCCGTCACTACATAGACTGCCGCTTTCCGGGAGGGCGCCACATTCATCGAAGTCCTCACATTGCGGATGCCGCGCACTGCTTCCTTGATCGTCTCAATGGCGCGCTCCTCCACCGCAAAGTTCCGCTCCGCCCGACAGACGGGCCAGCTTGAGATCATGATCGACTCCTCCTCGGACTGCAGGGAACAGAAAATCTCCTCCGTGATGAACGGCATGTAGGGATGCAAAAGCTTCAACGCATCGATCAGCACATGTTTCAGCGTCCAGAGCGCCGCCCTTTTGCTCGCCTCATCGTCGGAATTATAGAGGCGGGGTTTCACCATCTCGATATACCAGTCGCAGAATTCATCCCAGATAAAGTCATACACCTTCTGTACCGCAATGCCCAGCTCGAAGCTGTCCATATTCTCGGTCACTTCCCCTGTCAGGCGGTTCAATCTGGAAATGATCCATTTATCCACGGGTTCAAAAGCTTCCAGCTCCGTGATCTCCTTCCCATCTTCCGTGAAGGAGGACATATTCATCATGATAAACCGGGAAGCGTTCCACACTTTGTTCGCAAAATTCCTTGCCGCCTCCACTCTCTCATAGTAGAAACGCATATCGTTCCCCGGCGCGTTCCCGGTGATCAGCATCAGCCGCAGCGCATCCGCGCCGTACTGATCGATGATCTCCAGAGGATCGATGCCGTTGCCCAGGGACTTGGACATCTTCCTCCCCTGAGAATCCCGCACCAGCCCGTGGAACAGTACCGTCTTAAAGGGGCGCTCTCCCATCTGCTCATACCCCGAGAAGATCATGCGGATCACCCAGAAAAAGATGATATCATACCCTGTCACCAGCACATCCGTCGGATAGAAATATTTCAGATCCTCCGTCATCTCCGGCCAGCCCAGCGTCGAGAAAGGCCAGAGCGCCGAGGAAAACCAGGTGTCCAGCACATCCTCATCCTGGCTGAGGCGCTCGCACCCGCACTTCGGGCATGCCTTCGGCGCCTGCCTCTCCACGATCACCTCACCGCATTTATCGCAGTAGTAAGCCGGAATCCTGTGCCCCCACCAGAGCTGGCGGCTGATGCACCAGTCGCGGATATTGTCCGTCCAGTTGAAATAGATTTTCTCCATTCTCTCGGGAATCAGCTTCACTTCCCCGTTTTTCACAGCCTCCACCGCAGGCTTGATCAATTCATCCATCTTCACAAACCACTGCTCTTTTACAAGAGGCTCGATGGTCGTATTGCAGCGGTCGTGGGTGCCCACGTTGTGGGTGTAGTCTTCCGTTTTGCCGAGAAGCCCTTCTTTTTCCAACTCCTCCAGTATCTGTCTTCTCGCCTCATACCGGTCGAGCCCCGCGTATTTGCCGCCGTTTTCATTGATCGTGGCGTCGTCGTTCATGATGTTGACGATCGGAAGCCCATGCCGTTTGCCCACCTCAAAGTCGTTGGGGTCGTGTCCCGGCGTGATCTTCACAACGCCTGTCCCGAACTCCATATCCACATAGTCGTCCTCCACGATCGGGATGACTTTATTCACGATCGGAAGAAGAACCTTTCTGCCCTTCAGATGCGTATAGCGCTCATCATTCGGATTGATCGCCACCGCCGTATCTCCCAGCATGGTCTCCGGGCGGGTCGTTGCAAACTCCAGAAACTCCGTTTTGCTGATCTGTCCATCCTCCTCCACCAGCGGATATTTGATATGCCAGAGATGTCCCGCCTGTTCCTCATACTCCACCTCCGCATCGGAGATCGATGTATTGCAGACAGGGCACCAGTTGATGATCTTCGCTCCCTTGTAGATCCAGCCCTTCTCATGCATCTTGCAGAACACTTCGGTCACAGCCTTATTGCAACCCTCATCCATCGTAAAGCGCTCTCTGTCCCAGTCGCAGGAGGAACCCAGTTTCTTGAGCTGGGATACGATCCGCCCGCCGTACTCTCTTCTCCAGTCCCAGGCGCGCTCAAGGAACTTCTCCCTGCCCAGGTCATGTTTATCGATGCCCTCTTTTTTCAGGGCTTCAATGATCTTTACTTCCGTGGAAATGCTGGCATGGTCCGTCCCCGGCTGCCAGAGCGCGTTATAGCCCTGCATCCTTTTGTAGCGGATCAGAATGTCCTGCATCGTGTTATCCAGCGCGTGCCCCATGTGAAGCTGCCCCGTGATATTCGGGGGCGGGATCACGATCGTGAATGGTTTTTTCGTTTTATCCACTTCCGCATGGAAGTACTTCTTCTCCAGCCATTTTTGATAAATTCTGTCCTCGATGCCCCTGGGATCGTAGGTCTTTGCCAGTTCTCTTCCTGCCATCTCGCTCATACTGTTTTCCTCCTCTTTATTTCATAGGACACAATTCCCTATGAAATATAAAAATATACGAAAGCCCCTTGCCGCATTGTCGGCAAAGGGCTCAAATTGCGCTGTCACCTTTGTCCTCTTTTTCCTAAAGAGAATCATAGTGGATATGGACCTGATTTGTCAAGTATTATCAATAATTAAAAAACGGGAAGAAGCCTCCAAATGGATTCTGCTCGCTGGGAATATATTGTTCTTCCGAATTGGAGTCGGTTCCGGGGACCTGGCTCTGGTTATCCTGGGCTGTGATGCCGGCTTCCTCGGCGCTGTACAGTGTCACATCGAAGTTTCGATCCTCATAGCCTGCATCGGTTCTGACTTTTACGGTAAAGCTGACTGTCTCGCCGGCTTTGTAGTAGGAGAGGTACTCGATCAGTTCCTCCCTTGTGCGGACGGACTTACCGTTGATCGCCGTGACCACCATGCCGCGCTGCAGGCCTGCCTTCTCCGCGGGAGAGCCTTCCGTGACACTGCTGATATGGGCGCCGAGCGGAATATCATACGCCTCGTTGATCTCCGTCGTCACATTGGAGACGCTGATGCCGAGATACCCTCTCTCGCTCTCTGTCAACAGCTGCCTTGTCTCCTGCTGCATCATTCTCTCCATATCCTCCTTGATATCGGAGATCGGAATGGCATAGCCCATGCCCTCCACATATTCGCCGGCAGATTTGGCGGAGTTGATCCCCACCAGTTCCCCCTTCATATTGAACATGGCGCCGCCGCTGTTGCCCGGGTTGATCGCCGCATCGGTCTGGATATACTGATTTTCGCTGCCAAGCCCCTCCGTCTGCCCGGAAGTGCCCTGAGTGGATACGCTGCGCCCCAGCGCGCTGACGATGCCTGTGGTCACGGACTGCCCGTAGCCCAGCGCGTTGCCGATCGCCACCACCTGATCTCCCAGTTCCAGGTCATCCGAGTTCCCCAGAGTTGCCACTTTGATATTGTCGAGCGTCTCCTGGGACAGGCTTGCTATATCCACAGAGATTACTGCCAGGTCCTTGCTGGAGCTGTAATCTTTGATCTGCGCTTTCGCGATCTGGGCATCCGAGACATCCCTGTCCTCCTCCTGGTAGCTGAACAGCACACTCAGTTCCTTATTGCCGGAGACCACATGGTAATTCGTGACGATCAGAAGTTCCTGATCCGTCCTGTCGATGATGACGCCGGAACCGGAGCCCTCGCTCTCCTGGGTAAATGTCCCCCAGAGGCTTCTGATCTCCACCTCCCCTTTATTTGTGATCGCCACGACGGAGGGCATACACATCTCGGATATCTGTCCTACGGTCAGCCCTATCACCGGTGTCGCCGTCGCGGGCGTGACCGGCACTGATTCCGCCTCCTCCGGAAGCTTATCCTCCGCCGCCTGCTGCGCTTCAGCCTCCGCCGCGTTTTTATTGTTATACTGCATCACGATACCGCTCCCCAGGGCGCCTCCGGCAGTTCCCATCACGAGGGAGAGCGCGAGGCAGATCGGAATGAGTCCCCTGCCGCTTTTTTTCTCTTTCTTTTTGGGTTCCTTCGGAGCCGTGCCATTTCCATAGGGCTCATTATGAAAATAGGTATAATTGTTTCCCTGATAACTGTTGTTTTCATTGTTCTGACCGTATTGATATTCCATGATCGTCTCTCCTTTTCTTATTTTTACGTTCCGGACACATTTCCGACTCCATTCAGTCAAATCTTTCTCTCTGCTGTGAATCACTGTTAACTAAATGACATCGGGCATATCTCCCTGACAATCGGCTTTGATGTACCGGCACATTTCTTACCATTTAAAAAGCACCTGAGCGAGCCTTTTCCTCATCAGATGCTTTTATCTTATTCTCCATTTATGTTAAAATTGTGATACGATTGTGTTTATTTTGTGAAAACTGCAGGTCACACAGGCCTGAAACAGCAGGCAGTTTTGCACGCTCATCCTGTACGCCTTTATTGCTGCGAGAGTCAAATACCCATTTGTCCTGAGACACATTTCCCTCGGGGATGCCTCAAGCTTGATGCCCACATGCGTTGGAACGCTTTGCTTTACGGCGGTCCTTTGACCGCCGCGGGAACTTCACTGCACAAACGCCGCTCTCGCAAACCTGCTGCTCTCACGGTTTTCCAGCACTAATCTCTCCGCCTCCTCGGAAGGATTGGAAATGACCGCCGTCTTTATGATCCCGCAGGGCGGAGCCTCCTTTACTCTCTCCACTGCCTCCGTCACCGCCGCCACATCGCCGCTGACAAACACTGTCGTATGCCCGCCGCATTTTGTATGCCATGTCTGAAATTCCACTTCCGACGTCTTCACCATCAGGTCCACTACCCGGATGGCATCCGCACTGCCGAGCACTTCCACCAGCCCGAGGGCATTAAATACCTTCATCTCTTTCTCTCCTTCTGTCAATATGCCAGATTCCTGCGCCGCTCGAAAAACCTACGATTTTCCTCACTCACGGGCATTCGCCCTATGAAAAAAGGTCATTTGTTGATCGTCATCCGGATCGCCAGTTCGGAATCCTCCGAGGGTGAGGCGATGATCGTGTGGGAATACACTTCCGAATCCATCTCCTCCGCCGCCAAAAGCGCCGCCTCCATAGCCGCCCTCACATCCGAGACGCTGCCCCGCATCTTCACACAGGCTCCGCTCTTCAGACGGTTCCTCTCCACGCCCTGAATCCTCACGGCTGCCGCCTTTGCCGCCGCATCCAACGCCACAAAACAGGAGAGATAGCTGTCCAACTCAAATACGCCTATCGCCTGCCTCTCAAACCCCTCCGCCATAGTAAGACCTCGCCTTTCTCTTTAATAACTGTGCCCATATAAAAGTTTTCTGATCTTATTTTAGTATACACTATTTTCAGAATGGTTGAAAGTAAAATTTTCGGCTGCTTGAATCGTCTGCCGTTTCATGCTATGATAATGCACAGCCAAACCCCGTCGTTTCATTAAAACTGTCATGGCAAATATGGCAGCGGCATTCTTCGGCAGGACTGACAGAAATGATTTCTTGTAAAGCGGAGGCCCTATGAACCACATCAGAAAATCAACCCTGCAGGATATATCGAGAATCGCTGAAATACTGATCTTCACAAAAAGAATGAGCTACCGGTTCATTTTCCGGGACGATAAAGTCTCCTTCGGTGAAATGCAGGTCCTGCCGCTGGCGCAGGAGTATCTTGCCGCACCGGAAAAGCTGGAACAGATCTGGGTATACGACGATGCGTTTGTCAAGGGCATGATCCATATAGAAGGAGCCCGGATCGAGGAACTGTATGTAGACTCTTTTTTCCAGAATGAAGGGATCGGTGGGGAGCTGGTGGATTTTGCGATCGAAGAATTTGATGTGAACTATTTATATGTACTGGAAAAAAATAAACAGGCGATACGTTTCTATAAAGCGCACGGTTTTGAGGTTACAGCGGAGCGCTGCCCGGAACCGGGGACTGAGGAATTTATTGTCAGAATGGAGCGCAGGCCCGCAGGCAGGAGTAATGCCGCCGGGTAAAATCATGACTGAAAGCTACTCAGACAGGCCATATCAGGAAGACAGATAGTATCACTCCCGATCAGACAGACTCGTTTACTCCGAAAAGGGCAGCCGAATGTTTCATCTGTCCGCCTGCCCCTTCTCTTCTTATTCAGAATTTTCCGTTTCTTCTATCTCTCCATCTTCCAGAACGCCGCGCTGTAAGGAGGCAGTTCGCTCCCACCGCCAAAGTCGTGCAACTGACCGGTCAGCAGATCCACAGCCTGGCCGCAGCCCGCGTCAAAGTGCGCCGTATAACTCTCCCCGTCCGCGTTGACTGCCACGAGCACCCGCTCATGTTCCGACTTTCTCTCGAAAATGCACTGTTTGTTTGTCAATACCACGGAGCGGAACGCGCCGTAGTTCAGCGCCTCCGAGTTCTTCTTCGCCTCCGCCATCTTCGCGATCTGCTCTGTCAGTTCATTCCACTCAGGCTTTTCAAAGCAGGCTCTGAGAGCCGGATCGCCCTCGCTCTTATGGGCTTTTGCGCCCCACTCGCTTCCATAATATACGCAGGGTATCCCCGGCATCCCGAACATCAGCGCATAGATCAACGGCAGATGCTTTTCATTTGTCAGGATGCTCGCCACCCTTGTCACATCATGATTGTCCACAAAGGACAGCATATGTTTTCCTTTATACAATGTCCAGTTTTCCGGTCCGAACTGCCGCATCAGAGAATGGTTGATCTCAAACAGGTTCATGCTGTTAAAGCTTGAGTGAAGTCCCTTATAGCATTCATAGTTCGTGGCGGAGTGCAGCATCTGGTCGTTCACCATCTGGTTATAATCCCCGTGGAGCATCTCGCCCAGCAGATAAAAATCCTGCTTTTTGCCGTCGCAGAACTGGCGCAGCCGCCTCACAAAATTGTGGTCAAGACAGTACGCCACATCCAGCCTGAGCCCGTCGATATCAAACGTATCGATCCAGTAATTCACCGCATCAAAGATATGCTGGATCACCTCCTCGTTCTGAAGGTTTAGCTTCACAAGATCATAGTTGCCCTCCCAGCCCTCGTACCAGAGCCCGTCATTATAGTTGGAATTTCCCTCAAGGCTGATGTGGAACCAGTGCAGATAGGGGGAACGCTCCCTGTTTTTCAGCACATCCTGAAACGCCCAGAAGCCCCTTCCCACATGGTTGAACACGCCGTCCAGCACAACTTTGATGCCCGCTCCGTGCAGCTTGCCGCATACTTCCTTAAAATCCTCGTTAGTGCCCAGACGTTTGTCGATCAGCTTATAATCCCTGGTGTTGTAGCCGTGGGTATCCGATTCAAATACCGGTGAAAAATAGATCGCATTTATGCCCAGCTTCTCCATATGGGGAATCCAGTCCTCCACCTTCCCTATCCGGCTTGTCAGCACACCGTCGTTTTCAAACGGGGCGCCGCAAAACCCCAGCGGGTATATCTGATAGAATACACTTTCATAATACCATTTTCTGTTTTCCATAATACTCCTCTTTTCTTTGTGGCTGCCTATTATGGACAGTGCAGCCTTTTGACCGTCCCACTATCCACCGCCACCTCAGATATTTTATCACATTTTTCCAAATTGTACTATCTCAAAATTAGCACCTGCCAGCTGCTGTGTATATTTTATAGTTTGCAATTGTTTAAAAGCAACTGTTTTTTATCTGTTTTCCGTTTTTCATCCATTTTTTCCGCTCTTGTGTTAACATAAAACTTATCCACATCGGATTGACCAGATCGGTACTGTTTTTCTTTTTCCCAAAAAGTAATCCACATTTTTGCCCATCTTTTTATGGAATACATGTCATTTTTGCCTTGAAATACCCCCTTTTCCACATATTTATCCACATATACACATCTGTCAGTTTCATTTTTTCAAAAAAACACTCATGTCTTTTTCCAAAAAGCAAGTCTTTTTTTATATTTTTTTCGCCGCTTATTTCTGACTTATATAACAAAACACATTATTTTTCGCACAATTTTGATACAATTTTTGCCTCCTTACTGGCACTATTTTTTTATCTGTGCTACAATATCTTGTGGCAGAACATTATTGACTGATTCAGTACTGTTCCGGATTTCCAAACCCCGCGATATTATTTTTCTATTATTTACCGCAATGGGCAAAACAGAAATTTTTATCCGCCGCAAAGCAAGGCGTGAAATCTGATGCATCCAAGGGAAATGTGTCTCAGAACACACGGGCATTGACCCTCGCGGCATTAATCAACTGTCTGTGCAGGCACGGCCGCCTGATTTATTGCTTGCGAAAATAAACACATGATATATAAAAGAAAGGATCAGATCACATGTTACTGATAGGCTCACATGTCGGAATGAGTGGAAAAGAAATGTTTTTGGGTTCTGTAAAAGAAGCCCTCTCCTATAACGCCAACACCTTTATGGTCTATACAGGCGCTCCCCAGAATACCCGGAGAAAAGAACTGTCCGAACTGAGGATTCCCGAAGCCCGGGCTCTGATGAGAGAAGAGGGCATCACACAGTTCATCGTACACGCGCCCTATATCATCAATCTTGCCAATGCGGTCAATCCCTCCACTTTTGAACTCGCCGTAGAATTTCTGGAAAAGGAGATCACGAGGAGCGCTGGCATGGGAAGCCATATTCTGGTACTGCACCCCGGCTCCCATGTCGGCGAAGGAAAAGATACCGGTATCAGAAAGATCACGGAGGGATTAAATAAGATCCTGACTGCCGATACGCCCGTCCATATCGCACTGGAAACCATGGCGGGAAAAGGCTCCGAGATCGGCAGCACTTTTGAAGAACTGGCGGAAATCTATGAAAAAACCGTACATTCCGAAAAACTTAAGGTCTGCATGGACACCTGCCATATGCATGACGCGGGGTATGATGTGATTCATAACTTTGATGGGATTCTGACAGAATTTGACAAGCTTCTCGGCATATCCCGGATCGCCGCCATCCATTTAAACGACAGCAAGAACCCGCAGGGATCCCGCAAGGACAGGCATGCCAACCTGGGGGACGGCTATATCGGATTTGAGGCGCTCTCCCGCATCGCCCACCATCCAGCCCTTTCGGATATCCCGAAAATTCTGGAGACGCCCTACATTCCGCTGGCGGATGATCCCGATAAAAAGGTGCCGCCCTACAGGGAGGAGATCGCAAGGCTGCGGGATGCCGGTTAAGTCCACCTCCTCCAAAATTCCTTCACATGGAACGCCGCATGATTACAGGTGGTCACCCGGTACTGCTCCCATTCTCTCGGAAACATCCTCTGATAGGAGCGCTGCAAAAAACGCTCATCCAAAAGCGCCACGATACCGACATCATCCACCGTGCGGATCACCCTGCCCGCCGCCTGCAGCACTTTATTCATTCCCGGGTACTGGTAGGCATAGTCAAAACCGTTTTTCGACTGTTTATCAAAATACTGACGGATGATCTCCCGTTCATTGCACACCTGCGGCAGCCCGGTCCCCACAATGATCGCGCCGATCAGCCGATCCTGCTTTAAGTCGATGCCCTCGCTGAAAATCCCGCCCAGCACACAGAATCCCAGAAGAGACTGCCTTTCGCCATCATCTCTCTTCCCCTTCTGACCGACCGGCACATCCTTTCCTGATGCAGTCTCCGGCGGCATCAAAGCATCCGGTACAGTATTTTCTGCTGTTGTCCCCCTCATTACTGCCTCCCTTACTGCGGCGTCTTCTGCTACAGCGTCTTCTACTACCATGTCCTCTACTACAGCACCCTCCCCGCGGCCTGCTTCGCCCGCAGAAAACCGGTTCAAAAATTCCTCCCTCTCCTTCTCCCCCATGTACTCTTCCTGCACAACGCATATCTCCCGCCCCGCATCATAAAAGGTTTCCTGATAGACATCATATACCTCTCTCAGAAAAGCATGGGAGGGAAAGAAGATCAGATAATTTCCCCGCCTCTGCGCCGTGATCTCCTTGATATAGGAAGCCGCCCTGAAATATTCCCCCGGTCCCCGCCTTGTATATTTGCTGGTGATATCGGAACCGATAAAAAGTCCCCGTTTTTCAGGTGAAAAGACGGAGGACGCGTACACCTCATAATCCTCCTTACCTCCCCCCAGAAGCCCCTTGTAATACTGAATCGGCAGAAAAGTCGCTGAGAACAGAATACTGCTCCTGCCCCGCATCATACATTCCTCCAGGTTCCCGGACGGATCGACGCAGAAAAGTTTCAGCATAAAACTATCGTCTTTCTGCATTTCCCCATAAATGACATACTTGTCATTTAGTTTGTCATAAATCAGCAAAAAGTGCGATATCTCAAAGTAAAACTCCAACACCGCTTTCCTGACAGGACTGTCATCATGGTCCTCCAGAAACCTTTCCATCTGTGCCGCCAGCTTATTTAACGGCAGGATAAACGCCTCGATGCTTTCAAGAACCTGATAGTTCTCACACTCCTTTTTATAGTTGAGGAGCTGCCTGTTGCAGCGCTCAAGCAGTGAGCCCATCTTTTTGTCATACCCCTTAACGATCTTTTTGAGCGCCAGAAAATCCTCTTTTTTCAGTTCGGCGCTGTACATCTCCCGCCCCCTGTCCACCAGGTTATGCGCCTCATCCACCAGAAAGATGTACTCCCGCCTTACGCCCTCCGCAAAAAATCTCTTCAGATAGACATGGGGATCAAACACATAATTATAGTCACAGATCACCCCGTCCGCAAACAGGCTCATATCCAGACACATCTCAAAAGGGCAGACCTGATGCTTCCCGGCGTAAGCCTCTATGAGCTCCCTCGTAAAGCTGACTTCATGAGTCAACATATCATAGACCGCATCATTCACCCTGTCATAGTGCCCCTTCGCGTAGGGACACGCCGCCGGATTGCACTCCGCCTCCTCCAAAAAGCAGATTTTGTCCCGCGCAGTCAATATCACAGTCTTAAACAGCAGCCCTCCATCCCGCAGAATAGAAAAAGCCTCCTCCGCCACCGTCCTGGTGATGGTTTTTGCGGTCAGATAAAACAGCTTCTCCGCCATCTGCTCTCCCACAGCCTTCACCGACGGAAACACCGTGGACAATGTTTTCCCGACTCCTGTGGGTGCCTCGATAAACAGCTTCTTTTTGTGGTACAGAGTCTGATAGACATAGGTGACAAGCTCTTTCTGCCCTTCCCGATAGGGGAAAGGAAACTCCATTTCCCGGATAGACCGCTGCCTTTTTTCCTGCCAGTCCACCTCATAGTCCGACCACTTCTGATAGGACCGCATCAGATCACCGAACCACCTCTCCAGATCCTGAAAACGGTAATCTCTGAAAAAATACTGCAGCTCCTCCGTCTCCATATTGCAGTAGGTCATACGAACACGGATGTAGGGCAGGTTATTTTGCTTTGCATAGATGAAGGCATAGCATTTTGCCTGCGCCAGATGCACCATGACGGGCGCTTTCATCCTGCTGACATCCGCGTAAGTACCCTTGATCTCATCTATGACAACTGTGTCATCTATTCTGTCAGGATATTGCTCCTGCCCCTCCATACCGCCTTCCGCACTATGCTCCGTTTCAGATCCTGTACCATTTGGCTTTTCCGGTATTATGCCGCTCTCCACACCGTTTCCGGCTTCACCCTCTGTCTTTATCTCAATACTGTTTCCCGTCTCAAGCTTTGTCCGTCCTCTTTCCCGCTCATCAAACCAGTCCGGCGCTTCTCTCAGGATCCGCCGCGCCAACTGCCCGTCAATAATGCCGTCCGCCCTGCCCTCCACAAGGATATCATACTTTGGTGTATGATAAGTATATTTTAATGTGACTTCCGCATGATAATCAGCCCCCATACGCCGCTGAAGCATACGGTGGATTCTGCCGCCCTCCTGCATAGCCGTATCAGGAGCCGCCGCTTTTCTGTTGTCGATATCTCCGCTCCGCAGAATAAATTCTACAAGATTGCGGACAGATGTGATCACTTCCATAAGAATTCCTTTATCGATGATTATTTCTTTTGCGGATATTATACATAAACTCACAAACCCGCACTTTCAGCGCTTTCTGTCCGATTTCATCGGACGTTTGCTCGTTAATATCCACAGAAAAACAAATGTTCGCTTCGCAGCCACTTGTTTTTCTTTTGTGGATATTATATCATGAATCTTTTCCGCAGTGCGAGTTCGAAAAACCTGCGGTTTTCCGAACTCACGGGCTTCCGCCCTATGGAAAAAGCCAGATAAAAATCTGCTTATGTGCAAGCACAACACATCTTTTTATCAGTCTTTTTCCGCACTGCTCACTGCCTTCGTGGATATTATACCATGTCTATCGACATGGTACGCTTCGCGATGCACACTCGCTTCGCTCGGCGCTGGTATCATATCTGTCGATATTATACCATGTTTTTGCTTGCATATATAAAAAAAAAGGAGTTTAATAGTACTGGTGGGTAACAGTTCAGTTTTTAGGCTTCACTGTTACACTGGCGGATTACGTAGCCTGTGCCGGAATCACTGTGCCATCAGGCATAAATATCAGAATTATCCGCATAAAAATAAACCACATATAGTTAAAGAAAGGATCAATCAATGAGCAATATTACCATACCAGAAAACTATCAATCCGAATTAAACCTTCACGATACTCAGGTCGCGATCAAGCTGGTCAAAGACTGCTTTCAGGAGCTTCTGACAGAACGCCTCCATCTGCAAAGGGTATCGGCACCGCTGTTCGTAACACCGGAATCAGGCCTGAACGACAACTTAAACGGCATAGAGCGCCCTGTCGGTTTTACGATGAAAGAGCAGAATGAAAGAAAAGCGGAGGTCGTTCAATCCCTTGCGAAGTGGAAGCGCTACGCCCTGAAAAAATACGGCTTCCACTACGGGGAAGGGCTCTATACCGATATGAATGCCATCCGCCGGGATGAGGAGACCGACAATATTCACTCCATCTTCGTGGATCAGTGGGATTGGGAGCGGATCATAGACAAGGATGAGCGCAATTTAGATACTCTAAAGAATGTTGTGCGGGATGTCTACCGGGTGCTCTGCAAGACAGAAAAATATATGGCGATCCAGTATGACTACATAACCGAGATCCTGCCGAAAGATATTTTCTTTATCACAACGCAGGAACTCGAAGACCTGTACCCGGATGCCACACCGAAACAGAGAGAATACTATATCACCAGAGAAAAAGGCGCTGTCTGCCTGATGCAGATCGGCGATAAGCTTGCCTCCGGAGAGCGCCACGACGGCAGAGCGCCGGACTATGACGACTGGGCGCTGAACGCGGACATCATCGTCTACTACCCGGTGCTGGATATCGCACTGGAGTTATCCTCCATGGGTATCCGCGTGGACGAGGACTCTTTAAAAGAACAGCTCGCAAAAACCGGCTGTGAGGAACGCGCCGAACTCCCCTTCCAGAAGGCGATTCTCGAGAAGGAACTTCCCTATACAATAGGCGGCGGTATCGGCCAGTCCCGTATCTGTATGTTCTTCCTGCGCAAAGCCCATATCGGGGAAGTGCAGAGCTCTATCTGGCCCGATGAGACGGTGAAGGCGATGGAGGAGAGAGGGGTAAAGCTGTTGTAAGATACATATACCCGATATCCCTTTTCTGTAAGCCTGCGAGAAATCATCAAACGATATTTTTCCGGGAGACGCCAACCAAAAGTTCAACCGGAAAGCACTCTTGTCACAGTGTGCCTTCCGGTTGATATAGTAACAATGAACGCTTATTCCTGTGAGGTCAACAGGCATTATTTTATCTTTATCCCAATACATCAATCATTTTCTTTGAAACCCTGTTACTGACATCCAGATAATATTTCAATTCCTCATCATTCATCTCGCTCTCATCCCACGCTTCAAATTTTTCTGTCATTTCAACGTTTCTGTCCAGCATATCCATATAGCCGTCGATCAATGTCCTGTCGGTGGGATTTTCCTGATATTTTTTCATAAAATCACAATATTCATCATAAAAAGCTTCATAGCTGTCCATCGCCTCTTTAAACTCGGGACGGATACCGTCAACCGTTTTCTTATCCGCATCAGAATTAGTATCGCTGTCTGTATCTTCGGGTGCGGCATCCTCAACGCTTTCCTCTTCTTTTGAATCTTCTCCGTGTCTGTCATAGGGAGCCTCGACAGTACCGCTCAGTGCAAAATCATCTTCCTCATAATACATATAAATATTATAGCCCTCCGCATCATCCGCAGAATAAAATCCTTCGTAGCCATTTGCTTCAACCGTATATCCCATGCTCTTACATTCCTCAACATAGGCATTAAATTGTTCAAGCGACATACCATATGCATCAAACATAAAGAGTTCTTCCGTATCCAGGCTGCTTCCCAACACTTTTGCGTCTGGCTTTGGAATTTTATTGCCAAGATCCGTCTGCGTCCACTGATATGCTGCTTCTGTCTCCGATTCTACAGAATATTTCCCTGAATTATAGTCATAATAAACCGTATGTATCTTATCTTTATCAACATATCTAACTGTTGCAATATCGGGTTCCACCAAACGGTAATGGTTTATATCTTTCAAATAATAGTATCCCGTATAATAGTAACAGTTTACACTTGTTACAGACTCTCCGGCATCCGTGATTCTCTCTGTCTCCGCGTGCATGGAAATAGGGTATTCCTTCAGTTCCTCTATTTCCTCATCGCTCGCCTCAAACATTTCCTGGATATCCGTATAAAATGTTTCTTTCTCTTCTTCTGTAAGACCAGATCTTTCTTGAAAAGTAATCTCAAAACCTGCAATCATATAGCTTGAATTGTTTGTATAGCTCAAAAGAACACAGCGCTTACCGTCAACAATGCCCTCATCAACTTCCCAGTTGATATCCTCTATATTAAATTCCGCCTTTGAGGTATTCTCACTCTCTGATGCCTCCTTTTTATCAACAGTTCCCTCTTCCCCGTAAGAGGGTGGAATATCTCCCGGATTACCAGATACCTCTTTGTTTCCGCAGGCAGAAATCAGTACGGAACACAAACCAAGCAGCAGCACACATAATTTCTTTCTCATAATTGTATCTCCTTTTCATATTAGTGAATATATCATATCATTTATTGCGTTCTCGTGCAATTATTTTTCTTCAAATCTACATAAAATATTGCACAGAGGTACAATATCATGAAAAATGAAAAAAGTATTGACAGAGTCATTCAGGTAAATAATGTTGACATAGGCAAAAATATAGCCGATATACGCAAAGCCATGCACATTAAACAAACGGATATGGTCGCCCGCCTTCAAACTAACGGTGTGGACATTTCTATTTACTCATACAACAGAATTGAAAAAGGCACCCAAAATCCAACTGTATTATTCTTGCATGCCTGTTGCCGTATCCTCGATTGTGATATGAATACGATATTCGATTATAAACCCTCCATCTAAAATCATCTATTTCTATCACATCAATCGGTAAGTCCGAGTTTAACTGCCATTGGTATAAAACATATTGACAGCACATTTATTTCTTCCTCATAAAATCACCTTCACATCTTTATTCGGGCAGTATCATTAATAGAGAGAAGTGGTTTATACTGCTATCTGCCAAATTTAAAGATTTTTGATCAACCCGTATACCTCACCGATCATGATCTCCATATTATCTATTTGCTCTTTCATTTTTTTCGCCTGGTTTTCCAGCACGGCTTTCAAAATATCATCAGGCGCATCAATTATATCCCTAATCTCCTTTACGGTAAAACCCATCTGCTGAAAAAGCTTTATCCTTCTGATCCGCTCCTGTGACACCTCGTCATAAAGTAAATGTCCCCGTTCATTTTTCCCGGAAGCCGAGATCAGTCCCACCTTCTCATATCCCTGTACAGCACGCCTTGACACTCCAAAAGTATTGCCTATTTCACGCAATGTCATATCCATATTCGCTTCTCTCCTTTTAGCCTAAAATTGCACGTTACGTGCAGTCAACAGTTTTTTTAAATTTGTTTCGGACAGTAAAAACCACACTCTCTATAAAAGGGCAGGATTTTTTCGCGAATAGATACCAACTGTATGTAAATGTATTTATGGGAAGTTTATGTCAGCAGACACGAATTCAAACTTCACAACTCGCAGGATCGCTTACAGATCAATTTCACTCGTGGAATAGTGGCAGGTTGAATTGTTACAACTTCATCTATAAATTTATCCAAAATATTGACACGGAAATAATGAATCCCCAGAATCACTCCCTTCTGATAATAGTATTCATGTAACTTTTGCTGATAATGCGTATCCGAAAATCGAATATTATACAGATGCCGAGCTGACGATCCCTGTCAATCACAATGAGTGCTATCTCAAGCCCAATGATCGTATTTATGCATCAATTCCCGCGTCTATCCACCCATCAAGTAATTATTTTAGCTTTGATCGATTTTGTATCTATGCTTATGATGGGGACGGAAATACCCAAACAGAAAAAATGATATACCTGACGGATATGTTATTAACTACACAGCAACACCCGTTTCGAGTTATCGCCACCCAAAAATACCGGAGAAATCAAAGTTAATGCCACTGATCCTGATACAACGAATGCTAAAATCATGGAAGAAATCAAAATTATTTAGATGGACAAATGTCTGTCATTTTGCCCAAACCGATCGGAGGAGTAATAGAATATACTGTTAATGGAGAAACTCTCTCCGGCGATACATGCACTTTGGACTGTGGTGCTGTCATTACCATGAATTTTACCCGGCGCAACAGTTTCCGGCACCATTAAAATTTATGAGGGGCAAAAACTCACTTTAAACTACATGCTTACTGATCCCAACTACCAGATTGCCCGCAACGGGTTTGGCAGTTTTTGGGATGGACTTATTCACAAAGAAACGGAAAGTGTCACTATACCCGTCTCTGAATCATTAGATGGTCAGACAATCAAATGCTCCGATTATATTACACTCGAACGAACGGAATGATAAAAAATGACGCAAAAACCTGTCTCCGCCATTTCAAATAAATTTTTCCGATGGTTTTACGGGCACCTTTGGATTATATTTTATATAATACTTTTTGCTTCTGCTTTTTACTGTCTGTTTATTGCCCCGTCAATCGGCAAATCAGCCGGCATGGCAACAGGTTCCTTTAAAGGCATTACATCCGGAAGCCGCGAGGGAGCCGACGCAGGAGAAGAATCCGGATTAAGCGCTAAAGATATAGAAACAAAAATTGTCGACAAAATAACTGCATCAGGAAATCTTGAAGTTTTACTTGTGGATATATGCCTCACTGACCTCTATACACAGGGCAATGATTATGCCGCAATCCCAAACAACTTATGACCCGATAAAAGATCATGTTACGATCAAACTCCCCCAACCTGAATTTACTCCTTATCTTGATGACAGTGCTATAGAAAAACTTACAGAATACAAACGTCCTCTTTTTAATGGCAGTACTGAAAAGGGATATAAAGGATATCTGAACACCAGAGAACAACATTGATATTGACCCGCTCGCGATCAGAGCAATTATGATAAATGAAGTTGTCCCCTCCGACCCCTCGCAGGATTTTTATGGAACCCCCGGCGCAGATTACCTGAAGACAACTATCCCTCTTTTTCAGAGGGCAGGGGCAGAAGTTACTTCCATTCAGGAGATACTGCAACTGGGCATCTATATCACAAATGCAGTAAAAACGCCGAAGACAGAATATGCTGTTGATAAAAGCAGCATTAAAAAAAGTCTGCCTTATTTGGAAGCAGAACTTTCTTTATTCTCCAATATAAAAGTTATTATGCTTATGGGCGACGTCGCAAAGAAAGCCTTTAACATGATTGCGAAAAAGGCAACAAAAAAATGTTATTCCCGCTGTTTCTACCTATAAATTGCGAAACAGTGAAATCTATTATAAGGGTATCAGGGTAATGCCGTCATACATAATGACAGGGGGAAATATCCTGATCGAAAAATCAAAAGTGACAATGACGACTGAGGATATTGCAGCCATGTTAGGAATAATCCTATAGCGCCATATTAAGAATTCAAACAGCAAGTGGCATAAGTTTAGAGGCTTACTCCTACACCACCGCCTCCACCAGCACCTTAGCCCCAAGCACAACACGCCGCACTCCAATATCCTTATTCTTATTAAAATTGAAGCTCAGCATATACCCCTTCTTCAAATGATAATGCTCCATATAATCCATGAGTTGTCTCTCTCCGCGCTCATGGTATGCATTTCCCCGCCAGATCTTCAACTCGATCACGATCTGCTTCCGCGGACGTCCATATTCAAAATTTCCTGGAATATAACCCATACCGACCTCTCCTTCGGCTAATTTTTACTGCCATTATATTTTAGCCGTATCAATCAGTTATTTCCAGTTACATTTTCGGCTATTTTTTCACCGTTTTGTTTCCTCCCCAGGTACTCACTCACCGCAAACAACGGCACATTCACCATCCAGTCCTGCTCCCTGTAATTCGACATGGATGTCCTGACCGCATCCGTGAGCCTATACTTTGTGACAAGCGCTCTCAGACTTTTCGCCTGCAGATTCTCCTCCGCCTTCACCTCCACCGGGATCACTTTACCCTCCACCTGTACTACAAAATCGACTTCTCCCCCGGAAGCCGGCGCGCTGTAATAATAAAGCTCTGTCTCTGCTGCCGCCAACTCCTGCGCCACAAACTGTTCCGTCAAAGCACCCTTAAATTCCGTAAATATCGCATTTTTTTCCAGAAGCGTGACCGCCGCTATATCTCCTTTTGCTGCCAACAGGCCCACATCCAGCATATATATCTTAAAAGCCGCCATATCCAGATACGATATCAGAGGCATACCCGGCTTTTCGATCCTTCTGCTCTTATGGATCAGCCCGCAGTCCAAAAGCCATTGTATAGCCATCTCAAACTCTTTCGCTCTGGCGCCCTCCCTGAGAGCTCCGTAAATAAACTTTTTATTTTCCTTTGCCAACTGCATCGGAATGGAATCCCACACCATCTGAATCCGCGGAACCGTCTCCTTAGGCGCATGTTTGGAAAAATCATTGGAATAATAGAGCAAAAGCTGTTTTTGGACATCCCTTACCTCAGCCAGATCATCCGTCTCAATATAAGCCAGAACCGCTTCCGGCATTCCGCCGACATAATAATACTTTCTGAGCAGATCGATGTACTTCCCCGAAAATGCATTGACCATCCCGTAATCTCCGCTTTCCAGAAGCGACACAAGTTCTTTCTCTCCCGCCGCCAGCAGAAATTCTTTATAATTCAGCGGATACAGATTTAAAAAATCCACTTTTCCCACAGGGAAAGAAGTCCCCTGATGCAGTGCCACACCCAGAAGAGACCCCGCCGCGACGATCGCATATTCCGATGCCTCCTCATAAAAATATTTCAGCGCCGCCAGCGCCTTCGGCACTTCCTGCACCTCATCAAAGATCAGAAGAGTATTTTCCGCTCCAAAGGCTTTTCCGCTTTCTACCCTCAGTGCAGAGAGGATCCTTCCGATATCATAATCCAGTTCGAAAACATTTTTCATATGTTCGTTGTTGTCAAAATTGATATACACCGTGTTCTCAAAACAGCGTTTCCCGAACTCCTTCATGATCCAGGTCTTCCCAACCTGCCTTGCTCCCCTGATGATCAACGGCTTTCTGTTCCTTTTATTTTTCCACTTTTGCAGCTGTTCCAGTAAAAGTCTCTCCATATACAATACACCTCTGTCTGTTATTATATACAGTATTACATTTTTTAGTCGCACTTTCAAGGTATTTTTACATTTTTTAGTCGCACTTTTCCTGTTATTCTACATTTTTTAGTCGCACTTTTCCATCGTACAGCATAAAATCCCAAATACCCACAAAATAAGAGCTCCGGATGTGCCACTAAACACCCGAAAGCTCTTCTCGCTGCATCGCTATCTCACCACTTCAACATCCTGCGGCACCTCGTAATCAAGCTTAAAATTCCCCTCCTCTATCCGCCAGGACACCCTGATCTCTCCCACAGGCGTTTTCACCGTCCCCGACGCGTTTTTGAGATATCCCGCCACCGGCGCGATCCGCACTTTTTTATAGCCCGGCGCCGCAGGCCGCACCCCCAGCGTAATGCTCGGCAGTTCATATAAAATCAGCGCTCCCCAGGCATGACACTCGCTTCTGGAATACGCCTCTGATTCCACACAGGTCGTGCAGTGCATTTTGATCATATTCCGCCACGCCTCCCAGTACCGGTCGGTGTAAGCATACAGTCCTGTCTTCTCCAACGCCCGGAACAGATAAAACCGCATGGCGACCGTGCACTGCGTATACCCCTCCTCCTCTATCGTCCGCAGAAGGTTTCTCTTTCCACTCTCCAAATCCACCGTGTCCGTCAAAAGCGCAAACACCTGACAGTGTTGAGAATACTCCTCCACTCCCGGTCCATCCTGCAGCATACCGTTCTCACCCGTGCAGAACGTGCGCACAGCCTCTTTTGCTCTCTCCGCGCGCCCCCTGTAGGTCCTCGCCTCCTCCTTTCGCCCGAGAAAATCCGCCAGATACGCCGCGTGCTGCAGCCCATAGATATACAGAAGCGTCTCCATCGTCAGCGCCCCCTTAAGCCCTGCCGTCGGCATCCCGCTGGTATCGTTCCACTCGTCCGCCCAGTCGATGAAAGACCAGAACCTCGCCTCCATATTGATGCCGCCGACCTTCTCGACATACCCCTCCTTCGTCAGATGCCGCTCAAAATAATGCAGGATCTGATCAATGGCAGGCATATGCTCCGCCGCCAGAACCGAATCTCCGAAGTACATCATATGATCGTACACCATCAGAATATAGTAGATTGAAAATCCCGGGATCACATTCGTATTACAGTTCGGGTAGGAACAGTTGAGCAGGCCGTCATAGCGCTGGGAGCGCCTCAGATCGTCCATACATTTTCTCGCCAGCCGGTCGTCCGCACTCACCGCATAGGTGTACAGTATCTGCGTCCTCGCATCCATGATATACTGCAACTGCTCATAGAACGGACAGTCCTCATAGGTCTCATGCATACACCTGCGCAGCGTGCGCTCGCTGATCTCCCAGATCTGCCCAAGAGACGGGTCCGACGTCCTCACCGAAGTCTCTATCTGCAGCGGATATCCTGTCTCCTCGTAGTCCAATCCCTGAAGCGTAAGCGCCTCCCCCTTCGTCCTGATATGCAGCCGGACAAAGCGGAACGTCCGAAACCAGTAAGGTTCATAGACCTCCGGTTCCTCCTCCCCGCCGATCCCCGCCACATGATAGAAATCCTCATAGCCCTGTAGATGTCCGCGTTCTCTGTCGATGCGGTCCGCCTTCACCGGGATGTGCTCCGGTCCCACGAAACCGTCCTGCACATACGCCTCCGCATAGAGCAGGGACACCGCCGCATCCCGCCCGCCGGAAAATGCTGCTCTGACATAGCCTGTCATCTCTTCCCCGGCGTCCAGTTCCACAATAACCTCGTCATCTGCCGGGATGACAAGCTCTCTCCTGCCGCTCAGAAACTCCTCCCACTCTTCTCTCCCGCAGTCAGACTTTTTCAGATCCATCACGCCCTGAAACCTGCGTTTTTTCCGATACATACAGGGAATATTTCTCGGCTTCAAATTCCCCGGGCTCACCGCCTCCGGCACAAGTTTCCTGATATAGGGCTTCGCCGCCTGCCAGCCGCTGTCGTCAAACGAAGTCTCCCGCCAGCCGAAGGTTTCCGGACTGCCAGCCGCCCTCTCATGGATCACCAGCGGCGCAAAACGCTCCTCCTCCCGGTAGAAAGAGACACTTCTGTCGATCATGCACTTCCAGGAACCGTCCGCGGACACATCGATCCTGTTCCCCACCATGTCCTCGATCTCCCCCCGCACAAACAGCCCGGGCACGGAAGTCCGAAACATCCCGTGGTTCCCCGCCGCCGGATCCTCCGGGTAACGCAGCACCGACACCCCTATGATATTGACGCCCCTCTCCAGCCAGGGAAGCAGATCGATGGTATCATAAAACCACACCTGATGATCCCCCCTGCTCGATCCCACCTCCACCAATTTGCCGTTAATATACAATTTATATCTGGTATCCGCTGAAATACGCAGCTTTCCCGCATAAGGCTCTTTTGTCAGCTCCACCCTCCTGCGAAACAGCATAATGCGGGGCGTATCCTTGTCCTCCGCGCTCCAGCAGGGATTCCATATCCAGTTGGAATCTTTCATGTACTCTTTCATACTATTTATAACCTCTCCACATTGCTTCTGATTTTGAAACATTCACAGCCCAACCCAGCCACAAAACAAGAGCTCTCAATATGTCTATATACTAACATCTGAAAGCTCTCATTTATATCCTTATTTTGCTCTGTCTATCCTTTTCCTGACTATTTTTTACTTTCCCCGCTGACAGCTTCCGGTGTCACTTTACTATCGTTTTAACCCCAGCTGCCCCTATTTCTCATACAAAAACCGCTCCGGCAGCTCCACCTTAAACGCCTCCGCCAGCCTGCGGAACTCATCCGGCTTTATCGTCTGCCGCTTCGCCGGCGCCATGGAGAGCACCTTCACCAGGATCTCGGCGGACTTCTCGATCGTGTGCATCAGCCCGAAGGTGTTGTGCGCGCCCTCTCCGGCACAGAAAATCCCATGGTGCGCCCAGATCGCGGCGTCATACTTCTCCATCAGCCTGCTGGTCGCCTCCGCGATCTCTCTGCCGCCGGGCACCATCCAGCCCACGACGCCGATGCCGTCCGGGAAGACAACAGGACACTCCGTCGCCATCTCCCACAGCTCGCGGGTGAACACCTCATCCTCCAGAGGCAATACAAAAGTCAATGCAATAATATTCGCGGGATGCGCGTGGTAGATCACGCGGTATCTGCCGTTTGTCACGCGCTTTTTCACCGCATGGTTCATCAGATGGCTCGGCAGCTCGCTGGTCGGCTTTCCGCCCTCCACCAGCCCCCATTTCAACTGATAGTTTTCCCCCTTATCGTCCAGCTCGATGATCGCCAGCGTCGCCTCCGGATCATCCTTGATATCGCGGAAAAATTTGCCGCTCCCGGTGACAAGGAAAAACTCCCCCGCCAGCTCCGGCACGCTGGCGCCGATGGGCACCCAGGGACCATCATTGCTCAGCCTGCTCTTTATCAGTTCGATCTCCTCCGGCTTGATGCGGTAGGACAGATTGCCCCCGTTCCTCTCATGCCACCCCAAGCGGAAACCGTCGTCCGCCATGCGGATAAACCCCTGCACAAATGTCATGTCCAAAATCTTCATAGAAATACCTCCTGTTCTGTATCATGTCTGCCTTTCCGATAATACATATGTAACATTTCTGCGCCGCCCCGTCAAGCCACATCACGATCCGAAAACATTTCTTATCAATTTTCATCTGTCCCCCAATACAGCAGCCCAAAAGGAAACAAAATTCTCAGGGTACCCCTTAAAAAATACATCTACCCCTCATAAAACCGCATATCATCCCAGACTCTCATCAACTCCGAGCGATCCAGCCTCGCGGTCCTGCTCTCCCTGTCAAAGATCCGCACCGGAGAATCATACCCGGCAAACCGCAGCCACTCGGGATTCGGATCGCCCGTCTTCGCAAAATTCACCCAGGAACCGTGGATCTCCCGGATCAGTCTGTCTACCAGCTCCTCCGATTCATCCTTAAATACAAACTGACTGAAATGGAAATCCATCGTGCCGAAAGACAGCGGCAGTTCAAAGGCATGGGACGCCAGCCATCCTGTCTCCCACCCGGTTTTCGTGATGCACTCATAGCGGTACATCCAGACATCCTTCGTGTATTTTCTCTGCGCCTCCGCCACTTTGACGGACGGCATCTGGAACGCGTAATCCGTCGCGAACGAAATAAACGGATACGCCCCCTCCTGCTCAAAATTTTCCTTGACTGGCGGCACCGTGCTCATGGAAAACTCCGCCTGCGCCTTAAACCTGATGAACCTGTCGTTCTTTGACGGATGTTAATAATCGATCACCCGCGGGATCGCGTCCGCGTGACCGTTTTTCTCCATCATCTCGGCGACCATGGACCAGGAGTTGGGGAAACCGGTCTTCTCCGGATGGACAAACATGGTCCCCTCCTGAAGATTCGTGCCGATGATCAGCTTCACGCCCTCCGCGCTGCCCTTTCTGATCGCGTCGATCGGCATCTCCGGCAGCAGATCGTCGATCACAGGTCCCGGCAGAAACATACCGGGATTTCTGTACTGATGGTGCTCCGCCACATAGGCGACACCCTTTAAGAGCGCAAAGGGCTCCATCTCCTTCAGCTTCGGAATATCTTTCTCCGTCATCCCCATCCCCTCGAGATACAGATCCATATTCTCCCTCGCCATTTCGTGCGTCATCACACAGTTGGGAAGGCCGCTCTGCGCGACCGCTTTCTGAAAGATCCCTTTTACGGCAGGCATGGCGAGCATATTCACGACGCTCGCTCCCCCCGCCGACTCCCCGTTGATCGTCACATTCTCCGGGTCTCCGCCGAAAGCGGCTATATTATCGCGGACCCAGTGCATCGCCATGATCTGATCCGAGAGCCCGCAGTTGCTCTCAAAATCCTCGCAGCCGGGATACGTCGTAAAATCATAAAAACCAAGCACACTCATGCGGTACTGAAATGATACGAACACCAGTCCATCATCAGCGAAATGTTTCCCGTTGTAGAGAGGCACATTCGCCGCCCCGGTCGTGTAGCCGCCCCCGTGGATATACACGAACACCGGCAGCTTTTCCCCCTTTGCCGGACGCTGGATATTGATCGTCAGGCAGTCCTCAGAGCCCTTGTTCACGCCCTCGTCATTCTGTATCGCCTCCGGCCCGTACTCCTTCGCGTCAAACACCCCGTCCCAGGGCTCTACCTCCTGCGCTCTCTTAAAACGAAGCTCTCCCACAGGCGGCTTCGCGTAGGGAATGCCCAGGTACTCGATCCGCCCCTCCCTGAGATATCCTCTTACCTTCCCGCTCTTTGTATTTACGATATAGTCACACATGTCTTTTCCCTCGCCTTTAAACTGTACGGCCACAGCATCTTCCGCCGCAGCCGCCTGTTGTAAAATACGATTTCGTCCGTGATCTGCCCCTTTGAAACCGCATATTATCTATGCCTCTCTTCCAGCTCCTTTTGAATCTTCGGCAGTTCTTTATCCAGCTTGTAGGTCAGCATGATAATGAATGTCACTGCGATCATGCCCACCGGCAGCCAGTTGTAGAGGAAGGAGATCGCCGACTTCGCAGACTCGCTCTGAACCGCAGCTTCTCCACTGTAGCCTCCGAAGTCAAGAATCCAGCCGAGCACCACCTGCCCGATGCCAAGCCCCAGTTTCTGCGCCGCGGAAATCGCCGCATTGCCCATGCCCACCGTCTTAAAGCCGTCTTTCCACTCTCCGTATTCCAGCGTATCCGCCACCATGCCGAACGCCATGCCGCCTGCGGCGCCCAGCCCGATACCTTTCAGCGCGTTGAATACCACCAGCAGCGCCACATTCGTCCCCGCAAATCCGGTTCCGAGGAAGCCAAGCCCCATGCCCACGAGCCCTACCATGTATGTCATATGCTTTCCGAACTTCTTCATGAAAAACGGGGTGAAGAACATGGTGGCAAACTGGGCGATGGACAGCGCGTTGTTCACCGGCGTGTAGAGCGAGTAATCCCCCAGCACATCCGCACAGTAGAAGATCGCGCCCGCCGAGTACATCACGATGATAAAGAAGATCACAAACATCGCAAAGATCATGGACAGCCAGTATCTATTCGTAAACAGGGACTTCAAAGCCTTTCCTGTGGGCACATCATCCTTGGGCTTCTCGCCGTTTTCGATCTGTACGCCGGTTCTCTCCTTTGTCCCGCATGCGCAGATCAATGCGGAAACCACGATCAGGATACCCACCACGATCGTCGCCATCGTCCAGCCTTTCTGCGCTTCCAGCATATACGGTTCCGCCGCGCCGGAAAATTTCACGACCATCGCCATAAAGAACGTATTCATACAGATGTTGGCGATCGTCTGAAAGATCATGCTGATATTTCCAAGCATCCCGTGTTCATAGCTGTCCGTCGTACTCAACGAGATCAGTGAATTATAGGGTACAAACATCGCCGTATAGAACACAGCGTTCACCAGATTGTAAAGGATAAATACATATATGTACTTGATGATTCCCGTCATTGACGCCGGGATGCTGAACAACAGGACTGTGGATATCGCAAGCGGGATACACATCCGGATCAGCCATACCCTCGCCTTGCCGAATTTCGAGTGTGTCCCGTCCACGATCCGCCCCATGATCAGATCGGAGACGCCGTCAAACAGTTTGGAAATCGCAATGATCATACTGACCACCGCCGCGTCAACCAATGACACATCTGTCAGGTATTTCATCAGGAAAGCCGACATCATGCCGTTTACCCACGCCATACCAAAGTTACCCATACCATAGCCGATCCGGTCGTTCCAGCCAAGCCTGGCGTTCGGATCGTTTGTCTTCGATGCAAAACTGAACATTTTCTTCTCCTCCGCTCTCTTTTCTTATTTTATAGGAAACTCTCTTTTCCTGCCACAACAGCCGCTCTGCCTCGACATCTCTTCCCATGCCGCCGCTCTACTCCGACACTTCTCTCCTTGTCGCCGCAACTCTCCTGCCCGCCGCGGCGAGATCCTCCTTACTGCCGGTCATCTCCTGCAGCACATACGCCTTCTTTCTCGGCATGCACTCATGCCAGGGTTCCTCGAAGAAACCGAAATACACCTCCGCAAGCCCGCCGATCTGATTGTCCTCGATGCCCGCTTTTTTCAGCATCCCCTCCTCGTTGAGCAGCCTGAAATTGTAGATGGTCCGCACATAGGGCAGTTGCGCCGCCAGTTTCAGAATCTTACGCGTGTATTCCGCCCGCCTTATCTCCTCCTTCTCATCGCCGCAGTCCGTAAAACCAACTTCTGTGAGGATCACCTGTTTATGCCCGTCGCCGTACTTGCACATCACCCGGTAGGCGGCGTCATTGTAATCCTTCCACAGATGGTCCGGCTCGAAGATATCCAGGAACAGATCCATCCCCACCTTGCTCTGATCGACGCTCATCTGATAAGGGTGCCAGGACAGCATATCGAAATAATCATCCGTATTGTCCGACCAGAATTCCCCCGATTTGATCCGCCTGTACATTTTATCGAGCGTCCAGGCGATCCCGTACATCGGCGGCAGATAATCCGGCAGATCCCCGCCCAGCCAGGGCGTGGAGAGCGCCGGCGAAAAACAGGTGACTTTCGCATTCGGATTCCCCCTGCGCACACCCTTCGCCGAAAAGTACATCAGATCGATGGCGATATCCATCTTCTCATCCGCCGTAAACGGCTCCGCTCCCTTCTCCTCCAGAAATCCGTCCGGATGCAGAAACGCGTTCAGATTCCACTCATTGCCGATCTCCCAGTTTCCCACCTGCGGGAAAAGCTTCGCCTGTGTGCACCAGGACTCCTCCAGCATATGTAATGCCTGCATATACAGGCTCCCTTCCGTGAGATCCCTCTTCGGCATCGCATGTCCCTTTCGCTGCCTGCACCCCTCCGGAAGAAACCACTCATGGCTCATGCCGGTCACCTCCAGGTCAAGCTCCGCCGCCCTGTCGAGAAGCCTTTTATGCGCCTCATACACCTCCTCATTCGGCGTCACCGGATCTTCCAGGATATCTGTCAGGTGCATCCAGGACCTGTATGCCGTACAGCCCACCGCCTTCACCAGATCCAGATACTCCGCCGCCATGATCCCTGTATCTCCCTCACGCTGAATCAGTGGCTCCCCCATACCGTAAAATCGTTCCGATAACATTTTTTCACCCTCCTTGCCGCATTTTAAATGATCTTATACCGATAAGAGCTCTCAATGTGTTAACAGCTTAACACCTGAGAGCTCTTTCCTATATCCTTATTTTGTTTTATTTGTCCTTATTTTGACCAAACCCTTCTTTTCCGTAAAACTCTGCCGGCTTGTGCAGTTCCCGATACTGCTTCGGCGTCATCCCGGTCTTTTGCTTGAAAATCTTCCCGAAATAACTCTGGGATGGAAAATTCACATACTCCGCGATCCCCGGCAGTGTCTCCTCCGAGTAGATCAGCAGGTTCGCCGCCTTCTCCACCCTGACGTCGTTGACAAAATCCTGTAAACTGATCCCCGTCTCCCTCCGGAACAATCTCGACAGATAACTGCTGCTGATCCCCAGCGTATCTGCGATATCATCCAGATAGACCTTCTCCCTGTAATGCCTGTACACATAGTCCTTACACTGTTCCGTATAGCTGGAAGTGTGGCGCTTCTCCTTCTGTTCCCGCACCCGCTTTGCCAGCTCCTCCACCGCATGGTTCCGATAGATCAATATCTGTGCGACATCCTCGCAGGCAGTACACTTATTGATATAAAAACCGCTGAGCCGATAGGCTGCCGCAGGCATGACGCCTCCCTCGATCGCGGCTCTCGCACACAGTGTCGCCGCCACAATGGACAGATTTTTCCAGTGTTCGAGCTCGCTCTTCCCCAGCCTGCCGATGTTGGAATCCATATCCTTCGACAGCCGCACAGCCTCCTCCACATTGCCCTCCTTCACCGCATCCAGGATTCTTCTCTCCTCCTGATAACTGTGGCGGTATATATCCTCGTCCTCGGACCGGATGTCAAACCATGCCTGCTCCCGCTTCTCTCCGACACTGTCCACGACGCGGTAGTTGGCATCCATCAGCTCCTGATCCGTGTACTCCTGCCCGGTGATGATCTTCGCAAACATCCCCGCTATCTGCAAAATCTCCATCAGGGTATGGTAGTGCAGCCCTTTCTCCCACTTCTCTTCGATCCCGTAAAAATGATAAAATCGGTGTCTCTCCGTCCGGCTCATCACCTGCATGCTGAGCGGTCCCATCATATAGTAAACATTCCCCTGATCCGCCGGAAGGCTGTCAGACAATGAACTACGCCTGCCCTCCCGCACACAGATATAAATCATATGAAAGCCATCCCTGATAAGCACCGGTTCTCTCTGCGCATCAGCGCTGTCTGTCAGCATACGGCGGAGCGCTTCATTATTATATACAGGATTATATGCCGGGCTCTCCTCATAGGAGACACACTCCCCCTGCCTCTGGCTGAAAACGCCGGTGTGAAATATACCTGCCAGATGATTTAATATGTACTCCCGCCCTCTCTCACTTTTATCCATGCCCCTGCTCCTGTTCCTGTGCACACAGCTTTCATCCTGCTGTTTTTGACATTTTAACATTCCTGTTTACAAATGGCAAACAGGGATTTCACTCGCGCCGAATAAAAATGGCTCCTTACCAGATTTAAGATTACGTTAAGATTTTCCTGCTTCTTCCTTAAGCCAACTATGCTATGATAATCATAACACGAAAGCGGGACGCCTTAAAACACCGCACTGCTCAAACACATAAACACCGAAACATAAACACATGGACATAAACACCGAAACGGAGGATAATACTATGACATGGACAAGAACAGAATGTAAAGCCCTGGCAAAAGAAGCCCTGCAAAGAAACTACTGGAGGATCGTGCTGGTCTCTCTTCTCACGCTGATCTTATACGGCGGTTTCCCCGGCAGCACAAACTGGATAAAGATCAGCCAGACGCATAACGGCACTGTCACCGATGATGCAGCCACAGACGTTACCACCCAGTCCGCCGCGGAGGAATCCGAGATCACCTCCGATCAGGCACAACCCCCCCAGACTTCCATTCTGGTCCCTGAAAAGGTACGGATGGTCGGCATTGTTGTCTTTATCCTGATCTCTATCGCCATCTTCGCCTTCCTGTATGCACTGCAGGCGCTCCTCGTCAACCCTTTCCTGATCGGGTCTGGGCGGTTTATGGTCAAGAGCATCGATGACCGCGCAAAAGTAAAAGAAATAGCATACGGGTTTGACCACTCCTACAGGAATATCGTAAAGACCATGTTCCACTACGATATGCGGATCTTTTTGTGGTCTCTTTTGTTTATCATTCCCGGTTTTTACAAACAATATCAATACCGCATGGTGCCCTATATCCTCGCCGAGAGCCCCGATATGAACTACAGGGAGGTACTTAAAAAAAGCACGGACATGATGAGGGGAGAGAAATGGAAAGCCTTCGTCCTGGACCTCTCCTTCCTCCTCTGGCACATGCTGGGCCTTATCACATGCGGCATTGCGGAAATATTATATGTTGCCCCCTACCACAACTTGACCCTGGCGGCGCTTTATCGTAAGCTGAACTGGAAGGATATGCAGGCACAACCGGAAATACAGACGGGAGAACATCATGACATATAACATTCTGATAGCCGACGACGAACCGGAAATCCGGGAACTTCTGAGGCTGTATCTGGAAAAAGACGGTTATAACGTATACGAAGCGGCGGGCGGCTCCGAAGCCCTCGACATCCTGGGGCGGGAAAAGATAGACCTGGCGATCCTGGATATCATGATGCCGGGGCCGGACGGCTACCGCGTTTTGCAGAATATCCGCAGATCCAGCAATATCCCTGTAATCCTGCTCTCCGCAAAATCCGGGGATTCTGACAAAATCCTCGGGCTGGATCTGGGCGCCGACGATTATATCACAAAGCCTTTTGTCCCTCTGGAGGCTGTCGCCAGGGTGCATTCCAATCTCCGCCGTTTCTACGATCTCGGCGGCAAAAAAGACAGGGGGGCAGATCCTGCTGTCCTTGAGACAGGATCGCTGCGGCTCGACTTAAAGAGTTGTCTGCTGTACAGAGGAGAGGAAAAGATCACGCTGACTTCCGTGGAATTTCGGATCATGAAACTTTTTATGGAAAATCCGGGCAAAGTCTTTACAAAGCAGCAGCTCTTTGAGCAGGGCTGGGAGGAATCCTATATGCTCTCCGACAATAATGTGATGGTATGCATCTCCAAACTGCGGGCGAAGCTGGATCATGATAACACAGAATACATCCGCACGATCCGCGGGCTGGGCTACCGTCTGGAAGATGAGGAAAACTGAACCATGCAAAAAAAATCTCTGAAATGGTTTCTGATCAAAAACTTTCTGATCATTCTGTTTTATATTTATATTGCCGAAACGCTGCTCGGCTTTCTATTCCGCCAGATGATCCTTCCGGCTCTGACGGACCTGTTGGAAATGCAGCAGATCACCGTCTCCAGCGGCGGAAACCTCCTGCTTTTTATGGTGCAGCTTTTGCTTTTTTACCTTGCCTCCCTCCTGCCCGGCGGCGCTGCGGATTATCTGCAAAACCTCCTCGCCGACCTGTCGGGAAACAATATGCCGATCCGGATATCCTCGCCGTTTTACCAGGGATGGCAGGGCACGCTGCTCACCGTTATATTTTTGTTCCTTCTACTGCTTCTGCTGGGGCTCAGCCTTCTCCCCTACATCGCCGGCGCGCTTCGGTATTACAAGATAGTGACTCTCAAAGTCAATGAACTGCTGGAGGAAGAAAAAGTAAGGCAGCTCGCCTTCGAGCGCAAAAGGAGCCTTCTGCTCTCCGACATCGCCCACGACATCAAGACGCCGATCACCACGATCTGCGGCTACAGCAGGGCGCTCGCGGAGGGCGTTGCCTCGCCTGAGAAGAGCAGGGATTATCTGGACGCCATTTACGGAAAAGCCATGCGGATCGATGAGCTGATCACTCTGCTGTTTGAGTATGTGAAACTGGACAGCGAGGGTTTTCGCCTGCACAAAAAAAGCGGCGATCTGGCGGAACTGCTGCGGGAGTCTGTTGCCGCTTTCTACACCGATTTCGAGGAAAAACATATCGCGCTCACCGCGGACATCCCCGAATATCCTGTCCCCTGTGAGATGGATTCCCTTCAGATAGAACGCGCCGCCGCAAACCTGCTCACAAATGCGCTCCGCTATGGAAAAGAAGGCGGAAAAGTCCTTGTCCGGTTAAAAAATTATACTATCACTGTCGCCGATGACGGCAGAGCGATCGATCCCGATTTTGCCAGGCGCATTTTTGACCCCTTTACCAGGGAGGATGCCGCCCGTACCACAAAAGAAGGAAGCGGGCTCGGGCTCAGTATTACCGCCAAGATCATAGAAATGCACGGCGGAAAACTGACCTTAAACAGCAGTTTCGGGGAGGGCTACACAAAGGCGTTTCAGATCAGGATGCCGGACGCCAATGTTATTTAATGAAAGGTCCCGGACGCCGGTTTTACGGCGGGCACTCCCTGGCTGAGGGTAAACCCCAATTATACGGCGATCAACGCCGCCGCCCAGCTAAACGATCCGGATTCCGTGCTTTCCTTTTACAAAAAACTGATCCGGCTGCGCAAAAACCCCGTATATAAAGAAACCCTTGTATACGGAACTCTCGAACCCGTTTTCAGGGAACAGAAGAACCTGATGGCATACTACCGCAGAGGAGATAAAACGCTGCTTGTGGCGGGAAATTATCAGTGGCAGGAGCAATCGCTCACGCTGCCTGCGGCATACAAAAAAGTACTGCTGAAAATTATGCGGACATCGCGCAGAAAGGAAATGTGATACTCTTACACAGATATCAGGTATTGATCCTGGAAATGTAACCAATGCCATGCAGTTACATATAATCCCCTGCGGCTGCCGGAACAGCCGCAGGAATTCTTTACCTTATTCCATACAAACTAAAAATATACTCAAGTCCCGGATGCACATGCCTGGTTTGTTCCTGTGTAAGTACGCCAAGACATGGATCAACAACATATCTCTGACCGTCAATCGTCACTACGCTCCAATGATGCAGTATCATTCCGTTATAGCTCACCGCCTCATGTTCCCATTCAATGCCCAGCATCTCAAGCATCAGTCCTGCTGTTCTTGTACATCCGCTTGAATCAGCACCGCCATAATAGAAAAAGCCGTATGCATTACTGAAATATGGTACAGCATTGGTGTATGCCACATCACCTTCCACCAGCGCATCCGTGATCATCTGAGCGACAAAAACCACCTGTGGTCCCTGTTCCTGCCCCATTCCCCGGATCACCGGTATCCAGGGCGCCATATTATTGTAAAGTTCCGCAAACTCCGCATCGGTCATGGAATCCTTGAGATCATTGTAATGCGGCAGGTTTTGCAGCGGAACCACTCCCGGCAGGGCTGCCGCCGCGGCAGTATCCACACCCGCCATACCATCCACCAGTTCACCTGCCTGTGCGCCCGCATAAGGCACCCTGCCCTCCAGCCTTCCGTAGGACACATAGTGAACATACAATGCATTCGCATCCATTCCCACTGCCGCCGCCACATCGGGATAAGTCGCCGCATAAAACGCGGGATCAAATTTTCCCGCCGCCTCTGCCCGTGCAGGAGTAAACACCATCACTCCCACCGCTACAGCCATCGCCAATGCCGCCTTCATGAACCCTTTCCAGTTTTTTGTCCTCATTTCCTTTTCCCTCCTCTATGATAAAATTTTTTTATGTCTTTTTATCAGCCTTTTTCCGCACTGCCCATTGCTTTCGTGAACATTATACCACAAAATTTTAAACTCATAAACATTTTGGTCTCTGTTTTCATCATGTATATCAAATTTTTACTTGCCGTTTTCTTTAAAAAATGGTATACCTGAATAATGATTTTAAATGAAAGGATAGAAATATGATTCTGGACGTTTTGTCGGATGCGCTTCTTGATACGCTCAAGGTACTTCCGTTTTTATTTGCAGCTTTCCTGATCCTGGAGTTTATAGAGCACTATTCCTCCCGCCACAATAGCCGCATATTGTCAAAAGTCGGAAAGGCAGGTCCTCTCGCCGGCGCACTTCTCGGCTGTATTCCTCAGTGCGGCTCTTCGGTGGCGGCGGCAAATCTCTACGCCGGAGGACTGATCACCACAGGCACGCTGCTTGCCGTATTTCTCTCCACCTCGGACGAAGCCCTTCTTATTTTAATGGCGCATCCGGGAAGCGGAAGATCGATCGCCTCCCTGCTTGTATGGAAAATCATTATCGGCATCATCGCAGGGGTTCTGGCAGATCTGATCTTTCGCGGAAAAAAAGAAGAAAAAGACTGTAAGGATATCTGTAAAAGCTGCGGCTGCAGCGATACAGGAGGCATCCTCAAACCGGCGCTTTTCCATACCGTCAGGCTGACAGCCTGGCTTTTCCTGTTCACTTTCTGCCTGAATCTTTTACTTGCGTTTATCGGAATAGAAAAACTCGCCGTATTTCTCGGAAAAGATACCCTGTTCCAGCCTTTTCTTGCCGCTCTTTTAGGCCTTGTCCCCAACTGTGCAGCTTCCGTGCTGATCACAGAACTCTACCTGGCGGGCGCTTTAAGCTTCGGATCTGCCATAGCCGGCCTGTGCTCCGGCGCCGGTGTGGGACTCGCGGTACTGTTCCGCTCCAACCATCCTCTGCGGGAGAATCTCAAGATCCTGCTGCTGCTCTACTCTGTTGCCGTGATCGCGGGAATGCTTCTGTGAACAAAGTACCTGAGGGCTGAGCCCATGCCTATCAAGCGAAAATGTCACTGTAACATTCCCATCGCCCAGAGCGGTCAGTAATCTGTCCCTTATGGACATCCTGCTTTTCCTTTATGCTATTGCCCTGCCAGGCTTTGAACGCCCACAGCAGACTGGGACATCTCCCTCCGTCTGGCCGCAGATGAAAATTTCACCCTTTGATTTTTCATCATCACGGATGATCTCGCCCACAGAAGGCACATAGATCTTGCCGGAAAGCGGGTTCTTAATGCTGTCAACAGACGTCATGATACACGCCTCCACCTCAGACTTTTCAAAGCATAAATCTGTGTCAATCATCTCACAGCCTGTGAGTTTTAAATTTTTGCAATAGCACAGAGGCTGGGTTCCAATAATCTTACAATTTTCCAGTGTCAGCCCATCCGAATACCATGCAAGATATTCCCCCCTGACTGTGCTGTTTTTGACAGTTATATTTTCACCATGCCAGAATGCGTCTTTGGTATCAAAGGTACAGTCTTCAAAAACCGCATTTTTGATATACTGGAAGGAATACTTGCCCTTGAAAGTGACTCCCCGAAATGTCAGATCTTCAGAACGCATCATAAAGTATTCGCTCACCGCAGTGCTGTCCTCCATACGGATGCCCCGCACCGACCAGCCAAACTCCGGCGAAATAATATCACAGTCCCGGATGACAACATCGCTGCATTCCCGGAGTGCCTTGATCCCATGCATCTTCGTATCCGCAATCTCAATATGGTCGGAATACCAAAGGGATGCACGGCAAAGTTCCGTCATTTCAGAGCCGGAAATTTTAAGCCCATGGTCATGCCAGAACGGATAGCGAAGATTAAAGAAGCAGTTTTCGGCCGCAATATCGGAACATTCCTTAAAGGCGCTCTCCCCGTCTGCCGGGCCGTCAAAAGAACAGCTTTTTACCAATACGCCTTCGCTCCCATAGAGAGCCCTTTCCATATCAAAAGTCTGATTTTCAATGATTCTCATTACCGATTACCTCCTGAATTTTTTCATATTTCATCGTGCCTGTTTCTTTCTGTTTTTAATCCGGTATACCAGATAGTCCAGACAGCCGATCTGTTTTTCTTCCTCATGTACCCTGTTCAGGATACTCTCTCTGTGTTCCTCCAGCAAACTGAGCTGAACCTTCCAGTCGCCCCTGTCAAAATGTCCCATGAAGCACCGGATCGTATCCGGGCTGCACCCCGCATCCCTTAAATTCTGGATCACTGCCTCTTTCGAATCATACCCTATCGTCTGTTCCGGCCTCATTTCCCTCATCCCTCTATTCTGCTTATTTACCATCACTGATCACAACAATTTTATTTCCGCAACAGTCCGGAAACTAATCTGTTTTTCTGCATGGATAAGCCTCCTTGTTTTCTTTTATCTAAATTATAACAGTCAATTTAGTCAATAGCAAATACTTATATTTTATCGTTTTCAATAATTGAAACCTATTCAAATTCATGTTATAATGCAGAAAAACAAAAAGGATCTCATCACATGGAATTACGTGTACTTCAATATTTTCTTGCAGTGGCAAGAGAACAAAGCATTGTCCGCGCCGCTGAATCCCTCCATCTTTCTCAGCCGACCCTTTCCACTCAGATCAAGGCAATGGAAGAAGAACTGGGCAAACAGCTTTTGATCCGCGGCACCAAAGGTTCCAGAAAAGTCACATTGACAGAAGAGGGCATGATTCTCAGAAAACGCGCAGAAGAAATCTTAAACCTCGTCCATAAAACAGAACGTGAAATTTCGCATTCGGACGAAGTTGTCGTCGGGGATGTCTATATCGGAACCGGCGAAACGGACGCTGTCCGTCTGATCGCAAAAGCCGCAAGGGAACTATACCGGACATATCCTGGAATCCACTACCACATCACAAGCGGCAATGCGGCGTTTGTAATAGAACAGCTTGAAAAAGGGCTGATTGATTTCGGCCTTGTATTCGGCACCGTAGACCAGGCAAAATATAACCATATCAAGATACCGCTTACAGATGTCTGGGGCGTGCTGATGCGGAAAGATTCCCCCCTTGCCGCAAAACAGAATATTTCTCCGGAAGATTTATGGGACAAACCGCTGATCCTGTCAAGGCAGGACGATTCATCCGGCGCATTGGCGTCCTGGATACAGCGTGAAATATCAGAATTGGAGGTCGTAGCAACTTATAACCTGCTCTTCAATGCTTCTCTGATGGTAGATGAAGGCCTGGGCTACGCGATCGGATTCGATAAAATCATTAATACTTCCGGAAACAGCAATCTCTGTTTCCGTCCTCTCACCCCACGAAGGGAAGATGGGATGTGCATTATATGGAAAAAATACCAGGTGTTTTCTAAAGCGTCCGAAAAATTCATGGCACAACTGAAAGAAACGCAAAAAGAACAAGGCATCTGACGGTATTCAATATCGTCAAATGCCTTTATTTTCTCAGTATTTGCAATAATGCTGATGTAATTCCTATATTTTTTGCCGTATTAGTTTTATTCACTCCACTGGTTCTAACACAGTGGCATTATTTCCAAACGGCAATTTATAATCAGCAACCCATTCTAAGGCAGCATGGTTTATTTCCATTGACAGGCAAAGAAAACAGCTTTTGCTTCGTTTTCTGAAAAAGCAATAGGCGGCAAAATGCATTCTTTTAAGATGTGATAACCGCCCGCCGCCCCGACTTCGGAGTAAAGAGGGAAGCCCGCCTGCTCCAATTCCTGCAAGTCACGCAGTATGGTTCTTTTTCATACGGAAAATTCATTTGCCAACTCACCTACTGTAAAATCCTTTTTTGCATTTATTGTTATCATCATTTCATTAGCCGTTCTGCCTTTGACATTTTTGAACTCCTCCCCGAATAGTGACACCCTTTGTCACCATTCTATGATAAACTATTTATGTCTCAAATTCAATATGGCATTAAAACGAAACCATGCACGCCTCATGCGGGAGAAAGGGAGGAATTATTTATGCCTTGCACAGAATCGAATCCATCACACAAGGAACATGTCGAATATACATTTAATGCCTTTTGCAGAGCAGTCATACGCTATGCGGCTATCAACACATGGCGTGACAGGGACAAACGGCGGCAGACCCACTTACATAAAGACCGTTTTAGGTGCAGGCTGTAAGTTTGCTCTCGGAAGTGACAGACAGATTGCTGCTGCCGGATAACTATAGTATAATAACCCCAGTGAACCCCATAGAATGTAAAGGAGAAAATCAAATGGAAAAATTGATGTACATGATGATGATTGAGAAAAGCAAGACCTATAATAAAATGACAAAACAGGTAGTTATGGAACACGTTGAGAACATAAGAAAGCTGGACGATGAGGGAAAGCTGGAAATCTGCGGTGTCTTTAAAGGCTATCCGGGAATGGCAGGTATGTATATCCTAAAAACAGAGACCCGTGAAGAAGCGGAAGATATTTGCAAATCGGAACCGCTGGTTATGGGAGGATATGCAACCTACAAATTAGTCGGTCTACAGATTGCAAACCGGGAAAATAATTATTTGCTGTAATTGAGGCAAGGAACAACACTGGGGCAAACAGAATCCAGCTCACATGGGAACTGAATAACACCTGCTATTTTACGCACCTGCACCTCTCAGCGCCATCCCCGCAAGCAGTTTTCTCTTCACATAAAAATACGCCCCGGCAAGGCTTATGACCGCCAGTGCCCAGCTCACCGGATACACACTCATCAGCCATTCATAGGATCTGTCCATGGGAAAGATCACAAACAGCCACAGCATCCGCACACCGCATACAAAAAACAGGCTGAGCAGAGCCGGAAGCAGAGAATGTCCCCATCCCCTGAGGGCTCCGGAAATCACTTCGATCATCATATTCAGCACTTCAAACGCCGCAAGAATGCCGATCCTGAACGCTGCAATCTGTATTACCGCCTCATCCGGCGTGAAAATTCCCGACAGACTGCTTCTGAAAATAAACGCAATACCGCTGGCGATCACAGTAAAAAGAAATCCCAGCCCCAGACACCATCTCGTAGCGCTCACACAGCGATTTAGTTTCCCCGCGCCCAGATTCTGTCCGTTAAATGTTATACATGTCTGTCCGAATCCCGCCACAATAAAATACAGAAATATTTCCACGTTTACGCCTACGGTATTGCCTGCCACCACCGTCTCCCCGAGGCTGTTTATCCCTGACTGCAGGACGATATTCGCTATATTGAACAGCATTCCCTGTATCGCCGCAGGAATACCTACCATCAGGACTCCCCTCGCAATACCGGAATGTAAACGTATTTCAGCTACACTAATCCGCAGATCCCCCTTCTCCTGTAGCAATATGCCAAAAAGCATCACCGCGCTGACTATATTAGAGACAAGCGTCGCCAGGGCAACCCCCTCCACACTCATGCCGCAGGACATGACAAAAAAGAGATTCAGCACAATATTCAAAGCACCGGAAACCAACAGGACATACAGCGGCCGCTTTGTATCGCCGCCTGCCCGCAGTATTGCCGCCTCAAAATTATACAGCATGATAAAAATACTGCCGGAAAAATAGATCCTCAGGTATAAGACCGCCATATCCATCACGTGTTCCGGCGTACTCACCAGCTCAAGAAGCGGCCTTGTTATCAATTCGCCCACGACCAGGACGATCACACCGCTTAAAACAGCTATTGCCACAGAAGTATGTACCGACTTCCCAATCTGCTCCTTATTTCCCGAACCGACCATCCTTGCGATAACAGCGTTGGCTCCCACGGACACTCCCGAAAAAATTGTGATAAACAACGTCACAATGGGTCCTGCACTTCCCACCGCCGCAAGAGCGTCATTTCCCACAAGCCTCCCGACAACCGCAATATCCGCCGTATTAAATAACTGCTGTAATATATTCATCAATACGATCGGCATCGCAAAATATAATATTTTATTCCAAAGCCTTCCTTCTGTCAAATCCGTCTTCACGATTCACGCCTCACTGACGGGATAGCGTCTCTGCGTCAGCCCCCAATCAGCACCTTTTTTTCCCTGTTGGATCCTCTCACCTGTAAGTTACTCCCCTCTCAAGCCACTTTCTATTTTCCACGCTGCTCCCCCATGCGTCAAGCGCCAGATCATATGTAGCGGTAACTTTTTTATCCACCTCTTTTAATTCTTTTCTGATATCCAGCTGCCCTGCTTTTAGGGAGGACGCCTCCGAGTCTATCCGATCAAACCGGTTATCTATTCCGTCCAGACGTTCATCTATCCCATCCAGGCGCTCATCCATTCCACCCAGACGCTCATCTATCCCATCCAGGCGCTCATCTATCCCATCCAGGCGCTCATCCATTCCACCCAGACGCTCATCTATCCCAT